>JAIRKL010000024.1 GCA_031260145.1 Mycoplasmataceae bacterium
ATCATATAAATTCAAATCAATATATATAGGAGGAGGAACTCCAAATTGCTTAAATAATAATTGTTTATTAAAACTTCTTTCTTTACTTAAAAAATACACTTCAAAACAAACTGAATTTACTATTGAATGTAATCCTGAGTTTGTAAATGAAGAACAAGTTAAAATATTTAAACAAAACGATATTAATCGTATTTCTTTAGGTATTCAAACCACAAATGAAAAAATACTTAAAAAATACAATCGAGAAATGAATATTGAAATTTGTGAACAAGCAATAAAATGTTTGCAAAATAATAGAATATCAAATATATCATGTGATTTTATTTATGGTTTCAAAGAACTTAAAAAAAATGATATTGATGAAAATATCAAATTTTTAAAAAGAAATAAAATACCACATACCTCCTTTTACTCTTTAGAAGTTAAAGAAGGATCAAAGATCTTTAAGGAGCAATACAAATTAAATGAAAAGAAAATTGAAAACGAATTAGAATATATTAAAAAAGCTTTAGAAAAGGAGGGATATGAAAGATATGAAGTATCTTCATGATGCATTGATAAAAAGTTTTATTCATCTCATAATATTGGATATTGGAAGATGGAGGAATGAATTGCAATTGGATTAAGTGGAAGTGGTTTTGAAAATAATACTTTATATGAAAATGTGGGAAATATTAACACTTGGAAAAAGAAAAAGAATGTTTTATCATTAAAAAAATACTATTTTTACATATTAATGATGGGACTTAGAATGAAAGAGGGGTTAGATTTAAGATTTAAAAAAAATAGATTAGCTTACAATTTTTTTTCTTCAAAGCTCAAGAATGTTATGATATTAAATGATCATCTTTTTTGTAATAATATCGATATTTTGAATCAAACACTTATTGATTGTTTATAAAATAATCTTTGATATAATCAAAATATGTATAAAGAAAAAATTGAGGATGTTTTAAAAATATTAGAAACAAGCGAAAATGGATTAAGCTCACAAGAAGCAAAAAAACGGTTAATAAAATATGGTCCAAATGAAATTTTAGAGAAAAAAACCGATTCTTGACTTAAAATTTTTGGTAAGCAATTCATTAATTTTATGTCTATCATTCTTACCATCGCAGGAATTTTAGCCATTATTTTTGGGATTATTACAAAAAATAATGAAGAAAAGATAATTAATTTCATAGAAGCAGGTGTTATTTTTTTAATCCTTATAATCAATGGTTTAATAGGAACAATACAAGAATACAATGCTTCGCAAACATTAAAAGAACTTAAAAAGATTGGAGCATTAACTTCGAAAGTGTTAAGGGAAGGAAAAATAAGTATCATTAATACTAATGATTTAGTAATAGGAGATATTGTATTAATTGAAGATGGAAGTATTATACCAGCAGATTTGCGTTTATTACATTCATCTAGTTTACAAATCCAAGAATCAAGTTTAACCGGTGAGTCCATTCCTGTTGAAAAAGAAGCTAAATGAATAGGAATTGAAGAAGTTGGGATTAGTGAACAATTAAATATGTGTTTTAGTTCAACAATAGTAGTTTATGGAAATGGAATAGGAATAGTTGTAAAAACAGGGATTAAAACTGAAATAGGAAAAATCGCAAATGCATTAATTGAGGAGAAAAGTCCGCAAACACATATTGAAAAGTCAATGAATAAGATAGGTAAAATACTTACCTATGTTGGTGCCATTGCAGCATTAATAGTGATTGTTTTAGGATTCTTTAAAGTTTTTTTAGTAACAAAAACAAATTTATGAACTGAACCTATTTTGGTTGCTGTTAGTGTTGCGGTAAGTGTTATTCCAGAAGGATTACCAACAATGGCTTCTGTTCTTATGGCAATGGGTGTTAAAAAAATGGCTAAGAAGAATGCATTAGTAAAGAAATTACCTTCTGTTGAAACATTAGGGTGTTGCACATGCATTTGTTGTGATAAAACTGGCACTTTAACATTAAATCAAATAACACTTGCAAAGCTTGTGAGTATCCATGACATAATTAAAGGAAAAGAAGAAGATTTAATTAATTTGGATAATGAAAAAAATGATAATAAAAACTTAAAATTTCTTCTAAAAATAGGTCTTTTATGTAATAATGGAGAAATAGATGAAAAAGGAGGGTTATTTGGTGATCCAACAGAAACAGCATTATTAAAAGGTGCAGAAAAATTTTCGCTTAATTACAAAGAGATTAAAAAAGAAAATAAGAGGGTTTTTGAATTACCATTTGATAGTTTTAGAAAAATGATGTCTGTTGTTTGCGAAAGTAATGAAAAAAGAATAATTTACACAAAAGGAGCCTTAGATGAACTTCTTTCAATTTGTAAAACGTATATTGATAAGGAAGGAAAAAAACAAAATCTAACACCCGAAATTATTCAAAAAATAAAGGAAAAAAATATCTCTTTATCTCAAAATGCCTTAAGAGTATTAGGATATGCTTTTTCCGATATATCTTCCGAAATTTCATTGGATTCAAATATCGAGAATAATCTAACATTTGTTGGAATGAGTGGAATGATAGATCCTCCAAGACTTGAGGTTAAAGAAGCAGTTAAACAATGTTATGATGCTGGTTTAAAGGTTGTAATGATTACAGGAGATCACGGAATTACTGCAAAAGCAATAGCGAAGGAACTTTTGATTTTTAAAGACAATGATCAAATAATGAATGGTGATGAACTTGATAAAATTTCAGATGAAGAGTTAGTAAGAAGGATTGAAAATATTACAGTTTTTTCAAGAATTAGTCCAACTGGAAAAATGAGAATTGTGAAAGCTTTACAAAAAAATAATGAAATAGTTTCAATGACTGGTGATGGAGTTAATGATGCACCTAGTTTGAAAGCAGCAAATATTGGAGTATCAATGGGGATAAGTGGTACTGATGTTGCAAAATCGAGTTCTGATCTTATTCTTTTAGATGATAATTTTGCCACAATTGGAAAAGCAGTATTTGAAGGACGAAGAATCTTTAGAAATATTCAAAAAGTTATTCAATTCTTAGTGAGTGGTTGCATTGCAGAAGTACTAATTATTGTTTTCTATTCAGTTATTTCTGTTTTTCCCCATTTGACAATTAATAATCATGAATGACATGAAGTTTTAAATCCAATTCAAATTCTTACCTTGAATTTAGTTACTGATACTATTCCTTGTATCGCTTTAGGAATGGATGAATTAAGTATTGGTTCTTACAAGAAAAAACCACAAGAATTTAAAAATTTATTTTCGAGATCAATAATTTACAATACAGCAATGGCAGGATTGTGGATTTCAATAATCTCAATAGTTGGATATATTATTGGAAATGCGTATTTTGATAATGAATACGCTGGAATGACTATTGCTTTTATTACTCTTTCCTTTAGTCAAACAGTTCACGCTTTTAATATGCAAAGTAATAGTATTTCTATGTTTAGCAAACAAAATAAATTCAATAAATGAATACCAATTCTTTCTTTTTCATCATTATTTATTGTTGTAATAATGGTATTTATTAGTAAAACTGGCGGAAAAATTACAGAAGCTATTTTAGGAATAGATACCGAATTTGATTGATGAGTTTGAGTAGTAATGATTTTAATTAGTTTATCAATTATTCCTTTCTTAGAATTATTGAAATTCTTTGAAAGAAGAAAAATGAATAGAACTAATCATATAATTTAACATTTTTTGTTGTTTTAATGTTTTTATTTTACTTTTATTTTATTTAAAATTTCAATTATGTAATTTGGCAAAGCAAAAGATCCAATGTGTACATCAGTATTGTAATATTTAGTTTTAATTCCAAGCTTGTTTCATTCTTTTATTTTTGAATCAATAGGATCAATATCTTTCTTGGAAGCAAAATTATACATTCAATGTCCAGAAGAATAAGTTGGAATATAAGCTTGATACATTCAATTTTTAAAGAAATATTTTTTAAGATATTTAAATGTTCTTAATGAAGCTTTTTTAGTGTCTTCATAATACAAAGATTCTCCTTGGCAAACAAAAAGGCCTTCATTATTCAATATCCTACTACAATTTGAATAAAAAGAATCAGTGAATAAAGCTTTTCCGGTATCAGTAGGATCTGTAGAATCACAAATTATTAAATCATATTTTTCTTCTTGATATTCTTTTACTCATTTAATGCCATCAATATGCATCAAATTTACTCTTTTATCAGTTAAGGAAATGGCAACTTGTGGAAAATATTTTTTTGATATTTCGCAAACCCGTTCATCTATTTCAATCATATCAATTTTTTTTATTGTTTTATATTTACACAATTCTCTAATAACTCCACCATCACCTGCACCTATAACAAGAACATTAGAAATTTTTGGTTTAATAGATAAAGACACATGTACCATCATTTCATGATATATAAATTCATCTTTATCTGCTATTTGCAATCAATTATCAAGAGCAAAGAAAGTGCCAAAAGTTTCAGATTCATAAACTTTAAGATCTTGAGATTTTGTTTTCTCGTGATGTAAAAGCTTAGCTTTAATCACTCATTCAGTGTCCTTTGCTTGAACATCAATATATTTAACTAATTTTGCCATACTAAGTAATTATATAGAATAATAAAGAAAAAAAATATTTATGCTTTACTTTTTAAGTATTGATGTTTTTTAAGTATTGATGTTAATTTATTAAAAAAAATTATTTCTTAATGTTAGAACCATTTGCTTTCTTTTTTAATAATGCTTTCATCTTAGCAGCTTCTTTTGATTTTTCAACTCTTTTCATTCCAGGGCGCAAATGATATCTATGTTTCATCATATCTTTTTTAGTTTCATTTGTGATATAACCAAATCTTTTTAATGATTCATTAAAATCTTTTTTTAATACTTTAACATTTGCCATAAAAGTATTATATTTTATTTTATAAAAAAGAATAGATTAAACCCAAAAACAAGTATTTT
>JAIRKL010000027.1 GCA_031260145.1 Mycoplasmataceae bacterium
TTTAACAAAGTCAAAGTATCCAAAAATGATTTCTTTTCTATTGTTAATAAAAAAATAATTAAATCTAGCAAAAACTTATTTGATGTTGCATCAGTTACTACAAAGAAAACTCTTGGACGTGGTAAAATTAAGGATTGTTATATATTTGTTGGGGCTGATACTTCAAAGGAAGATATTAATAAATTTTCTGATTACTTAAAAAACACTTATAAAATCAACGCAAATATATTTTTCACACAAATCCAAAATTATCCTATTTCTCTTGTTTTTGTTTATTAAAAAGTTCTGTTTAGTTTAAAACATTAGCTAATCTCAAAAAAGAGTTTTAATATCTTATAATGGTTACATCTTCATTAAAAGCATATTCTTCTAAAATTGTACTTTCTTTTATTCTTATTTCGCCTAAGGATTTTGCATCACAAAAAGCATATCTTTTAATTGATTTAACTGATTCAGGAATTATTAATGGTTGTGTTATAGAATAACACTCTTCGAAGGCACTTTCACCTATTTCTTCTAAACCTTCACTAAATGATATAAATTTTAAATTTGAACAAGTGAAGAAAGCAAACTCACTTATTTTTTTGAGTAAAGCAGGAAAAGAAATATTTTCAACATTTAGATAAGAAAAAGCTTCTTTGCCAATCATTTCTAATTTTTTTCCAAATTTGATTTCTCTTATTTGTTGCTGATTAGCAAAAGCATGTTTATCGATAGAAATTGTTTCATTATTTAATGTTAAAATACCATAAATTTCACAATTATTTTCTTCATATTTTGAAAAAGCTTTCTCCTTAATTTGTTTTAATGGATATATATTTTCTTCTATTTGAACATAATCAGGAATAACTAAATTATTTGCTATATAATCATTATTTGAAATAATTGCCACAGAATCATTAATTTCATTACTATCACTATCATACGCTTCACAAACTAATGAACCACTTTCATATCCTTTTCAATCAGTTCCGCAAATATTACCAATGTAGTTTGTGGAATTAGGTTCTGGTTGTGGCGCAGGTTGATCATCGTTATCATCACCTTCATCATTAGGTTCTGGTTGTGGTGTAGATTGATCATCGTTATCATCACCTTCATCAATATGCTGTACATTCTGCTTGCATGATGTTAAAACTAAAGGTGCAAGTATACTAATGCCTAATAATGGTACAATTACAAATGGAAATATTTTAAACAAATTTGTCTTTTTTTTCATTATTAATTCATTTTTTTTTTTTTTGAATTCCATTTAACTAATAAAAATTAGAATCCAGAACCTTATTAATTTACCAATTAAGATACCAAATAAGTTTTTTACAATAAAATTTATAAAAAAGTTGTATCCCTATTTGGATACATTTAATTTACTTACATTCCATTTTCCAATAAATCATAGTGAGAAGAACAAAAACCAAAGTTTGGATGAGCCCAGAAATAATATCAAAATAAAGATGAAAAGGAATTAACACAAATGCTGTGAAAAAACTTAAAATTTCAGAAGAAGATATTTTTAAAAAAAATTCATTCATTCCTAAAAAAACCATTGAAGTAATCAAACTACCTGCAAAAATATTCCCTCATAATCGGAACGAAAGAGAAATTAAAGGAGTTAACTGTCCAACAATATTCAAAGGATTAATCATAATAGGAATTGTTTTTTGTTTCTTTGTTACAATATTTATTGTATACTTTTTTAAAAAACTAAGTCTTTGAAATTTAAATCCAACAAAAAAAATACCAATAAATGTCACAAAACCCAATGATAATGTTACTGATAATGAACTTGTAGGATTTGTTAACCCAAAAATACTAATAACATTTGAAAACATAATGTAAAGAAAAAGGTAAACAAAAAAAGGAGTGATTTTCTCAAACCTTTTCCCTAAAATTTGTATTGTTAAATTATGAATGAAATCAATATAAAGTTGAAAAATGAAAACATACCCTGAAGTTGGTAATTTAGGATTAGTTTTTTTTAACTTTATGTAATAAGTAATGTATAAAAAAAATATTATCAGAAAGGTTAAAATTATCGAAATAATAGTATTAAATGCATTTTCATTAATACCCCAAAAGTTTATTTCCTTTGAATCTAAAAGCTCAACACTTACTTGATTACTAATAATTGTCTGCCGCATTTGATGTTTCATTTCCTTCTGTCTCCTCTATATCTTCATCGATTTCCTTTTTTAAATCCCTATTAACATCATTAGAAATCTTGTTTTCATTAACATCGATATTTTCAAGAACTTTTGATACTCTGTTTTGAATAGAATCATTAGAATAAATTTTAAGACTTATATTTTCAGCATCAATAACAACAAATCTTGTATCACTTAACAATACAATATATAAAGCACTTGAGTTTATGTTTTTTTCAGATGCTAAATTTATAAGGTCTGTATAGCTAAAACTCTTAGGACCAAATTGTTGTTTAGCCTTCTCAAAAAGTTCATTAAGTAAAGAATAATATCTCATGATATGTATACTATAATTATAGCAAAATTATAATTATAATCTATAAGTAATATGAAATTAGTATTTATTGGTGATATTTTTGGCAATAAAGGAAGGGAAGCAGTGAAAAAAGAACTTCCAAATGTTATTAAAAAATATTCGCCTGACATAATAATTGCCAATGGTGAAAATACCACACATGGAAGGAGTATGAATTTAAAACATTTTCAAGAACTTTTAAAATATGGAATAACTCATTTTACATTTGGTAATCACACATGACAAAATCCAGAAATCAAGAACATTTTAAATCACGAAAATGTTGTTAGACCTTTAAATATCAATAAAGAAAACAAAGAAAGTGAATGAGGAAAGGGAACTAGGCTTTTTAACATCAATAATAAAAAAATTAGATTAACTAATTTATTAGGTGAGAGTATTAATATGCAAGGATTTCAGACTAACCCTTTTTTATGCTTTGAAAATTTACTTAAAAATGAAAAAAGTGATATCCATTTTGTAGATTTTCATTGTGAAACAACAAGCGAAAAAAATGCCTTTTTTATTGCATTTTGTGATAAAATGAAAGGTGCAATAGTAGGAACACATACACATGTTCCAACAAATGATTCTAAGATATTTTTAAACTGTGCTTTTCTTACAGATGTTGGAATGTGTGGCGGTTCTTTGGGCGTGATCGGAGCAGATAGCAAAGAAATAGTAGCAACATTTATGGAAAAACAAGAAAAGTTTAAAATGATTCCAAGTCTCACAAAATATCAATTTAATGCAGTTTTTATAGAATTTGATGAAGAAACAAATAATCCTATTAAAATAGAAAGCATTATAAAATATGAAGAATAGGTTGAATTAGCACTCTATCAACTAGACTGCTAATTTTTTATATAATATTGTTGTGAAAGAGAATATTTTAAATTGTTTAACTACTAGAGAATTGGTATTATTGCCATCTGCTGAGCACATAATAAATGCAGGTAGAATAAAAAGTGTTAACATTGCTCAACAATATTTGAAGAATAAAAAGAATAATAAAATAATTTTAGTTACTCAAAAAGATCCCAATATTGATAATTTACAAATTTCTGACATTTATGAAACTGGTGTAATTTGTAACATTCTTAATGTTAAAAAAAATGAAAACATTTATGAAATTAATGTTAAAGCAATTAAAAGATGCAAAATTATTAGTCTTTTTGAGAAGGATAATGTTTACAAAGTTTCATATACTATTCAAAAAGAACAAGAAGTAGAAGAAACAAAATTAGTAAATTCATTAGAAAATTTTTCGAAAGTAGTCGCAAGCCATGATTTTAACATGACTAATTTTAAAAAATTAGTTTCTGATAAGAAGGAAAGAAAAAATATTGGAACTATTTTCGATGAAGTTGCTGTTTCAATAATTGGTACTGATTTTATCAAAACAAAAAATTTAAGATTAAATGTTTTGCTTTCTAATGATCCTATTGAAAGATTAAACATAATCGCGGATTATGTAAAAAACCTTGCTTCTATTCAAAATGAAAAAAGAGAAAAGGAAAATTCTGATAAAATTGAGGAAGAAATAAATAGAAAGACAAATGAACGAATGAACAAATCGCAACGTGAGTTCCATTTGAGAGAAAAAATGAAAACAATTAGAGCAGAATTAGCTAAAACTAATCCAGCAGAAAACGACATCGAAGGTTATCGCAATCGAGTTAACTCTAACCCTTATCCAGAATATATTAAAAAAGCTATTTTAAATGAAATAGATAAAATTGACACCAATTCTATGCATCAAGAAACATCTGCTAATAAAACATATATAGAGTGGCTTTTAAACATTCCCTATTGACAAAAAACTAATGATAACACTGATATGAAAAAAGTTGAAGATGTTCTAAATGAATCTCATTATGGCCTAGAAAATGTTAAGGAAAGAATAACAGAATATCTAGCAGTTCGTGCTCGTTCTCCAAAAGGAAAAAGTCCAATTGTTTGTTTAGTTGGTCCTCCGGGAGTTGGAAAAACAAGTCTTGCAATTTCTATCGCTAAAGCATTGGGGAAAAAATACATTAAATTATCGCTTGGTGGTGTTAAAGATGTTGCTGAAATTAATGGTCATAGAAGAACTTATGTTAATTCTATTCCTGGTCGAATTATTAAAGGAATGAAAGAAGTCGGAGTTATTAATCCACTATTTATATTGGATGAAATTGATAAACTATCCGGTGAACATTCAAGAGGTGATGCCGCTGCTGCCTTATTGGAAGTCTTAGATCCTGAACAAAATAAGATTTATACTGATAGTTATATTGAACAACCATATGATTTGAGCAATGTTATGTTCATATGTACAGCTAACTATATTGAACAAATCCCTGATCCTTTACAAGATAGAATGGAAATTATAGAATTAACAAGTTACACGGAACTTGAAAAACTTCATATCGCGAAAAACTATTTAATTAACAAGATTTATGAATCAACAAATACAAATGAGTCGCATGTTTCCTTTTCTGATGAAATTTTAATGTACATCATTAGACATTATACAAGGGAAGCGGGAGTTAGAGAACTTAATAGACAGTTGGATAAAATTACAAGAAAAGTTATTAAAAAACTAAGTTTTGATGAAAACTATAAAGAAGAAATAAATACAACAAAACAAGTTGAACATTATTTAGGAAAAATCATTTTTGATTACACAATTAAAGATGAAAATACTAAATCAGGAATCGTTAATGGAATGGCATACACATCAGCAGGTGGAGATCTTTTACCGATTGAGGTAACAACTTTTGTTGGAAAAGGGAATGTTGTCATTACAGGAAACCTTAAAGAAACAATGAAAGAATCTGTCCAAGTTGCTTTAAGTTTTGTTAAATCGAAAGCTGAAAAATTTGGACTTAAAAATTTCGATTTTGCTTCTGTTGATATCCACATTCATGTTCCAAGTGGTGGAATACCCAAAGATGGTCCTAGTGCTGGTGTAACATTAACTACTGCAATAATTTCAAGACTTAAAAAATTTAAAGTTCCAAGTAATATCGCAATGACTGGCGAAATCACTTTACGAGGGAAAGTTGGTGTTATTGGCGGAATACGAGAAAAAATGATTTCTGCTTTTAGAGGAGGAGTAACAGAATTTTTTATTCCAATTGCCAATGAAAGAGATTTAATTAATGTTCCTAATGAAATTAAGGATAATGTTTCAATTAATCTTGTTACAACATATGATGATATTTATAAAAAAATATTTGTTGATGGCGATTATTCTGAAAGTATCGACAATCAAATTGATTAATTTGTATTAATTAAGATTGAATTTACTAAGAATATTATTTTTTATGGTTTTGCTTTAATAGTAATAATTAATTTATAAAGAATTCTAATGAGTCATAATAAAAAATATTGTTTGTCTGCTTTTTTCAATTGGCATTATACTCATCACTTCAGATAATAACAAAATCTGCAATCTTATAATCTTGCGAAAATTTGTATTCAAATCAATATTTGATATCTTTAATATTGTATTTGAACTTTTTTTCCTTTGATAATATTGATACAATATCTTCATGAACTAAATCAAGCATTTTATCTTTATCAAAAATAATATCATAATTATTATTAATAACAACATTTTTTATATATTTTTCTAATATTTTATCACTAAATTTACTTGATAAATCAAATTGAATAAAATTAGAATTGATATCATTTGGTTTATTATCAATAATGTTTTTATTAATTACACTAATTTTATGATTATTATTTCATATTGTCATCCCTAATATTGAAGCACAAACTGTAGATGAAATTGTTGCGATTATACAAACTAATGTTTTTCTTTTCCTATTCATAAATCTTTTCAATAAAAAGATTAGATTTTAAATCATCAATGTTAAAAACTATACTTTTAACTTTAGGAGTTTGTTCAATTAAAGAGTTTTTAAAATTATAAACTGATGTTAGTTTTATGAATCTTGGGGAATTGAAATAATCAAGATATTTTATTGTTGATAAAATTGTAATTTTTCCTTCTTCTAAAATATTAATTCCATTTTGTCCCAAATTGTTTTTTTCAATAGTTTTCAAAACAGGGTTGTATATGTAGTTATTAATGATTCCGATATTAAGTTTATCTAACATTGAATTTATTAAAACATTTTCTTTTATAATTTGTTGACTATTCTTCTTAAAAAGTTCAATAGTAATATTATTACTAATTTCTTGAATATATGTCTGTTCTTCAAAATTAATAGTTCATAAATCTTTTATCAATTGGTTATCAATGTTTTCATTCAATGTCTTGATGTTAATCTTTTGTCCTAAGGAAAAAGAAGCACCATTTGAATTTAAATAAAATTTATTATTTTCTTGAATAAAACCACTCTTATCCTTGATATTTTCGGTATTCGAATAAACTAATGCTGAACAAAGATTTTTTTTAACAATTTCATTTGACATAACTTTTAAAATATTTTTATCAATATTATCATAAGAAGTATGCTGATTTAGACTTAATTTCATATTTATATCAAAGATTAAATTATTAATCTCATTAGTAACAAATTCACTTGAAGTAATTGGAATCGAAAAAGATGCATTGTATAAATGACACAATTGTTTTTCTTTTACTCAAAAAGGAATATAAGAATGGGGTATTTGTAAAATTTGTAAATCCTTTATTGAAACAAAAGGAGTTTCTATATCACACAAAAAAGAATCTTGTGGTAAAATGCCATCATAAACAATATAAAAGTTAGTATTGAAACACCACTTATTATTTTTTATTTCAGTAATTGTTTCAAAACTATCAAAATAAACATATTGGTTTAGATTAAATGAATGATTTGTTAACTCATGTATTTGGTAATATTGAAACATATATACATCCTTTTATTGTAAAAAAAATAGTAAAAGTAAACTTTTTTAATTTTTTTATGTATTTTTTTTTATTTTTCAAATTAGTTTTTGAATCATTTTTTTAGATTAAATAAAAAAATATATGATATTTGAAATAATATCAATCAATTAAATTATTTTTGTTAATTTAACAAATGTGATTATTTTTTAAAAAAA
This sequence comes from Mycoplasmataceae bacterium, assembly GCA_031260145.1. Taxonomy (GTDB): domain Bacteria; phylum Bacillota_I; class Bacilli_A; order Mycoplasmatales; family Mycoplasmoidaceae; genus Malacoplasma_A. Next base: position 7,546 of record JAIRKL010000027.1, read on the forward strand.
AGCTCGTTAAACATTCTTAAAAATTTACTTTTTCATTTATTTTTACAATATAAAGGATGTATGGTAAATAATAAAAATCAAACAAATAACTCAAACAAAGAACAAAAATCAAAACACACTGATTCTTCTAGTTCTATAATTAATAAGAAAATGGGAAAGGAAAGAAATTTTATAGTTAACAGAACCTCAAGTGATATACTTGAACAAGGAACTGATTTTAGTGCAATAGAATACACTTATTCTAGAAGAACACCAAAACCAGATATTACTAATGAGATTTTAAAAAGATTGGAGAAGATTGATTCAAAATTAGATAATGTTGACACAAGACTTATAAAACTTGAAAATAAAGTTGATAATATTGAACAAGTTCAGAAAACTCAAGGAGAGAAAATTGCCAATATTGAATTACTACAAAAAGCTCAAGGAGAAGAAATTAGAAAAATAAATAATGTTATTTTTTTAAACAATTTAAAAACAGAATAATTTTATCAAATGTTTTATTAGTATATGAAGATATACAGAATAAGGTTTTTTTAAATAATTAAACTATTTTGATTTATTTTTTTAGTAAATCTATAATCTAATAAAATGTTCAATTTTTTGAAATCTTTAAAAAAAGTAAAGAGAAAATCAGATAAAACATATGATGATTATTTTAAAATTGATGATGAAGGGCGCTATGCAATTCATATTAAAGGGAAAGATTTAAATTCTTTCTCACAAGAATATGAAATTTCGGGTTATAACCCAATAAACTTTGATTTTTTTAATCATCTCGAACAATATGTTAATCCTTTAAAATTACAAGCAAAATTCAATATTTATATTGAAATTGGAAGTGAAAATGAAGAGAAAAAAGAAACAAGTGATGAAGAAAAACAAAAATTTGTTCGTTCCTTTAAACATTATTACATGCTTAAAACTTTAAATTTAGAAAGAGAGAAAAAGCACAATAAGTTCATCGCATGAATGTGTATAGCTATTTTTTTTGTATTTTTTTCTATCCTTATTGCAACTGAATATGTTCCTTTTCTCCATGAACACTTTCCTGATTTTGCATGAGAAATATTAGTTATAATTGAATGAGTTTTTGGTTGAGAAGCAGTTGATAGACTTGCTTTCTTAGAACTTGATCTTAATGCCCAAGAAATTAAAGCATATCACTTATATAATTCTCACATTAAATTCCGTAAACTTACAAAGAAACAATCGTCTGATGTTTTAAAATCCTTTGACCCTTCGAATATTGGTTATTTTAAAAAATATAAGGATACACAATCTGCACAAGAACCAATAAAAGAAAAAGGTGTTCAAACACAAGAAAAAAATAATATTTCTAATATGTCAAAAGACATAAAAAGTTAATTTATAATAATCACATGGCAAAAAAACTTAACCGGATACGAAAATTTATTGACCGAATTAAACATGCTGGAAAATATAAACAAAGATATGTTTTTTTTCTTTCTGCTCCCTCAGCTGCAGGAAAAGATGGATTGTGAAAATTTATTAAAAAAATGAAATATGATAAAAAATACAATTTATATCGTCCAATTTCTACAACGTGTCGTTTACCACGTTTAAAGGAAACATGTGGTGTTGATTATTTTTATACTTATAAAGATAAAATAGTTGATGAAAATAATAATCCACTTCCTAATGTTGTAAGTCCTTTAAAATTTGGAATTGAAGATGAAAAGGAAGTATGATATTGCTATACAAAGAATGAATTAATCGAACCTCTAAAACAAGGAAAAAATCTTCTTTTTATTGTCAATGGTTCATTAGTTAATTTTTATAAAGAATACTTTTCAAAAAATTTTCCAGGAATTAAAACTATTACAACTTGTTGAACAATTGATGAAGAAGCTCAAAAAATTAAATTTTATCGACGCGATCCTTCAAAAACAAAGGAAGAATTAGACCAAATTTTTGAAAGCAGAATTGAAGAAAGAAAGATGTATGAAGATTTAATTAAACAAAATACTTTTGATTATGTTGATGATGCAAGTGTTAGTTTAAAAAAATGAAAACATAAACAATACAAGAAACTCTAACAATATAATTTTTTAAACAATAAACCATGACCAAAAAAAACAAACTATTTTTCGACAAAAAATGTTAAAAACAGTAAAATCATTCCTAGTTCCTTTAGTTTTTATTGCATCTTTTGCAATAGTATCAAACACTCTTGTCTCATGTAAAAAAAATAATAGTGAAAATTCAAAAACTGCAAAGCAAAATGCATTGGAAGACTTAAATAAGTTTATGGAAATTGACGTTGTTTTATTGTATCAAAAAAATACAATTTCAGAATTTACATCTGAAGTTTTAAATGAAACTAATGAAAAAGGCTTAATGCATGACCTTATTTCGTTTCTTTTAACAGAATTTTCCATTCCTCTTAATTCGCTTCTTCCTATTTCGGTATTCAATGATGTTTCTGTTTTTTTAAAAAAGTTTGCTTCCATTAATCCAAATAACCAATCATGGCAACAGCTTGCTAACTTAATTAAACAAATAAATTCAAAAGCTTATTCAATACAAAAATTATCATCAGAAAAAATACTTTCGAACCTCACTGCTTCTAATAGTTACACTGAAGAAATAATTAGACATTATGCCCAAAAGAAAATAGAAGAAGATTTTGAATTTCTTGAACAAGGAATTGGAAAGAGAATTAAAGATTCCATTAATATTTTAAAACCAACAATTGAATTAATAAATAATGATACCACTTTACAAGCATTATTACTTATTTTATCTTCTGATGATTTTAAAAATGATAAGGATTTGTTAGAAGACACAAAATCGAATCAATTATTCGAGTTTGCAATCAATTTCGGCCATTTTTATTATTTACTTAGTGCAAACTATATCTCCACTTGAACTTAGAACCTGATGATAATACTGAAAATGCAAAAATATCATCGATACCTACTTTTTTTAAATCCGAAAGTTTTACTTCAAAATATTATTCTATTCCAACTTTTAAGTTAGAAGAACTTGCTATTTCTATAACCAATTTCTTAAAAGAAATCTCAATACAATGAGTGAAATATACAAATATTAATTTTTTTGATAATATGTTTGCTACTCTTCTTTTTTTAGATAAAAATATAAATATAGCAGATTTTTCTATCAAAAATTTAATTTGTTCATCTGATAAGAATAATGCAGTAGATGAAATGATAGCTTCATACAATAAACTTTTTCCACATAATAAAATAGATTATGACACAACCTTTTTGCAAACTTTTACATTTGAATTTTATTTTTTTTATCCTGTTTCAAGCATTGAACTAAGAGGCGAAAATATCAATGATTGATCGAATTTTTTTGGTTCATTATCTAAATTTTTTTGTTTTAACATTATTTCATATTTAGGTGTGCGTACTCCTAATGTTTTAATATATGATAGTATTGTAAGTACAATTTTAAGATCTAAAATTGGAGTAAATGTTGAAGGTAAAAATTTTGGTTGATTATTAGAATGAATTAAACAAACTAATTCTCCTTTGGCTCTTTATCCTTCCTTTATATCCAACTACGAAGAAAATAGTATTTTTGATATCATTGATATGAATGAAAACTCATATTTTTGAATGGAGTTTTTCCGAGATATCATCTGAAATATCATCATAGATGTTTAGAAATATTTAATTTGTTTATTTATTTTAAATACTTAAAAAGTTAAATATTAATTTAATTATCATATGTTTTTATATAATAAAAACACAAATGAAATATGTAATTCCTTGTGCAGGAATTGGTAGTAGATTAAAACCCTTGACTGATACAATGCCGAAGGAATTGATTTTAATTAACAATATTCCTGTAATTTATTTCGCAATTAATTTAATTAAAAAAGCAGATAAAAATCCATTCATATGTATTATTATCTCATCCTCCAAAATTTC
>JAIRKL010000001.1 GCA_031260145.1 Mycoplasmataceae bacterium
TTTAGGATAAATTAATTAAAAAGTGAGAGTAAAATGGAGCAGATAATGAGAATCGAACTCACATAACAACCTTGGCAAGGTTGTGTTCTACCACTGAACTATATCTGCACATAAATATTATATTTATGAATTTTTTGAAATTTTATAGATTTTTTTAAAAAACCTATTTTTTAAGGTGCTAATCGATTAGGTGTACGAGCAACAAATTGTGCTTCAATAATGCTGATATTAAATAATAACATTGTAAGCCTATCAAGTCCTATTCCAAAGCCGCCATGTGGAACACAACCTCATTTAAAAAAGTTTAAATAAAAATCAACATCTTTTTGTAACCCTTTTTCATTAGCTTGTTGTTTTAAAATCTCATATCTATGTTCTCTTTTTGCACCAGATGTTATTTCAACTCCTCTTCATATTAAATCGAAACCATCGGGAACATTATTCTTATCTCGTGCATGATAAAATGGGCGGTTTTCTTTACCGTATCCATCAATGAACATAAATTCTGAACCAAATTTTTTCATAGCTAATAAATATACAAACTTCTCACCTTCTGCATTTATGTCACCTTTTTCTTGTTCGTCCACCTTGTATCCATATTCTTTTTCTAATTCTTTATATACTTGTTTCAGAGTTAAAACAGGAAAAAGTCCTTTGTATCCATGTTTTTTATTATTTTCTCTTATTTCTTTTAATTTAGGCTTATTTTTGTAAATAACGGAAGCATTTTCTAAAAGAAACTTGATATCTTGTGCTAAATTTTTATTTTTATATTTATTCAAAAGAAGATTGTAATCATTTCTTAATTGTTCTTTATAAGATTGTGAAAATTCTTCTTCAATTTGTTTAGAAAAAAATGGATAAAGTTTTTTTAACATATAAGTAAGCATTTGTTCCTCTTTTATCATTACATCAAATCTAGAATACACATTATTAAATTCAAGATCGAATCCAGTAAACTCAGTAGCATGTTTACGAGTTAATGATTTTTCAGCTCTAAAAACAGGAGCATTAACAAATACTTTTTCAAATCCTGAGGCGATCGCCATTTGTTTATAAAATTGTGGAGATTGTGCAAGATAAGCTTTAGAACCAAAATAATTAGAAATTTCAAAAACTTCACTTCCTGATTCACTTGCTGTTTTTATAAGCTCAGGGGGGTGTATTTCGATAAAACCTTGTAAATTGCATCATTCACGAAAAAGTGTAGTAATTTTTGTTTGAACCTTAAAAATAAGTTGGTTTTTCTCACTTCTTAAATCTATTCATCGATAATCAATTCGTTGGTCTATTAAGCTTTTTTCATCAACTGGTAAGTTTATTGCCGCTAATGATTCACAAACAATATTAGAAGGAATAAATTCACACCCATTAAGTTTGACATTTTGATTTTTTTTTTTCACACCAGTTAATGTTAATATCGAACCCAAAGTTAAGTTTTGTAAAAGTTCATTAAATTTCTTATTTTTTTCTTTTAAAATTGTTACTTGAATTTTTGAGGTGATATCCTTAAGAACTAAAAAACAAATATTTTGTTTATTTCTAATATTTTGAACAGAACCTTGAATTATTGAAACAATACTATTTTTTAGTTTATTAATTGGTATAATATTAAGCATTTATTTATATATTTTTTATATGTTAATTATATAGCTTAATGTGCGAAAAATATATGGTTTTTATGTTGTTTTTTGTATTAAACTTTAATAATTTTTTTATTAAATATTCATGTTTTAAGGATAAATGATAGATTGATTAAATGAATAAATAAAAATAAAGGACATTTACCTTATAAGTTTATTTTATAAAATATGAATAAAAAATGAATTTTATTAAAATACTATAATATTTCCTATCATGGAAGAAAATATTATGATCACAGAAGAAATTATTATGCAAAAATTTCAAAATCAATATTTTAGGTATTGTGTAACTAAATTTGTGAGTTTTCTATCTTTTGGTTCTGCAAAGATGGCTAATTCTTTTACTTTCAAATGAGTTTACAGCACATATAATGACACAAATGATAGAAGTGAAGGATTTCAATTTATTGAATATATTGATCAAATGTGCCAAAGAAAATATCAAAAAGAAGCAACAAAAGAAGATTATGTACTTGAAATACGAAAATTTTATACAAGCATTGTTTACCTTCAAACACAAAATATTACAAACATTGTAAAAAATTTTGAACAAAAGTTTAAAGTTCTTGGAAAAAAATTAGAAAGATGTAATTCTATAAAAAATTCTATTTGAAGATTTAACAAAACTAAACAATTAGCAGTGGAAGAATGCAATAAAACTAAAAATGATTTAAGAAGGTTGATTTCAGAAGTGGAAAGGAATGTTTATGATCATCTACGGGTAGTTGCAAAATCATTTAGCTAATTAGCACGTTGACATGAAACTTCTTCTTTTTTTGTTCAAAAATATAAAACTGATCCAATGTTTGTTGGAATGAGTTTTGAAGCTGGAAAAGAAATATTGTTTGAAACGCAAAAACATTTATTTAACTATAGTATCGAAAAACTTGCTCAAATAACAAGAAATGTGTGTGAAATAGGACAAATATATTCACCATTTAAAAAAGAGGATTGTATAAGAAGATATAAAACCATTTTAATTCCAGAAACTAGTTTAAATCCTGATTTTCATAAGATAGAAAAGGAAAGATATGAACAAGGAATGCATACAACTTCAGATTTCATCAATGATGTTCAAGAAAATAAAATAGCATTTAAAGAAGGAAGATATAATTTTCTTTATTGAACAGATTCAACAATAGCTAATCCAAGTGGAATAGTTGAAGAAGAATTATGAGGGTAACGAATTGGAACAAAAACTGATGAAGAAACATTATTATCTATAAAAGCTGAAAAAGAATCTTATATGGGATTAGTAACCAAATATGATAACGAAGAAGCAAGGATAAATTCAGAAGTTAGAGAAGTAGTAGTTGAACAATCTAGAACAATGACACTTTGAAATAGATTTATATCACTTTTTAAATAATTTTAATAAAAAGAATAAAAAAAAGAATAAAGAAAATTGTTAATAAATTAGTTGAAAAATTAAATAAAAAAAAGCAGGCTTTTTATTTAAGTTTACTAATCTTTTATATATAATATAAGTAACTAAAATATGGCAAAAAACGATATACCTCAAATACGTTCCGATTTAGAAAAAACCAAAATTTTAGATCAACCAATTTCACAAGAATTACAAAATTCTTTTTTAGAATATGCAATGAGTGTAATTGTTTCTCGTGCTTTACCGGATGTTCGGGATGGTTTAAAACCAGTTCACCGAAAAGTTTTATATGCTGCTTATGTGTTAGGTATTTTTAGTAATAAACCTCATAAAAAATCAGCTCGTATTATTGGAGAAGTGATAGGTAAATTTCATCCTCATGGTGATACTGCTGCTTATGAAACAATGGTTCGTTTAGCACAAAATTTCTCAATGCGTTATCCTTTAATAGACGGACATGGAAACTTTGGTTCAACCGATGATAGAGCTGCAGCAATGAGATATACAGAAGCAAGATTAAGTAAATTGGGCGAACTTATGATGGAAAATATTGAAAAAGACACAGTAAAATGAATTGATAACTATGATGGAAGTGAAAAAGAACCAGAAGTTTTAACTTCCATTATCCCTAATCTTCTTGCTAATGGTTCTACTGGTATTGCAGTAGGAATGGCTACTAATATTGCTCCTCACAACTTAAATGAACTTGTTTTAGCAGTTCACTTATTAATTCAAAATCCAGACACATCAATAAATGAATTAATGGAGGTTTTAAAAGGGCCAGATTTTCCAACAGGTGCTGAAATTATAGGAATGGATGGAATTTACAATTATTTTAACACAGGAAGAGGAAGTGTTGTAGTTAGAAGTAAAATAGATATAGAATACAATGATAATGGAAAATCAACAATAATCATAAGAGAACTACCTTACATGGTTTCAAAAGGTGCTTTAATTGAAAAGATTGTTCAATTAGTACAAGATAAATTAATAGAAGGAATAGCTGATATCCAAGATTTTTCAAATAAAGATGGGATAAATATTCATATTGAAACTAAAAAAGATGTTGTTCCAGAAGTGTTATTGAACCAATTATACAAAGTTACACAACTTCAAACTTCTTTTGCTGTTAATATGCTTGCTTTAGTTGATAACACTCCTAAGATTTTAAATATTAAAGAAGCATTAACTCTATACATTGAACATCAAATAGATTGTTTGGTTAAAAAAACAATATTTGAGAAAAGAAAAGCAAGTGAAAAAGAACATATTCTTGCTGGTTTTCATATTGCAACTTCAAATATTGACAAAGTGATTTCAATCATTAGAAATTCAAAAGATAATGAAGAATCAGTTGCCAATTTAATAAAAGAATTAAATATTGATGAAATACAAGCAAAAGCAGTTACTGAAATGAAACTTCGTTCCTTATCAGGATTGGAAAGTAATAAGATTGAAACTGAATTAAATGATTTAAGAAACCTAATCATTGATCTTCAAAGTGTTATTGAAGATAAAGAAAAACAAAATAAGATATTCTTAGAAACTTTAGATAATATCACAAAAAAATTAGGTGATGAAAGAAGAACCGTCATAAGAACTGACATTACAAGTGATATTGATGATGAAGATTTAATTCCAAAGGAAGATATCTTAATTACAATGAGTTCTAGGGGATATTTAAAAAGATTACCTATTGACGTTTATCGTTCTCAAAAAAGAGGTGGTGTTGGTGTAATAGGTGCACAAACTCATGAGGATGATAATGTTGAAAAAATAATTACCGCTAACACTCATACTGATCTTTTATTGTTTACTGATTATGGAAAAGTTTATAAAATACGTGGACACCAAGTACCTTTAGGAAGTAGAACTAGTAAGGGGATACCAGTTTTAAATATTGTTAATGTTGAAAAAGAAGAAAAATTACTTACAATAGTTCCAATTGATTTAAAAGAAGATATTGAAGTTTTAAAACAAAAAAGTTTATTTTTTTGTACAGTTAAAGGTATTGCTAAAAGAACTAGCTTAGAAGAATTTATTAACATTAATAAAGGCGGAAAAATAGCAATTAGTTTAAAGGAAGATGATAAATTATTCAACGTTATTTCTACTGAACAAAATGAGGAAATATATATTGGTTCTTCAAATGGTCAACTTGTAAGATTTGATATCGAAAAAACTGATGAACTTGGTAACAAAAAGGTTCAAATTAGAAACATGGGAAGAGCAGCAGCTGGAGTTAAGGTTATTAAAATGGATAAAAAAGAAAATGTAATTGGATTAAGTTCTTCAAACCAAGGTGATTTTATCTTCTCAATTGGTGCAAAAGGGTTAGGAAAAATAAGCCCAATCGAAGAGTTTAGAAAAGCTAGTCGAAATTCAAAAGGCGTTAAAGCATTAAAAGTAACAGATAAAACTGGAAAACTTGTTTATACTGGTGCTGTTAAAGGTGATGAAGATATTTTAATGATCACAACAACAGGGAAGATAATTCGATTCTTATTAAAAACAGTTAGAGAAACGGGAAGAAATGCACAAGGAGTTAAATTGATGAATATTGATGGAAATGAGAAAATTAAATCTGTAACATTATTTAAATCTAGTGTTTTAGGAATTGAGGAAGAATTAGATGAAGGTGAGAATATTGAAATGGCAACAACTAAGAAAATTGATTTAGATTAATATTTTTTAAACAAAAAGTTAGTTTAAAATCTTTAAGTTTTTAGTTATGATTTTTTAAATTTTTACTTTATTATTTTAACTTCAATTGGTTCAATTCTTACCTCTTTGTCATAATTAAAGATACTAAAAGAAGAATCACGACAATACCTAAAAGTAGTATAAAAAATATTGAACAAACTGCAAGAGTAATATAAAGCTTTAAATCATTATTTTCATAAATCTTTTTATAAAAAGATACATAGGAATATTTCGAGAAAGTGGTATAAATAATAGTAAGGAAAATAACAAAAAAGTTAGGGATATTGTGAACCTATGAAAATATTATCAAAAATAAAAATGAAATAACAGTTTGTATTATTACATTAACAAGGAAAAATTTACTTGCTAATCCTCTTAATTCTAGATTTTAAAAATATGACATTTAAATAGTGTATGAAAAAATAATATATATATACATATATATGTTTTCTATTCATAATTAACTTTGCATATTTTTCCTTCTTTTACTAAATTTAAAAAATAAAGCATAGTCCGTTTTTTATCCACTTTATTTTCCTTTGTTAAAAACAAGTATTTTTGACCGACTTCCTCAAAAAAGTCATTTGGGTTCATTGTGGATATAATTTTAAATCCAAAGAATTTTTCTAATTCATTTTTGTATTTTTTAACATAAAATTCATAGGTTCATTCACATACTTCTTGAAGTGGAATAATGTCAGTTTTAATAATATTAAGTAAACATAAAATGCAACCGGTTTCAAAACTTTCTATTTTCTTCATCATTATTCCTGGTGTATCATAAAGCAAGAAATTATCACTTATCTTAATTAATTGTTTACTTCTTGTTACACCAGGTTTATTTTGAACTAATAATTTTTTCTTAGGAGCAAGAAGATTAATTAATGAAGTTTTTCCAACATTGGGTAAACCTACTATCATTACATAAAACATTGGTTTTAGCATCCCTTTTTTTAGCAAATTATCAATCTTAGTTTTAAAAAAATCATTTAACATCTTAATAATTTTATTTTTTGAATTTTTATCTTTAATATTTATGTATAAAACATCATTTCTTATATTTTCATAAGTTGCTAAATCTGTTTTTGTTGCAATAATTATTTTTGGTTTATTAAAAAGATTGGTTATCTCATTGTTTCTTGTTGCTTCAATTGAACGTGCATCTGTTAATTCAATAATCAAGTCCAAAGGCTTAGTTGCTACAATTTGTTTTGTAGCTTTTTGCATATGTCCAGGGAACCAGTTAATCATATAATTACTTTATATTAAAGTACTGTATTAAAAGTGAATAAGAGAGTATTAACCTTAATAATTTCCTTTTCATTAGCCATAACAACAGTTTTTTTAAGTGCAAGCATTTTTTATATTGTAAAAAAAGCTCAAATTTATGACACTTTTCATAAAACAAAAGAAATCCCAATCATAGCACATCGTGGTTATTCTTCTCAATATATGGCTAATACTTGTGAGGCTTTTTTAGCAGCAGGGGAAAGTAAAATATTCGATGGAATTGAAACTGATATTTGATTCACGAAACCTGCACAAAATAAAGAAGAAGATAAACTCACTTTTTTTGGAGAAGAATACTCATTTCAAAATGGAATTCCGGTAATTTCACATGATGCTGCACCTTTTTTAAAGGATAAAAGAAGGATTAATGAAATAACTTGAAAGGAAATGAAATATTTAGAATTGGACCAAAATAATGAAAGTGTTCCTTTTAAAAATAGGTATCATCATACTTTTTCTTGAAAACCATTAGAAGATAATAAGCTTTCTTGAACCGAAGAGCTTTATTCGCGAGAAATCACAATTGATGGCGAAACACAAAGAGGATATCAAGCATATGTTATTCCAACTTTTGTTGATTATATTTCAATATGTTTTTGGAAAAAAAAACTTCCTTTTATTGAAATAAAACAAAATTCATTAGATTTTGAAGACAAAACGAATGGATTCGAAGAAGGAAAAATTAAACTTTTAAGTGATGAACAATTAAAAGATTTGGTAAATATTATAAAAAAATTTAATATTGTTGAATATTCAGATTTAAATATTAGTTTTTTGTCATATTGCAATTTCATTAGTTTTAGAAAAAAATATTTAGATTCATTAAAAAATTATTGCAATAGTTTGCAAATTGAACAACCTTATTTTCAAGTTCTTGTTTCGCCATTAAATTCATTAAAAAGTTGTTATTCATTAATTGATGAAGGTTATAGTTTATCCTTAATGCAAGCAATGATTAACAAAAAAATAATTAAATATTCACATGATAGAGGCAAAAAAATTTGTGGATGAACTTTTGATTTTATTGATAATGCTTTAACTTGATCTTTATATGGTTCATTAGGTATTGATGCAATAACAACCGATACTGAATTATGGTTAATATCGTAAATTTAAATAATACAAGTAATTTAAATAATTCTAAAATTTCACACAAGATTTTTGTTCTAGCAATAATTAATTCATTTTTTTCTGTGATTATTGGTATAAGTTTATTAGTTTTCTTTATTACCTCAATTTTAGGAGTTATTGTTTTAACATTGAAGTTTTTATTGTATACATTAAATTTAATGATAATGATTTTTTCCTTATTTACAACAAGTATAATTTATATCCATAGAACTTTAAAGATTGCGAAATTATTTTGTATTATTAGTTTTTTTCTTCTTAGTTTTGGAATAATTGCTTCATTTTTTGATTATTTAACTCTTTTTGAAATTGTAATTGTTTATTTTTCATTTATTTGAGTTTATATTGATACTTTTTTTTCAATAATTGTTCATTTCTTTATTTTTATTTGCTTGTTGATTTTTATTTTTAATAGTGCCAAAAAAATGTATAAAATATAATCGCCTTTGATAAAAGTGAACAGAATAATTATTTTTTAATAATTATTAACACTTTATCGAAAGATTTTTATTTTTATACTTTTTTAAAAGAAATAGTTTAATTTTTTGACAATCATGTGGATTTTGATACATTTATTATTTAAAAAATTCAAAATTTATTCTATTTTTAAGTTATTTAAAATAATAACATTATCAAGTTTATTTTCTAATCTATCTAATTTTTCCCCTTGGGCTTTTTGAACATGTTCAATATTAGTAATTCTTTCATCTAATTTATCTAATTTTTCCCTTGGGCTTTTTGAACTAATTCGATATTATCTAATTTCGAATCCATCTTCTCTAATCTTTTTAAAATCTCACCAATAATATCTTGTTTTGGTACTCTTCCAAAATATGTAAACTTACTCATTACAATCTCATCTCCTTCCTTTATGTATTTATTAGTAGATTTGTTAACATAATAATTCTCTTTCTTGTCTATCTTTTTAATTATAGGATTAGAAGAATTAGCTTGTTTTGATTTTTGTTCTTTATTTGTGTTATTTGCTTGATTATTGTTAAATACCATACATCCTTTATATTGTAAAATTAAATGAAAAAGTTAACTTTTTAGCTTTTTATTATTTAAATTAAGTTTTAAAAAAATGAAATTTATCACAATATTTTTAGCCTATTAAAGGAAGAAAATACAAAAATATAATTAAAGAGATATTAAAGAAGATGATATGTTTTTTAAAGACTATAAACTTAAACCATTTATTTTAAAAACTTTAAGTGATTTAAAAATAAAGGAAACAACTAAAATTCAAGAAGAAAGTTTACCTCTAACATTAAAT
>JAIRKL010000025.1 GCA_031260145.1 Mycoplasmataceae bacterium
CATCATCACATTCTAAAAAAACAATGTAATCATTATTGGAATTTTGAATTAATTCAATACGTGTATCTGCAATTCCGAGGTTTTCACGAGAAATAATTTTGTGTTTTATAGAAACTTCATTGGAAAAATAAGTATTTAAAAAATCCATCGTTTCATCTTTTGAACCATCATTAATAATAATGATTTCAATTTTATTTAATTGATATTCTTGTTTTCAAATAGAATCAAGACAACGTTGTAATATATTTTTTCCTTGTTTTAAACCATTGTATATTGGAATGCAAATTGAAAAACTTGTTGAATTAAACGAGTCATTTTTAAACTCGTTTCTACTATTAATAGTTGACAACATTATTAAAATTATAATAAATAAATAGAATGGAAAACTCTAAAAGTTTGCAACACTTAATCGATCTTTTTTCAACTCTTCCACAGGTTTCTAAAAAACAAGCAAAAAATATAGCTCTTTTTTTAATTAAAAAGGATGAAAATCATATTGACGAATTTACAAAACAAATTAAAGATGCAAAAAAAAAATTACATTTTTGTGAACAATGTAATTGTTTGAGTGAAAAAAACATTTGTGAAATTTGTTCTGATTACAAACGTGATTTAAATTCATTATGTATTATTTCAACAAGCGAAGATTTAGATAAAATTGAAAATACCGGTGCTTTTAAAGGAACTTATTTTGTATTAAATAGTGAACTTGATAGCAAAAAAAGTAATAGTTTTAATGAGGAATTATTAAATAAACTTGATTTTTTAATAAAATTAAATAAACCACAAAATATTATTTTTGCAACAAATTGAACAATAAATGGTGAATATACTTCAAGTGTGTTAAGAACATATATTCAACAAAAACATAATTATAAAATAAATTTTTTTCGTCTTGCTGTTGGACTTCCTGTTAATTCTTGTATCGATTATGCTGATAATTTTACATTAAAATATGCGATCGAAAACAAAACAAAATATTAAAAATAATAAAATAATATTAGGAATAAAAAAAACTATTTTGGCGGAAAATTTTTAATAAAGGATGTGATGTATTCATAATTTCAAAAATAACTATAAAATATTCCTCCATCCTTTATATTACAAAAATGCAATGAAAAAGGTTTTTCAATGGAATATTTTTTTCACTTCTTTTCTTTTGGTTTTCCATTTTTAATAAAGTTTACTCAATTCTCACAAATATTTTTTTGCATTCATTTATCTTCTTCTGTTTTAAAATTTAAAGAATTAAAAACCATTGGTATTTCAGCAGTGTGTGCAGAAGAAAATGGAACAGAAAAAGGGTAGAAATATTCATAACAAAAATTGTACACATATATTGGCACTTTCTTCATTTCAAGTATGGTATTTGCAAGTCATATCATAGGATATGAAAACATTAAGGAAATAACTTCTTGACATGGTTTGGAATTATTTTCCTTTCGAAAACTCAATTTGTCTAAACTATTTTCATTAATCATTTTCTTTAATTTTTCATAGCAATCTTTTTCTTTAAGATTACTTATTTTATCATTTACAAAATATTCATAAGAAAATTTTGCATGTTCTTCTTTCATTCCTTTTCCACTTTCATCATCTCCAAATAATCTTCCTTCATTTTTATTTCAACCTAATAAAATAGGAACCTTGTTAAAATTATCATTCTCTATTTTTTCTTTTCAATTGTCTGCAACAATTCATTCATCATAATTAGGCATTAAAGAAGCAAAAAAGTTATGATTGTATTGTTCTTTACTTATCATATTTCAACTCATTTTAGTATGATTAACATATTCTTGTGGAGTGTTATTTTTCATTTTTTTAGAAATTTCTTCACATCTTTTAATTTTTTCTTCAATGTTTTCACTATTTCATAAACATCCACTTTCCATTATTGCTTTATGAAATAAGGGTTTTTTATCACTTTGATTTTTAGCGAGTGCAGCAGGCGAACAAATGAGATTGGAAACACTAAAACTACCCGCACTTTCTCCCGCAATTGTAATATTATTTTTATCACCTTTAAAATATTTGATATTTTTTTTAATCCATTGCAAAGCTTTTATTTGATCATTGATACCCCAATTTCCATTTGTATAAATTGGTTCATTATTCTTCTTCGTTGTTGCTAAACATTTTTGTTTATTTTTTCAATAAAGTTTTTTATCTTCATCATTTACAGCTTGACATTTAGTTTTAAAAGTAGCGAAAAAACCAAAGGCGTTTAAACGATATTTTATTGCAACGACAATCATATCTTTTGTTGCTAAATATTTACCATCACAAATAATTTGATTAGGTGCATTAACAGCATATCCGCCCCCATGAATTCAAACGAATACTGGAAGTTTTTTTTTGTTTTTTTTTGGTGTTCAAATTGTGAGGTTTAAACAATCTTCATTTTGTTCAATCCCATTATCAAATTCTTGAAAAGCATCATTTTTATATTTTGTACAATCAGCAATTCCCTTCCAAGGTTTTATAAAAAATGGAATATTAAACCTTTTACTTGTAGCATATGGAATTGAAAAAAAAACATTGTAGTTTTCTTTTTTTAAACCTTTTATTTTACCAAAACCTGTACTTAAAATTTTTGTATTATTATTATTATTATTATTTCATTTATTAGTAAATTTATTTGGAGACATCAATCCTTTTTGAAAGTTTTTCAATTGTTTCAGTTAAATTTTTAATCATTTCTTGTTGATTATTCATTTTTTCTTCTAATTTTTTGTTAATGTATTTTTCTTGGTTTTTACTATTTATTGAACCATATCCTTGATCTTTTAAGTTTTTATTTTCGATAGCTAATATTTCTTTTTCTCTTTCTAATTGATTCTTTTCATCTGTAATTTTTTCAATTTCATTTTCTAACATTTCTACTTCGTCAACCTTTTTTTGACAATGAAATAAAATTACTTTGAGATATTCATTAACTTTATCAAAAAATTCATCAACATCAGTTGCATCATAACCATAATTTAGAGATTCATTAAACTTCTTTTCTAAAATTTCAGTAACAATTTTTTCAATCCCATTTCCAAATTTTTCAATTCATTCAATTTTATTTCTTTTATTTACCATAAAATTATTATATTTTTGCATTTTTTAATAAAATTTCTGGTTTAATGCTTGTCTTGAAAACAACATTTTTTTTAAAAACTATATTTTTCAATGTATTTTTTAAAAACAACTTTTTATTATAAATAAAGAAAAATATAATGTATACAAGGTTGTTTGACAATCTTTATGTTTATTAATTCGTTTTTTTTCTCAGAACAAGAAGATACTCTTTCATTTTCACCATTTGCTGTTTATTCAGATCTTAGTTTAACGATTATTGGTGTTTTTGTTAATATTTTTTTATGTTATACTCTAATTAAAAACTCTTTCAAAACCAAAGATAGCGAATCTTATTCACTACTCTGAGTTTGTTTTGATGTTGTTGTCGATACATTACATTACACACAATACAGTGGTAATATTGGAAGTGTTATTGAAAAATGAGGAAGTTATAAAGAAGTTAGTCCTTATGTCGCTTTAATAGCACAAATTCTTGGTTTTGTTTATTCATTATTTGATATAATCGGTACTTCCTCAATACTTTATTTTGTTTTTAAGAAAAGAAAAAAATTAAAAATGTTTCTTTACTTTCTTATAGTTTTTATATCTTCACAGCTTCTTGCTATTCCTTTTTTCATTGGAGGGGTTGTATCTGATATTTGATGGTTTATTATTCCTGTTATTATTTCCCTTGGTTTGGTTCTTGGAATTTTGGGACAAGATATCAAATCATTCTTAACGAAGGATACATTTTCACTAAGTTTTAAATATCTGATTGGTTTATTCTTTCTTAATATTTTTTGATTTTGTGAAGATACTGCTCAATTATTCACAATTGGCGAAAAAGGACTAATAGCTAATTGTGTTTCTGACATTATTGTAATCTTTTTAGGATTATTTTTAATCTTTTTAAAATTACAAGAAATAAAATGTACCATTCCTTATATTTTAAAACATAATGACACTAAAAAAATAAGTGCATTGGATTTTATATTAAAAAATATTAAAACACTCCAAAAAGATGATATTTTATACATAGTTAATATAAAATCAAGAATTTCTAAAAACCTAAATTTTTTTATCGAAACGAAGAAAAATGAGAAATTCCAAGTAAAATTAAAAAAATTAAAAAGAAATGAATTAGCTCAAAAAAGTAAGATTTTTAAAATCTTAAAAGATAATAATCTCCTTTTTTTTGATAAAGAAACAGGAAGTTATATAAAAAAATGAACATATGGACATGAACTTTTAAAATGGGAAGCAGGTTCAACTAAAACACTAAAAAAGGTTGCTGCTGAAATAGAAAAATTCCACCACCCTCCTAACTTAGTTAATGGAGTTAAAAGATTTGAAGGATTTGACATTAGAGAAAGCAATTTTGAAAATTTTGACGAGAAAATAATAATTGCTTATAAAAATCTTATTAAAAGGTATAGGAAGTTAGCAAATGTTTTTTCTCATCAATCTTTATGAAGAAAAAATATTATTATTAACTATAAAAGGGTTTTTTTTCTTGATGAAGATGATGCATGTATGAATAATAAGTATTGAGACTTTGCAAACTATATTAGAGCTGAAAATTTAGGACATTCTGAAATTAAAAAATTTGTTAGATATGCAAATTTATATGAATCAACACTAATAGATATGTGTTATATTAATGCCGTTTGATTTTATAATTACTTAATCGAAGAGTTTGATTCTTGTCAAAAAAATAGGAACCTTCTTTTTAAAACTAAAAAAATAATTCATCGTTATCTCAAATTAGTAATTCAAACCGAACTTGAAAAACGAATTTTCAGAAAAATAGAAGAATAACAAATTCTCAAAATGAAAAAGTCTTTTATAAAAGACTAATTCTTCCTTTCTTGTATTTCTGTAAATTTAAATGTTGGACCAAAAAAATGGAGTTGAACCGAACCTTTTTTCCCTGCTCTTTGTTTTTCTATTTTAAAAGTAATAAAACGAGCATCACTTTTTGTATCATCATTTTGTTTATTTTTTTCTTGTAAAATAAAAATAGAGTTAGCATCTTGTGCAATAGTTCCACTTCCTCTTAAATTTGCCATTGTTATTTGTTCACTTGAACCTGTTTTTGTTGCACTTTTATCTAATTGACACAATAGAAGGATTGGTATATTGTAATCTTTTGCGATTTGTCTAATCATATTAGTAATCTCACTTATTTTTTCATATTCACTTTGTTTTGGACTTGTACCAGACATAATGTGTAAGTGATCGATAATTACAAGTTTTAAATCATTCGCTTTTGTTAATATATTAATATTCTTTCTAACTTCCATAACATTAATATCTTGTCCTGGAAAAATTTTTAACGGGAAGGAAGAAAAAATATTTTTTGCAGTGTTAAAACGCTGTTTATCTAATTCCAATGTTGAATTGTTAAGTTCATTAAATGGTTTATCTGCAATCATCGCAATCATTCTTTGTGCTAATTCCACAACTGTCATTTCTAATGAAAAGAGTAAGATTATAGGTGGTTTTCTATTTGTATAATCCTCAAAAGATAATAAAACTGCCTCATGTTCGATAATATTTAAAGCGAAAGCTGTTTTTCCAGTTCCTGGAGGAGCTGCTAAAACATATACTCCTCCTTTGTTCATTCCACCATCATGTAACATATCATCTATGCTTTTGATACCAATGGGAACCACATTACAAATTTTATCATAATTTTTATTTTTAAGTTTTTCTAATTGAATAATGGCATCACTTGGTGAAATAAGATCATTAAATCCACGATTGTTATTCCAAATAATTTCATTAAATAATGTATAAAACTCAGTAAGTTTTTTATCAAATTCGGTAAATGGCCATTGAGAATTAGTTATTTTCTCACATAAAAAATCAATTTGTCTTTTA
This sequence comes from Mycoplasmataceae bacterium, assembly GCA_031260145.1. Taxonomy (GTDB): domain Bacteria; phylum Bacillota_I; class Bacilli_A; order Mycoplasmatales; family Mycoplasmoidaceae; genus Malacoplasma_A. The sequence goes on from JAIRKL010000025.1 coordinate 5,947, forward strand.
ATGGAAGCACATTTAACTATATCCAAATAATCTGCAACTACATCATTACCAGAATAGTTAGCTTCTAATAAATGTAAAGTGTTTTCTCATTCAGAGAATTGAAAATCTTCATGTTGAGCAAAAAATTCGAGTAAAATAGTAAGATCCAACATTTTTCCATCATCTTTAATTTTTAACATTGCTAAAAAAATTTGTTTATGGATTGGAACTAAAAAATCACTTGGTTTAATTTCTGAAGAAAATTCGGCAAAAATAGGTTTATTGCAAAGAAAAACAGATAAAAGTTCTTGTTCAATTTTTTTTATAAAATCAACATCAGTTAAGGAATTTTTTTCTATCATATTTACTTTTTTTAATATTATTAAAATTATAAATAAACAAGAATGAGTTTAGGCTATATAAATTTGTGGCAATTTTATTGCAAAAATATGAATTTTTAAACAAGCTTTTTATTTTTTAAATAAGTTTAAATACTCAACAACACTTATTCCTGCTATTGCACCATCATTAGCGGCAGTGATTATTTGTCTATTTAAAGTTTTGGAAACATCGCCAACTGCATATATTCCATTGATTTTTGTTTGTTTATTTTCATTAGTTTCAATAATTCCTTCTGAATTAATAATTTCTTTAAACTCAGATAAAAAACTAACAGCTGGTGTAACTCCTAGGTTAACAAAAATAAAATCACAATTTATTTTTTCACTCCCTTTTTCATTTATCAATGTTATTCCTTCTAATTTGAATGAGGAACCATAAACATTATTAATTTTTACATTCTCTTTAATGGTAATAGTATTTTTTGAATTATTTAAAACATCTTTATTTTCTATTTTCCCCAAATATACAAGTGTCACTTGTTTTGCTAACGAAGCGATAAAGATAGAAGTAGAAATAGCTTCTTCATTATTTCCTACAACTACTACCTTTTTATTTTTAGTTAAATATCCATCACATGTTGCGCAATAACTTATTCCTATTTTTTCAAAATTTTTTGCATTTGGACAATCCAATTTTATATCTTCAACACCAGTTGCAATAATGATAACTTTCGCTAGTCACAAATCATTTTCTTGAGTTGAAACTGAAAAATATCCCATTTTTTTAGAAATTCTTGTAACATTACCATATAAATATTTAGCACCATAAGTTTTCGCTTGTTTAAAAAAATTTAAAGAAAGCGATGAACCAGAAATATGATCGATTCCAGGAAAATTAGTGACATTTTTTAATGTTGTAACCTTTCCTCCAGGTGTAGAACGTTCAATAAATCCCGTTTTAAAACCAGCGCGAGAAGTATATAATGCAGCTGTTAAACCAGCAGGTCCTGACCCAATTATTAGAACATCAAAAGTATTCTCATCATTCACAATAATTGTTTCAAGACTCATAACAAAAAAATTATATCCTTTTTATTATCGTTTTCTTACCCAAAAAAAATTTTTTTATATATAACAATATAAAATATTATAGATTGTGGCAAAATATCAAAAAAAAAATAAGAAAGAAATTAATATTGAAAAAAAATTGGCTAAAAAAGAAGAAAAAAAGCTGAAAAATAAAAACTTAAAAGCTGAAAAGAAAAGAATAGAAAAGAATAGAAAAATTATTGAAAAAGCTGAAAAGAAAATTGCAAAGCTCCCTAAAACTCGTGAAGAATTAATAGAAAATGTCTTTAATACAAAAATTATTAAAAAAACAAATGTTTCTGGTTCTGAAAATTCAGCTGTTAAAATTCCTTTCATTATTAGAGAATATGGAAAACTTGGTAAACTTTCAGAATCTGAAATTGAATTGATTACTAATTTAATTGAAAATAATAATTTGAATCTTATTGGTTCAGATTACACGGGAAGTGATTTAGGAAAAATATTAAACGAAAAAACAATTGACAGCGGTAGTGAAAAAATATCAAAAAAAATTAATGATATTTTAAAAAATACATTAATGGGTGTTGTATCCAAAAGTAAAATTTTATCAATTGATGAAGAAAATAAAAACATTGAAATCTTTCAAACAAGTCCCGATATGTTATTAAGGAAGAAAGCAAAAGATAAACTCGTTACTTCAAATCTTCGTCTTGTTGTATCAGTTGCTAAAAAACATATGAATAAAGGTGTTGATCTAAATGATTTAATTCAAGCTGGATATGGCGGATTATTATTTTCAATTACTAAATTTCAACCTTCTTGTAACACCAAATTAGGTACTTATGCTACTTGATGGATTAGACAACGTGTAACACAATGTATCATGGAATATGGAAAAATGATTAGAACACCAATTCATATCACTGAAAGAATTAACCAATTAAGAATTTTGGAAGAAAAAATGACAAATGAATTTGGAAGAAAACCTTCTATTGAAGAACTGAGTCTTGCTGCTGGATATAAACCTAGTGAAGTTATTCAATATAAAACTATAACAACCGCTCCTATTTCTCTCGATGGTTCTTTAAGAACAGATGAAGAAAGTTCTGTTATTGATTTTGTTAAAGAAGAAGGAAATAGCTCTGAAGATTTTTTTATTGCTGATAAGAAAAAAAGAAGAATAATTGAAATTTTTGAGACCATCATTACAGATAGTTGGGAATGAATTGTATTATCATTAAGAACTGGAACATTTATGGATAATTTTGTTACTCGTTTATCACAAATATCGGAAAAAGGAACTAAATTCAAATATACTATGAAATCACTGGAAAAAATAATGGAAGAAGGAGATCAATCATATGATAAAATTGCTAATATTTTAAAAATCACGAAAGATAAAGTTAAACAATATGAAAATGAAGCAAAAAATAAAATTATTAAGTATTATAACAATAATCACAAAACAATTTAGTTTATTAATTTAAGTGATATAATTAACATATGTCAGAGAATAGATACTTAGAAAGCTATACTGAGATTATTAAAAGCGCGAAGAATTTAACCAAGGAAGAAGAACAAAAATTATTTGCTAATGTTCATTCTTCTAACCCATTTGTTGCTAAAAAAGCAAGGGATTCAATAGTTAACAATAGTTTAAAATTAATAATCCCTCTTGCTCAAAAATATAAAACTGAAAAAATAAATGTTGAAGAATTATTTTCTGTTGGCCTAAAAGGGTTAATCAAAAGTGTAAATAGTTTTGAACCTACAAAAGGTTTCCGTTTTAGCACATACGCAGTACCAAATATATTACAAGCAATTACTATATACATCAACCAGTACAATAGATTTGTTCGCTTGCCTGTTAATATTTTAGCAGATTTGCGAATAATAACACGTGAAAAAAATAAACTATTATACCGAAGTGGTAAAGAGCCATCAAATCATGAACTTGCAGAAGAATTTAAAAAACTAAAAATAAATATTGATGAGGAAAAACTTAATTATTATGATTCAATGATTAAAAATGTTTATTGATTAGGGGAGGAACAACAAAAAGATGATGAACAAAAATCTGAAGAGGAAATTAATGATGAGTCAGAATTCACTTCTTTAAGTAGTTTCGATAATGCTAAGAAAATAATAAGAGAAATTTTAACTAATGAACAATATGAAATGTTTTGTATGAAATATGGACTTGATAACAAAACAAAGATGATTGTTGAAGATATTGCAAAATATTTTAAAATAACAAAAGATGTAGCAAGAGGAAGAATAAAGAAAATTGAAGAAATAATTCGTACTAATCCGAAACTTGAGGAAATTAAAAAAAGTATAAACTAATGAGTCTTAAAGCGGGTATAATTGGAATGCCAAATGTAGGTAAATCAACTCTTTTTAACTCATTAACTAATTCTAATGTTGAAGCTGCCAATTATCCTTTTGCTACAATTGAACCAAATCATGGCATTGTTAAGGTTTTCGATGAAAGACTTATAAAATTAGCTTCTTTAATAAATCCAGATAAAATAACACCAGCTGTTTGTCACTTTACTGATATTGCAGGATTGGTAAAAGGCGCTTCAAAAGGCGAAGGTTTAGGAAATCAATTTCTTACTAATATCAGAGAAACAGATGCAATTTGTCATGTTATCCGTTGTTTTAAGGATAAAAATATTACTCATGTAAGTTCTTCAATTGATCCTGTTTGCGATTGTAATATTATTAACACTGAACTTTTCCTTTCTGATTTACAAACTATGGAAAAAAAAATTTCTAAGATTAAAGGATTAGCAAAAAGTGGAAAGCCAGAATATATCGAGGAGTTAAGAATTTGTGAAAAAGTTGTATCTTTTTTAGAAAAAGAATACTTTATTTCTAAAATGGATTTCGAAGGTGAAAAAGAATGGGGAATAATCAAGGAATGCAATCTTTTAACTATTAAACCTATTATTTATATTGCTAATATTGATGATGAGGATATTTCTAACCCAGAAAATAATGAAAACTTCAATAATCTTAAAAAATTTATTGGAGAAAAGAAAATAATTATCCCAATAGCGATTAATATCGAATATGAGATTAGCAAATTGGATAATGAAGAAAAAAAGCTTTTCTTACAAGAAATGAATATCAAAATATCGGGGCTGGATTATTTGATAAAAACAACTTATGACACCTTAGGAATACAAACCTTCTTTACTTTTGGCAAAAGTGAAACAAAAGCATGAAGTTTTTATAAAAATATGACAACAAAAGAATGCGCTGGAATTATTCATAGCGATATTGAAAAATGATTCATTAAAGCGGAAATTATTGAATGAGATGAACTTTATAAATATGGAACAGAATTAAAGGCAAAAGAAAATGGAAAAATCAGAATTGAAGGGAAGGATTATTTAATGCAAGATGGTGATGTTGTATATTTTCGATTTAATAATTTGAAAAAATAATATAATTATTATGTAATTATATCATGGCAAATATTAAATCTAATATTAAAAGTGTTCGTAAGAATAAAAAAAGAAATATTAGAAATAAAATTGTTATTTCTACTTTAAAAACACTGCGAAAAAAATTTAGAAATTCTCCTTCTGACGAAAGTTTAAAAACAATTTACCAAAAAACAGATTCTGCTTTAGCAAAAGGAAAAATTAAGAAAAATAAAGCTAATCGTATTAAATCTCAATTAGCTAAATTAAACAATAAAAATAAAATTGTTTCTGATTTTACTAATAAAAATGAACAAGTTAAGGAAGTTAAAGTTGAAGTAAAACCAGAAGAAAAAGAAGAAAATATTCAACAACAAGAAGAGTTAAAAGAAGCAGAAAAATAGTTTGTAAAAATATAATCTTTTTATGAAGTTATTTATAAATAAAAAAAATATTCCCTTTTTATCTAGTGTATTTTTTTCTTGTTCACTTATTTCACTTTTCTTTTTAACAAGTTGTGCAAAAAAGGTTAGTGAAAATAAATATGCAAAAATTGCAGTTTTTGATCAAGTTTCTATTCAAAATAAAGATGAAGCTAATCAATTAATTAATGTAATATCTAAAAAATGTAATTTTTCAAACGAACATACGATTTATACAAATACAAATCTTGCAACAATTTTAGCCGATTCTGAATCTTTAAGTTTAACACTATTAAAAAAAGAATTTGATAATGCTGATTTTAGAGAAAATGTATATTGAGAATACTTAAATTTTGAATGCAACGGTATTTTAAATGGTGAAATTAGTAATTTTTCCTTTGTGGGTGGAAAAGAAAAAATTACTTCTAATTCTTTTGAAACAAACATTTTTAAAATCACCATTGAATCTTCTGCGTTGGAAATTAGTGTGGAGATTGGCGTTAATCAACCAATTTTATATAGTTTTCATCCTAACTCAGCAACTGCCTGATATTCACCTAGTTTATTTTATAAAGATGTTGTTGTTAAATAATTTCATTATTAAATAAATTTTTTATCAACAAGAAAAATATGTCTACCATTTATCATATCCTTCACTAAAACAGGTTTTTTTGAGGGTAATTGCAGTTTGTCAATAATAACTATTCCATCTTTTGCTTTTACAAAAATACCTTCCTTATTAATTTTTAAAATTGTACCATTTTCTTTTTCTTTATTATTATTTCATAATTCATTTCAAGAATCAGAAGAAGAATTAAAAATTTCAATATTATGAATCTTAATTTCTAAATCTTCATATTTTACAAAAGCGATAGGTTCTTCTTTTAAACTACGTACTAAACAATCTATTTCAACAATAGTTTTTTCTCAATCAATCTTTTCTTTTTCTCTTGTTAATTTTTCACAAAATGTTGCGTTTTCTTCAATTTGTTTATAAGAAATTACATTATCAGAGAAAAGAGAATGGAGATGTTGCTTAAGAATTTGAATGGAAGCTTCCGAAAGTTTCTCATATAAAGTTGAATATGTTTCCTTACTTGTAATTTCAACCTCTTGTTGAAAAATTATGTTACCAGTATCCAATCCTTCTTCCATATACATTAAAGTAACTCCTGTTTTTTTTTCATTTTGTAATATCGCATAACGAATTGGGTTTGGCCCTCTAAGTTTGGGAAGTAATGAAGTATGAATATTTATGCATTTATATTTTGGCATATTTAAATATATTCTCGGAATTATTTTTCCATAAGAACAAGTTAAGATTAAATCTGATTGCAATCCTTTCAATTCTTCAAAAATTGTTTTAAGTTTTTCAGGTTGATAAAACTTTAAATTATTTTGTAATGCAACTTTCTTAGTCTCTGGTATTTTTTTTTGATCAGGTTGACAAACTACTGCTAAAACTTCAACCTCTTTATCAGTTAATAAATATTGTAATATTTTAGCACTAATTAATGAGGTTCCAAAAAAAATTATTTTATGCATATACCTAAAAATATTGTTTACATTATTATAATTTTTACTATTGTTTTTATTTTTGTTTTTGTATTTATATAAATACAAAATATAATATTAATAATTCTAGTATTAATAAAGAAAAATGAAAAAAATAATTTTTTGTGATATTGATAACACATTAGCAAAATGAATGCATAAAATTTCTAAAAAAAATATTATTGGAATAAAAAAATACATTGATTTAGGAGGGAAATTTGTTTTAGCAACTGGAAGAAGCATCGTTAGCTGTTACCGATTTCAAGAACAAATAAATGAAGCTTTAGGAAAAGAAGAAGATTTTTTAATTTGTTCAACAGGTGGATATATTATTGATAAAAAAAATAATTTAATAATTAAACATTTAATTGAAAATGATATTGCTTGAAAAATTTTTGATTTATGTAAAAAATACAAACTCGGTTCATTATTTTACACACCCGAAGCTAATGAAAAAAGAGGAGTGTATATGAAAACTGTTTGATTTTGAGGGTTTTTAAAAATGTTTAAAAATCTTAATGTATTAAAAATACGAGAAAACACCAATCTTTCGAGTTTTAAAATTATTATTTTTTCATTACAAAAAACTAAAATAGAGATGTTTAAAATTTTTTTAGAGCAAGATTTCAAAGGACTTATTTCATATACACATACAAGCAAATGAACATTAGAAATTAACGCTTTTGGAATTAACAAAGCTAGTGCTGCGAGCGAAATAATGAAATATGAAGGTTTTTCAAAAGAAGAAGCCGCCGCTATTGGTGATAGTGGTAATGATATTAATCTTTTTGATATTGTATCTTTACCAATTGCAATTAAAACAAAAGACCAAAGAGTTAAAGAACATGCAAAATATTATGTTCCAGAATTTAAAAATGGTGTTGCAAAAGCAATTGAATATATTATTAATGAAAAAAATTAATGAAAAGCAATTTTTCCTTTTCTAACAAGCGAATAGAAAATATTCTTAAAAATATCAAAAGAAATTCTGTGATAGTTGATGTTGGCTGTGATCATTGTTATACTAGTATATATGCATTGAAAACCAAGAAAGCTAAGTTTGCTTACAATATTGATATTAATAAAAAACCATTGGAAAATGGAATTTCAAATATTAAAAAACAAAGTCTTTTTTTAAAAACAAAAAATTTCATCGCTAACGGTTTGCAAACTAATGAAATTGAAAAAAAAATAGATTTTTGTGTCATTAGTGGAATAGGTGGAAGAAATATTATCGATATTATTGAAAATGCAAATTCCGATATTAAAATAAAATACTTTATTTTTGTCCCAAATAATAATGAATATGAATTACGTATTTTTTTACAAAAAAATGGATTTTTAGAAAAAAAAACTGAGTATGTTTATGAAAACAATTATTTCTACCAAATAATGTTGGTTAAAAATACCAAAATTAAAAAGAATAAACTAATGAAGAATATCAATGAAAAATACTTCCTTTTAGGGAAATATAAAAGAAATAATAAAGTTTTAGAACAATACATTTCTTTTCTTATCAAGAAGTATGAAGAAATAAAAAAGAAATCAAATAGCAACAAAAATAATGATAAAATTGATTTATTGAATCTAATACTAAATAAACTTAAATAATTCTTATTTAGAAAAAATTTTTATTGTTTGTTAACAATATTCAAGAATAGAAGGAATAAAAATGGTGCTTCAAAAGGGACTTGAACCCGTATGACATCACTGTCGGTAGATTTTGAGTCTACTGCGTCTACCATTCCGCCACTGAAGCTTAAAAAAATTATATTTTTTTTATAATATATATGTATACCCGATTTTAGTCCGGTATATTTTCAGGACAGCCTAAAACCATGGATGAAAATGATGATTTGGATACATAGTTTTAGGATGGTACTAAATTATTAGTACAGATCCTAAGATTAGTCTTTATGGCAAACCCACAGGAGGAGCGAATGACCTGGCTACTAATATAGAAATATATTGATTAGCAAGTCCTTA
>JAIRKL010000029.1 GCA_031260145.1 Mycoplasmataceae bacterium
TTCATAGTTAACAGAACCTCAAGTAATGTGTTTGAACAAGGAACTGATTTTAGTGCAATAGAATACACTTATTCTAGAAGAACACCAAAACCAGATATTATTAATGAGATTTTAAAAAGGTTGGAGAAGATCGATTCAAAATTAGAAAAAATGGATACGAAGATTGATAATATGGATGAAAGAATTACTAATATTGAACTAGTTCAAAAAGTTCAAGGAGAAGAAATTAAAGAAATAAGAGAAACACAAAAAGCTCAAGGAGAAGAAATTAGAAAAATAAATAATGTTATTTTTTTAAACAATTTAAAAACAGAATAACTTTATCAAGTTCACAAGTGATTATTGACTTGAAGTGTTGGAAAGTATTATTATTTACTTTCCTTATTTTCAATTTTCTTAGCATTGATTTTAATTAACTTATTCTTCCTTTTTTCTTCTTTTTTTCGTATCTTCTCTTGTATTTTCTTAATCATTTTTTCTTCTCTTTCAATTCTTTTTTGCTCAATAGAACGCAAAGGAGCAATCCATTCCATCTCCTTTGTAAAATTAAGACTTTGTGTAATTACTATTTTTTGTTTTATTTCCTTTTTGTTAATAGGAACTTTAATAACTTCACATTCAAAAGCTTCCGGAGGATTTGTGGTATTTGTTTTCACATTTCTAGTTTGAAAACAAACAACATATAAATCTCTCTTATTCCTTATTTCTTCTTTTTTCTTACCATTAACCCATTTTCTTATATCAATCTCAGCTTTTTTCATTCTCCTACAAAAAGATGATAAATGAGGAGGAATATAATCAATTTCGGTTCTTTTTGCAACATAATGATTTATTATTTCTCCAGATCGTGAGTTAATATTACTTTTGCTGTATTCTTTTATTGTTTTTCAAACTTCATCTTTTTCTCTTCTTATACTTACTTTATTAGTTTGTTCTTTATTTTTCTTCTTCTTTTTCATAATGAAAAAAATAATTACTCCAACTACTAATAAGAATGGCAGAATGGAAAAGAATGAACTATTATCCATTGAAAATTAGATTGATTGTCCTGATGCAACTTTGATGAATGAGTCACTAAATGCAAAGAACATATTAATTCCTGCGACACCAACAACTGCAACAATAATAATTGTAATTATTGCACCCTTAACAGTAATCATCGCATCGGCTCTTTCTTTTTCATCGGCAGAATTCTTTTCTTGTAAAGCGTGTAATAAACGGAAGATTTGTTGAATAATAACAAAAATTAAAACAATATTAATTACAGCAAGTAGAATAGCATATACAGCAGTTCCTCCTGAAGTTCCTAAATATTTTTCTAACAAACCTTTAAAACCACTGGCACCACTTTCATCAGTTAATATAGCAAAAAAATAATTTGAAAGTTGTGTCATAACAAATATATTATAACAAAATTTATTTTTTTTTCTTCAATAGTTTCTTGTTCTCTTCAATATTTTTTCTTAATAAACTTTGTTTTATTTTCTTTTCAATATATTCATGCTTAACTTTTTGTTTAATCTTTTCAATCTTTTTTTTCATTTTCTTTTTATATCCTGGTTTAACCTTATTTTTGGAAAGATTATAAATTGTTTTAATTTTATCATTTGTTTGTTTATCAAACATTCTCTTTTTAATAATTCGTAATTTCAAAGGTTTATCAATCATCTTATCATTCTTTAGTAAATAAAAGTGAAAATTAATTTTCTTTTTTGTTAATCGATTAATCATCGCATCAGAATCTTGTTTATAAATAACAAAGGATGAACCAACATTTTTATATCTTCCAACTCTACCTATTCGGTGCATATATCATTGATCATCTTCTGGCAAACCATAGGAAATGACTACATCAGCACCAACTATATCAATACCTCTGCTTGCTAAATCAGTTGCAACTAAATATTGATATTGATTATTATTAATATCGGTAAAAACCCTTTTTCTTTGTCTTGTAGAAAGATCTTTATGAAGTATTCCTATTTTTTTATCAGAAAAGTTCTTTATCAAATTATCATATATTTCCTTTGTATCTTTTTTTGTATTACAAAAAATAATACAAAAATAAGGGTTAATAAGTTTTACAAGTATAATTAAGGTTTTTATTGGGTTTGAATTATCACTTGTATAAACAATATTATTTGAAACATTTTGATTAGTTCAAATTGATTTCGAAGTTGAAATAACCTTTGTATCTTTAAAATATTTACCAAATTGATTTGCAATTGATTCATGTGTTGTTGCACTACAAGCGATTTTTTGCAATGAATCATTTTGCAAGTAACTAAGAATTTCGTTTATATCCCTTGAAAAACCATTATCCATTAACATATCAACCTCATCTAACACAAGTGTTTTTATGTTTCTGTTAATTATTTTTTCTTTTAAAAATTCAAGAATTCTAATAGTTGTGCCGATGATTACATGTGGTGGTTTATTCTTTATACTTCTTTTTTGCTGTTCTAAATCACTATTCCCAATTAATAAGGTAACTTTTAAATTTGTTTCATTTTTTAAAAAATCAAGATATTTAGAATATATCTGTCTTGCAAGTTCCTTCGTTGGCAAAATAACAATAACTTGTGTTTTTATTTCTTCAAGATTTAAATTATTTAACGAAGGAATTAAATAGCATAATGTTTTTCCACTTCCTGTTTGACTTGTTATTATTAAACTTTTCTTATTTAATGTTAGAGGTAAACTTTCTTCTTGAATTTTAGTTGTTTCCTTTATTTTTAAATCACTTAAAGTTTTTAAAATAAATGGTTTAAGTTTATAGTCTTTAAAAAACATATCATCTT
>JAIRKL010000030.1 GCA_031260145.1 Mycoplasmataceae bacterium
TTCATAGTTAACAGAACCTCAAGTAATGTGTTTGAACAAGGAACTGATTTTAGTGCAATAGAATACACTTATTCTAGAAGAACACCAAAACCAGATATTATTAATGAGATTTTAAAAAGATTAGAAAAGATTGATTCAAAATTAGATAATATTGATGGAAGAATAACTAATATTGAATTAGTTCAAAGACTTCAAGGAGAAGAAATTCAAAAATTAAATACAAAACTCAATGCCATTATTGTTTTAAATAACCTAAAGATGGAATAATTTTACCAAATTTTTCAAGTAATTTAACTGTATGTGTCAATGGATGAAATAGAGATGTGTTTGTGACACAAAATATCATGTGAAAACATCAATTTTTTTTTACTGGTGAATATCTTTGGGATTATTATTTTAGAATAACTAAAAATTATTTTACAAGAAAAGTATTTTATCAATCAAAGATGAAATAAAAAATATAAAAAATTTATTGGAATTATTATAGTCGTATTTTTGTTTAAAAACAAAATCAGAACTTTTATAGTTAGAAACTTTTAAAAAGTTATATTTTCTTAATGTAGTTTTTTTTGATTCAAATTTAACTTTTTCTTTTTTATTTTCAAATATTCAAGGAGCTATCTTATCACATTCTCCTTCTTCATTGATAAAAAAAATGGAGTAAGGACAAATTTTTTCTTTTGAAATTTCATTTTTTTCGTAAATCGCTAACCTTATTCTTCCAATTTCATTTTCATTATTATCTTGAAAAATCACAGTAACATAATGAGTTTTGGAATCAGTTGGAAGTTTTTCACTATCAACACAAAAAATTTTGTTTGGAGTGCCAGAACAATAACTTCATTCTGAGTTTAGTGTTATTCCATAATTTTCTTCATCATCACTTTCGATTTTACATTTCGAGGGTAAGGTATTTGCCTCACTTACTACATTGTTTTTTATTTGTAAAAGAACATTGGGAATGGTAATATTTTCTTTTGAAGAATCAAAAATAATTTCATTTCAATTTTTTTTGGATTCATTGGTTTTATTGAAAGAAAAAAAATGAGTTTGTTCATCATTATTTGTATCATTATAAAAAAATATTTCATATGTAAAAGGTTTAAGGTTTGTAAATCTTCCAAAAGCATTATCTTTATTAATTGCAACAGTAATCTTTACTTTTGCATTAGTTAATGTTGTTTCTTTATATTCAGGATTCAAACTTAAAACACCGTTTTTTGATATCGAAATTCATTCCGGTAAATCCTCTGCGTAAAAATCAACAATTTGATTAAATAAAACACCGTTTTTAGTTTCAAAATCCATATTATTATCAAAGACAATAGGAGAAAGTGAAAAACCATCTTGTTTTAAATCACTATATGATACTTTATTTATTAATGAAAAATCTTCGTCTCCTAACAATAATGGATTAATATAAACCAAGAAAATATTAGATGTATAGTTTGCGGGTTCGACATCAATTGTTGATTCGGTGAAATTAAAAAATAAAGTATTTTTAAAATCCGAAGGAGAATAGGAAGCAAATTTTTTTGATTTATTAAGTTTATCTCATCCCACAAATAAATAAATTCCTTTTCAATCATTATTATTTGCACATCAAGTGCTAATATCGTTTTCTTCGAATGAAAAATCAAATTCTAATCCTTTAGGATTGATGTTAGTAGGAAAAAGCAAACTTTTGTCAACTTTATTATTAAATTCTTTATCTTCGAAATCTCTTTTAAAATAAAGCAATGATCCTATTTTTTTTATTTTTTCTTCGCTCATTTCTTTAAAATTAAAAGATGAATCAACTTCATAAATTCGAGAGTTAAAAAGATAGGTATTTGTATAATGTCCATTTGGATCAAAACCTAACGGTATCATTGGATCCATTGAAAGGTTCGCTTCATTCAAATAATTAGTTTCAGATGTATCTTCATCAAAAGGAGAAAATCTATTAAAAAAAATAATATTATTTTCAGGATTTAAATTAGAGAAGATAGTATTTCTTTGTAAGAATGTTAAATTTAAATTTCCTTTATAAAATCATAGGCCAGTAGTTTTGGAAAGATCTTTTAAATTTTTGGTTTCAATATTAATATCTTGAATGTTTTTAGGCCCAATGAAAAAGCCTGAATTGTTTGGCAAAATTTCAAGTCACCTTTTATCATTTATTGAAGTGAAAATAGAAGGATCAAAAATTATTCGCATTCCATTTAAATTGTCACCTTGTGTATATTGAGAAAGTGAAAAAAAATTATTATCTTTTTTTTTATTGCTACAAGAAGTTAGAAAAAAGAAAGGAAAAGCACAAGAAGAAATTAAAAAAAGTGAAAGAATAAAACTTCCAATTCTTCTTCATTTCATAATAATAAATAAATTATAATTTATATATATTAAATCTCATTATAAAAAAATGGAACAAAAGAAAATAGGATTTTGAACTGTTGTTTTTTTTGTTTTTGGTTCTTGTGTTGGAACTGGAATATTTTTTAAAAATAATACCATTATTGCTAATACTGGTTCATTAACTTTTCTCATTATTGCTTGATTAGTTTCTATTTTTGCAATTATTTGCTTATGTGTTAGTATTAAGCAAGTAGCAATTAAGGCAAAATTAAAAAATGAGATCGGGATATACGGTTGAGCAAAAGTTTTTTGCAATAATTATTTTTACAAAGGAGTTAGAAATTTTATGTTATATTTTTCTATTCCTGTTCTTATGTTCTATTTACCTTATTATGCTATTCAATCGATAATGGATGCTTTATCAGTTTTTATCAATGGTGTTTCAATTAATTCTTGACTAATGATAGTATTCGCAATAATTTTATTTTTCTATTTTATCCTAATTCCAATATTTTCTAAAAAAGCAATTCTTGTTCAAAATAGTATTTTTTCATTGCTTAAATTTATTCCTTTACTTTTTGGTATAATTGCAGGACTTCTTGTTTTCTTTATTGTTAATCAAGGAAAGCCTCAAATTCCTCTTATAGATAGTCATTTAAACATTCCTTCTAATAAACCTTTCTCATTAACAACATTTTCTCCTTATCTAGGAATTATCGCTTCTATTCCGGCTATTTTCTTCTCTTTCGATGGTTTTTATAACTCAAGTTCTATTGAATCAAGAATGAAAGAACCAAAACAATTCCCAAAAGCGATGATTCTTGGAATTTTATTGGTTGGTGTGGTTTATTTAACATTTAGTATTTGTTTAGTTCTTGGAACAAAAAATGGAACATTAGTAGAATTAACCTCTCATCTTGGAGATCCTAATATTTTATGAGTTAAAATTCTTAAATTTATTTTATTGTTTTTAGTTGCTATTGCAATTTTTAGTGTTGCAAATAATTGGGGATTATTTACTATTGATATGATGAAAACTTCTTTTGAGAAGAAAGAAATTTTATTTTTCAAAAAAGTTAATACAAAAAGTGAGTTTAAAAAATATTTTTTAATTATTCTTCTTCTTTTATCATATTTTCTTATTTTAACCTTTGTGGGATGCTTTTATATTGAAGATTCAGTATATGAAGGCATTAATAATTATGATGATACTTCAAAAAAAATTTTTAGTTTTATTAACCTAATTGGTAATTGGAGTTCGTTGTTTGTTTATATTGGACTTGCAATAATTATTATTGGATATTTAAGACAATATAAAGATTGCGGTACAACCATTAAAATTTTTTCTTATCTAAGTATTTTATTTATTTCTATTTCAGTTGTTTTCGAGGTTATAAATGCTTTTGTAACCTTAATTTCTAGTATTTTGTGACAAATTCAAAATCCTAAAACAAATATAACGACTTATTTAATTCCAAATATCTCTAAAATGTTATTATTAATTGTTCTTATTATTATTTGTTACACTAACAAAAAAGAGAAAAATATTTAGTTTATTTCTTTTTTATAAATATAAAAATGTAATTAAAATACAAAAAAGCACAACCAATTTCTTGATTGTGCTTTTTTAATAAGGACTTGCTAATCAATATATTTCTATATTAGTAGCCAGGTCATTCGCTCCTCCTGTGGGTTTGCCATAAAGACTAATCT
>JAIRKL010000005.1 GCA_031260145.1 Mycoplasmataceae bacterium
TTGAAAAACCTTTTCTAACACAACCTGGTCAATATTTATGTTCTTCATGCATTTATCGTCTTCCTAGTTCTATTTTTAAAGCTATTGAAAAAATTGAAACTGAATTTTTACAAGATGCATTCAACTTAACAATCAAAGAAAATGAAAAATATTTTGTTTATGATAAACAATTTGTTGCATATGATATAGGAACAATGCAAGGACTTGAAACAACAAGAAAACTACTTAAAGACTATAAAATTAAAAAATAAAAAAAGAGCTAAAAACTAAACAACTAATCAAAATTAACGATATAATTAATAAGGTATTAAGTATGGGTTTTCAACTAAGAAAAAAATTTTCAACATATACAATTACAATATTTAGTATAAATATTACTGGTTGCATAGTTTATTTATTTCTTTACTTTTTTGTTGTCAAACCTACTAATTGGATCGATATTTTAACCCCCATTGCTTCTGTAATTGCGTGTGTTACTAACTTATGTTGCATAGTTCTTTTAGCAAAAAAGAGAGTTGAAAACTTCTATTTTGGAATAATTGCAGTTATTTTCTTTATTTTCACAAGTGCAATAACAACAAATTATGGTAGTGTAATTTTAAACTTTTATTATTTAATAATGAATAGTATAAGTATTAATATTTGAAAAAAGAATATGAGTCCTAAGAGTGATGAAGTAAAGCCGATTAGTATTAAAAGAAAAACATTTATATTAATATTAATTGGAAGCATTATTGCTAGTATTGGAATCACTTTTATATTAACAATCGATCCGGTTTTAAACTTCTTTGGCAATAAAGATTACAATAAAACCAATCCTGTTTTTTGGTTAAAACATTCATTAAATTCAATCGCATTGGTAATTTCAATTGTTGCTATGCTTTTTGCAACTTTTTATATTAGACAACAATGAATAATGTGATTCATTTCCAATGTTTCAACAATATCTTTATGATTAGTTAATGTTATTGAATTTACTGAATCACAAAATCTAAGTATGTTATTAGTTAGTTCATTCACTTTATATACTTATTGTTTCTCTTTTGTTAACTCAATCTTTGGTTATCGAAATTGAAGAAAAAATGAAGCAAAATCACAAAATATAGTTAATTTAAATTAGGTTAAAACAAATAAAAATTAATAAATTTAGAATGCAAACAAATACTTATTTTATTTGTTCAATAATTTTATCAATTTCCAAAAATCCAGAAGCTATTTTATATTCTTTTTTTCCCCAACAACAATCTCCAGCAGCATAGAAATTTTTTAAATTAGTTTGTTGGTTTTTATTAACAATAATTTTATTTTCTTTAGTCCTTATTTTAATGAATAAGGAAATATTATTTTCATCAATTTCTAAACCATACAACACAAGAAGGAAATCATAATTAAGTTCCTTTTCTTGTTTTGAATCATTTTCTTTGATATATAGAATATTATTTTGAGCTTTTAAAACATTGAAATTTAAATATTTTCTAACATTTTCGACTAATTCTTTATTATTTCGAAGAACACTTTTTCGATAAACTAATGAAATTTGTTTTGCTATACTACTTAATTGGTTTGTTCAATCACTAGCACTATCTCCTCCTCCTAGTACAATAACCTTCTTATCTTTAAAAATTTGTGGGTCATTAACACTATATAAAACATTATTGATATTATCAATTGGAAAATCTATTTTTCTAAAGGAAATTTCTCCTATTCCTGTACAATTTATTACATTTTTACAAATAACATTTTGTTCTTTTTTATTTTTGTAATCATTATTGTTAAAAAAATATTTTACATGGAATAAATTTTGTTTTTTTACAATATTAATTATTTGAACATTGAGCAAGATTGAATTTTCAATTCCTTTCTTTAATTCTTCAATTATTTCTTGTGCAATTACATTTTTTTTAAATGGATAATCATAAACATTTTTTAAAGGATATAAGGCAGATATTTGTCCACCAATATTTTCTTTCTTCTCAAAAATCAAGAATTTAATATTATTTTTTAAACAACTTTGTCCACAATATAAGCCAATTGGACCTGCACCAAGGATTAATGTATCAATAATTGTATTATTTGTCACTTTAATTGCATTTTTACTTTTTTTTCTTTCACTCATATAAAAAATTATAATTTGCAGAAATTAGAATCTTTTCAAAATCTATAATCTATTTATAGATATTTTATGGCAAATTGATTATCAACTGAAGCATTTACAAGACTAACAGATTACGCAACAGAAACAGTTAATCCGGGTTGAAAAGTTGTTGGGTTAAACGAAATTTATACGCTAACAATAATGACAGCATTACGAGCCAAGTTGCAAGAAAAATATAAAAGCAAATGTCTAGGAAGTTCCATACTTATAGGAGGAAGCGGTTCTCACAAAACTCAAAATTGCATTTTTCCCACTGTTGATTTAAATGATAATGCTTTGCAAGTGATAACCGATCCTAAATGAGAATTATATGATCATTATTCAGGAAAGATTAGAAAAATAGCCTTTAATGGTTCTCGTACTGATATAAGTTCGAAATGAAATCCATTAATTGAAATAATTGATTTATGAAAAAAAAACAAGAAACAAGAGTGTGATGATTCAATCACATCAATTTGTGATGTATTAATCCCTCAATCTGATGATATAAATGCTTATTTTACAAATACCAGTAATAAATGATTAAGAGGATTTATTTATTTTTGGTTAGAAACAAAAATGTATGAAACTAAAACTTTTAACATTTACAACCTTATCGCTCATTCTATTTCAGTTGATACAAAGAAGTTTCTTCCTATTCTTCGCTTATGTTCAACTTCTTTACTTTATTTAAGTGACTTTGATGATTCACAACAATCAAAAAATGTGCAAAGTGTGTTCATTTCAAAACTTTCTCCTTTTTTAAATGAAAATATAAAATCAATTACTTCTGAGAATAATTTTAATATCTCCGATCTTTTTAATGCTCCATGCAAGGTATTTATAAAGATTGATACAAGTAATAAGAATTCAGCTATTAACACATTATCAACTTTATTAATGAAAACAATTTATAATAAAGCTCGTGACTTTTTATCAGAAAAAAGGCTTGCAGCACTCCCAATTCCTTTACAATATGTTATGGAAGAATTTGGTAATTTACCAAAGATTGACTTTGTCCCTAAAATTTTTTCTTTAAACAGAGGAGAAAATATTTTTGCTCTTTTAGTTCTTCAATCTAAATCACAAGTAATTCAAACATATGGCGAACATGTATACCAAGAAATTTTTGACTCTTGTCAATGTCTTTTTGTCTTTGCATTAACCAATGTTGAATTTGCTCGTGAACTTGAAGCAATGAGTGGAACAAGTGAAGTTGAAAGAAAAACATTTACAAAAGATAAAAATGAAAATGATTCTAAAAGTGAAAGTATTTCAAAAGATAAAGAAGCGAAAGTTTCAGCAGAAGACTTTTTAAAGAAAAATTCAAATGAATTTATTTTTATTGTTAAAAATGAAACACCTTTTAAATGTCGTTTTATACCTGGTTGAATGATTGAAGAAAAAAAGAAAAAAGCAGAAAGTGAAGATAAGGATGATAAAAACAAAAAAGAAAAAAGTGATGATAATTCAACCCAAATCTTTGGTACTTTATGAGTTCGAGCTAAACCTAAAAGAAAAGAAAATGCTCAAAATGAATTATTAAGTTTTAAGACAAAAAAAGAATTTGACTCTTGATTAAAAGATAATGAGGAGAAATATGATATAGTTTCTAAGTTTAACCTTTAAAATAAATAATTAATAAATGTTTAAAAAACAGAACAAGAAACTTTTTGAAAAATAAGATTAAATGAAAAAAAGCATCAAAATCCGTCGACTTTAATGCTTCTTTTTGGTTGGATCCTCCAAGGATGTGCTTCATTAAAATTTCAAAATGAACCAAATTTTGTGTTTGGGGTAGAAAATACTCTAATTTCCAATTCAAATTAACTTTTTTAAGTTAATAAAAATTTTCAATTAATGTTTTTTCAAATTATCTGTTTTCTCATTTTTTTCTTATACCTTTTTACAACAAGTAAAAAATGTTTAGGAAACCTTTGAAATAGTTGATATGAACACTAATTTCGTTACAAATTTAATTAAAAATCTGCACATATTTATTATATACACACTTTATTAATATTAATATTAGTATATAAAAATAAATGGTAAAAAAAGATATAAATAAGTAAAATAATCTTAATTAATAGCTTAAAAATAATTAAAAAGTGGAATAACTAAGACGTTAAATATTAAAAAAATAATTTAAAAAAATATTAATTGGTGCACTCGAAGAGACTTGAACTCTTACTCAAAGAACTAGATCCTAAGTCTAGCGCGTCTGCCAATTCCGCCACGAGTGCTTAAAATTATTATATTTTTATTCATAGTATCGTGAACTTCCATAACCTTGTTTTGGATTTTTATTTTTAGCTATTCTTTTTTCACAAAGTAATGTACCAAATTTCTCACCATTAATAGCTTTCTTTTTTGAAATAGTTATACAATGATCACCACTATTTAGGTATATTGAATCAGAAGGCGATGCTTTTAAAATAATTAAAAAAGATAATATTGCATAAGTAATAAATAAACATATACAAAATCAAAGAAATTTTATGTTTCTTTTTCTATTTTTTTGACTATAATTTTGGATTTTTCTCATGTTTATGGCTTTTTATTTTCCACACCAAGAATTATAGAATCAATTTTTTTTAAAATAGAATTTTAAATAAGAAAAAAAGAATGGAATAGTGAAAAACGTATCTTAAAAAATTAGTTTAAAACCTAGTGAAAAATTAGATTATACTTTTAATTATTTTAATAACTTCCTTATATTCTTTACAAAACATTATTTTTTGTGTAAATTCTTTCCTATTTTTAATATCATGTAAATATTGTTTAATATGTGGCTTAATTAACATGACAGCCTTTTTTTCACCATCGGTTTTTCTCAATAATTTAAGATGTTGAATAATTGTTTTTTTTCTTAACTTAATTGTTGGTTTTTTATTGTTAAATATTCATGGGTTACCTATTGAACCACGTCCTATCATAACGCCATCACATCCTGTTTGGTTTAACATTTTTAATACATCAGAATATTGTTTAATATCTCCATTTCCGATCACTGGAATATTAACACTTTCCTTAACATGTTTAATAATATTTCAATCTGCCTGACCAGTGAATTCTTGTATTTTAGTTCTTGGATGGATTGTAATAAAAGAAGCACCAGCTTTTTCTATTAATTTTGCTACTTCTATTGCATTAATATGTTTTTCATCTCATCCAGATCTTATTTTTGCACTCACTGGGGTTTTTATGGAGTCTTTAATTGATTTAACAATCTCATAAATCTTATTAGGCGTTTTTAATAAATAACTTCCTGCTTGTTTACTATTTGCGACCTTATAAGCTGGACAACCAAAATTAATATCAATAAGGTCTGGTTTAAAGTTTTTTTCAATATATAAGGCAGCATTAGTCATTTCTTTTACATCATTTCCAAATAATTGAATACTTATTGGTCTTTGCTTTTTTGAAAACTCAATCATTTTAATAGTTTTTTCATTATTATGGAATACTCCTAAGTCACTAATCATTTCACTACATAATAATCCAACTTTGTACTTTTTACATAGTTCTCGAAAAGCATAATTGGTTATTCCTGCCATTGGTGCCTGAAAAATATTGGATTTAAATTTAATACCATTAATAGTGATTGGTTTGATTAGCTTTTTATCACTATTAGTTTTCATAATTATTTTATTAATTTTTTATTCCTTTTTAATATTATTTTTTATATTACTTTTAAATATTCATGGCGCTCTTGAGACGAATCGAACGTCCAACTAAAAGTTTAGGAAACTTCTACTCTATCCATTGAGTTACAAGAGCTTGAATAAATTATATTTTGTTGTTTTTTATATTATTAGATCAGGCCAAAAACGTAGGATAAATTTCATCTTTTTAAAAATAATTTTGCATGTTTTTTTAAAAAGTTCACTTTTTCATTTATTTTTACAATATAAAGGTTGTATGGTATTTAATGATAATCAAGAAAATAATACAAACAAGGTGCAAAAATCAAAACAAATGAGTTCTTCTGGTTCTATAATTAATAAGAAAATGGGAAAAGAAAGAAATTTCATAGTTAACAGAACCTCAAGCAATATCCTTGAACAAGGAACTGATTTTAGCGCAATAGAATATACTTATTCCAGAAGAATACCAAAACTAGATATTATTAATGAGATTTTAAAAAGATTAGAAAAGATTGATTCAAAATTAGATAATATTGATGGAAGAATAACTAATATTGAATTAGTTCAGAAAATCCAAGGAGAAGAGATTAAGGAAATAAAGGAAAGAATCACTAGTGTTGAATTAGTTCAGAAAATCCAAAGAGAAGAGATTAAAAAAATAAATAAAGTTATTGTTTTAAATAACTTAAAAACTGAATAATGATATTAATAATGTTAGTTTTATAAACATTTATTAAATACGATAATTATTATTACTTATTTATTATGTAAAATTAATTCCAATGTTAAAGGAAAGAATTGATAAATAACTCCATCATAATTAACAAAAGAAATAGATACATCTATCTTGTCACCTTCTTGTCATTGAGAAGGATTAGATAAATTTAAAATAAGTTTATTTCCTTGAAATACAGGATTATTAATACTTAAATTGCCATTAGTTCTTAAATTTTTAACTTCTATTTTTTCAGCAAATAAATTAGCATCAACTCCAAAAGGAGAAGTGGTAAATTCAATTTCAATTTGTGTTGTAGGTTCAGTATTAGCTTTTCCATTAACCTTAAATTGGAAATAAATTGATTCAGGAATTTTGTGAAGAGTTACAAAAGAAGTTAAAGAGGTAAAAGAAAAAATATTTAATGAGATCGGTTCTTGAATTAAATCAATGAAAAAAGAAGCAATATCACCTTCTTTAAAAGAAGAATCAGGCAAAATAGCAACAATTTGATACAGGTTATCAGTAATATCTGTAACATTAAAAATATTTGTTAAAATACTAACATTACCAGTTCTTTCATTTTTCATCTTTATTTTCCTACTTAATACTTTTTTTAGATCATCTTTTGAAAAACCAATTGTTTCAATATTTTCTTTAATTGTTATTGTAACAACATCTGAAGTTTGTGAATTAGCAACTCCATTAATAGTATATTCGAAAGTTAATGGTGTAGCCATCTTTTTAAGATATAAAGAGTTATCAACAACTAATGAGATATCATTTTTTCATCCATTAGGTCTAAAATGTGAAAAAGTAATTTCAACTTCATCACCTTCTTGTCATTGAGAAGAATCAAGTAAATGAAATATTATTTCATCTACATTAACCTCAGAAACAACTGAAGAAAGTTCTGTATTGGTTCTTTTATTTTTAATTGAATATTTTCCTTGTAAAAGAGAAATATCAACACCAGTTAATTTTATTGGTGAGAAAGTTATTTTTATTGATGTGGTATTAGAAACACCCGTTTCTCCATCGCATGAAGCATGAGATTGAACAAAATTTTCTCCTTTTTTCATTGTTAATATTGGATGAGATTGAATAGTATATAAAACACCATCAATTTCGAAATCTTCAATTCATATTTCAAATTGTTCACCATCATAGAAATTATCATTACCTAAAAGTCCTTTAAAAGCATTATCACCATATCAATTTTCAAAGTAATAAAAGTATAAGCTTTCATTAGTTGTTAATGATTTACTTTTTATTTTGCTTCAAGTAAATTGAGTATGAACATTAGGGATTGAAGGAGAAATTGTAAAAGTAATAACAGAAGTAGTATTTCCAGTAACTTGTGGATTTCCAGTTTCACTTCCAATAATACCTATCACATCTAAAGTTAATACAGTTGGGGCTTTGTGTAAATAAGTGTGTACTTCATTAAATGTGTATGTATTTGAACTTTTAGTGAATGATTCTATTTTTACAATTATTTCATCGCCTTCTTTCCAAGAAGAAGGTTCTGTTAAATTTAAAACTATTTCTTTATTTGAAGTAAGACTTTTAAAAGTAGTATTAATTTTTTCATTATTTTTCGCTTTTCTTACTTCAATATGCAGATCATTTTGTTGCAAATCAGAAATTGCATTTGCTAATGTTATTTTAAGTTCAGTGTCAGTGATTGCATTAGTTTTTCCATTTCCAACGGCAGTGAATTGAACATTGTTATTTTTGTACAAATTTACAGAAACAGAAGAAAAACTATATGTTATTCCATCTTTTGTTAAATTATCAATACTTACACATACAGCATCGCCATTATTCCATTCGTTATTATTTTTTAAATAAATATTCATTTTCTTTCCTTCATCATAAATAACAGTTTTAGATTCATCTATTGAAATAGGAGAATTTGAATTAGAAGTATTTGAAATATGAATTTTCATTTCTTGTGGAGTTAAAACAGGTAAAGTGGAAGGATCAACACTTAACATTAGTGTTATCATAGAAGTATTAGCAGTAGCTGAAGTACCATTACTTGTGGCTGTAAAAGTAATAGCAGTAGCTTGTTTGTGCAAAATAATAGGTGCTGTGTTAACAAAAGAAAAGGAGTAAGAAATATTACTGTATTTAACATTTTTAATATTTACACTAACAATATCACCTTCTTGTCATTGAGAAGGATTAGATAAAGTGGCATTAATAACATTTGTGTTTGTGAAAGTGAAACCACTAACGCTTAACAAATTTTTGGTTCTTTCATTCTTAATCTCAACTTTGTCAGTAAAGGAAATTGAAGACAAATTTTCAATATTAGAATCTAAGGTTATTGAGATAGTAGTAGATGTTTCTGTATCTTTTGTACCATTACTTGTGATAGTGAATGTTCTATGTGTGGGAGCTTTGTGTAATTTAACATTAACAGCAGGAAGAGAATAAGAAACTCTGTTAGATTCAAAGGAAGAGAAAGTTATTGTGCAGTTATCTCCTTCATTTCATACTTGGTTAGTTAAAGATAGTACAATTTGATTTTCTTTAACACTTGAAATAGCAAAGGAAGGTGTTAAACCAGAATTTGTGGAATTAGAAAGTGATATTTTATCAATAATGATAGAAGGTGTTAAACCAGGAATAGTTCTTGGAAAATCAATAGTTATTAGTGATGTGGTTGTTTCATCTGCTTTCCCATTAGAAGAAACGGTTGGAACCATATATTGTGAAACTTTGTGAAAAGTTATTGCAGAACTTGTTGTAAAGGTGTATTTAATGTTATTCTTATAAATAGTGTCAATAGAGACAATAACACTATCATTCTCTTTTCATTGAGGGTTTTCAATTGTGCTTTCAACTGGAATATTAATAGTTAAAGAGGAAGAAGAACCACTAATTATTAAAGAATCAGTATTGTATAAGATTTGTTTTTCAGCTGTTTGATTATTGAGGTGAATTTTACCTTTAAAATCTTGTTTTTCTAATTCTGTTAAAGGATTATTAAGAGTTAATGTAACCATGCTTGTATCCATAGTTGAAGCTGAAGAATTAGAAGTTGCAGAAATTGTAGCGGTTGTTGGTGCTTTATGCAAAGCTACTGGTGCAATATTAAATCTATAAAAATTGTTATTAATCTTTATATCACCTATTTTAATAATTGCCTCATCACCTTCTTTTCATAAATTTGATTGAGACCCTGTTAAATTAATTGTGATTGATTCAGTGCTAATTGTACTTAGTGAAAAAGAAAGAGGAATATTGTTTACGGAAACAGAAATATCATTAGTTGTCAAATGTGAGTTTGAAAGATCTGTTATTGTGAAAGGTAGTGTAATCGTAATTACAGAAGTATCTTCTATATATGTAGAACCATTTGCAATAACAGTGTTAGCATCAACTATATTGTATGAAACATTAGCAAAATAATTTAAGAGTGAGTAAAGAGTTTTAAAAAGATTATTTCATTTTTCGCCATTTTCCTTCTCTTCATAAGAGTTTACAACTACTAACCCTTTTTCTTGTAAGATAAGATTGTAAAGATCTTGAAGTGTTGATTCTTCATTTATTGAATTAGGGATTAAATCATTAACATCTTTTTCAAGATTCAAAAAACCATTTTCAACCTCATTTAAAAGAACTGTTAATTTTTCACTTCTATCGATATTTAGAATAGTATATATTAAAGAAATAAAGTTAAAAGACATTAATTTTTTAAATGAATAATCAAGTTTTATTCATTCTTCAATTGAACCTTTTTTTAAAAAAAATTCTGGATTTCAATTTGATACTTTTAAAAAAACTTGTGAAAAAGAAGAGGAAGGTGAATAATTTGTTTGTGCTATCCCGTTAAAAATATATAAGAATTCCTCTGCTGCACGATTAGTAACAGAATTTGTTCAATTAGTATCTAGAAGACTACCAATAGAATTTGAAGATTGTAAAATAGAAAAAAATAAATTTGCATCTAAAAGAAAACAAGACTTAGCAATACAAATATCAAAGTGTGATTTAAACTCAAAGAGCGTATTTGTCAATTTCTCTCATTGTTTTGTTGAGGTGGAATGTGATTTTAAAAAGAACTTTCCACTTTCAGTTGAAAAATTAACATAAAATTCTTCAACTTTAGAATTTAAGATATCAACCCCTTGTATACTTGGATCTATATCAATACATGAATTCACAAGATTAGAAATAATAAAAGAATCATTTTCTTCGTATGTAGGAACATCACTTATTTTGGAACTTGAAAAAAAACCATAATTAGAAAGTTCATAAGCTATAGATTGTGCATTTTCATAATTATTTCTATTTTCTTGTAAAAGAGTGGTAAGAGATGTATAATCGATAGCAAGTGTTAAAAGTTCATTTGATTTATTCGATGAAATTATTGATTCATTTTCATAAAATCTTATATCATATATTGTATCAGTTAAAGCCTTAAATGTTGTATCTGTGCCAACAGTTGGAGAAAAACCTTCTGCAAATGACACACCATTAGTTAATTTAGAAAAATCATCAATAATTTTGAGATCTAAATCAGAAGTGATAAAATCAAAATCAGAAGTTCCTAGTTTTAAATCCCCGTATTCTAAGGAACTTGGTAAAGTATTGAAGTATTGGGAATTAAAAAAACCATAGAATAATATGGTTCCATCTTCTAGTTGTGTCTTTAAGATTTTCTTTCCAAATTCACCAACTCTTTTTAAAAGTTCAAGCCATTTTGCATCATTATCATTTGGAAGATTTTTGTTTGTTCTTAAAGAACCATTAACTGAAGCTAATTTGATAAGTTCAGCAAAGGAGGAAGAAGGAGTTATGCAATCTGTTAAACCGAATCCAGAAGAGGATGTAAGATAAGAACATAGATTATATAAAGTTCCTTTTTCATTTACATCTTCATTATCAACATCTTCTTGTAAAAGAATGTAAGCAATATATTCAAGGCTCGAAGTTGAAAAATATTGATAAACAACAGTTTGGTTTAAAGCTAAAATACTATCAAGTGCATTTTGCTTATTTGTTTTATTATTATTAGTTTTATTACAAGAAGTAAGAACTATAACAGTTGATAAAGCACCAAAAGCAAGAATAGGAGTAAGGAAAAGATTTAAGTTTTTAAATGAATTGAGTTTATTTAATTTTTTCATATTTATAAATATTATCTATTTTTATTAACTAATAATTAGTAAAACATTTGTGTATATACGCACATTATTTGTTTGTTTGTTTTTTTTTTTTTTTTGAAATTGCATTTTGCTATTTTTTATTTTTTATTTATATTATAAAAAAATAATTAAGTAGCAGAAGAATTGTTTTTGTGTAAAACTAATGTTTCATTATTTATACTAGCCTTAAAATCATAAATAGTGTTATTTAAAATAACTGAAGGTATTTGAATGTTTGTTATTACATCTCCTTCATTTCAATCTTGGAATCGAGGAGCATAAGAAATAGTGAATGTTAATTTTGTTTTAGAATTTGAATCAGTATATTCTAAAGCGCAAGAATCAGTTCTTAGTATTTTTCCATTTTTAAGATATATCGCTGCTTGCATTTTGCTTATTTGTTCTTGCGTAAAATCAATTTTTTTATTTATAACTAATTCAATTTTTGTTGTATCGGAAGAATTAGCAATGCCATCAACTGTTGAAGTAAATGCTAATATTTCATGAGGTAAACTTTTATGTAAATGAACTTGTTTTGAAATAAATTTATAAACTACCCCATCAAAGGTAATATCAGCAATACTAATTTCAGCAGTATCACCTTCTCTTCATTCAGAAGGATTTAAAAGATTAACTTTCATATTATTTCCAACAAAAGAAACATTAGGTGATACTGATATAGGACTATTGGAATTTGTTACATTTTTAACACTTATTTTTTCAGTAAATAAAGAAGGATAATCAGTAAGGAAAGAAGCATCATGAAGAACTATTTCAATTGATGTTGTATCTGATATATTTTCATACCCATCTGTATAAGCGTCAAATCCAGTATTAACAGGTCCTCTATTTAATTTAATAAATTGAACAGAAGATTCAAAGCTAAATCATTCATGTGAATCATAATTTTGAATTTTATCAATAAAAAAGCTAAATAATTCACCATCTTTGAAATATGTTTCTTCAGGAAGAGGAACTACTATTTTGGTTTTAGAAGTTTCACAAACATCAATGGTTTTAACATTGCCTAGGGTTAAAACTTCACTAGTTTTATAATTTTTCATTTTAATTTTTCCTTTTAACCCTTGTTTTAAAGCTTCATAAGAGAATTTAGTTGAATCAATATCGGCAATGATGGTTAATTCTTTTGAAGATGTTGTTGCTGCTTCTCCGTCAACAGAATAAGAATATGAAATAGCAGTTGCATTTTTTGCTAATTTTAATACATTAGTAACTTTAATTTGTCATTCAACATCAGAGGCAGGAGTTTTGAAAGATTGAAAAGTAACAGAGATTTCATCCTCATTATTTCATTCAGAAGGATCAGTAAGTACAACTTCAATTTCATTTCAAGAATTTTTGTCATTTCCATCTACTGAAAATTCCAAAGATTCAAAAGTATCTATTTGCATTATTTTAGCAGTTAAATCACAATTTTTTGTATTATCATGAACTTTCATTTTACTTGTTAATGAATCAACCATTTTATTATTAAATCCAGGAATTAAGCCTTGTTTTGAAATAGAATCAAGTTTTATAGTGAATCGTGTAGTATCAGAAGAACCAGAAAGCCCATTATGTGATTTTATTATTCCGCCAACCATAGTAACATGAGTTTTAGCAAGTGTTACACTTACTGAATTATTGAATGTATATAAAACACCATTAACTTTGACATTTGGCACAATAACATTAAATACCTCATTATTTGAAAAATCAGTATCTTTGATATTTCCGCAGAAAACAAGACTAGATTCTCTTTTTATACATTGAGTTAACTCAATTTTTAAATCTTTTTTGGTGGTTTGAGAAACAAATCTGATTTTTGGGAAATCTAAATCAGTATCAGCTAAGAAACTAGTGTCACTAATAGTTATTTCAAAATAATCAGAAACTTCTGTATATTCATTTGTTGTAACATTTGCACTAAAAGTTAAATTTGTTGCTTGTTTATGTAAGTAAGTGATCACAGGATTAAAAGAATAAATAGCTTCACTAACTAAAAAGGAATCAATTTGAACTTCAACAGCTTCGCCTTCTAATCATTGAGAAGAATCAGATAAAGATAACGAAATGATTTTATTATCTGTAACAGAAGAAATTGTAAAGGTAATTAAAGCATTATCTCGGACTCTTCTAACCTTAATTTTATGTTCAAAAGTAGTAGTTGAAATTGTTTCAATAGCGGTTGATAGAGTTATTGTTAAAGAAGTATCAGTGGTTGTGTTTGTAACGCCATCACCTAATGCAGTAAATTCAATTGTATTATTATGATTTAAAGTTACAGAAGAAGAAGAAAAAGTAAATACTTCTTGTCCTTTTTCTATATTAGCAATTGCAACAGTTGCAGTATTTCCTTGATTTCATTCATTAGGATTTTGTAAATATAAGGTAAGTACTCCTGAAACACCATCAAACACAGTTTTCGATTCATTGATTGTTAAAGGTTTAGAAGTGGTTGTGTTTGTAACAGTTACTTTACCATCAAAATCATCTTTAAAAAATTCTGTAAGTTGGTTAGCATAATTTGTTAATTGTATTTTTATATAAGAAGAGTTTAATAATCCTTCAGTGCCATCGGTGCTTAATGTAAAAGCAATAGAAGTGGCAAGATTATGTAATAATATAGGTGTTTCAGAATTAAAAGTGAATGAATAAGTGGTATAGTTGATAGTTACATTATCTATTTCAATATCAACCATATCGCCTTCTTCTCATTCAATTGTTTTTGAAAGTGGTACAACAATATTGCTGGAAGATAAAGAAATGGTACCTAATGTTAAGTAGTTTTTTGTTCTTTTATTTAAAACCTTGATTTTTCCATCAAAAGGATCTTTTGAAGTTGGAGTTAAGGAAGTGAATGAAAGAGTTAAGGAAGAAGTTGCAGTGGTATTTGAAACACCATCAGCACTTGCAGAGAAACTAATATTTGTGGGAATTTTGTGCAATATTGTGCTTTGTTGAGGAAGTGTATATTCAACATTATTAACAATAAAATTAGTAAAAGATAAAGTAAGAGTCTCACCTTCTTCTCAGTTTCAAGTAGTTTGATTAATTTGAATAACTATTTCATTATCTGTTACTTTTTGGAAAGTATAAGATGGAGTTGGTGCTTCACCTACATTTAATACAGCTGCAACAGCAGTATGTTTAGTTAAAGATAAAGAGATTTTTTCTTTTAAAATGGAAGAGGTTAAACCTTTAATAGGATTTAATAATTTAATTGTTACCAATGAACTTGTTTTTTGATCCTTAATTCCATCATTTTCCACAATTGTAGGAATGAACACTGGTGCTTTGTAAAAATTTAAAGAAGAAGAAGAAGAAAAAGTGTATTTTTGTCCATTTTTATATATTGTATCTATACTTACAGTAACTGAATCATTATTTTTTCAATAAGGTGTTTCAACGCCACTTGACACAGGAATATCTATTACTTTTGAATTCACATAATTCGTTACTTTTAATTGATTAAAATCAAAAGGAATTTCATGACTTGATGTTGAATTATAAATATGAATTTTGCCAATAAAATCTTGTTTTTCAAGTTCGGCAAGAGTAGAACTAAGAGTTAATGCAACCAAAGAAGTATCAGTAGAACCCGAAGTTCCAACAGAAGTTGCCGTAAAAGAAGCAGAAACTGGAGCTTTATGTAAAATAGCAGAAGAAAAACTAAATCGATAAAAGTTATTATTTATTTTTAAATCTTTAATAGCGATATATGCACAATCTCCTTCTTTTCATAAACTTGATTGGTCATTTGTTATTGAAATCGTGAAAGCAGAGTTCGAAATAGAAATTAAGGATATCGCAATAGGGTGGTTATTAATAGTTAAAGAAACATTAGATGTTGTAAGATTTGAAGAAGTTAATGAATCAATATCATATGGTAAAGTACAAGTAATGGAAGTTGTGGTAGTCGTATAAGAAGAACCGTCTGAAACAACTGTTGTTACATTAACATCATTGTAATTCACGGTATTAAAAAAAGCAGCAACTTGTGTTAATAAAGTGTGCAATTCGATTCAATATTGAGATGTAATTTCATCTTGTACAGCAGATATTTGAGTTAATGGTGCATCTTGCTTAATTAAGTTAGCTAAATTTTGAACAGTTGATTTTTCATTAATATATTCTGGGACAAGATTATTGATAGTTCATTCTAAATTCACAAAACCTTGTGGTAATTCTTGAAGCAAATCAATAAGTTTTGCGTTTTTATCAATTCCTGATTTTTGTTCAATTAACGAAATGATATCAAAGGATATGAATTTTGCATATGCTGCTTGTAAATTTTTTCAATCTTGAATGTTACCTTTTGCATTTCTTAATTTAGGGTTCATATCAGTTTGATCTTCTTTGTTTAAGAATGTTTGAGAGAATGTTGAAGAATATGTTAATGATGATTGCGTTACTTGATTAAAATAATAAAGAAATTCATCAGAAGCAAAATTGGTAGCATTAGGATGATGTGAAGAAGTTAATAAATCAGAAATAGCGAATGAATCTTTATCAACAGTATTTACAAGGTAAGGTAATGTGTCATCAAACATATCATTAATAACATCACTTTTAATTTCAAAAATATCATATTGATTCTTAAAATTTAATAATGCGTCAACAAGTGCATTTCATTTTTTTGTTGGAGTCTTTCTTAAATTTAAAGAATTTGTTTGAAAAGTAGAAGAAAAATTAACAAGAGTAATATTTTCAATTGAACCAATAGAGTTTTGGATATCGAAAAGTGCATTATAAAGGTTTGAAACAACATTTTCATTATTATTAAGTGATGCATCTTTAAAAGTTGAAGTTGAATATTTAGAAGAACCGATAGTGTAAGAAAGTGAAGAAGCATGAGAAAAACTAATTCAATTTTCTTGAAGTAAGTTAATTAATGTCGCATAGTCAATAGCGAATTCAAGAAGTTCATTTGATTTATTAGAAGAAATAATTGTGGAATTTTCATAGAAATTAACATTGTATAGTATTAATGCAAGTTCTTTCAATGTGGTATCATTATTTATTGAAGCTACAAAGGAAGTATTAAAGGCTACACCATTTATTAAAGAAGAAAAATCAGTGCTAAGTTTAGAAGCAAGTTTTTCTTGAATGAAATCAAAATCAGTATCATTAACCTTTAAGGAACCATATTCACTTGCGCTTGCTAAATTAAGAGTTGAGTTATAAAGACCTTTTAATATTACTCGTGCATCAACAGATTGAACATTTATTATTTTCTTTCCTAATTCAGAAACTCTTTTTAAAAGTTCATTTCATTTTAAATCATTTTCTTTAGGAAGTTTTTTACTTGTTCTTAAAGCGCCATTAGTGGATGCTAAATCAACAAGTTCAGTAAGAGTGGAAGTAGTTGTTAAAGAACCTGTTAAACCAATTCCAGACATATTCGTGATATATTCAAGAAGACTTTGCAAAGTTCCTTTTTCACTAGCACTATTAATATCTTCATTAAGAATAAAAGCAGCAAAATAATCAAGTTGGAATGAAGAACAAAGTTTATATGCAAGTGTTTGTTTTAATGAAGAAATAGCATCAATAGCACTTTGTTTATTATTATTATTTTGTGATTTATTACAGGAAGTAAGAGCTAATGTTGTTGATAAAGCACCAAAAACTAATAATGGAGCTAATGATATTTTGAAAAATTTAAGTAAGTTTATCTTAGAAGTTTTCGTTTCAGAATTTATTGACATTGTTTTTTTTTTTTTTTTGCATTCCTTTCAAAAACATTTAGTATTATTCTAATGTAATTATACACTAAAAATAAAATTAAAGGTTAGAATGATATTGTTTTATTTTTGTTTTCGTATTTATATTTGTAAACAAATTATTTTAATAATTTAAATACTAGTTTTTTAAAAAAATGCCATTTTTATATTCTTGGTGATACCAATTTAGAAGAAGAAAGAGTTTTTTTAATGAAAATTGTCTCCGAGAAAAAAATATAGTGTAGCGCATCAGTCCTATGTTCAATAAAAAAGTATCAGCGTTATTTAATGTTTTTATTATTGTTGTAGTATTTTCACCTTCATAAACTCGTCAGTTGCAATTATTCCACTAATGGTTATAGTTTTATCTTTGATTTTATAATCTTTAATTTTCTAATTTTTTTTATTTTATTATTAATTAAATTTATTAATTCAAGGACAAATTAAACGATTATTCAAAATAAATTTGGAGATGTTATTCAAAAAACTACAATAATTTTTTAAAAAAATTTAAGTTGTTGAAATTATTTCGTTATTACAATATGTTTTATTATTAATTGTGTACCTTATACTGCCTTTTGGAATAGTGATAGTTTGCCTGTTATCATAAGATGAAAATTGATAAATTAACCTTCCGTCATGAACATAAAAATTACTTTCTGGATATAAAATATTAGAAAAAAACAAAGTTCCTTCAGAAAGAATACCCGTAGAAATAATTAATTCATATATTCTTTCCTCTTGAGGTTCTTCAAAATCATTTAAATTAGTTCTTGCATTTCTATAAGCATCATAACTTCTTATGGTTACACTAATTTCATTTGTTGGAAATAAAATATCAGTTGTTGAATCAAATGCAATTTCGTTAATTACACAATTATCGTTGCAAATGTAAGCAGTAGTTAATTTTGGACAGGCATAAAAAGCACATTCATTAATCAATTCAACACTTTCTGGAATAATAATTTCTCCTGTTAAATTACCACATTCAGAAAATGCAACACTTCCAATAATCTTTAAACTTTGAGGAAGATTTAATGCTGTTAAATTTTGGTTATAATGAAAAGCTCCTTCTTCTATTTCTTCTAGTGAATTACCAAAGGTAATTGAACTAAGTCAAGTATTTTCAAAAGCAAAATCTTTGATTTTTTTTAAAGAATTAGGCAATATTAAAGTACCTTCCATTTCTATGCCAGTATAAGCATAAGAATTAATTTGTTCTACAGGTAAAACAAGATATGTATAATCATCCGTATCATTTTCTCTTAAAAACCTTATATAATCGGGAATTATGAGAATTTTTGCTTCTGGAATGTAATCGTAGAGGTCATTCATTATATTTACACCATCAATAAAACCATCATTATCATAATCAATTTGATTTGTAAAAGAATTTGAATTTCGTATATTCTTTCCCTCAAGGTTTTTATGTAAAATACATTGATTAAATTTCAATGGTTCAAGTTCATACGGTTCTTCACTAATAATTTCCTCAAAACTAATTAACGTTCCTTCTTCTCATTTACCTTCAATATTCAGCACATATTCATGACTATTTTCAGAGTGTTCGATATTATTAATAGTAATATTTAAAGCAATATTTTCACAGTTTATAAAAACAAAATCTTCTTCATTAAGTTCTTTTGTTCAATTTTCTGGTGTTGTAACACATAATTGTGTTGTTGTAATAGTTTCAACCAAACCATTGGAAGTAATTTCGCTTACTACTTCGAAAGAATCTGGGTTTATTTCACTAATCGTATATGAACAACCCTTAACTTTATACAAAATACCATCTTGTTTAATTTCGAAGTCTTTTAGTGTTATTGTACTGCCAATAGAAAATTCTGATTCAATAATGAATTTGAATTCATTTCTATCAGAATCTCAATAATAATCAAAATTTGATAATAAATATTTTTTGTCGTAATCAAATTTATCTTCAAAAAATTCCTTTGTTAAATTTAGGAAGATTTCATTAGTTTGGTTTTTAAATTTGAGAAAAAGAAAAAGGATTTGTTTACCTTCTTCAAGTTCAGTACATGTATAATCATTTATTGGCTCTAATTCAAGATTAATGGTTTTTTCATTATTTTGTTTACAAGAAGTTAATGAAATTAATGGGACGAAGGTAATGATTCCGAATAATGGAATAGTAGTGAACAAAAAGAATTTAAAGATTTTTGTCTTTTTCATTAAAAGCGATGTGTTTTGCTTTGTTTTTTTTTTTTTTTTGAATTCCATTTTACTTTAAAATTGTTTCATTATTAATTTGGTTGTTATTATAAAAATTTTAAGTTATTTTAACAAATAATGTTTATAAATATAAGAAAAAAGGAACCAACAAAAATATTTTTTATGAGTTAAACAAAACTAAAAACTTGTGGAATGAATTATTTTTCTACAACAGAATACTCAGAATAATAATTCTTTTTCTTAAGTTCAGAAATTACCAATCTTCTATCAGGAATT
Source organism: Mycoplasmataceae bacterium (assembly GCA_031260145.1). Classification (GTDB taxonomy): domain Bacteria; phylum Bacillota_I; class Bacilli_A; order Mycoplasmatales; family Mycoplasmoidaceae; genus Malacoplasma_A. The sequence goes on from JAIRKL010000005.1 coordinate 19,857, forward strand.
AAATCTTCTGGCAAATTATTAATATCAAATCATTTAAGATCACTACATTTATCAGGTTCGCCTATTGTAGGAGTTCCTTCTCATTTTTCACAAATAAAAGAAAAATTAAAATACCCATGATGATCTCCACCAACTTCTTTAAATATTACATGAACAAATTTAAGATCTTTTTTATCAATTTTAACAAGAATTTCTTCAAAAGCTTCATGTATTCCTGCATCAGCTGGACCTTCTCCATGGTCTATGTGTCCAGAAGCACTAGATTCTCATTTTTTATCAAATATTCCGCCTTTCCTTTGTTGTAAAAGTACTTCGGTAACACCATTATTTTTTCTCATTAGATACAATTGGGTGCCAGCAATATATCGTGAATAATTCTTATCAGACATTTTATAATTAGCTTGTATTAATATTATATACGATGAATGACATTTTGGGTATTCCTAATAAAATAAATAATATTTTATTAAATATTGTAGAATTGACTGATGTTGATGAATTTTTAAAAGAATATGTGAATGGTATTATTTTAAATAAAAAAAATATTCATTACAATGTCAACAATAATATTTTGAAAAACGCAAAAATGTTAGACTGTAAAAAGCAAAAAATCAAAAGAGAAGATATCATTAAACTCATTGCTTCTTTTTCATATTCATCGTTAAATAGTGAAAATATAAAGATTTGTATTATTAAAAATATTGAATATGCGACAATAGAAGTTATCAACTCATTACTAAAATTCATTGAGGAAGAAAATAATAATGAATATAAAATTTTTACAACACAAAATCTTAAACAAGTCTACCCGACATTATTGAGCAGACTTCCTTTTTTTAATGTTTCTTTTAAAGAAAAAACTCTTATACTATTAGAAGAAATTTTGATACAAGAAGGTTTAAAGGTTTTTTTTTTAAACAATAAGGAAGTTATTTTATCCTTGTATAAGGATTTAGATGAATTGAAACAAGATATTAAAAATGGAATCATCGTTAAAATAATTGATTTTTGTGAAAGTTTATTATCCCGTGCTTCCAAAAGCTCCTTAGTTTTAAAAGTTAATAAATTTACAACCTTTAATTATGAGGAAATAAAAATAATTTGTATGGTTCTTTTTTACAAAACTAATAAAGAAAAACTCATAGATATCATTGAGAATATTAATTTGAATATTAATAAATATTTATTATTTAATGAAATTTGTGAAATATTAAAAAATTAATTAAGAATAATAGAATAAAAGCAAGTTAAAAGTTGAATTGACGAATTAAACAACATCAGGTAAAGACACTTGTAGAACTGTTTGTTGTGATAAACCTAGTTCTGATACTATAGGTTGAACATTTTGTACTGAAGGATTGGTATCCTCAGCGTGTTCTTGTATTTCTATTGTTCTTATGCCTTCTAATGGAACTTTAAATAAATCATCTGAAGAGTAAAAAGAAAGGATTTTTGAAGTCTTTTGTCTTGTTAAAAAACCACTGTAATGTTTTTCAGAATGTTCCTCACAATATGGTTTCCTTAAAAAAGGCATTTGAATATTTGATTCATGCAAAGAAAGATAAGTATAAAACATTTCGTTTTTTTCATTTTTTATTGCAACTATTTCTTCATTGAATAAAAAATCAATTCCTTGTTCTAAGTAATTTGTTTTTTGTTCTTCGAAACTTGAACAATGTCATAAACTATGAACTTGGGGATATCCAACAAAAGACTTAGGGTTTTGTTGTTTATTTGTTTCATTATTTTCCATTATTCGTCTCAATGATTTGAAAAATTGTTTTTCCTCTTCTATTTCTTCAAAAGAATCATTGATAGAATATGAAGGAAATAAACCATCATTAACAACTTTCAAAGAAGAAACACTAGGGGCATTTGAAGAATCAATAATAAATTGTTTAATTTGATTTAATTCAGAGTTTAAATTTACTTCATTAAGAAAAGTATGTAAATCAACATCTTTATTCTTAAATAATTCAATAGTTTGTCTTTTTAAAACTTCATTAGGAATTTCAAGAATCTTATTAAATATTCTTACGAAAGCGATATCGAATAAATCAGAAGCTCTTTGAAAATCTTGTCTTTGTAAATTAGTATCTTGGAGTTCATTAAAAGCAAAATTAATACCTGTATTATTTGAATGGATAAAACGATTTTTACATTGATATAAATATAAAATACTTTCTTCAGCTTGTTGAAGAGTTTGCTTCATCTCAATTTTCGTTTTTTGTTCCTGATTTTTTGGAAGTAATTGACAATTTTGGGTTTGTTTTACAAGTATTTTTTGATTCATTTCAATTCTCTTCAACACAAATTCTAATTGTTTTTGTTTTTGTGCAGGTTCAGAACCAGAGTTAAGTATTTTTTCATTGATGAATTTAATTGCTTTTTCAGGAATATGATATTTTTCTTTTAATTCTTTTAACACGAAGTGACGTAATTTTAATAAATCTTTATCATTTTCTTGTTTTAAAGAATTATCAATTGAATTAAATTTGCATAAAAGATGAATTTTTGTATAAAGTTCTATTTCTTTATTTCTTGAATCTTTTGAAATTTCTCCTAATGGTGAAGAAAAATAAAGTAATTGTTTACAAACCTCATTTTTTCTATTAAAATAAGCAACTCTTCTAATATCATAAATGTCACTAAGAGAAAATTCTCTTGTTCATTTTCTATCATTTATTTTGTTCGAATATAAAAAAATATCTTGTTGAAAAAACGAAGAAACGATATTTGTAATTTTTTCATTTTTCTCTCCTCTTGTTGCAAAATATGAATCAAGAAAAATCGAATTAACAAATTTTATATATGAACAAATGTCTTTCACTCATAAAGGATTATTAATGCATTCATCTATTTTTTCTTCTAGAATAGAAGAAGAAAGAATAGAAAGGAATATTTGTGAGGTTTGTTCATCAATTTCTAATTTTCTTGCGATTTCTTTTAAAATTTGTGTTTTTTTAACCGAAGAAATTCGATCTTTAAAATTTGAAGGATTCGAAAAAAATTCATTTCTTTCTTGTAAAATACGGTTGTTATAGTTTTGTTCTGCTTCTTCTTTCCTTAAAATAAATTGTTCATCAGTTTCAGGAATCATTCTTAAACACCTTTTATCAACTGGGTATGTACGGAATTCTTGTAAAATTCCTTGTCTTGCATAATATTCATTTTCAGATTCATAAGTATATGTTTTTTCAACAACAATTTCTGAAGGAATTTTTTTAGGAGGGGTAAAATTTGCAACTTTCGTGGTATCCAAATATTGTTTTACTAAAAAAGGAAATGAATCCAATGTGGAAGAAATTAATTTGTGTTCAAAATCATATTCTTCACTAAATAAAAGTGGATTTTGTTCGGAACCATGTAAATTTTCATTAACATCAACATATTTATATTTTTCATTTGCTTCTCTTTTAGCATAATAATGTTTGGTGTATGTTTGTTTTTGCGGATTAAATTCAATAAAAATATCAAATCCAAACTTATTGTCTTTTAATGCAAGTGACTTAGCTTCTTTTCCATCTATTGAAAAATTAGAAGAATTCAAATATTCGCTTGGAGTTAATAATTCCTTTTGCAAACCAAATTCCTTCTTTTCTTCTAAAAAAGTGGAGATAGCCAATTCAAGTCTTTCATTTAATAAAATCTTTTGCGACTTTCATAATCGACTTTCTTTTTTAACATTTTGTGAAACTAAGAATTCTTGTTTTGTTGATTTAACAATTTTTGAAAGTTGTAGGAAAATATCATTTTGATTTTGGATATAACCATTTGCAATTTTGATTTCTCTTTCATTTTCTTCATTCATTTGTAGTTGAATCGCTTGTTTTACTTTTTTTTCATTATCCTTGATAAGGAATTCTTCAACAAGAAAAGGAAAAGCAAAATCTGGTTCAATATGGTGTGTATCAATTAATTTTTGTCTTTGAAGTTCGAAAATTTCATCAATACGATTCATTTTTTGTCAATGTGTAGGTTCCTTTTCAATTATTTTTTCATATTGTCGTGCAATTCGTGCTTTCGAAAACCTTGTTAATTCAATTATTTTTGCTTCTTTTTCTTCTTGAGAAAGAGGTATTTTTGTTCTTTTATTAGTGAAACAACGTTTTCTAATATATTCATTTATTTTTTCAGGTTCATCGATTTTATATTCTTGCAATTGAATATTGAAAATACTAACATCTTTTTTAATATCAAATTCAGTTAATATTCGGCTTTCAACATCGCCAAGTTCACTTACTGTTTCTTTAATGGTTCGCATTAATTCTAATGAAATTTGAAGTAATTCATCACTATTCATGAATTCTATTTTTTCTTCATTAGTTACAATTGAACCATCTGTTTTCGAAATAAGGACTTGTTTTACAGCTCCTTCAATGATTCTTTCTTCTAATGTAAATTTAGTTTCAAACATAGAAGCGAGATAAGAATCAGAAAAGAAACCAGTTCCTTGCATTGTGATGTATGCTTGATCATTGTCCATATTTTGTTTCCCAAATTCACATTCGATTGGAATATATTCTTCAATCGATTCAATTGTTGAAAGAAGTAATTTCTGCTTTTGCATAAGAGTAAATACTTCGCGGTTTTCTACAGCAAATGAGAGAAGGTTTCGATTCTCATTAGTTATGCGTTTCTCAAATTGAGGGAATAAATCGTGGTTTTGAAAAAGTATTAAGGATATTTTATCACTCATTTTTTTTACATCCAATGTTGCATTTGGATTTTCAAAAGAAGCAGTTAATTGTTCGAATATTTCAACACATTCTGGGTTATCAGAAGAATAAAAAAAATCAAATATATCAGAAATAGTTTTGATTTTAGAAGTTAAAATTTGTCCTCTTTCTTCTTCTTGAACTATCGAGAATACTTCTTCATTTTCTTCTTGGCCTTGGGAATTTGGAGCTATTGAAGAACCAAATGTTTCAATATATTTATCAACTAAGAAAAAAGTAGTGTTTTCACAAGAATCTTTTATAAATGAAATAGCATTATTAATTAAATTAAAATTCCTTATAGTGTGTCTTGCATTTACATATTTTTCTTCTCCTTTAGGAGCTTGTTGTGTTGTGAAACCGAAATCAATTAGAGATACTTTACCTGTATCTTTTTCAACAAAGACATTATTTCAATGTTGGTCATTGTGATTTATTCCTTTTTGTCTTAAATGTTCAACAAGCTGAAAAGCACTATCTACTGTTTTGATACAAGAAGCTAGGGTTTTTCTCATTTCTAAAAATGTTTTAGGTTTATTTCTTTGATTAATATCGTGAATATTTTTTCAAAATTTACCTTGTTCTTTTATTTGAGTTTGGCATTCTCTATAACAATTAGCAAGTTTTTCAACATTTTCTTGTTTTTGTTGTTCTCTTTGAACACTTTTTTCTTGATATTCCGAGGCAAATTTAGAAATTTCTTTTAGTGGTTTGGTGTAAAATTCTAATGTGTCTAAAATTTTTACTTCTTTTTCTAGTAACGCTATTATTACTGAAACTTCATGAAGTTCTGAGGTAGAAAAAGCTGATTTATTATTGTTAATAAAAAGTGGATCAATCATCTTGTATGCGATTTTATATAATTCACGAGTATTGAAATCGGCAATTTTTTTTGTTTTTTTGTTTTCATCTAATGGCCAAAATTTATAACCTTCGTGGACTTGAAAATTAGAAAGAAGTGTTTTAAACCTTGTTAAAAATGCCTTATTTTTACATAATAATCGACTTTGTAAATTTTTTTCAAAATTATCAAGACCAGAATCTTTATAAAATTTAGAAATAAAATCAATTTCATTTGTCGCTGAAAAAGAAAAATCAAACTCTCTAGAATCAAAAATATTTGTAATTTGATAAAGAAAATGAAAATGTTCATTATATAAAGGGTTTTGTATAAAATTAGAAATAAAAAATCTTTCAACTTGTTTTTCTTTTGGCAATACTTTGAAAATAGTATTTTTAAAAGTTTCATTGTCTGGTTCTTTTTCTTGAAGAAGAGTATTTAAGTTATCAAAAAAAGCAGAAAAATTAGGGGGATTAAATGAAATAAAATCTGAGAAATTTTTTTGTTCTATTTCATTAGTTTCAACATTTAATAATGAAAAAGAGGTTGCAATATGAAAAAAAATCTTTATATGTTCTTCAAGAGGTAATGAGAAACAGACTGTGTCAGAAGCTGAATTTTCATGTTTTCTCATTTCTTTTTTATAAAGAAAAGTAAGAAGGTAACCAGGAGTGTATCTATGTATTCGAACTTTTTTGCCATCATCAGGATTATCAATTTCTGTGGAAAAATATTTTACTAAATGTTTTGAAGGGTTAACAAATTTGGATAAAAAGATACGTCATAAATCCTTATTTAAATCATAATCAAGAAGAGAAGAAAAAATTTGCTTTTTTCTTCCTATTTGAGCATTCGTTTCAGAAACAGAAAAAGAAATTGATTTTTTATTTGGATTAATAAAACAATTAGAAATTGCGATTTGTTCCTTATGAATGAAACCGTCTAAATTTTTCGGAATATCTTGTTGTAATAAAATTAACACAAAGTCAGAAATAGGAGAACAAATATGAGAAAAAAGCATTGAAATTTCTATATTTTCTTCTTGTGATGAAGTTTCAAGAGAAGAAGTGAAAAGCTGTCGAATATTATCTCTAAAATCAGAATCAATGATAGTACGTAATTCTTGAATTTTTGTATGTAAAGTAGAATTCTTATTTTCTATAATTTGATTAACTTTTTCAATAATTTCTACAGAATTTCTTTTAATAGATTCAAAGATAAATAGAATTTTTTCATCTTTTGTATATCTATTTCATATTGAGTCTTTTGGAAAACTAATATTATGAAAAAGAGTTCTACCTTCTTCTAACTTACTTTCAATATTTATTTTAATCAAAGTTGATAAAGGTGTTGGAGAATCTAATTTAAAATCGTTAAAGAAAAAATTATGAACATTTGTGGTTATTTGACTAGAATATTTAAAAGGGTCAAAAACTAGATTATTATTTGAGGCAGCAAAAGAATATTTATTAAATGCCATTTCTTGTTGAAGAAAATTGCGAAATTCCCTACCGTTGTTAGTTTCTAAATCGGATTCATACATTGATCTAAGTGATTTAATAAAAATAGCTTCAAAATTAGTATCAAGAATGGAAAATTTAAAATTAGGACAAAGAACATTTCCAATTGATGAAGCTGCTTGACTAAGAGAACTTTGTCATGAATACTCCTCGGTTAAAATATTATGATATTCACTATAAAAAAGTTCAAAACATCGATGATTCATAATTTCATAACAAATATTTCTTAAAAAAATATCACTTTCTTGTAAAGTTTTTTCTTTTAAAAATGCATTATAAAAGCGAAAAAAAGATTCTTCTTCTGGCAATTCGAATTTTAATTGTAAAAAACTCATTTCAAAAAATCTTTTTTGCATTTGTGGAGATCTTAGCATATCGGAACCATATTCGGTGGAAACAATATTAAAAAATTTTTCTTTTATTTGCGAAACATAATTTCATTGTGTTTCACAAAGAAGGTTATAAAATTTAAAAATTCGGAAAAAAATCTCTTCAATATTTTCACCATCTTCAAAGGAAAGATGATTTTGTGTAAAAAGATTTTGTACTAATGAGGTTAATTGTTTTTGTCTAAATTCAATTGTTTGAGTTAATCTTGTTTTTTGATAAGATTCTTCATCAAATCAAAATCTTCTTGTCGCATTAGCATTTTCTGTTACAATATAACGCCTATTCCCAATAAAAGAAAGATATGATTGTAAATCAGTTCCAGGATTATAATCTTGAAGAATAAAAGCTGTTTGTTCTTTTGATTTAAAATCATGTGGTTCATTGCTTTGCGTTTCTACTGCATGGATTTGAACAACGCCAGCTCCTATTTTTTTATTAGCTAATGAAGTTAATTCTGATTCATTAATAACACTTTGTAAGTTAGCATTTTTTTCATTTCCAAATCCTTTCTCAATTGATTGATGAGAAGAAGAAGCATCACGAGCTTGTAAAAATTCAGTATCATCTTCATTGTAGTGGATATATTTTATAACAAGTTGTTTGCCAAAAATATCTTTACATTGCAATGCCCCTCCTTGTTCTCCACAAACAGCAGCATTGCCGAAATAAATTGGCTGAATTGTTGTAGTGTCAATAGCATATGTAGTCAACATTTCCATTGGAATGAAAATATCTTTATATTGTAATAAAGGGTTAGCATTACTTCTGTCCTGAGGACTTAGTTTTTCATATGCGTCAATTCTGTAATGAAAATAAGCTATAACATAAATATTATATATTTAATATTTACAGTATTATTTCGAATAAAAATACATAAATTATATAGGAATATATAAATTAAGAAGAAACATTTCAGCCACTTGGCAAACCTTTGTTTTTTAATAAAATTAATAGTTGTTCTTTAGTAGCTGAATAATTAATGGATTTAAAATACCGTTAGATTTTACATCATAAAATACATTATCATTTCATCATTTTTCATATATTGATAAATCTTCTGGAAAATTTGATAGAACTATTTCATTAATATTTGAATCAGAGTTATAAAATATATTTTCATTGATCTTAGTTAAAGATTCGAGAATAGGAATTGATATACTTGTCAAATTTGGATTTAATTCAAACGCATATTTACCAATAAATTCTATATTATTGTTAATAATTAAATTACCAGTTATTTCACTTACAGTATCAAAGCATTTTTAATTTACTAATTAAGTAGTTAAAAGTTATTAAATAAGTACATAAAAAGTTCAGATTAAAATAATCTGATAATAAAAAAAAATTATAAAAAAGGTATGGTGGCTAAGGAGGGAGTTGCACCCACGACATCGGAGGTATGAGCTCCGCTCTCTAACTAACTGAGATACCTAGCCAAAAATGGTCGAGAAGACAGGATTTGAACCTGCGACCCCTTGGTCCCAAACCAAGTGCTCTACCAAGCTAAGCTACTTCTCGAAAGGATATTAATAATATCAAAATTGGTATTTAAATATTAATAATATGTAAATTATATTTTTTATTATTTATTTATAATTAAAGAAGAAAATAAATGAATTTATTACTATTTATCCCCAATTTTGTTTGGTTTAATAAAATAAAGGAAAAGAATATTTCTAGCATATATTTAAACAATAAAAAAATTAATCTTTTCATGTATAAAATCTTCTTATTATGAATAAAAAAAAAATACCCTTCACATTATTTTGTTTTCTTTGATCAAGCTATAAGAGATTTTAATCCAAAATTGCTTACCAAAATTTTTAAATTTCTCAAAAAACATAATATTAAATCATTTTTATATTTTGTTGATATTTCAAATGCTTATTTAGGCGGAAAATTCAAATTTAAAACTAATATTTTGAATGAAAAAAACTTTTTAAATAATTTCGAAAAAATATTTACATATTGTGAAGAAGATGCAAAAAAATTCAGCTGAGAATTTTTACCTTTTCCTTTTGGGTTTAATGAAAATAAAAAAATAAAAAAGAAGATATTGAAAAATAAAGAAAAATATGATGTTTCATATATTAGTGCCATTCTAGATATTGAAAGAGAGAAAAATGCAATAATATTAAATGAAAAATTCAAAAATTCAAAACATTTCTTTCATTTTTTTAAACCTTTTAATGTTTTAAATAGTGAACATGAATCGCAAAATATTTTTACAAATGCTTTTTTAAAACAAGAAAAAACGATATGTATTTGAGAAAAATCCAATTGCTTGATTTTTATGAAAAATAGCAAAGAATATTTCGCCTTCATTCATTCTTATTGTATTTTAAAAAATAAAAAAATGTTTACAAACTCAAAAGCTGTTTCAAATATTTTTAAAAATCCAAAAATTTGGGAAAATAAAGTAAGATATATTGAAAATTTTGAAAGCATTTCACAGGAAGATGTAGAATGATGTTCAAAAATTGATAATCAAGAATATTCAAAAGAAATGAAAGATTTTTTAAACTATGAAATTTTTGTTTCAAAACTTCTTGATATTATTGAAAAATAAAATTAAAAAAATAGAATAAAAAACATTTGAAAAAAACATTAAAATAAAACTAATTTTTTATTATTTTTTTACTATTATATAAATATAATAGTTTTATTATATGAATGAACTAACTTTACATGTATTTAATCCCGCTGTAACTACGAATATTTTAGATACATTAATAAATGCATTAGTTTCTGTTTTTACAGAAGTATTACAAAAAGTTTTTTCACCAATTTTACTTTTGATATGACAAATTCTTGTTTATCTACCATTGCAAATTATTCAAGCAATGGTTACATTATTTAATTTCTTTGCAAATGGTTTTTCATCAGCAATCTTTAGTTCTACTTTTGATGGCGAAACATGACACTACCAGTTTGATTTAAATTCTGGTGTTGGACAAATTGTAATGTTTGTTCTAATAATTTCATTGCTTTTTTTCTTCTTTTATTGAGTTTACAATCTTGGGATGAAAAAAGACACTATTGGCAATAAATTCAAACAATTTAAATGGCCAATATATATGCTTTTTGCATTAATTGCTTTTCCGCTTGTAATGGTTGGTGCTGATACATTACTTTCTCCTTTATTAATGGCGTTTACAAACACAACACCAATGAAATTATCGCAAGATGATGTAACTAAATTATTAAAGTATTGTGCTGGATCTGAAGGGGATTTTACAACACTTAAAAATATAGGAAGTAATGTTCAAATTTCAAGTAATACCTTTTCCGCTTATCTTTCAAGTTACATTACAAATTTAGAAAATGCTTTTTCAGCAATGAAAACCGAAATGAACAGAACTGATGCAGATCCTAAACAATTTGGGATAATTGCTGTGCATTTTGAAAACTTATTAACATCTTTAAAAAAGATACAAACTTTTGTAAATACTGGACTTGAACAAGATTTTACAAAATTCAATTCCCTTTTACATTCTTGGGATGGAAATATTGGTTCAGGAAAATTCCTAAGTACCGAGGAAACAGTGATTGTTCAAAAAATAATTGATAACTTAAACGATTTTACAAGAACATTTGATGATTTAACAACTCTAAAAGATAAACTTGGTGATACTTATTGTGAAGTTGGTTGAAATTCATTGTACCAATTGAATGAAGCTTACACAAAAGCTAATTTATTTACTCCATTAGTTAATATTGTTAATTCACATGAATATAGTGTAAATGCAAATAAATCATCAATTAGTTTTTATGTTAATCATGAACAAGATAGCATGGTTAGTCGAATTATTGGTGGATGTAGTGAATATAATGGACTTTCACATATTAAATGATGTGTTCCAACTACCCCTCCTTTACCAGTTGTTAAAGTTCTTTTTGTTGCCGTAACTGGTTTGCCAGCTGATCAATGGGATGTTTCTCCATCGTTGAGTTTTATTGCTAATAAATTAAACATTTTAAATTTCATCCTTGGTGGTTTTGCTTGTTGGGGAATGATATTAATTATTTATACTTTTGTTTCTAGTGCTATAAAAAGAACTTATTACATGCTAGGATATTGGATAGTTGGTTTTCTATATTTAGCAAACGGTCAAAATGATGCAAAAGCAATACCATCATGATACAAAATGATTTTTGGGAAATGGTTTGGAATTTTGGTTATGTATATTCTTTTTAATCTTGCCGGTGTGTTAGTTTCTGCAATTCAACCTGCAATTGAAGAAGGCTTAAAGAATCAATCATATAGTCTTCATGGAATTAATATTCTTGTTTCCTTAGGTTTAATTCTTTCAGTTCAAGCATCTTATGAAACAGCATACCAAGTTAGTCAAGCATATCTTGGTGCATGAGGAGCAAAAGATGAAAAATTTAGTGGTGCTGAAATGTTTACATTATTAAAACAAGGACAAGGACAATTAACTAATACTGTTAATAGTGCAAAATCATGAGGTTCAACATTAAGTGGTTACAGTGCATACAATTCCGCAAAAACATGAAATGAACAAAGAAAACAGCAAAAGGAGAAAGATTTTCAAAGAGAAGAACAAAAACTCGCAAAAATGAAAAAACAAGGTGAATTTGCAAAACAAAAAGCAGAATTAAGAACTAAAGGTATCGATACCAAAGAGACAACAGGAAGCGCTTTAAAAGACTTTTTCTTCACTTCTCGAGTTTATGATAATGAAGGAAAAGTATCAGGAAGAGAAATGAATAGAGTTGGAAAACTTTTCGGGCAACAATTCTCAGGATTAGAATCTAACAATTACCGACCGAATTTCTTAGGAATTAAAATTATGTCTGATGAAGAAAAAGCAAAATACAGACCAGCAGTAACTCCACCTGTTGCAGGATTAATGGGAGCCCCTGTTACTAGAGCAAATAGGGGAGTAGATGATGATTCGAGAAATTTAGTGGCACATTTAAATAACCAAATGGATTTAAGTGGACAAATGGGTGTTGCTGATTCTGGTGCTTGATACCAAAACTTAAGAAATGGTCCTTCTGGAAATCAAAGTCGTGATGAATGAAGAAGAGAAGTTGATGCTTATAACAATATTGCTTCTCGTATTAATGGCGGTAATGAAGATACTGGTCTTTCAAATGTAACTTTAAAAAAATTGAGACAATCACAAGGTGTTCATGAAGATACCGGAAAACTACATTACATTGATTATCGACAAGATGGCGATGGACGAGAATTACATGGAGATTCACCATTAGATCAAGTACCACCAGCAGCAAGAGCACAACCTGGTGGTGACAATTCTGCTTTAAAATACTCATTGTAAAAAATTAATGGAGATAATTACTAGTAAAAATAATAATACTATTAAATTAGTAACTAAACTAATTAATAATAAAAAAGATAGAGATGAAAAAGGATTATTTATTTGTGAAACATATCGTGTGTTCAAACAATTAGAAAATTTAAATCTTGAATATGTATTTATTATTTTAAATAAAAACACAAAGTATTTTAATGAATTTAAAAATAAAAAAAATATTTATGTTGTTGATGAAAAAATATTTAATTCAATTTCCGTATTAAAAAGCAGTGACGGAATAATCCTCTGTTATAAGAAAATAAAGAATGAATTAAAACTAGAAAAAAAGGATAAATATATTATTTTAGATAAAATACAAAACCCAAAAAACCTAGGAAATATTTGTCGAACTGCTTGTGCTTTCGGTATCACTAATTTAATAATTATTAATGGCTCTGTCGACATTTATAATATCGAAACAATCCGTTCAAGCATGGGGAGTGTATTTAATGTAAAAATATATTATTCAACAAACCTAAAAATAGTTCTTGAAAAATTAGATAATTTACAAATTCCAACTTATGCCACAAGTTTAACAAGAAATGCAAAATCTATTTTGGAAACAAAATTTCCTTCAAGCTTTGCTATTGGTTTTGGAAATGAAGGAAATGGAATTGATAAAAATGATTTGGTGAGATTTAAAAATAATATTTTCATTCCCATTAGTAGTAATGTTGATTCTTTAAATATTAATAATGCAGTAGCGATAACCTTATTTGTTGCTACCAATTGTAATTTCACGATTTAATGTTGAATTAAGTTCATATATCCTTATTTTTTTAACCTTAGATTCATTAATCTTGCAAACTATAAAAGTAAGAAGAAGAATAAATAATGGGATGGAAAAACCAAGCATTCATTTTGGTATCTTGTGAAGAGAATTAAAGGGAATATTCAAAGAAAAACAAACAATTAAAAAAACAAGAACAATAGTACAAAAAACTAAAATACAAGAAGATGCTATACAATGGTACACATTTTCTTTAAAATATCGAGTTGAAGATCAAAAAAACTTTATATTTTTTGTACCATGTGTTCTTTTATCTCCTATAATACTTCCTTTTTTTAATAATTTTGCCATTATTTTTTAATGCTTTTTTGAACTTGTTCGGAAACTTGTTCTTGTGAAAGATTAGAATTTAAATTCTTTAATGTTGAAACATCGATCGTTTTTGCTTTAATTTGTTTTCTTAAAGCTTCATCAACATTGTATTTTTGTTCCTCCACTTGTTCCTTATAAATTGGTTCTAAATCAACTTCTCATATCTCTTTTCAAAAAGAAATATCAAATTGGATTCGATATCTATCATACGCTGTCATAACAAGTAACGATTTTCCTCTTCCAGCTCTTGTTATGAAATTTCTTTCACTTAATGATAATGGATTTCCAGAACCTTCAAGCATTTGAACTAAGAATAATACATCTTCCTCACCAGTTGTGAAGAAGAAGTTATATTGACTCATTGTAAAGATTGATTCATAATATTGAGTTTTTTTCGGATCATTGCCAGCACGAATAGAGTTAAAGTTTTGGTTAATAAGGTTTAAAGCACCGCCAAATGATCTGTCTACACGAGCAAACTCATCAAGACGAGCTAAGACTCCATCAATATCATGAATTAAGTGAAGTTCATCAATATATAAAGAGACTTTCTTATTAGCATATAAAAAAGTTGATGCAACACGAATAATATTAATTGTTCAAACAGCCAAAATGTTTTTATTTCCATAATTTAATGCTATATCACGAACAATTAAATTTCACATTCTGTTTGTTGTTCAATCAATGTTTGAATAATTATTAAATAATGGTGCGGAAATACCAACAGCATGTTCTTTCATTAAAACTATTAATTTATTAAATGCAGATTTTGTTTCAGGAACTGTTTCAGAATTGTATCTTTTTACAGCTTCGTCATAGAAATCTTTCATTAATGGGAAAGCTTTTTTAGAAATTTTTTCAAAATCAGAGACAATTGAAATTTTCTTTATTTTTTCATAAACATAAATTTGAACATCATTAAAGCACGAAAGAATAATTTTATCATCAGGTTTATTAACATCAAGAGAAAGCAAAATAGCTATTGATGTTAAATTAGCTTGATATTGTGCCAATAAAGGATTTTGTTTTGATTTATTAACACTTCCTTCTTCTGCGGGAACAATTAAAACATCAAAGATATTAATATAAGATGCATCTTTATCATTTGCACCTATTAATAAATTTTGCCCTCCAAGGTTTTTTGTCATAATATCGCGTTCAGGTTTTGGGTCAATAGAGATTATGAATTTATTATCTAATCTATCACTAACAATATCAATATCCGCTGTATATGATTTACCAGAACCATTACGTCCTTGATAGAAACGATTAAATGAGTTGTACATTTCATTCTTTTTTCAATAATCATTGAAGAAAGGATTATAATCACCAGTTGATTCATCAATTTCAAATCCTTTAAATCATGTGTTTTCTGTTGCAATAGATGCACGAGTAAAGAATGGATAACTTGCTCCTAATGACGTAGTAAGAAGTTTATGATCAATTGTTTGTCAAATGTATGTGTTCTTAATATAATCTCCAGAAGTATCAATTCTTGTTTTCTTTGAGAAAATAGATGTTTTTGTTTTTTGCAAGGTTGGAATATCATGAAGTCTTGTAGCAATAAAAGCATCTCTTTGTAAAAATCTGCAATCAAATGTGGTTCATCCAGTGCTAAACGAACCAATTTGTTTAACATATTCATTTATAGCTCTTCTTAATTCCTTTCTTGTCGAAAATTGAAAAAGCACATAGAAGCAAGCATCTTTCATTTGAACATCACCATTAGCCAATGCAACTGTAACACCAGCAGCAAGATCTTTAATGTGGGAAATCTTTAATCTTTCTGCATCACTTGCTCGTTTTTTAAATCATTTTGTAGTCATAATACTTTCACTAATTCCATCAAGTTTTTCCATATAACGAGAAGATTCCGTTGGACTCATTGGGGCAAAATCAGCAATTAATGAAAAATTAGTTGAATTAAAAATTCTACTAAGCCATCCTAATGTTGCACTTTCAGGTAAAGAATTAAAAGTTAGAAAAGATCCATATTGAAAAGTTCCATTTTTATTAGCTATTCTGATGATATTTTTATCATATGTAAGATTCTTAACTTTCTTTGTTTTAAGATCATTAATATCAAAAGCGCCTAATCAAACAGTTTTCATTACTTGATCAATTTCAACTGACAAAGCTGGTCTTATTTGTAAATGAGCATCAGAAATAGGAGAATATAAAATTCGATAAGTTTCTTCATTTTTATTAATACTAGGTCCTTGGATAATAAGGAAATATCCTTGTTGTTTTAAATCCTCATCACTGTTAATTTCTGCAATTCTAGAAAGATATCTATTTTTAGCAAAATTAATTCCATAATGGTTAATATTTTCTTCATCAATAGGAAATTTTTTAACAGGAATTGTATAAGTAATTCTCGCAGAAACAAGTTTAAAACGAATGTTAGCACTAAAAAAACCAGTAAGATTATCAACTATATTTTCAATTTGCACATCAGAAAGTAAGGAAGCATCAAAACCTTCAATTCGATAAATACTTAAAACTCCTTCATTTCCCTGACTTTTAAAATGAAGATGGTTTTGTTTTACTTCTTTAATACATTCCAAAGCATCTAATTCAATAGGGTTAAATGACTTTTTTTTAAATGAAAATTTAATTCATCTTCAAACTCTTCAACGAAATTTTCCTTGTGATTTTGATTGTAAAAAAGCAAGAGCAGCAGAAAAACAAAAAATCGGAGAAGAATATAAAGCTCTTCATAAAAAAGCAAATTGTGAATCTCCAATAGTTGGGACAGGAATATTAGATAAAATAATGGGTAGACATATTATTATTCCTGAAAAAAATCAAATTCAATCATATATTGAAACATCACCCATATTTTCAATATAACGTGCTGATTTCGGATTTATAAGTTTTATATCATCAATCATTTATATGAATATTATAATTTTAATATTTTAAAAATTATTATTTTTTTTATTTTTTAAAACTATATTAATTATTTATATAAAAATAATAGAAATTTACGAAAAAAAGTAGAAAGCTTAATAAAATTTAATAAACTCAGAAGAATAAAATGGCGGTCCCAACGGGAGTCAAACCCGTATCGCCCGCGTGACAGGCGGGCATAATAAATCGCTATACTATAGGACCTATTTGTTTTTAAAGAACACTAACTTGGTTTAAAGGTTTTCCTTCCTTAAAATGGTTGCGGAAATTGGATTCGAACCAATGACCTTCAGGTTATGAGCCTGACGAGCTAACCGACTGCTCCATTCCGCGGTATGGCGGATGCTGAGAGATTCGAACTCCCGCGCGGCTTGCACCGCCTCTCGGTTTTCAAGACCGAACCCTTCAACCACTTGGGTAAGCATCCAACAAAATGGACTTAGTTGATAAATAAGTAAGAAGTCCTGTCACTACTTATTAAAAATATTATATTTTTATTTACTATTAAATATGAATTAAGCCATATCTTACAATAGTTACAGAAGAAGGAAAAGCGTATTCTTCTATAATTGTGCTTTCATAAACTCTTATTTCACCAGAAAGATTTGTATTTAGAAAAGCACATCATCTTATTGTTTTAACAGATTTTGGAATTTTTATTGGTTGCATTAAAGAAAAACAATTTTGAAAAGAACAAGTGCCTATTTCTTCTAAATCTTCATTAAATGAAATAAATTCTAATTCATCGCATCCAAAAAAACTATCAATACTTGTTTTTTTAAGCAAGGAAGGAAAAATAATTTTTTTAATTTTTGTTTGTACAAAAGCGGCTTTTCGAATTTCATTTATGCTTTTTCCAAATATGATTTCTTTTATACCTTGTTGATTTCAAAAAGCATATTCGCCAATGGAAATTATTGTATCATTAATTATTAAAGTTCCTCTTACATCGTTTCCATAAAATGAATCAAAAGCACTATTATTAATCTTTTTTAGTGGATATACATTTTTGCCTATTTTAACAAAATCAGGAATAATTAAATTATTAGCAAAATAGTTTTGATTTTCACTTTTTATTAATGAAGAATCATCAATTCCATCATTATCTGTATCATAAGTTTCGCATTCTAATGAACCCGATATATAACCTTTTCAGTTTGTTCCATTAACATTACCTATATAGTTTGTAATATTTGTATGTTTTAAATCATAACTGCATGTAGTTAAAAAAAATAAGGGTGAAAGCACACATATCCCAAATAGAGGAATCATTATGTATGAAAAAATAGATAAATTCGACTTTTTCACTTAATTAACTAATAACTAAGGAAAATTAAAATCTAGAGTGTGATTAATTTACTAATTAAGTTGCTAGATACTTAAAAAAACATTTCGAAATCGAAATACAAATTTAAAGACATAAATATATGAATGTTATTTATTTGTAGAAATAGTTAAAGTAGCAGTAGCAGTGTTTGAATCGCTTATGATAACTGGTCTAATTTTAACAACTGGTGGTTTTGGAATTATTCTTTTAGCATCAGGTTGAGTTATAGAAGAATGAACAGAACTTTGTGTTGAAGAAGAAGCTAATTTTCTTTCAAGTTCTAGCATATTTTTTTGATACCCTGTTTTATATTCAAGATTATCAAGTGTTTGTCATCCACAAGACCAGCCATCTCATTGTTTTGTGCCATCTAAATTTCCTTTCAAAGAATCTATTACTCTACTTCGTTCTTTCAATACTTCAATATTAGTTATGTCAAATTTGGTATATGTATTCCCTTCTGCTTTTTGAGCAGATGTTGAAGGAGTAATTAAAAGAGTGTCAGAATGTAATCTTCAATGACTTCCATTTGAATAAGGAGTTAACACTTCTAATTCAATAGGTTTTGAAGAAGTAGCATCATTTAGTGTTAAAGAAGCAAAAGGATTAAATCCTCCTGATTGACATACCCCTCTTTTAAGTATTTCAGAAAAAGTTCCCACATTTTTAAGATTTTCTGCAAAATTTGGACATGCTAACATAAAATGCCTATTAGTATCTTTTTCGACAAAAATATATTCATTGTATGCAGTTGGATCACGAGTAAGAGGAATTAATGTATAACAAGGAGAATTTTGAAGATAGTATAACATTTCTTGCATTTCAGCTCTAATTCTATCTCCTCAACATTGAACATTATGTTCTCGAGAATATCAATTAGGTTTATGTTTATAAGTATCAAGTCTTAAATGCCTTGGAACTTTTGGAAATACACCACATTCATATTCACAAGTTTTAATAGGTGTATCGCATGGAACACCAGCATGTCAAGTGCCATTGCTTTCTCCAACTTCATAAGAAATAGGAGCAACATGTTTTTTTAATCGATTATCCTGAGAAAAATACAAATCTAAGTTTTCAGGTGGTAGTGAAATAAGAGAAGAAAAGTTTGGTGGTAGATGGGAAGGAACAATGGGAGTTTTAGTAAGAGGAATTGGAGAACTTTTAGTTACGCTGGGAGAGTTAGAAGAAGGTTGAGAAGAAATTAATGTGGAACTTATAGGTTTTTTTAAAGGAGTAGAAGTAATCAAAGAAGAAGGGGTTTGGGAAAGGGATGTTGTTTGTGTTATTTGTCTTTCCGGAATTGAAAGATTTCAAGAAAATATTCTATTAAAATATTCTCTTGCATTCCTGTCTTCTTCACCCATATAACTTTTAAAACCAGTTAAATATTCGATATTATCAAGAGTGTGCCAACCACAAGACCAGCTATCATTTTGTCTAGAACCATCTAAATTACCTTTTTGAGATAAAGAATCAACAATAAATCTCTTTTCTTTTACAACTTCAAGAGTGAAAGAAGGAGGAGAAATTCTTATTGTATCCACTTGTAATCGTCAATGAGAATTATTTGAAAAAGGAGTAAAAACTTGCACTTCAACAGGTAAAGGATTTGATAAATTAACTAATCGTTCAATTGCTAATTTTGGTGAAATATTTCTTACAAGTTGATTTGAAAACCCAACAGAATTAGTATTTTGAAGAGTAGTAGGACTATTGAACATAAAATGCTTATTAGTGTTTTCTTCAATAAAAACAAAATCATCAAAACTAGGTTGAGAAGATCTATTAATTTGGATAGCTTTGTATTTTGAACTTAATCTTAAAAACTCCGACATTTCAATCATTTCACGTCCAATTCTATCTGCTCATGCTTGCGAATGTTGAAATTCTGCAAGTCTCAAATGTCTAGGAGTTTTTGAAAAAACACCACATTGAAATTGATCAGAAGGAGGATCAATACGAGGAGGTTCTCCAAATTCCTTTATTTTAACAGGTGTCGCAATTTCCGTTTTTAAATGTTTCTCTATTCTGCTTAAAGGGTTAGCAAATTTAAAAAGACTCTCAATTTTATCAAGAAGGCCAATACTTTTTTCTTCAACGAGACATTCATGTATTTTAAGTTTTAATAATTCAATATTATCAATTTTACCAGTTGAAGAATCAAGAGAAGGAACAGCTTCAAAAATATTTAGTTCTCATTTTTCTTGTTCTTGCGGATTTTTGAAAGCGGGCATTATAAAAGTTATTTTAGGTTCAGAACATTCAAAAATATGTGTAGGATCACAGTTTTTTAATTTTTCTTCTATTTGATGAAAAAAAACTATTGTATCATTTTTTTCAACTGAATCACAAAAAATGTAACATTGCCCAGTTTGTTTGCTTACAAACATTTTTATTTTATTTTGTTCGGAAGGATTTAAATTTAAAACATAAGCAGTATAATCTTCATGTTTTTGTTCGAGAAAATAAATCATTTCTTTTATTTGGTCATTGACAAAGGAAGAATCTTGTGTAATCATTTCAAATTCATTTAAACGTTGTATACGTGGTTTTTCACAAAAAACCCTTGGTTTTGGAATAGAAGTTGGCAATACTTTTTGTTCTACTAAAGTTAAAGTTTGTGCAGATAAAAGATCATAACTTCCAAGAACAGTTAAAATTTCGGAAGTTCTTTTTGAAGTAATTTCAACAGAAATTTCATCTATTGCTTTACTTTTTTCTTTTCCCTCTTGAATAAGAGCAGAATCTGTTTCTAAGGATTCAAATTGTTTTCTTCAAAAATGAAAATATTTTTGTACATCTTCTTCGAGAATTTCTGGAAAAGTTCGAAAAAGATTAGCTAATCCTTCACTTTTATCAATAAAATCAGAAAGGTATAAACCTTTAACATTTCTATCGGATGCAAGATCAATTGGCAAAAAAGGTGTAATAGTATCATTGAGTTTATCACTATTTTTTTCTTGTAAAGTTCTTTGATACAAAGTTATTTGTTGTTCTAAGATTTCTGGATATTGTTCAAAAAAAGCAAGGATACAAAAAGAAGCCTGATTTCTTTTTTCTTTTATTTGTGAAATCTTTTCTTGGATGTTTTGTCTTACAACTTGAGTTTTAGAACTATTTTTTCTTTTTTCTACATGATATTTAATATCTTCTAATATTTGATTTCCTTTTCTAACATTTTCATTAGAAAACCTTTGAATATCTTTGGGTAGTTTATTATAAAATTCTTTTAATTTTTCTTTTAATTTTTCTTCTCTTCATTTATGTCATCTTCCAACTAAACTACGATTAACTTCCTTCATTAATGTTCGTTTTTGTTCTTTTAAATTATTAAGTTGAATTTTTAATTCTTTTGAAGAATCATTAAGTCTTTGCATTTCTAATTTTCGACGTTCATCAAGAAAAGAAAAATTTAAATTAAGATAATTTTCATCATGTTTTGCAAAGGTTTCAAGATGTAATGCTTGTTGAATATGTTCTTTGGAAGGTTTAAATCCTAAATGTTGTTCAAAAATTTTTCTACATTTTTTTTCTTCATCAGAACAATTAGTTAAACTTCTATAAACCTTTTTGCCATTAAAAGTTTGAAAATACAAGTTTTCCAATGGAATAGGCAAGAAAAGTGAAGAAACTGAAAGAATTCTTTGCGATAAAGAATATTTTGATGTTTTTAAATTTCCAAGAACTTTTTGATGCAATGAAACATTTTCAATAAGTGTTTTAAATCTTTGTTGCTCTTCCTGATTTTCAAAACCTTGATTAGAAACAGAAACACTTATTCTTTCAAAAGTTCTTTCAAATATTAAAATAGCTTTTTTAGCAAATTCATTACTAACTAATGATTTATCTGTTGTTAAAACAAAGGAGAAAAGTCTAGTTAGAACTTTTTCTGGTAAAAAATCTTGTCTAATTAAAAATTCAAGAAATTTAGACATTTCTTCTTCAGAAAATTCTGATATAACATTTCCAGAATAAATGTTTTGTTCAGTTTTATATAGTAATATTGTTAAATCGATTGTTTTAACAAGAACTTCTAAAATTCTGGAGGATTTTAAATTCATATTAATATTAGTATTTTATTACTTAATACCAAACATTATTATATAAATAATAAATTGCGAAAAAAGTTACCTTTTTTATGTAAATTAATGTATAACATAATCAGTAAATGAAAAAGAATTTTCTTTTTATTTTTAAAGTTTTTTCTCCTTTAATATGTTTAACTCCTTTTGTTGCTTCATTAACAAGTTGTGCTAAAAACACAAAAAATGATATTGATAATAGTAGTGTTGTTGTAAAAAATCAATATACTGATACAAAATATTGTTCTTGAGCTTTTAATAATGCTTCTAATTTTTTAAAATCAATCATTGGTTCTATTCTTCCTGAACAAAAAATGAATGAATATACAAATGAAATAAATTTATTGATTCATTCTTTTTCAAACTCCATTTCTGACAAGGATTTGAAAAATTTTATTTTAAGTTTTGAAATTAATAAAGATTTTTTATTAGATTTTACTAAATTCTTGGAAAAATTATTAAATGAATTGGTAGAATTTGGTGATTTTCTTTCAAATTTGCCTAATAAAGAAAAAATAGTAAATTTTGGTGATTATACAAAGGTTGATGTTATAAATCTTTATAAAAATATTTTTAAAAATAATGAAAAAGAAATTAATGAATATAAAAAAGAATTAATAAAAAATAATCAAACTCCTTTTTTATCAGTCCTTGATTCAGTATTTTCATTCTTCCACACACTAATTTCGAATATGGAAAAGATGAAGCTTTCACTTATATCAAAGATACCTTTAATATAAAATTCTTCTTTAATGTTTTTGCGAAATACATCTTTTTATCATATTTTCAAATTCCTTCTGATGCTTTTATATCAAAGTATTTAAAATTTAACTTTTATTCAAATAATTATTTAAATGATATTATTATAAATACCTTAATTTCTTCTTTTCTTTCAAAAGCAGTTGAAATTTTACAAAACTATTTATCTGAAAAAACAACTATTGAGCAAGTAAAAAATGAAATTGTTGATATTATAAAAACATTTGAAATTTTCATTCCATCAATTAATTTTGCAAGCAATAAAACAGAAATAGAAAATACAATAGAAAATACACTTATTCAAATCAAAAATACATATGAATCAATTCCTAATTTAATGTATGAAAATTTTGTTAATTCAATTAAGGATAGATGAGATACTGATCCTTTTGGGAATGCAACAAATGGTTTAAAAAGTGACATTGCTCTTTCGCATGTTTTTTCTTATGAAAATCCAATTTGAAAGAAAATAAAGAAAGGCGATATATTAGTTTACGGAATGCATAATAATAGTGCAACAATTGGACATATTGGTATATATGCTGGTGTAAAAATCTTAAGAGGAAAAGAAGTACATCTTGCCATTGAAGCAGGTAACGCTGGTGTTCAATATCAAGCTATTGATGATTCAAATATTGGAACGAATTCAAATCCTAGTATTGAAATTTTTCAATATCCAGCTGAATTTAATAGAGAAAAAGTGATTGATTTTGCTACTTCTCAAATTGGATGTAATTACAATGTTCCAATAGTTCTATGTTTTGGTAATTACAACCAAATTTATGAAGAAAAAAAAGGTTCATGATTTTGTTCTGAAATAGTTCATACTTCTTACTTACAAGCAGGGATTGACATTAATCTATTTTTTGACAAGGATACATATTTTGATCCTGGTTGTACTCCAAGAAATATTTTAAGGTGATGTTTAAAAAATACAACCCAAATTCATTAATTAAATTTTTTAAATTTAATATTATATCAATATTTTCTTAATACTTATTTTAAATGGCGGAGACAAAGCGATTCGAACGCTTGACAGCTTACGCCTCTAACACCTTTCCAAGATGCCCTCTTAACCACTTGAGTATGTCTCCCTAATATAATTATATTAGGCACAATAAGTATTAAAACAACATGGAGAGACATTTTAATGATCAAGAATTAGCAAAAAGAGAGAAATTAAGTAAGTTACAAAAAGAAGGTAATGATCCTTTCCTTGTTCAAAAATTTGTCAGAAATTATAATTGTGAAACTTTTAAAGATGAATTTGATAAATTTTCAAAAGAAGAATTGCATGAAAATACAACTAAGGTTTTAATTGCTGGACGAATTATGGCAATTCGTCAAACTTTTGGAATAATCAAAGATTTTTATGGCAAAATACAGTTTTATATCCATAAAAAAACTTTTGATACAAAACAATGAGAACTTTTCGATAAATATTTAGATGTTGGAGACATTATTGGAATTGAAGGAACACCAATGAAAACTAATTCTAATGAACTTACTATTCGTGTTTCAAATATCACTCTTCTTTCAAAATCTTTAAAACCTTTGCCGGAAAAATTTCATGGTTTAACTGACGAAGAAGATAGAAGAAGAAAACGACATCTAGATCTTTTAATGAATGAAAAGAGTGCTCAAACTTTTGTGATTAGAAGCAAAATAACCCAATGTGTTCGTGAAATATTAATTAAAAAAGGATTTTTTGAAGTTGATACTCCAGTTTTACAGCCAATTTACGGCGGTGCAGCTGCTAAACCTTTTTCAACTCATTTTAATGCCTTAAATCGAGATGTTTTTTTAAGAATTGCGCCTGAGCTTTATTTGAAAAGACTTATTGCTGGTGGTTTTGAAAAAGTATTTGAATTCTCTCGTAATTTTAGAAATGAAGGAACCGACACAACTCATAACCCAGAATTTACTGTATTAGAACATTATTCTGCTTATGATTCATTAATTGATGTTATGGATCTAACAGAAGAAATTTATCATTCTTGTGCTAGGTTATTAAAAAAAGATGTTTACAAATTCAGAGGTTATGAAATAGATTTATCAAAACCTTTTAGAAGAATAAGTATGGTGGATTTAATTAAAGAAACATGCGGGGTTGATTTCGATAGTATTAAAACAATAGAACAAGCATTAGAACTTGCTAAGCAACATCATATTGAAGTTGCTGATAATCAAAGAAAAATCGGTTACATTATTGCCTTATTTTTTGAAAAATACGGAGAAGAAAAATGTATTCAGCCAACTTTTGTTCATACACATCCATTAGATACTTCCCCCCTAACAAAGAAAAACCCATTAAATCCTAATTTTGTTGATAGATTTGAATTATTCATTGGAGGAAAAGAAGCAGCTAATGCATACAGTGAGTTAAATAATCCTATCGAACAATTGCAAAGATTTGAAGAACAATTATTAACTGGTAAAATAGATGATGAAAGTTGAACCAATGAAATTGATATGGAATTTATTGAAGCTATGGAACATGGAATGCCACCTATGGGTGGAAATGGAATCGGGTGAGATCGATTCTGTATGTTATTTACAGAAAACGATAGTATACGTGATGTTTTATTTTTCCCAATGATGAAAGATAATGAAAAATAATATTCCTATTGTTTTAGATGAAACTCAAACTGATGAGATTGTAAAAGCTTTAAAAAATGGGAAAGCAATAATTGGACAAACTGATACCATCTTTGGTATTATGTCCTCAAATCTTGAAGATATCTATGAATTAAAGCAAAGACCTAAGGAAAAGAAAGTTGGTTGTTTTATTTCTAATACTAACCAAATTAGTGGTTTGAATGAAAAAAAAGCTGGTATTTTAAATAAATTCTGGCCAAGTCCTATTAGCGTTGTAATCAATCAAATTAGTTACAGAATACCTGGTTATAAGCCATTATTAGATATTGTTAAAAAAACAGGTTTAATATTCCAATCAAGTGCTAATATTTCAGGAAAAGATGTTGTTAAAAATATTGAAGAAGCAATAGAAGTTTTTAAAGATAATTATGATAAGGTTATCTTTATAAAAACAAAAAGGAAAAATAGTGTTAATTCTACCATTGTTGATTTAGATAATATGAAAATTATTCGAAATGGGGAAGTTGATGGAAATATCATTTTAGATGAAATAAAAGAAATTAAATAGATATTAAAATAAAAAATTAATATACTATTTTTTTATAAACAATATAAAAGGTTAAAAGGACTAGAAAATATATAATATTTTTATGTTGGCAATTATTAAGGTCGGTGGAAAACAATATATGGTTAATGAAGGCACTTCAATCTATGTTGAAAAAATAGATCAAGAACCAGGTTCAGAAGTTGTTATTAATGATGTTATAATGGTGGATGATATTATTGGAAAACCTTATGTTGAAAATGCTTCTGTTAAATGTGTTGTTAAAAAACATGGCAAACAACCTAAAATACATATTATTCACCACATTCCCCAAAAACATCACACTAAAAGAATGGGACATCGACAACCTTATACACAATTAGAAGTTAAATCAATTAATAAATAGTTTATTTATTATTTTTTTATATAATTCGCTGTTTGCTAGTTGATTTTCTTCTTCACTAAAAAAAAGATAGCTAATTCAACTTTTACTTTTTTAGTTAAAGTTTTAGTAGATAATTTAGCTATTTTTTTCGATTTCTTTTACTTCTTTTTTGAAATTCTTTTGGAATTGAAAAATTAGTCAACAATTGTAAAAATTAACAATAGGAATTAACATAAATAACTTATATCTTTTAATGTTCTTTTCATCTTCCAGTATGAAAAGTTGATTTTTAATCATTAAACATAAGATTAACGAAAAAACATATAGCAATAAAAAACTACCCATGCTGGTAATTAAAAATCAATATCAATGAGAACCTTTGTTAATTAAAAATAAAGAAACAATAAGACAAATAAACATAATTACTTCAACCAAATTCATTCAGAAAATAGTAGTAAAATGTGGATATACTTTAGATTTTTCTTCGTAAAATTGCATAATTGAAATCTAAATTATTTTTTATTTACTTTTTTCTCTGAAGTTTTCACAAAATTATTTGAATTATTTGATTTGATGTGTTTCAAAACAATAAAAATAGTGATTGTAATAGTAGCACAAGCAAATAATAGAATACCAGCTGAAAGATAAACAATATCAAGATGTTTTTCTAAACCAGTAATTTTTTCAAGTATTTTGTGTCATAAACTATATTCAACATTTTTTTCTTTAATTGCTCATCCATATGTAGCCATAAGTATACCAATAATCGCAGCTACAACAAAAGTTAAGTATAAAAAAACATTAAATGTAATTGATAGTGCTTTCTTTGATGAATTAAATGATGTTTTGGTATTACTAGAAATTTGTTTGTGACTTTGTGTCATGGTTATATTATAGCATTTGCCAATAGAAGTAACCTTCTATGGGATAAAAAAATAGTATTTGAAAAAAATGTTCTAAGAAATTTGTGCAATTTCTTTAATTTCATTAGTAATTGTTTTAATTATTTCATTTCGGATATTATTAGATATTTTTTTGTCATTTGATAATTTCTTTTCTCGATTATTAAAAAAATATTCCGATGGATTAAATTTTTCAATCACAAGCTTGCACATTCATAAATTATCTTCATCATAGTTTTTGTTAAATATTTTGTAATTACTTAAAAATTTTTTGTTTATGAATTTGTAAATCGGAGCTGGTTTGTGATCAATAAATATTTTTTTGTTTTTAGATGTTCTTGTGAAACCACGAACAAAGTAATCAATTTGAATTATGTCAGCACAATTGTTTTTGCTAAATTTTTCAAGTAAATAATTTATTGCTTTAAGTGGAGAAATCAAACCACAAGTTGAAATACTAAAATCTAATCTAATTGTGGAAATGTTAGTCTTTTTAGAATATTCAGGATATGTATGAATCGCGATATGAGATTTATCCAAATGACCAAGATTACAAGTGTGATCAACTAATTCTTCTTTTACAGGTTCTTCTGTAATTAAAAAATTAACACTTGAACCAACCGGTTCATAATCTTGTTTTGAAATATTAAGAATAGAAGCATTGATTTTTTTGGTAACCATTTTTAATGTTTTAACCAAATTAGCGGTGTTGTACATACTATGCATATATTTAACACAAGAAAACTTATCCTCATTGGTTACATAGTTAATATCATAAAAGCTAATATTTAGGTTTTTTGATAAATTGTTAAAATTATGCAGCTTAATCCTTCTTCCCATTTTACAATTTTATTTTTACTTTTTTATTATAATAATAATTTGTCTTGAATATTAATTTAATTTTCAAACTTAAAAAAGAATCAAAAATTAGTCCTTTAAAAAAAGGGAAAATATTTTAAAATATGATATTAAAAGAATGTTATTATATAATATAAATATATTATGAAAGTAAGAGCAAGTGTTAAACCTATTTGCAAAGATTGCAAAGTTATTAAAAGATTTGGGACTGTTATGGTTATTTGTAAAAATCCAAAGCATAAGCAAAGACAAGGTTAATGAAAGGAACTAATATATAATTAAGTATATGGCGAGATTATTAGGAGTTGATATCCCAAATAACAAAAAAGTTCCTTATTCTATTTCACATATTTTTGGTATTGGTATTCCACTAGGAAAAAAGATTTGTAAACTAGCTAATGTTGATGCTGAAAAAAGAGTTAAAGATTTAAATGAAAAGGAATTTGCTGCACTACGTGATATTTCATTAAAATATACTACTGAAGGTGACTTACGTCGTGAAATTAGTCAAAATATTAAAAATCTAATGGAAATGGGTTGCTATCGTGGTTCACGTCATAAAAAAGGATTGCCTGTACGTGGACAACGTTCTAAAACAAATGCTAGAACAAGAAAAGGACCAAGAAAAACAATTGCTAATAAAAAGGTGGAAACTAAATAGTAGAAAGGAGATATTATGGCAAAGAAAGAAAAAGCAAAAGTACAAAAAAAGCCGATGGCTAAAAAAGTTTCTACAAAGAAGAAAATTAAAAAATCTCCAAGTCTTATTGGAATTGTTCATATTCATTCCACAAGTAATAATACAATAATTACACTTACTGATGAAAAAGGAAATACACTTTCATGAGCAAGCAGTGGAACTGTTGGATTTAAAGGTTCAAAAAAATCAACCCCTTATTCTGCAGGACAAGCTGCCACTATTATTGCTGAAAAGGCAAAGAGTTTAGAAATCAACAAAGTGATTATCAAAGTTAATGGAGTAGGAAAGGGAAAAGACACTGCTATTCGTAGTTTTGATACGGTTGGCTTAGATATTATCGAATTAATTGATGCAACTGGTATTCCACATAATGGTTGCAAACCTCCTAAAAAGCCTCGTTAAGAGCTTTTTTCATCAAAATTAAAATTTTGTATATAATATTTATATATTTATTAAACTTTAATGGCAATTAGTTTTATTACACCAACAAAGGAAGTTAAGAAAATATCTGATTTTCGTTCTAAAATTATTATTAAACCATTAATGAAAGGTTTTGGTGTTACATTAGGTAATGCTCTACGTCGTGTTTTATTATCTTCAATTCCAGGATGCAGTATGTTTGGAATTCGTGTTAACAATTCCAATACTATTGAATTTCGTGCTATTCCAGGACTTATTGAAGACTGTACACAATTAATTCTTAATCTTAAGAAATTAGTTATTACATCAAATCTAGATGACTCTGAATTTGAAAATTTTAAATTAGAAAATTGGCCAACTTTAAAAATCAACTTTTCTGGAAAAGGAGTTATTACTGGAAAAGATATTGAGTGTCCAAGTTTTTTCAATGTTGTTAATAAAGATTTAATTATTGCAAATAGTGAAAACGATTACACAAAATTTGTATTGGAAATCTTTTGTACAAAAGGAATTGGGTTTAGAGATTTTAGAAAAAACATAGATATAATTGGAAAGACAAATACAATTGTTGCAACTGATTCTGATTTTTCGCCCGTTATTAATGTTGGTTATGTTGTTGAAGAAGTTAAAGTTTCAAATATTATCTCTACAGAACAATTAATATTAGATGTTAGTACAAATGGCTCAATTACTCCAGAGGAATCAATTAATATGGCTTGTGATATTTTAGATAAGCATCTTTCAATTCTTTCTGAAAATGATAATTTAGTACAAAACTTCAATTTCACTAATAAAACTAATGGAAACAAAAAAGTCGCATTCACAACTATTGATGATTTAGAACTTTCTGCTAATGCTAGTAAGAAAATAAAAGATTCTGCTATTCATACAATTGATCAATTAATTAATTTAAGTATTGAAGAAATTAATGAAATTTGAAAAAAATCAGATAAGGATAAAAAAGAAGTTATTGATGCATTAGAATCTCGTGGACTTAAATTTAAAAATTTAAATTAAGGGAGGAAAAAGAAGTGTCATATATTAACAAGCCAGGCAAAACAACAGCTTGAAGAAAAATGGTAATTAGACAACAAGTGTCTGATTTGATTTCTTATGGAAAAATAATTACCACAGTTACAAAAGCCAAGGAATCACAAAGACATATTGAAAGATTAATTACTGCTGCTAAAGAAAAAAACTTAGTAAATACTTGTAAGTTTAATAGTTTTCTATTAAACACAAAAAATGATACTGTGGATGTTCTTGTTGAAAAACTTTATAAATTAGGAGAAAAATATACTTCAAGAAAAGGCGGATATACACGAGTTTTAAAGATGAATACAAGACCAGGAGATAGAACTCAAGAAGCTGTTATTGCTTTTGTTTAATTTGCAAAATATTTTTTATAATTTATTTGATATTTTTTTA
>JAIRKL010000012.1 GCA_031260145.1 Mycoplasmataceae bacterium
GTTTGATAAACGAGAAAAAGGAAATTGACATGCAAGACCATTTTTATAAATATCATTTATTGGGTAAAATTTTGTTTTATTGTGTATTCCATTAATTCCATTTCATTTATCATTTGTTATTTCAGCAGAATTAAAAGCAATTAGTTTGTCAAAAGAATCATGTAAATTTTTAACAGTACTTTCATATATTTTCAATTTATCAATTGCTAATTCAACTTGTCATAAAGCAATGTAAAGACCATTTTTATCATTATTTGGCAAACTAAATATATGAAAATCTTTAAGTGTTTTTTCAGAACCAAATAATGATTTATAATCAGCTGCTATATCATATGTTGAGCCTGCAATTCCATTAACAGTAAATGAATATTCACTATTTGAAGAAGCAAGAGCAAGAAGAAGAACTATTTCATCAAGATTTTGAGTAAAGAATGTTTTTAAATCTGTAGTAACAAAGTTGAAAGAACCCGCATACCTATCATCATTTCATTGATTTGCTAAACAACGAACTTTTAACACATCGTTCATTTTATCTCTTATGTTTCTTGAAGGCGTATCCATGCGTAATATTCCTTTTCTTGTACTCATTTTTTCTTGAACAATTGGTGCTATATATTCATATCCATCAATAGCAATAAAATGAACTCCACCTGTTCCTTTATCACCACCACTTCTTTCTCTAATTAACATAAAAGGTTTATCACCTATTTGGTAAGCATTTTGCAAAGCAACATAACCTTCTTTGTAATATTTGGAAGCATGATTAAACACTTCTGCATGGGGAACATTTGTATTACTAGTGTTGTAATTAAATACAGAAACTTGTTGGTCTAAGAAAACAGAAGAATTATTATCAGGTTCAGAAGAAGAAGAATCGACAATTTTTTTAAGTTGATTATCTTCTATTTTGATTCTTCCAGAATCCTCACATTCATATGCATCACCTAAGAAATTAAATTTTGGAGTATTTTGGAAGTGTGTTGATGAATCTTTTACGGTATAAGAAGAAGAAGAAGAAGACTCGATTGTAGTTGGGAAAATGAAATTCTCAAGAAGGTTTGAAGAGTTAATGATACCATTATTATTGGAGGAGGAGGAGGAGTTGATACTTGTCATTTTGTTTCCTGTATTTATTAAGTTTCATAAAAGGTAAGATGTAGCAGCAGAGAAAGTAACATCAAGAGTTGTAAATGCG
This sequence comes from Mycoplasmataceae bacterium, assembly GCA_031260145.1. Classification (GTDB taxonomy): domain Bacteria; phylum Bacillota_I; class Bacilli_A; order Mycoplasmatales; family Mycoplasmoidaceae; genus Malacoplasma_A. Next base: position 1,196 of record JAIRKL010000012.1, read on the forward strand.
TCAGTCGATAAATTAACTTTTATTAAAGTGGCAGAATCATCTGTGTAGGAATAATCTGTTCCTTTTGATACAGGAACATTGATAAGTCCTGTACTGCTTTTAATAAAATTGCTTGTTGGATTTTCAGAATTAAGATCAGTTTTTAATCGGATTGCAAAATTGTTTCATTTTGTATCATCAAATACGGGGAAATTGTATCCTACTTTAGCATCAGTAGGAACAGTTCCAGCGGGGTTTTTTGTGTCATCTTTGACATTGTATATTTGATTAAACTTAGTTTTATCTTCTAATCCTTTTCATAAAACCATAACAGTAGAAACAGGATTAACAGAGTATGTATAAAGAATAAAAGCAAAATGTTGTAAATATGCTCACATTCAATCAAGATTTTTGTAATAACCAGTTAAATCATCACGGTAATAATAATTTGGATTAGCAGAAGGATAAAAGTCGATTGTTTGTCATAATTCTGGTTTTTCATACAATAATGTATCTATAGAATTAATGTCACCTTTTATTAAATCATTATTAAAAAAGTCAGCATAGCTTGCTTCTTCACCATTCTTCTTAGGAAGTCCAAGATAACTTCTTTCGAACACTTTTGTTGTAAAATCAGAACGAACATTACCATACATTGTTAAACGAACAAATGATTCTTTTTCACTTTCTTGTGCATTTGTAATAGGATTAACAAGGGTTCCATCAATTCCCATTGGATCTAATACTTCATTTTGGAAATAATAGGCGGCATTGTTTCCATGTGAAGTTTTGTAAGTATTTCATTTATCATCATATGATTTTTCAGCAGCTTTTTGTCAATCATCTCAGTTTTTTTTGTAATTATTTCATTCTTGATTACGGTGATCATTGTTTTTTTCATTAACAATGTCATAATAAAATTTGTAAAGAATCTCATTTGCAACAAAATCTTTAAAAAGATTGGAAGCAGTTGTGTCAGTTAATGCTAATTTAATTTGATCGTACAAGGACAGTTTTTCACTAAATTTTGTTCCATCACCCTTATCAACCATATTTGATGTAATTTTATCATCAACACCTTTTGAACAACTTGTTAATGAAACAAAAGAAATAGTGGTGATTAATGAAAAAGATAAGAAAAAAATTCACTTACGTTTTGTATTGTTAATACTCTTTAAATTCATTTAAAGATATTATATATTATGATTTTTCAAGAAAAGGATTAAGTATAAATCAAAACAAAAATAGAGAATAGTTTTTCTTTAAAAAATTCTTCTTTAAATTTAGAAAAAAAAGTTATTTAAACATTTTCTGCAGAATATTTAATTAACAAAAAATAAAAAGTTTACTTTTTCATTTATTTTTACAATATAAATGATGTATGATATTTAATAATAATCAAGCAAATAACACTAATAAACCAGAAAATTCAAAAAAACTCGAGTCTATAATTAAAAAGATGGGTAAGAAAATTAATTTCCATGTTGATGGATGTTCTGATGGAAAAACTAATGT
>JAIRKL010000016.1 GCA_031260145.1 Mycoplasmataceae bacterium
AACGACACTAATAAACCAGAAAATTCCCAAAAACAAAACTCTATAATTAAAAAGATAGGTAAGAAAGAGAATTATTATGTTAATGAATCTACTAATAAATATATAAAAGAAGGAGATGAGATAATAATGAGTAAGTTTGTTTATTCTGGAAGAGTACCAAAACCAGATATTATTAATGAGATTTTAAAAAGATTAGAGAAGATGGATTTGAAACTTGATAATATTGATGAAAGAATTACTAATATCGAATTAGTTCAAAAACTTCAAGGAGAGAAAATTACCAATATCGAATTAGTTCAAAAACTTCAAGGGGAAAAATTAGATAATGTTATTTTTTTAAACAACTTGAAAACAGAATAATTTTTTGAAGCTTATAAGTGATTTATTAAAGTCTAAAGATTTAATAAAATTAATCTATTCTTAATGAAAAAATAAAGATAAAATATCCCACATTTTAGGTTCAATCCAACTTAGATTTCACTAAAAATATAATCTTTAAAAGATGCAATCAAATAGAAAAAATGTCATATTGATTTGTGAAGAATGTAATTCAAGAAATTATCATTATGAAAAAAGACGGAATGATTCTAAAAAAATGGAATTAAAAAAATATTGTCCAAAATGCAATAAAACTACATTGCATAAAGAAACGAAATAATTTTTTCTTTTTTAATTATCTTTTGGAATTAACCATTAGCAATTGCTATTCATTAAAATATTACGAAATTTTTTCACATTTTACTATAATAATTTTAAGATGATTAAAGCAGTTGTTTTTGACGTTGGTGGAACTCTTTTTAGAAGTGATTCTGTTGAAAAAGATAGAGAACTTATTGCAGGTGAAAAAATTGATAATTTTTTCAAGATGAACAAGATCAATTTTAATCTTACTCCTAGACAAGTTGCTGATCATATGGTTGCTGGCGATAAAAATTTTAAAAAATGATCTAAAACACAAAATAATATTGATATCTCTCCTTATGAACTTCTTGCTAATTGAGCTTTTAAAGATGTATTAAAAAAAGAAAATGATTTACGTCTTAAAATAATCGCACCACAAGTTATAAATTTATGAAAAATGTGTGGCACTCCTAATATTAGAAAAGGTTGTGCAAAAGCTCTTGCTGAACTTTCAAAACAAGGTTTTAAACTTGGGATAATTAGTAACACCACAAGTCACACCAATGTAATTATTAGATTGTTTAAAAATAACATTTATAAATACTTTGATGAATATGCGATTCTTCTTTCTACTTCATCACAATATCGAAAACCAGGAACTGAAATCTTTTTCGCAGTTGTGGATTCGATGGGTTTCAAACCTGAAGAAGTTGCCTATGTAGGGGACCGAATTAGTAAGGATATTGTTGGAAGTAGAGCAGCAGGCTTTGGTGCGTCAATTAGAATTTTGCCTGAAAGTGGTATTGAAGAACCAGAAGAAGGACAAGAAAAAAATGATACTCCATACATCATTAAAAATCTTCTTGAACTTCCAGAAATGATTAAAAAAATAAACCTAAAATTGAAGAAAAAATAACTTTTTTTGTTATTACTGTATATGTTTTATGTTTATAATATAAACATATATATTTTATGAGAAAATTAAGTTTTAGATCTTTAAATATTTTTGCTCCCTATCGTAAAATTTTAAGAAAAGCGAAATTAATAGCTAAAAAAACAGAGAATTTAAAAAATGAATATCGAAAACTTACTAATGAACAACTTTCTGCAAAAACTGAATATTTTTATGAATTAATTAAAAAAGGTTATTCTCTTGATAGCTTTGCTCATGAAGCCTTTGCCACTGTACGTGAAACTGTTTATCGGATTCATGGAATTTTTGCTTTTAAGGTTCAAATAATTGGTGCTGCCATTTTACATTTTGGCGACTTTGCGGAACTTTTTACTGGCGAAGGTAAAACACTTGTCTGTGTTATGGCATCATATCTTAATGCATTAACAAAAAAAGGAGTTCATGTTGTCACTGTTAATGAATATCTTGTTCAAGTAGGTGCTAATTTTTGTGCCAAATCCTTAAATCCGTTAGGAATAACTGTTGGATATAACCTCGCTAGTTTTGATTTAATACAAAAAAAACAGCAATTCGAATGCGATATAACATATACAACTAATAGTGAATTAGGTTTTGATTATCTACGTGATAATATGGTTCATAAAATAGAAGAAAAAGTTCTTCGAAGTTTAGAATATGCAATTGTAGATGAAGGTGATTCTATTTTAATTGATGAAGCACGAACTCCATTAATTATTAGCGGACAACCAAAAACTGATACTGGTGGTTATGTTAGTGCTGATAAATTTGTTAAAACATTAAAAAGCGATGATTATAAAATCGATAATGAAACAAAAACAATTTTTCTAAACGAGAATGGAATTGAAAAAGCTGAGACTTTTTTTCAACTTAAAAATTTCTATGATGTTGAAAATTCTGATTTAGTTCATCGAGTTCGAAATTCATTAATGGCTAATTTTATATTCAAATTAGGAGTTCAATATATTGTTAAAGATGATGAAATACTTCTAATTGATCAGTTTACTGGACGTATCATGGAAGGACGAAGCTATGCGGCGGGTTTACAACAAGCAATTCAAGCAAAGGAATATGTAAAAATAGAACCTGAGAATATAACTGTTGCAACAATTACATATCAATCATTCTTTCGTTTATACAAAAAACTTTCTGCATGTAGTGGTACTGCTTTCACAGAATCAGAAGAGTTTTTAAAAATATACAACTTAGTTGTTGTTCCAGTTCCTACAAATAAACCTATTGTTAGACGTGATTACAATGATTATGTTTTTAGTAATAAAATTACTAAATGATACCATGTTTGCGCCGAAATTGAAAAAATACATGCAAAAGGACAACCTATATTAATTGGTACAACAAGTGTTGAGGATTCAGAAGAATTAAGTTCATTATTAAGAAATAAAGGATTCAATTTTGAAATTTTAAATGCAAAAAACCATGCTAGAGAAGCAGAAATAGTTAAACACGCTGGTGAAAAAGGTGCAATAACAATCTCCACAAATATGGCTGGACGTGGAACTGATATTCGTCTAGGAGAAGGGGTTAAAGAATTAGGTGGTTTATATGTTATTGGAACTGAAAGAAATGAAAGTCGACGAATTGATAACCAATTAAAAGGAAGAAGTGGAAGACAAGGTGATATTGGTGAAACACGATTTTTTATTTCTCTTCAAGATGAATTATTTAAACGATTTGTTGCAAGTGAAAAAATGCAAAAATCAAATGAAAAGATAGAAGAAAATGATAAATATGATTCATGATTCTTCAATAAGCTTTTAAATAATGCACAAAAGAAAATAGAAGGCTTAAATTTTGACACAAGAAAAAACCTTATTGATTATGATAGTGTATTAGCAAATCAACGAGAATTGATTTATAAACAAAGAGATGATATTTTAGAAGGAAAACATAATGAAATTATTTTTAATAATATGATTAAATATGTTGCAAGAGAAATAGTTAATTTAAATAAAGATGAGAATAATGAATCAATCATTGAAAATTCTAAGGTAACAATGTTATTAAATAATGTTTTATTTAACTCTAATGTTTTAAACCTTGAATATTTTAAAAATCGAACTTTGGATGATGCAAAAATTATTATCGAAGAACTTTTAAAAATGAGTATTGATATAAGATTAGATTGTTTAAAAGAAAATTCAAATAACATCATTAAAGACATCTTGATTCAAAATCTTGACTTCCAATGAACAAATCATCTTGATAAAATATCAAAAATACGAGAAGGTGTTTCTTTAAGATCTTTGGAACAAAAATCACCACTTAATATTTTTGTTGAAGAATCAGATAAACATTTTGAGATTTCTAAACTTAATATTGCTCGTGGTTGCATAATTGCAATTCATCGTATTTTTATTCCCGAAGTTAATAAAAAAATACAAACACAACTTTTGTCTTCTAATCCTTCTATTTTAAACCAAAGTGTTATTGATTTATTAACTTCTTTGCAAGACTCACAAAAATCACTTGATAATTTTGATATTTTTTTAAAAAATATTAATAATGTTAATGCCATTAATAATAAAGAAGAGCAAAAACAACAATCAAATGAACAACAAAATGAACAAGATATTCAAATAAAATAATATATCTTAATCTTATTACTTAATATCTAATAACTTCTTATTAAATTTTTTCACATTTTCTTGGTTTCTAACTTTCAAAAAATGTTCAATTTCTTTTTTTAAGTGATTTTTTGCAATTTCATCTTTATGTATGTAACTAAAAATTTCAATAAATAAGCAATATTTAATTAATTGATATTCATCACCATATTTGGTAATATGGTTTTTATATATCCTTCTCACGTTGTAACTAAATTGTTCATCTAAACTAACAGGTTTGTTTACAATATCATTAACCTTGAATTTATTTATTTTTCTTTTCTTTAATTCTTTATTAAATTGCTTTGCTCGTTTTTCAAAGATATCATCTAAATATTCAAGATAATCAGGTATTTTTTCATATTGAAAAAAAGTATATCTATTAAAATATTCAATATCCTTCTTGGAAATTTTATCCTGAAGTATTGGAATTATAATTGATCAAAATAAAAATACCAATGAACACATCATTATGTAAATGATAACCTTGGTGTCAGCATATCAAGCTCGTTCATGTTGGTTTACATTATTTATTAATCCTCAAAAAATAGGAGCCATACTTGCTAATATTGCGGTTATAAAGTTAAATATCCCAACAATTATTGAACAATTATCAATTGTTCTTCCAGTGAGTATGATTGGCATATGTACTTGAACACGTTCATGGGTTTTATAAAATCACATTGCTGTAAGCGGCATACAAATAAGTAAAACAAGGAAAGACACCGAAGTTGAAACAATAAAACTTCAAGCAATTTTCTTTTCCTCCTTTAAACCTTCAAATGGTATTTCTTCGTCTGGAAAAATAAATATTAAAATTAAGCTCACAGATGTAATTAACAAAAATAAAATAGTTAAAACAAGAAAAGTTATTGAATACCTTTTATTTGCTAATATTGATTTCTTATAATTTTCAATTTCGCTTTTTATTTCTGCGTTTGAAAGTAAATTATTTTTTTTCATTAATTTATTCTATCAGAATTGATATGTATAAATTATACTTGTAAAGTATACTAAATTTAGTTAAATCAAAAATATTAAAAAATAGCAAATCCTATTTTTTAATTTTATTTTTTTATCCCAATAATTTTGTAAACTTCTTGCACTTTTTTATCGCCTATTTTCTTTGCTTTTATTGCATTTTTTTTAAGTATTTGTTTTAACATATTTTTCTTTTTTTCCCACATAAAATATTTTCTTCTTCATTTACCGCATACTTTTTGTAAAAGAGAAATTAAATCTAGTTTAAATTCCTTGTAATTTGCACTATTTTTATATTTCTTTTCAATTTGCTCATAGCTTAATCCTGTTATTCCTTGGTAAATACTCATAAGATTTGAAATTCCCGGTTGATTGCTTTTATCAAAATGAACAATATTTAAATTATCAGTTAATGCCTTCTTTATTTTTTTTTCAATTTCTTCATTATTATCAAGCATTCATAAACATCCTTCTGGTTCACTCTTACTCATTTTTTTTTCAAAAGGCTTATTTAAAGAATAAATTTTCTTACTCTCTTTTTCCTCAATAATAGCTTTCGGCAAAATAAAAGTTTGACCATATTTTTTATTGAATTTTTCTGCAATATCACGTGCTAATTCAACATGCTGTACTTGATCGTAACCACAAGGAACAAAATTAGCATTATAAAGCAAAATATCGCTTGACATTAATGTTGGATATAAAAATATTCCAGTGGGGATAGTATTTGTCCCATTAGCCATTATGAATTTTTGTGATTTTTCCTTATATTGTGTCATTCTTTCTAATTGTCCAATTGTAGTTTGACAAGCTAAAACTCACATAAGTTCACAATGCGAGGAAACATCAGACTGATTAAAAATTAATGTTTTCTTAAAATCAAATCCAGAAGCAATTAATGAAAGCAAAAGATTTTCACTATTACCTCTTACATCTACATAAGGATTAGTTAAACCGTGCAAATCTGCAATAAAAGCAATAAGTGTATCTTCCTTTTTTTTATTTTTTTGTAAATTAACAAAGGGTTTTAAAACGCCAAGATAATGTCCAATATGTATCCTTCCTGCACTTCCATTTATCCCTGTAATATAAATATTTTTCATTTCTTAAATTATAAATTTTACCACTTTAATTAATATTTTATTATAAAATATATAATCAGTATATATATATAAATGAAAACAATTATTGGAATTGATTTAGGACCAACATCAATTGGTATTGCATCAATAAATGAAAATGGAAGACTTTTAACCAAACCATTAATAATTCGAGTTAAAGATAATTATGATGAAAAATCAGGAATTTCTTCCAATACTGATAGATGTGAATTTCGAAGTTTAAGAAGAAGAATTAAAAGACACTACGTATTGAAACATGATTTTTTAGTTTTGTGTAAAAAAAATGGAATAAATTTAGATGAAAATTTTCCTTCAATTTCTTTGACTAATGAAATACATGATTTAAAATATGATATCTTATTCAAAAATAAGAAACCTTCAATAAATGAAGTTTGTTCATGTTTATATCATTATTTACAAAAGAGAGGTAATAATTTTTCAGGAATTGATTTAAAAGACAAATTACCAATTGAATATTTGAAAAAAAGATATGATGAACAAGGAACATATAAATTAACACCTTTCAAAAAGAAAAATGATAAAAAAGATAGCGATAGTAAAAAACAAAATAATGATGACACAATCGATGAAACAGCAATAGAAATAAAGCATGATGATTATTTGAGGGAAATAAATAAATTTCTTGAATTAACTCAAAACAATGATACTTTTTCCAAAGAATTTTCTTCTAAATATTTAGAACTTTTTAATAGAAGAAGAAGTTATGAATATGGTCCTGGAAATAAAAAAACAAATACTCCTTTTGGAACTTCCTATGATAATGCTAATAAAAAAGAAAATGAAAAAGATAAAAGAATATTCGATAAATTAATTGGAAAATGTTCAATTTTTTCAGAAGAATACCGAAGTTTAAAAGCAAGTGCTTCTTTTCAACTCTTTCGTGTCTTAGAATGAATAAATAACCATAATTTTGAAGATAACTCAACTGGTGAGATTAAAAAAATTAATTTGCTTGAAAAAATAAATTTTATTAACTTTATCATTAAGAATTCTTTTAAATCGCTAACAAATAAAAAGATTTTTAAAGAATTCAAATTTTCACCAATTCCTAATGGTCCTAAGGATAAAGATTTTGATATTTTCAAGAGTTTGTTTCATATTAATTTTTTCCTTCCTTATACAAAATCAAAAAATCTTTTCATAGAAAATGAAAATACTTTCGATTTTGAAACATTAGGTACTCTTAATGATTTTTCAGATAAAATGAATAAAAATATTGATTTGTCTTATTTTGATGATAATGATATAAACAATAAAAAAGATAAAAAAGAAGATGCAAAAAGCGAAGAAAAAGAGAATAAAAAACCTCTTAAATTATCAAATATATGTAAAGAAGAAAACAAATTAAAAAATTTACAAGATTTATGTAATGAATACCAAATTAAAGAGGAAGAATTAGCAGAATATATCAATAAAAATGGTAAAGCTTATTTTTCAAACGGCTCATTATCAATAAAAGCATTAAACATTATTTTACCAGAGCTTTTGAATGAATCATTAAATTTATCAAATATATTAAATGATAAGCAAAAACAAACAAGATTATTTGTTAATAAAGCTAATAAAAAAAATAAAAAAGAAATATTAAAAAATATCAACAACCCAAATGTTAATAAAGTTTCTAAATTATGTTTAAAAGTTATTAAAAAATATATTTCAGAAAATGAAGATAAAATCGATTTGAATGATGTTCAATTTATCATTGAAATGGCACGAGATTTTAATACAAAAGAAGAACGAGATAAAATTTATAAAATAAATGAAGAAAATAACAAAAAAAATATTAAAATACAAGATGAATTAGATAAAGGAAAATTTAAAATTTCTGGAACTAATATTTTAAAATATAAACTTTTTGAAGAACAAGATGGAGAGTGTCCTTATTCTGGCGAAAAAATCAATAAAGATAAACTTCAAAATTATGATATTGATCATATATACGCTTATAGTTGATCTGGAGATGACTCCTTTAACAATAAGGTTCTTGTAACCAAAATTTCAAATCGAGAAAAAGCCAATAAAACTCCTGCTTCATATTTTGATGGTAGACAAGAAGAATTAAAAGAATCGAAATCTTGAAAATCAATATCTGAAAAAAATAAAAATAAATACCGTAGACTTATTGATAAAGAAAAATTTTTTTCCATAATTGCAAAAAGAGAAGGATTCATTGGAAGAAATCTTTCTGATACAAGATATATTTGTACATCTATTAAACAACTTTTGGAAAATCAATTTGATAATGCAAAAATCGAAATGACTAATGGTAAAATTACCACAAAAATAAAGGGAATGATTAAATATAAAATTAATGATCAAGATTCCTCAAAAGAATTGAATAATGAATCAAATTCTGAAAAAGAAAATGAAAAAGTAGCAATCAAAGATTACTATAAAAACAAATGAGAAAAAGATAGAAAAATATTTTCACATCATGGAATTGATGCAGTTGCAATTGCTTATTCTGGTTTTATTTCTCACCAAATTCAAGCAAATATTGACAAAGAAATAATCAGTGATAAAAGTGTTGATATATTTAAAGACCTTAAAAAGAAAATGGAAGATGAAGAGATATATGAAAAATTGCAATTATCAAATGATTTCTTATTTTACAAACCTGTGTACAAAAAACATAATAAATCCTTTTTCAAACAAACACTATATTCATTGACGAAAAAAGTTGAA
>JAIRKL010000017.1 GCA_031260145.1 Mycoplasmataceae bacterium
AACGACACTAATAAACCAGAAAATTCCCAAAAACAAAACTCTATAATTAAAAAGATAGGTAAGAAAGAGAATTATTATGTTAATGAATCTACTAATAAATATATAAAAGAAGGAGATGAAATAGTGATGAGTAAGTTTATTTATTCTGGAAGAGTACCAAAACCAGATATTATTGGTGAGATTTTAAAAAGATTAGAAAAGATCGATTTGAAACTTGATAATATTGATGAAAGAATTACTAATATTGAACAAGTTCAAAAACTTCAAGGGGAAGAAATTAAAGAAATAAAAGAGGTTCAAAAAGCCCAAGGGGAAGAAATTAAAGAAATAAAAGAGGTTCAAAAAGTTCATGGAGAAAAATTAGATAAATTAGAAAATAAACTTGATAATGTTATTGTTTTAAATAACTTAAAAATAGAATAATATTATCAAATTTTCAAAGTAATTATTATTTTTTGATGTTTAAAATAATGGAAAATTTTTAAGTATTAAACCTAATACGTTTAACAAAATTAGCTATTAAATTATTAAGTTTATATTCTTTTTCTTTTACTAAAAACTATTAAAGAACTTCAGTAGCTAAAGAAGCAATTTTATTGAAACCAGCATTTTTAACTTCACGAGCTATTGGACCAAAAACACGAGTACCAACCGGAGTTTTATCGGCTTTAACAATTACACAAGCATTATCGCTAAAAGAAACTTTAAATCCATTATCTCTCTTAACACCTTTTTTACTTCTAACAATAACAGCGAGTGCCATTGCAGATTTTTTTACAGTTGCATCACTTGTTGCTTCTTTAATAACAACCTTAACAACTTGTCCAATATGAGCATAATGAGGTTTCGAAGCACCTGGAATTTTTATAACTTGTGCCATCTTTGCACCAGTGTTATCAGCAACAACCATCATAGTTTGAACTTGAACCATTATTTCTTAACCTCCTTCTTAGCCCCTGAATTAGCTTTTGCATCTGCTGATTTATTATTAGAAGAGTGTCCTTTTCAAGTTCTTGTAGGAGAAAATTCACCTAATTTATGATTAATCATATCATCAGTAATATAAACATCAATAAAAGATTTTCCATTATGAACACTAAAAGTAAGACCTATTCAATCAGGATGTATTGAACTTCTTCTACTTCATGTTTTAATTGGTTTTTTGATAGTACTAGCATTCATAGCTATAGCTTTCTTCATTAAACGAGGATCGACATAACTTAATCCTTCATTTCTTCGTATTTTTCCTGCGTGGTGTACGTATGCCATAATTAATATATTAATATTATATATTTACTTTTGTAAAATAAAATTTTATAATGATATAAGTATTTTTCAATTGTTTTAACCAAGAATTAAAGAAAATTATTGTTTAAAGTAAAATAAAAAAATTTTAATTTCTTAATTAAAAAATAAGTATATCTTATAATATAAGATATAATAAAATGTTGCAATCAATAAAATTTGAAGATTATAAAAAAATTCTCTACATTAATGAATATCAATTCTCAACAATTTTGCGAAGAAATAGTTTAGATATTCACTCATTGGATATTTTAGCAACTAGTATACATTTTTCTTTCGGCATTAATGATGATATTTTAAAACCACAAGATGAAATCGAGATTACTTCTTTGATTCCTTCATATAGTTCTGATTCGGATGATTTTTTTGTTCAAAGACAGATGGCATTACGAGAAAATATTCAACAAAAAAAATTTAAAATTTTTCAATGAAATAGTGATGTTGAAATATTGCATCCTGGTCCATATTTTTTAACTGCAGCAACATATTGTATGAAAAGGGGGATAACAGTTGTTCCCACTAATACAAATGCAAATCACATTAAAGATTCATATGAAGATTTTTTAGGTGAAAAGGGAAAAATTTTTCCAAAAAATTCAACATCAAAAAAAAAAATTACACCAGCAATAGATTATTCTGCACTACGTCTTTTTTTAGGAATGTTTAAAAAAGATGATTATTTTGATCCTAATAAAACACATTGTAGAGCTTTTGTTTATGGAATTTTAAACCTTAGAGCAAATTTACCACAAGAACAAATTATTGATGGTTCAAAAATTGCTATTTCTTCTTTTAAAGAAATAATCAATTATCTCGAAAAAACTCAAAAATCAAAGGCATTTAATCCAAAGCGAATTATTAATAATCAAAGAAGAAAAAATTTAGCTTGTTTAGCAATAAAATATAGTAGAAATTCATTAATTTTTAATAACCATAATGAAGATAAAATCCTTATTGAAAATATTTTATATTTAGAAAATGAACTTTTTTTTCTTGCTCATTCTATCAATAAAAGAATATTAACCCGACCAATCCCTACTTTCGAAGAAGAGAAAACAAGTTTGTCTAATTTGAGTGAAAAATTAGCGCAAACAACAATAGGATTTAACCAGATAATGATTAGAAATAGGAACAATATGCTTAATGAACTTTATAAGTTATCAAAAAATAAACCTTTAAATAAAGAAGTAATCAACAAAAATGAGGCAGTAAGAGTTGAATTAATTTCTTCAATCGCGATAAGTACCGGAAAAACATTTGAAGAAATAGATGAAATCTCACAACGATTTATAAGAATAAACTCACTTGAAATTCCTCAAACACAAAAAGAAGAAGAAAGGATGAGGATTTATAATGAATTAAATTCGAACTCCATTTGCTATCAACCACTTTTTTTAGAAGGCGATATTAGAGAAAACTTAGCTTCGATGTTTCCCAATATTTCTTTTTCTTCTTCGCAAGTTTGTTCAACGATTTCAAATATTCCTTCAGTTGAAGAATTTCAAGAACAAAGAAAAAAAGATATTGCTCCTTTTTTAGAAATGGTTCCAAAAGACATGAATCTTTATAAGGTTATTGCAAATTTACATCACGTCTTTTTAAATAAGAGTGAGGTTTTATTTGAAACAATAATTAGTCAGATAAAAGATGTGAAAGAAGAAGAAATGACATTTTTAAAAGATATTATTCTTCAAAAAAATAATAATCCGGAACAACAAAATGAACTTTTGCAACAAAGAGAACCAGCTTTACAAGAACAGCAAGAGTTTACACAAACTCAAATCTCTAAACTAACATCTTTATATACTGCAATTGATTCAACAAGAAAAATCCAATTAATGGATGATGAATTTTTTTCCTTGCATGAAAAACAAGAGATTTCATTGGAACATTTACAAACTTGTATGGATGTTTTTAATTCAAAAATTCTACAACAAGAAGAAGTAAATACTGACGTTTTAGAACAGCAACACCAAATTATATAATTTCATAAAATCATAAAATTTGTAGAAAAAATTAGATAATAAAATGAGTAATTTCAAAAACTTTTGGGAAATTATGTCTTTTCCAGTACATAAAAAATATTTTGCAAAAAGAGTTGTTAATTGAGTTGTTGAAAATTTAAAAGATAGTTTTGGTTATTGTTGTCGAAATAATTTGACACTAAATCAATATTTACCACCTGAACGTTTTGGAAATTCAAAAAATCAAATTACTGTTTTCATTTCGGTTAGACTGTCAGAATTATGAGAAAACTCAATTTTCGAAGCAATAAAAGAAATGTTTGGACAGCTAGAAATTCCTATTAGTAAAGTTTCTAGATGAACAACTTCTGATGGAGATATTAAAATTTTGAATGATGTTTATGAAATAAAAACGTCGCAAGCAAAGGATAGTTGAACTGGTGCAACACATTCTTCGCATAAATCATCTCTTTATATTTTGGTTCATTACTCAATTGACAGAGATAAAAATTTAGACTTGCTGAATGGAAATGAAGTATTCCCAGAATTTTCAATTTACTTATCAAGTTCTAAACTAAAAACAAAAGAAATATGAAATGGAATTCCGAAGGAAAATTCTTCATTTACAACACTAAGAATCGAAAATGAATGAATTAAGGAAGGTAATGTATTATGCATTTTTGGAAATTTAGATAGTTCGAAAGGAAAATATGCTAAAATTATTCATGAAAAAAATCCAAATCTTTAGTTTTTTTTGTTTGAAGCAAATGATTAAGACATGGTTTTCTTGTTTTTTTGAAAATAATATTAAAATGAGAAAAAACATCATACAAAGCATCAGAAGGTAAATGACTACTTTCTGTTGCTTCATTCAATTGTCTCGTTGTAAACTCACCTTGGTTTTTATATTTTATTTTATTTTTCAATTTTCCTAGTGTCATACAAGTTTTTTTTAATGAAAAATGCCCTTTTTCGCCAAAGCTATGACTGATTTCAACATATCAACGTCTAAAATATTCACCATTTTCTTTCTTTACAAGTCTTTTATCGCCAGAAGATCCTTTGCTTTTAAAATCATTAACATGTTTAATTCAATCATCATACATTTTTTTGGTAATAGGTTCCCAGAATGTGTAAAAATTATTAGCAGTATATCTTTTATCAGAAGGATTATCATAAATTAAACCTTTAGAAAAATATAATAACTTTTCTTTTTTATCATATTTTTTTAATATTTTTTCTGCTTCAGAAATTGTAAGTTCTTTTCTAATATAAAAGGTTTTATTATTAATAAGAACTTTTAAGTAAATTGTATTTATTTTTTTATCAATTCTACTCTCATTTAATGACATTTTAACATTAGAATAGAATCCAGTCGTTTTATCAATTGGGTATCCATAATTTGATAATCCACATTTATTCAAATATCCTTCCAAACCTTTATTATTTTTGATATAAAATCAAATTAAACTAGAATATGGGTTTTCAATATACCAATATTTTGGGTTAAAGTGTCGAATTAATTCAATTGTATTTACAACACATTGTTGACCAAGTCTTTTAATGAAAAGTTGTTTTTTTGGATTTAATTTTTTAGTGAAACCACTTTTTAATCTTTCAAATTCTTCACAAGTTCTTTCAATTAGTTTAGTATTAGGATCTTTTTTATCCTCTTTTTTTCAAAAGCATGTTCCACCTCCAACCATGCTTAAAACATTACTGAATGATTGACATAAAGTAGAAGAAATAATAATATCTGGTTTTTTAATTAAATTCTTTTCTAACATTTTAGAAAATAAGTCTGAAATTGAAAAAATAGAATGAAAATAACATTTTATAATTTTACCATTTTTTAAATATTCAACTTCATAATCATTTTTATTCTTTTCAATTCCAACAGAAAGATCACAATTAAAATAATGATGTGTTTTGATTTTTATTTGAGCCCCTTCTATGGGAACAACATCAAAAGTGAAAACATCATATAAATTTTCTATTTTTTTATCGATTAACATTTTGGTAAAAGAATTACACCCTCCACCAAATAAATCTCAAACAACTATTTTTCTCCGTTCCATATGATAAATTATATTTTTAAAATTTTAATTTTAAGACTAATTTTACACATTTCTAATCATTATTTTTTGCATTTAAAAATTGATATTATTAGAATATATTAAAATATAATTTTACAGAATGATAAAAAGAAAAAATAGTAAAGAAATTCTAGAAAGAATTGTTATTATTGATCCAATGAGTATCATAAAAGCAATACTTTGATTTATCTTTGTATTTGGTGCTTTTTTTTGTTTCATGATGATTCTTAAGGATAAATCATATATTTCCACTCTTGTTCATCAAGAAAAAATAATTGGTATTGATACAAACCCAACAACTAATTTTACGCTTGCTTATTCTAACCTTTATATTTCTGTTGATAATTCATCATTTTCAAAAATTAAGGATGTTATTGATCAAAACGGAAATTTTACTACAAACTCTAATTACAAATTTATTAAATTTACAAATATTGATCAAATAAGAAAAGCTATCGGAGATGGATGTATAAACGGAGCTGCTAATCTTAGTTTAGCATATAACACAATGACAATATGATTAGTAGGAGGAGGAGAAGGGGATTGAACATGAGCAGAAAATTCACCATGAATTGGAATGTCACTTTTATGATTCTTACCAGGTTCTAGAACAATTCCAAGCACTACTTTGCCAATTGATGGATGAAATGGTTATTGAAATAATATTTCCTTAACTTTCTCATATTCATTTATCACCTTTCTAATTTCATTTGTCGCACTAATATTATTAGTTATTAATGGAGTGAATGTTTATTTAATGAAAAGAAAAAATAAAAAATATGGTATTAATCCTTATCCCGCAAAGACATATAAGTATTCAATGTTTTATTTTAATACAATAACAAATTTTATTACAAATCTTGCTCTTGTGTTTGCTTTCTTCAATTTTATCACTACTCTTCTTGCTATTATTTATTGGTTATTTTTATGATTACTGCACACTTTAATATTTAAGAATCTTTCTAAAAAATATAAAAACTTTAATTTTGATTTGGAGGATTTTGAGGTTAATAAGAGTGATTTATATTACTTAATTTTTGTGATGGTTTTCCAAAATACTTATACATGATTCAAAGGTTTCTTCTTAAACTACAATGGCGTAAACCTTGACCTTATTATGTCAATAATACTTCCGATTGGTACTGTAACAGTAATTGTGGGTTTATTCATCAAAAATCTTTTATCTTCAAAGGTTACAAATGTACTAAAAAAAATCAAGCAAATGCATTCACAAGTTGATAACGTTCGTTTTATGATTCATGTAAAAGGTTCGGAAGCTTTTAATGACTTTGCTTTTATTGAACAATTGCCATGATGTGTTAAAAAAATATTATCATCAAAGGGAGTTTTGGATAAATCAATAGAGGAAGAAAAGGAAGATATTTCTAATCTTTATTCTTATTTACAAATTGTTGACCAAACTGCTAATTTAATTGAAGAATCTTTTAAAGAACGTGTTAATGATAGAAACTATCTTTTATATATTTTGTATATAAAATGTGAAGATATAGAAAGTGTTAAAAATATGAAATTAAATGTTGAGAGTTTAATAGCAAAAATAAACTTAAGAACTACTAGAATTAAAGGCCCTTTAAATAGACGAATAGAATAAACTAATAAGATTATTATGACGCTTGAAGAGAAGAAGGAATTATTTTTAAAAAAAGATATTTTAGATAAAGTTGCACAGCTAATTGATTTTAATGATTATTTAGATTTTTGTAGAAATATCAAATACAATGGTTTGATTTCCACTATTTATGGAAAAAAATATATGTTTAAAATAACAAAGGAAATAGAACACAAAATATATGGAATTGTACCTTTTTTTAATATCACTATTCCAAAGAAATATATGGAAAAAGTATCAGAAAAAAGTATTCTTGCTTGATGTTTTTGCAATAAAATTCTTAAAATAAAACCCATCGAATTTATTCAAGCTGTTGAGCTAATTGTTAACAAACTAAATGGTTTTGATGAAATACTTTATAAGCAACCAATAGTTGAAGAGAAAGAAAAAATGATGATTGAGGATAGAGAAGATTTAATATTTAAAAAATATAAACAAGAAAGAAAGAAACTTTTTTTATTAATAAGAGAACTTGCGAAACATAAACAAAAGCTAGAAATAGAAATAAAAGAAAAGGAAGAACAAAGGAAAAAAGTAAGTGAAAAAAATTATGAACTTGTAAAAATAATTAATGATTTGGAAAAGAAAAATTTCAATTTAAATATTGAATTAGAAAAAAATAAAAACCTTTCAAGAACAAAAAAACAATTAAAAATAAATGATAACATTAAGAACAATGCCAAGAATATTAAACTTAAGAAGAATTCTAAAGTAAAATAAATATTAAGAAAAGTAACTTGAAAATAACTAAAAATGCAAAAAGCACAACCAATTTCTTGATTGTGCTTTTTTAATAAGGACTTGCTAATCAATATATTTCTATATTAGTAGCCAGGTCATTCGCTCCTCCTGTGGGTTTGCCATAAAGACTAATCT
>JAIRKL010000021.1 GCA_031260145.1 Mycoplasmataceae bacterium
TGTAATTATTATTTAGGAACACTTTGCTTTAATTCTTCCTTTTCAATAATCTTTTTTAAATATTGAGCAGTATACGAAACATTTAGGTTATTTTGAATAATTTGTTCAACAGTACCTGTTGCAATTATTTTCCCTCCATATATTCCTCCATCTGGTCCGATATCTATGATGTTATCAGCACATTTGATAAGATCAAGATTATGTTCAATAACCACAATAGTTGCGCCTGTATCAACTATTTTATTTAAAACCATAATAAGTTTTTTAATATCATCGATGTGTAAACCAGTTGTAGGCTCATCTAATATTAATAAAGTTCTTGAATTTGAATTTTTTTGTAAGAATTTAGCTAATTTTATTCTTTGTGCTTCACCACCACTAAGTTTGGTGGAATTAAGTCCTAATTTTAAATATCCTATTCCTACTTCTTGCATCAGCTTGAGTTTATGGAATATATTTGG
This sequence comes from Mycoplasmataceae bacterium, assembly GCA_031260145.1. Classification (GTDB taxonomy): domain Bacteria; phylum Bacillota_I; class Bacilli_A; order Mycoplasmatales; family Mycoplasmoidaceae; genus Malacoplasma_A. Next base: position 462 of record JAIRKL010000021.1, read on the forward strand.
AATATTTTTAAAAAATATTAAAGCTTCATCGACCGTCATTTCTAAAATATCATAGATATTTTTTCCTTTATAGGTTATTGATAACGTTTCCTTATTAAATTTTTTTCCATCGCATTCATCACATTTTACATAAACGGAAGGAAGGAAATGCATATCAATTTTTATTTCACCATCTCCATTACATTTTTCGCATCTTCCTCCTGGGACATTGAAACTGAACCTACTTTTTGTATATCCTCTAACTTTTGAATCTGGTAGACTTGCAAATAAATCACGAATATCATCAAATACACCAACATATGTTGCAGGATTTGATTTTGGAGTTCTTCCAATTGGTTCTTGATTAACAAGGATGAGTTTATCAATATTATTAAAACCATTGATATCTCTCACTTTGGGAGCATTAATAAAGGGATTGGTTAAAGTTTTTTGTAAATTTAATGCTAAAACTTCAGTTATTAATGATGATTTTCCACTTCCAGAAATACCAGTGACACATGTTAATACCCCCAACGGAATTGTTAAGTCAACATTCTTTAAATTATTATGTGTTATCCCTTTCATAATTATTTTTTTTCCATTTCCTTTTCTTCTTTTTGAAGGGATTGAAATATTTAATTCATTGGATAAATATTTTCCTGTTAATGAATTGGGATTAGTCTTAATTTGTTCCAAAGTTCCACAAGCAGTTATTTCTCCTCCTAAAGAACCAGCAAAAGGACCCATATCAATGATATAATCACTTTCTTCAATGGTTTCTAAATCATGTTCAACTACTAATAATGAGTTACCTAAATCTCGCATATTTTTTAATGCTTTTATTAGCTTCGTGTTATCCTTTTGATGAAGTCCGATACTTGGTTCATCTAAAACATATAAAACTCCTGAAAGCTTACTTCCTATTTGAGTTGCTAACCTTATTCTTTGTGCTTCGCCTCCACTTAACGAAGAAGCAGAACGAGAAAGTGAAATATATCCTAAACCGACTTCATTTAAGAAACTTAGCCTATCTATTAACTCTTTTAAAATAGGATCAGCAATTATTTTTTGAGTATCTTGTAAATTGAGATTTAAGAAAAAATCTAAGCATTCGCTAATGGAAAGCTCAGTCACTTCAATAATATCTTTCTTATTAATTTTAACACTAATGGCTGCTTCATTAAGTTTTTTGCCATTACAACATTTACATTTTTTTTCGCTAAGATATTTCGCATAATATTCGCGTGCCATAGTACTAGTTGTTTCCAAGTGTCTTCTTTTAACAAGTGTCATTATTCCTTCTATGTAATCATATTTTTTAAATATGTTACCACTTGAAGATTTAATGCTATAGTTTATTGGTTCTTTTGATCCTTCGAGAAGAATTTCAATTTGTTTTTTTTCCAATTCTTTAATTGGGGTATCCTTATTTATTTTGTAGAACTTAGTTAAAGAATCAAATGTTTGTCATTCTAAATTAGTTGTATTAACAGTATTTTTAAAAAAATCTATTGCGCCTTCATTAATGGTTTTTTCTCAATTTGGGATCATTTTATTTTCATCAGGTTCAAAAGTGTAACCTAAACCTTTACAAACATCACAAGCTCCTGTCGGCGAGTTAAAGGAGAATAAACGTGGTTCAAGTTCGGGAATAGTGAAACCACAAATCTTACAAGCGTGGGTTTGAGAAAAAAAGACTTCTTTATCTTCTTTAACTAGGATAACTTTTCCTTCACTTGTTTTGATTGTTCTTTCCAATGCTTCATTAAGTCTAGTTTTTGTTTCATCATCATTATGAAAAATGATTCGATCTACTACAACATCTAAATCATGGAATTTATTTTTATCAAGTAATATTTCTTCATTTTCTAATAAATAAACATTTTTATCAATTCTAACTCGAAAGAAACCTTGTTTTTTAATTTTTTCCAACTCTTCAATAAAAGTTCCTTTTTGATGGTAAAAAATTGGGGCAAGAATTTCAAATTTATCATTTTCATTAAGTTCATTAATAATTTTTTCTTTTATTTGTTCAATTGTTAAAGCTTCAATTTTTCCATGTCCATTAGGACAATAAGGAACACCTATTTTAGCAAAAAGCAACCTTAAATAATCATAAATTTCTGTAATAGTTCCAACAGTACTTCTGGGGTTGTTATTAGTTGTTTTTTGCTCAATTGAAATAGCTGGTGTTAATCCTTCTATTGAATCAACGTCTGGTTTTTCATTTCCACCAAGAAACATTCGTGCATACGAGGATAAAGATTCAATATATCTTCTTTTTCCTTCTTCATATATTGTGTTGAAAGCAAGGGAAGATTTTCCACATCCACTAACTCCTGTAATAATTACAAATTTATTTTTTGGTATTTCAATATCAATATTTTTAAGATTATTTTCTCTTGCACCTTTTATTATTATTTTATCCATATTATTATTTTTATTATTTTTTTAGTACTTATTAATATTATCTTATTTTTAATTTTAATTTTGTGTTATTTATGTGCATTAATATTGATATTGTGTTCATTACACAAGTTTATGTATTCATTATTTTTCTAATAATTTAGAATTATTACTCAAATATTTTTTCAGATTTTTTAAGTTCCGAAAGATTTCGTTCTTGTTCAATTCTCTTTACTTCTTCTATTGGAACAAAAGAGTGAGCGTTTTCAATAACTTCCATTTTTCTTTCTTCAATTTGGAAACGTTCTTGTGCATTTACAAGCCATGTTCTAACATTCTTAACTTGTTTTCATGTATAGAAAATAAAATAAATACCTATAAAAGAGAAAATAAAAAGAAGTGAAGCGATAACTCATGAGACTATATACCAAAGTGAAACAACTTTCCCATCAATTATTCCATCAGCTCTACGATGTGGCACTTTTCAAGGTGCTCCAATAATATTTTTGTCCCCAATATTGATAGATAAAACAATTGTGGTAGCAAGTGCTATAACAAAAAAAATTACTGAAAAGGCAATAAATTTTTTTAATGAAGTACTAAGTTTATCTTCTAAATCTTCATACTGTTCATATTGATAAACTGGGTCTTTCTTTCAATGACCTACATAATTAGAAAGCATTTTCTATTATTATAAATATACGTATTATTAAATATGTACTAATATTGTAGTTCAGACATAAAAATGTGTATAGTTTTTTCAAGGATTGTTTAATTTACACCACAAATAAATTTAATATCACGCAACAATGCATTACATTCCACTAAATCATGTCATGTGGAGAATTTGATAAAATAATTCCTTCTAATTAATAAATTAGAAAATGTTATAGTTTTTGTATTTATTTTTTCATATTTGGAAATGAAAATTATCTAAGATTTCAATTAACTAATATATTAAAATATGAAGGTCTGTATCATCTCCATACATTCCTTTATTTGCCTTTGGCGAAACACTAGGTTTCAAGATGCTGCATTAATTAAAAGATTTGGGAAAAAGGCAATAATCCCTAAAATAATTATAACTTTTTAAAGATTAATTTTTCATTGACTTATATTCTAGTTCTAATTTCCTATTAATTTTTTGGTTTAAAAAAATTGAAGAATCGTTGAGTTAATGTAAGTTCTTGACTTTGAACTCGTCCAGGAGGATTATAGTCATAGAAAAATTGTCTATTTTCTTGCAAAAACTCTATTTTTTTATGATTAGAATAACTTTTATATGTTTGATTATCAACTTCAAAACTTGTATTTTTTCTAACGCCTTTCATAAAATAGCGAAGCCCAGAATGAGAAAAGGAAAGAAGTGTATCATAAGTTTCGATGCTTCCATCAAGTTTTTGTTCTTCTGTTAAAACATAATTTCTTCCTAAAGGATTGGTATTTTTTAAATAAAAGGATTCATGTCTTTTTTGTTGTACGGGATTATTATCATTTTTTCCGTTTGAAGCAGATAACATTTTACTTTCTCTATGTGATAATTCATTAGTTTTCCTTAAATATGCGTTATGTACTATTGCTAGTTTTTCCTTAGCAATTATAAATTCTAATTTTGGTATTTGAACATATTCTTCATCAGTTCTATCAACAAAAATAGACTGTTCCGCTTTTTTTATAAATTCAACAGCAGATGATAACTTTGTGAGTTCTTGTTTTATTTCTTTAACAACAATAGGAACTGTATGTGTGCTTACTCCTTTTGAACTTAAAAATTCATTTTTTGCAATTGTATTTTCATGTGCTTGGATGGCTAATTTAGTAATTTGAGATTGTGTCATATATCATTTTTCAGCTTTAAGATATAAATTACAATTTTTTACATCTGTATCAACAAGAAATTTCAAAATTTCTAAAAGATTTTCTAATTTTCTAGTAGCTTCTGTAATTGCACGTGTTGCAAACTTTCTTGTGTCAACAACTAAACTAGGGGCATCGACAGATTGAAAGACTTGATATTCTTTTGCTACTAAATCAATATCAGTTCCATTTTTAAAAAAATCTCATAACTTATTATCTCCTTCTGCTTCTCTATAAGCTATAAATTTTTGATAATTTCTTCGTAAGTATGTCTTAACTCTTTGAAACATTGTAATTTTGACTTTATGTTTTTATGTAAAGATTATAAAATTCAAAAAATACATTTACTAATGTATATGCAAATGCAGACACATAAAATGTAAAAATATTATTTAATTTAGAATAAGCTTGTTTTAATGCAAAGTTGTTCATGAACATTCTTTTCATTTAAAACATTTAAATTGACCGAGACAGGTTTATTAAATGAAATTATTAAGGGAGAACAAGGGAAACATTTAAAAAATGTTCCACAATTAATTCACGGATAAACACTTAAACATCAATTATTGATATCACAATTACATTTTGAAAGTCATTGGTTTTCTTTCAAGAAGACATTGAAGTCTTGGAAATGAAGATTATTTTTAAAAACTTCACAATAAATG
>JAIRKL010000028.1 GCA_031260145.1 Mycoplasmataceae bacterium
GTGGAATACAAAAGTTTAAAAGAATTAAATAAAAAAGAAGAAACTTTTAGAGGTATAAGAATAGTTAAAAATGTTTTAGTTTCAAATGGGAAATATCCTGTTTTTGGTGGAGGAACAAACATTCCATTTGGAAATTATGATAAATGAAATTTGGAAAGTGATTCTGTAACTATAAATGTTGCTGGTTCAGTTGGATTTGTCGATTATATAAAAGAAAGGTCGTGAATAGTTGACTCAAGATATGCTTTTCTAACAAACAAAGTTAATCATAAATTTTTATATTTTGCTCTTAAAAATATTGAACCTAAAATAAAAAGATTTAAAAAAGGCGCAATTCCAGGAATCGATATGCAACAATTATTAAATCTCCAAATTCCTGTTCCTCCTCTTCAAATTCAAACAAAAATAGTTGAAATTCTTGATAAATTCACGTTACTTGAAAAGGAACTTGAAAAGGAACTTGAATTAAGAAAAAAACAGTATGAATACTATAGAAATAAATTATTAACATTTAACAAAAACGAAGAGAGAGAGAGAGAGAGAGAACTTTGAGAAATAACTATGTGAAATAAAAAATTTCAAGGAATAAATAATAATATGCAAACTTCATTTAATAATTTTACTAAACAAATTTCTGCAAAAGAGATGAAAAATCTATATTTTTCCGATAAAGGTTTAATTAGATTATTATCAACAGGTAATTTTGATAAATGCACTGATGAAATAAAAACCTTTTATATTGGAGAAGTATTAACAATTCCAGGAGGAGGAGGAGTAAATGGTTTTAAAAATATTAAATATCATAATGGAAATTTTATAAATTCTGGTAATTTATTAGCAACTTCTTTAGATGCATCAAAATATTCTTTAAAGTATTTGTGGTATTGAATGAATATGAAAAAAGATATTATTCAAAAAATGTTTAGAGGTTCTGGAATACCACATCCTGATATGGCACAAATTTTAAAAATGAAAATTTCAATCCCTTCAATAAATGAACAAAATAAAATAGTCAAGATTCTTGATAAGTTTGAAACAATAACTAATTCATTAAATCAAGGTTTACCAAAAGAAATAAATTTAAGAAAAACACAATATGAATATTACAGAAATAAATTGCTAGATTTTAAAACATTAAACAATAATAAATAATCTTCTTAAAATGTCGCAAATTAAAATCATATCTCAAAATAATGATTCAACTGTAGTAGAAGAATATATTCCTATTCCGAAAAATGAAAATTCTTTTCAATCAGAAGCGGAATTGGAACAAAAATTTATTGAATTATTAAAAGAAAACGGATATGAATATGTAAATATTAAAAATAACAATGAATTAAAACAAAATTTAAGAATACAAATAGAAAAACTTAATAAATTCCAATTTACTGATAATGAATGAAGTGATTTTTTTGAAAAAGAACTTTCTAATAGCAAGGAAGGAATAAAAGAGAAAACTAAAAGAATCCAAGATGGTGATGGGCAATTTAATTTAAATCTTGAAAACCCAATTGATGGAATAAATTTTAGAAATATCAAAATAATTGACAAACAAAATATTCATAATAATTTTCTTCAAGTTATCAATCAATATGAAAATGTTGGAACTTATAAAAATAGATATGATGTAACTATATTAGTTAACGGACTTCCTTTGGTTCATATTGAACTTAAAAGAAGAGGAATAAATTTAAAAGAAGCTTTCAATCAAATAAATAGATATCAAAAGGATTCTTTTTGAGCAGATTCTGCACTTTTTCAATATGTTCAACTTTTTGTTATTAGTAACGGAACATTCACAAAATATTATTCTAATACCACTAGATTTTTAAACATAAATAGTAATAGTAAAGCTCAAACATCTAATTCTTATGAATTCACTTCATATTGAACAGATGCTAAAAACAAAAGAATCTCTGACTTAGTTGATTTTACAAAAACTTTTTTTTCAAAACATACATTGCTTAATATTTTAACAAAATACTGTGTTTTTACAACTGATGAAGTTTTAAAAGTTTTACGTCCTTATCAAATAGTAGCAGTTGAAAAAATATTAAATAAAGTTTTAATTGTTAATTCTAATCCTTCACAAAAATGAATCGGAACCGTTGAATCGGGTGGATACATTTGACACACAACAGGGAGTGGAAAAACACTTACATCTTTTAAGGTAGCAAGACTTTTAACAAAAAATCCTGATATCGATAAAGTTTTATTTATAGTTGATAGAAATGATCTTGATTGACAAACAATGAAAGAATATGATAAGTTTGAAAAAGGTTCAGCAAATGGTTCAAAAAATACTGAAGAACTTTCTAAAAGGTTAACAAGTGAATTGAATGATGAAAAAATAGTAATTACTACTATTCAAAAATTAAATATTTTTGTTACAAAGAATGTGAAGCATGATATTTATAATAAAAAAGTTGTTTTAATTTTCGACGAATGTCATAGAAGTCAATTTGGACAATATCATGAAAATATTACAAAAAAATTTAAAAATTACTTCATATTTGGTTTCACTGGAACTCCCATTTTTGCAGAAAATGCTAATAAATCTAATATTCATGTCAAAACTACTGAACAAGTTTTTGGTAAAATGCTTCATTCATATACAATTATTGATGCTATTAATGACGATAATGTTCTTCCTTTTCGAGTTGACTATGTTAATACTATGAAAATGAATAATGAAATTGAAGAATGTAAAGTTTCTAAAATTTTAACCAATGATGCTTTGCATTCGAAAGAAAGAATTAATCTCATTGCCAAATACATACTCGAACACTTTGATCAACAAACTAAAAGAAATGAAGCTTATATATTATTAGAAGAAAAAAGAATTAAAGGTTTCAATTCTATATTTTGTGTTGATTCAATTGAAAGTGCTAAAAAATATTATTTGGAATTTAAAAAACTTCAATCCAATAGGAAAGAGGAAGAAAAATTAAAAATCGCAACAATATTTAGCTACTCTGCAAATGAAGAAATGCAAGATTCATTGTGAATAGAAGAATCAATGGAAACAAGTGAATTAGACAAAAGTTCAAGAGATTTTTTAGAACAAGCTATGAAAGATTATAATGAAATATTTAAAACAAATTTCAATAGTGAATCAGATGGATTTTCAAATTATTATAAAGATATTTCTAAAAGAATGAAAGAAAAAGAAATTGATATTCTCATTATTGTTAACATGTTTTTAACTGGCTTTGATTCTGTCACTTTAAATACACTTTGAGTTGATAAAAATCTTGCTTTTCATGGACTTTTACAAGCTTTTTCAAGAACTAACAGAATTTTAAATTCTGTAAAAACATTTGGTAATATAGTTTGTTTTAGAAATTTAGAAAAAGAAATAAATGAATCATTAGCACTTTTTGGAAATAAGGAAGCAAAATCAATAGTGCTTTTAAAAACCTATGAAGATTACATGAATGGCTGAACCGAAGAAAATGTTTTTCACAAAGGATATATTGAACTTTGTAATAATTTAAGAAATAATTTTAATTCTTCAAACATTGTTTTTGTAAATGAAGAAAAAGAAAAAGAATTCATTAAGAACTATAGTTTAATTTTAAAAATAAAAAATATTTTAACTTCATTTGATGATTTTGGCGAAAAAAGTGAAACTAAAAGAAACTCTAATCAAATACTAGAAGATAGAGAATTTCAAGATTTCCAATCTGTTTATTTAGATTTAAGAGAAAAATATAAAAAAATAGGAAATGGTATTGCTATTAATGTTAACAATGATATTGTATTTGAAATTGATTTAATAAAGCAAGTTGAAGTTAATGTTCATTACATTTTGAAATTGATTGAAAAATATCATGAATCCAATTTTGAAGATAAACAAATTTATTCCTCAATAGAAAAGTCAATCTTATCAAGTCCCACTTTAAGAAATAAAAAAGAATTAATTGAGGAATTTATTAAACAAACTAATATTGATTTCAAAAAAGAAGTTGCACAAAGCATTGAAGAAACTTGAAAAATATTTATGAAAGAACAATATGAAAAAGAATTAAATAATTTAATAAAAACAGAAAATTTAAAAGAACAAGAAACATTAAAATACATGAAAGATTCGTTTAGGAATGGTTTCATCGAAGAAAAAGGCGTCTCTCTTGCAAATCTTTTACCTCCTACTATTAATAGATTTTTAAATGAATACAAAGAAAAGAAAGAAAGAGTAAAACAAGGAATTATAAATTTTTTTGAAAAATTTTATGATATTATTCAAAAATAAAGTACTTGGTTTGATATTATTTAAGGATAAATTTATCCCTTATTTCGAACCTAGTCTAAAGGACTTTTTAGTCGCTACTAACTAGTATATACTAATAAATTGCTTTTAAAATTTAGCAAAATTATTCAGTTTTTAAGTTATTTAAAACAATAATGTTATTAACTTTGTTTTCTAATCTATCTATTTTTTCCCCTTGGGCTTTTTGCAGTAATTCAATATTGGCAATTTTCTCTCCTTGAGTTTTCTGAATTATTTCAATATTATCTAATTTTGAATCAATTTTCTCCAACCTTTTTAAAATCTCATTAATAATATCTGGTTTTGGTGTTCTTCTAGAATAAGAATATTCTATTGCACTAAAATCAGTTCCTTGTTCAAATATATTACTTGAGGTTCTGTTAACTATAAAATTTCTTTCCTTTCCCATTTTCTTATTAATTATAGAACTGGAAGAATCAGTGTGTTTTGATTTTCGTTCTTTGTTTAAGTTATTTGTTTGATTTTTATTATTTGCCATACATCCTTTATATTGTAAAAATATATGAAAAAGTAAACTTTTTAATTTTGTGATAATCAAAAATTATGTAAAAAGTGTTTAAATTACATTTTTGATTTTAATTGAAGAAAGATTTTTTAAAAAAGATAAAAACTTTGCCATATTTTGGGCCTGATCTAATATTAAAAACATTAAAAATATAATTTTTAATATGGAAAAAATAAAGAAGTTTTTTAGCAAAATTAATTTATTTCTAGAGCATGAGATTGATAATATTGAAGAACTTTCAGAAATTAAAGTTGAACAAAATAATAATAAATATGAGTGCGAATTTACATTTAATAATGTTCCAAAAATTCAAGTTCTAAAATCAATAATTAATAAATTTTCAACTCATCAATATTCTGATTCTTTAGCTTATAAATTCACTTTCTTAAACCTTGAAGATGTTGAAAGAAATATTGAAAATATTGTTCTTGAAAATGTTTTTGATAAAAAAAATGATGAACTTTATGAGGTATTTTATGATAAAAAGGACTTAAAATTTTGTTCTTCTAATGAAAAAACATTCTTAAAATTAAAAGATAATGAGAAAAAAATGAATAACAATGCTTTTAAATATGGTTTAAACTTTTTGCAAATAAAAATTGAAAAAATGGAAAATAAGGTTCTTTCAAAAGAAGAATTAAAAAAAATTGTTGAACAAACAAAACCTATTGTTGTAATGCCGGTTCCTGATAATGAATACTCTTCTTTAAATATCATAAAAACAACAGTAGTAACACCATATGATAAATTAAATGAACCTGATCCTTCCATTCCTTCTAATCCAAATGATAAAAAAAAATATTATGTAATTTATGGTCTTTTATTTAAAATAGAACCTCCCGAAAATGACAAAGGCCCTTGAAAATTTTATATTCATGATGATGTTAACAATGATTCATTTTCTTTTATTGTTTATCCAACTAAACCAGAAAATACTGATAATAATGAAAATAATAAATTTAAAAAAGTTAATAATCTACCAGTTGAATATTTATCAACATTAAAACCTAATTCATATATATATGTTTATGGTTCTTGATATATTAATCGTGCTAATTTTGTTAGTTTCACTGCTAATAAGATTATGATTGATACTTCTAAAAAGTTTACCCAAAAAATAGATATAGCAGAAAAACCCAGAATTGAAGTTTTGAATCACACAAAATTCAGTGCTTTTGATGGATTGAATTCAAGTAAAGAAATAATAAAATATTATGTTGATTCAAAAGTAAATTGCTGTGGGATATGTGACAGAAAAAATATTCAATCTTTCCCAACTATTGATCAAGCTGTTGAAAAAACTGATTTCAAAGTTCTTTATGGTTTTGAAGTTGGATTTTTACCAAATGTTGTCGAATGTGTTATAAATAGTGAAGGATGTAAACAAAATATTGTAGATGCTGAATATGTTGTATTTGACCTTGAAACTACAAGTTTATACAATGAAGAAGGTGAAATAATAGAGTTTGGCGGAGTTAAAATAAAGAATGGTGTAAAAACTGATTCTCTAGATATTTTAATTAAACCCTCAAAACCAGTTTCTTCTTTCACGGAACACTTAACACACATCACTAATGAAATGTTAAGCGACAAACCAAGTTTTAAGGAAGTTATTCCTAAGATAATTGAATGAATTGGAGATAAAATTTTAGTAGCACACAATGGTATTGATTTTGATATTCGTTTTTTAAATAAGAAACTTATTCAGAATGGGATAAAACCTCTTAATAATCCAGTAATCGATACTATGCAAGTATCAAAAGCAATAAATCCTGATTATGCAAAGCATAAGTTAGGATACATATGCAAGAATTACAAAATACCATATGATGACACAATAGCACACAGAGGTGATTTTGATGCTGAAGTTTTAAGTAAAGTTTGATTCAATTTTATCAAAATATTGCAAAAAATGGATATTAATATGATTTATGAAATTAATGAAAAATTAAATAATGTTAATTTATTCAAAAAACAATTTCCTTGTTATTGTAATATTTATGCAAGGAATAAAAATGGTTTAAAAACACTATATAAATTAGTTTCATTATCACTGCAAAAACAAAGATATGGTGATAAAGATGATTGAAGGCCGACTCTTTTTGTTAACCAAATAAATGAAAATAGACAAGATCTTTTTATATGTTCTAATCCTTTTGAAGGAGATATATGGGATATTGCAATTAATGGAAATAATGAACAATTGGAAAAAGCAATAAAATTTTATGATTACATTTTTCTAGGTCCGGTACATAATCTTAGAAATCTTATTTCTTTAAAAGAATTTTCCAAAGAGCTTGTTCAAAAAACAATGAAAAAAATTATCGATTTAGCAAGAAAAAATAATAAAAAAGTTATTGCAACAAGTAATATGTATTATCTTTATGAACAAATGCATGAAGCTTACAATGTTTTTATTCATAATAAACTAGTAGGAGGAAGTTATCACCGTTTTTTTGAAAGAGGAGAAAAAGAAAAGGGTTGAGAACAACCATACTTTCACAATCTTACAACACAAGAAATGAAAGAATGTTTTTCCTTTCTTAATGATGAAAAATTGATTAATGAAATAGTAGTTGAAAATACTTATGAGTTTGCTAGTCATTTTGAAAGAAATAATATTATGATTAAAGGACTTTTTGTTCCCGAAGAAGAAAATGTTGAAATGAAATTAAGAAATCTTTGTTTTCAAACATTAAAAGAACAATATGGTGATAACCCTATCCCTAAAATTGTTGAAAGATTAGAAAATGAGTTAAAGATTATTATTGGAAAAGGATTTAGTGTTATTTATTGAATTTCATATGAGCTTGTAAAAAACTCTAATGAAAATGGATATTATGTTGGTTCACGTGGTTCAGTAGGTTCTTCTTTTGCTGCTTTTTGTGCTAAAATAAGTGAGGTTAATGCTCTAGAACCCCATTACTTTTGTCCAAAATGTAAACATCACGAGTTTTATCCAGATACAGATGAAGATGGATTTGATTTACCAAGTAAAAAATGCCCTATTTGTGGAGAACAAATGATTGGAGATGGACATAATATTCCATTTGAATCTTTCCTAGGCACTGAAGGTGCTCCAAAGGTTCCTGATATAGATTTAAATTTTAGTGGTAATTATCAACCTTTTGCTCATAAGTTTATTCTTGAAAAATTTGGTCAAATGCATGCTTTCCGAGCTGGTACTATTCAAACCCTTGCTGAAAAAAAGACTCAAAAGCTTGTTATGGATTATTATGAGATGATGGACAATATGAATAATTCTATAAAAAAAAGAACTTTGGCACATACATTTTGACTTTCTCGCCATCTTGTTGATTGCAAATCATCAGATGGGGAACATGCAGGAGGAATTGTTGTTGTTCCTAAAAAATATGAAATTGAAGATTTTTGTCCCTTTCAATGAAATAGAGATGTGAAAAATATGCAAAATTCAGTTTATGAAGATTGTTATTTTACAACTCATTTTGATTTTCATGCAATCCATGATAATATTCTTAAATTTGATATCTTGGGTCATGATTTTCCTACCTTATTTAAGTCGATGCTTAAAACTTCAAAAATAAATGCAAATGAAATAAATTACAATGATAAAAATGTTATTTCTTTATTTCAGGGATTAGAAGTATTAAAACTTAAACCAGAACAAATTCTTAATGTTCAATTAGGAACAATTGCTATTCCAGAATGTTCAACTAGTTTTACATTAGGGATGATAAAAGAGTCAAAACCATCATGCTTTGGAGATTTAATAAGGATAAGTGGATTAAGTCATGGAACTGATGTGTGAAATGGAAATGCAAGAGATTTAGTTTTAAATGAAGGAAAAAAGTTAAGAGATGTTGTTTCCTTTCGTGAAGATATGCTTAATTTCCTTGCTAAGAATAATGTTAATAAAGATGATGCTTTTAAATTTGCTGAACTTGTAAGAAAAGGAAATCAATATAAAAAAGCAAAAGATTTTCTTCCACTTGTTGCTAAATTACAAGAATGTAATGTACCGCAATGATACATTGATTCATGTTATAAAATAAAATATCTTTTTCCCAAGGCTCATGCCACTGCTTATATGACTGCATCATATATATGCGGTTGATTTAAAATATACTATGCTATTGATTTTTATGCAGCATATTTCTCTAATAAAATTGCAAGGTTTGATATTATTAATATTGTAAAAGGTTCGAATGCAATTAGACAAGCTTATAATGCTTTAATATTAAAACAAAAAACTGAAAAGAAATTAAGTGTCGAAGAAGAAGAATTATTAGATGTATATCTCACAACAATAGAAGCATGTGAACGAGGAATTAAATTCTTAAAAGTCGACTTAATGAAAAGCGAAATTTCAGAATTTGTTATTGATAGGGAAAATAATACTCTTTTAATTCCTTTTACTTGTATTAAATCATTAGGAATTGAAGTTGCAAGAAGTGTAATTGAAGCAAGAGAAGTCAAGAAGTTTACTGATATTGATGATATCAAAGAAAGAACAAAGCTTAACAAAAATCATATTAAGGAACTTTCAGAATTGGGTTCTTTTGAACATTTTGATAAATCTAGTCAAATGTCTCTTTTCGATTTTTTTGATAATTAAATTTATTAATTGATTTGATTAAAATAAGGAAATGATTTCTTCATAAACTGCAAAGAAAATATCACAAGCAATAAGTATTCATAAAAGAATAAAAATTATCAAATAGAATTTTCGCAAATTTAACTTGTATTTTTTTTCTGTTTCATGAAAAGGTATCAATTCTATTTTTTCTTGATTTTGTTCATTTTTAATATTTATTGAAAAATCAGAATTTTCTATTTTTTCCTTTATAGTTTGAAAAGGTGTAATAATATTAGTATTTAATTTCTGGTAAGTTTCATAATTTGAAATTCATTTTTTAGTAATCTGTCCATTTGAGTTTATTGCTTCTGAATTTTTCTTTTCTTCGTATGTATGTTTAATAAGTTCAAATTCTTGATTAATTTGTAAAAGTTTATTAATATCAATCTTTTTAATAACCGATTCAATAAATTCTTTTGAATTTTCTTTGGAAATATCATATGAGGTAAAAGAATTAAGTTTTATATCATTCTCAACTGTTTCTAAAATATTTGGATTTAATTTATTTAACAAATTTTTATATTTTGCTATTTTAATATTCTGTTCATCAAGCATTTTCTTACTTTGACTTCTAAAAAATATTTCTTCTCGATAATTTTTTCACTTTTCAATCCTTGTCATACTCTATAAAAATTATAGAGATAAAGGAACGGTTTTTAATTGATTAAAAAGAACATGATCTTGATTTTTTGGATTCAATGAATAGTCTGTAAAATTATTATTTGTTCCCAAATTTCCTAATGTTTCGATATTCCCACAATATGCATTACTGTCGGCTAATGTTCTTCCTCCTCAATAAATCCCAATGATATTTTTTTGTTCACTTAACACTATTGAACCACTTGCTCCTCCAACTAATTCATCGCATGAAAGCGGTTGCATTAAAATATCATTTGCAACAGAATACTTTTTCTTGTCACTCATAAAATGACTCATTGTTAGATATTCCTTTGGATCCGGATCATATCAATTTCTATCTTTATATCCTTGTGCTTCAAATAAACGGCAAGGAACAAAATGAAATTCTGCTTTTCCACTACTTTTATTAACTGGATATCCCCCAATAAAGAAAAGTTGATTATCAGTAAGTGTGTTATTATGAAGTTTAGTAACAAAATTAGAATTGAAAGAACAATACTCATTTATTAGCATTAAGTTTGTCGGCTTCAAATCATCTTTAAAAGAAACTTTATATAAGGAGACATCGGAAGCTATATTATCATAATTGTTAGGAGAAAAAACTCTTGATTGACCAATTTTTGTTGTGTTTTTAAAAGCATAATAATTCGAACCATCATCTTGTTTTCAGTCTTTTAGTCCTCCAACTTCATCCAAACCTAATTGAACATGTCAATTTGTTAAAAGAAAATAATTATCACTTTCACTTTCTTTTCCAATTATTCATCCAGTTCCTCTTACAGAAGAATAACCAGTTGTTCCACGAAGGCTAAAAGAAATATTATGTATAAATGTTTTTATAGCATTATAATTTTCGATATCAATCTGATTATGTATATGAATTGTTGAACTTTGAGAAGAAGAAAGTTCAATTACATTTTTGTTATTTTTAAGTAATATATGTGCATCAATTGTTTCATTTGGAATTTTTTTTACTTTGAAAGTATTTTTTAAGTCTGAATATAAAAAATATTCATTAAGTATAGAATTGTGTGAAGAATTATCGATAATATCAACATTAGTAATTTTTTCATTATTGTAGTTTTCAATTTTTAAAGTATCATGTTCAGTTCCAAAATAAAAATCATTATTATTGATAAAGATCCCCTTTGATTTAATTTTTTCTGAACAAGAAGTTAATGGAGAATAAAAAATAAATAAGGAAGGAAACAATATTAAGGAAGAAAATAAAAACTTAACTTTCATATTTTTTAATTAAAATTAAAGCATTAATATTACCTTTATAATAATTTTTGCGAACATTAATGATTGAAAAACCATTATTTTTGTAAAAATTTATTGCAGCAATATTGTTTTCTTTAACCTCTAAAATTATATTTTTTTTGTATGTTTCTTTCAGAAAACTAATTAACTTAGTTGCTATTTTTTTCCTTCTATATTCTTGAATTACAAATAGTTTAAAAAGCTCAATTTCATCAAGAGTTAAAGCAATAATATATCCAACTATTTTTTCCGAAATTTCATAAACAAGGATTAGATATTTTTTATCTTCAAACATTTGTTCTAATTGTTTTAATGAATATGAAGAATCGAAATTTTTATTTTCCAGAAATTCGATTATCTCTAATTCTTTTTTTTTAATTTTTCTTATATTTTCCATTATGAATAAGTATGAATGAGTTTGTTAGATATAAATTAATCTATTTAAAATAAGATTTCACCATCCATTTCCTTTGGAATTTTAATTTCCAAATATTTTAATATTGTAGGTGCAATGTCACTTAATTTTCCAAAATTTAAATTTTTAATTTTATTATCTGTTATTAAAAAAGGAACATCATGTATTGAGTGACTTGTTACAATTTCATTTTTCTCATTAATCATTTCATCAGCATTTCCATGATCTGCTGTAATAAAAAGTGTGTAATCATTTTTTAATGATTCTTGATAAATTTTTCCAATACATTCATCAACAACTTCAACTGCTCTAACTGTTGCATCAAAATTTCCAGTATGTCCAACCATATCCCCATTTGCAAAATTGCAGACTATAAAATCATTGTTATTCATATTATTAATGAGTTCATCACAAATTTTATAAGCAGACATTTCTGGGATTAAAGCATACGAAGATACTTTTGAACTTGGAATAATAATTTTTGTTTCGTGTTCATATTTTTTTTCTTCACCACCATCAAAGAAAAAAGTAACATGAGCATATTTCTCAGTTTCTGCGATTCTTAATTGGAATAAATTGTTTTCTTCAATAACTTCTGCTAATGAATTTTTTATTTTCATTGCATCAAAAGCGATCGAACTTGGTGAGATTCCATCATATTTCATCATTGTAACAAAGTAAATATTTTTCTTTCTTTCATTTTGATATAAAAAAGCAGATGAATTAAAAATCATATGTGAAAGTTCTCTCGCTCTATCTGGACGATAATTTATGAAAATAACTGAATCATTATCATCGATAATTATTTCATCTTTTTTATAAGAAGAGTTTAAAGCAGGAGGAATATATTCATCGTAAACATTGTTATTATAAGACTCTCCAATATATTCAAAAGGGTTGTTAAAAGAATTTGTTTCTTTCCCTATCAAGGTGTTATATTCCTTTTCAACTCTATCTCAATTGTTATCCCTATCCATAGCATAATATCTTCCTCCAATACTACCTAATTTAATTCTTGCTTTTTCTAAAAGTGGGTTTAAATTATTTAAATCAGATAAAAAAGATTTTTTATCAACATCTCTTCCATCACTAAATGCATGTAAAATTACATTAACATCATTTTGTTTTTCTAACATTTTTATTAAGTTAAGTAAGTGTTCGAGAGAAGAATGAACTCCTCCAGAAGAAATAAGACCAATAATATGCAGTTTTGAATTGTGTTTTTTACAATGATTTAAAGCATTTAAAAAAGATTCATTTTTTTCAAATTCATTTTTTTCAATTGCGTTATTAATAATTGAAAGTCCAGTGTAAACTATTCTTCCTGCACCGATATTTAAATGCCCAACTTCACTATTGCCTACTTGTTTTTCAGGTAACCCAACATACTTTTCACTTGCTTTAAGAGATGAATGAGGAAAATTTTTATATAAGTAATCCAAATTTGGTGTCTTTGCCTTTTTTACAGCATTACCATTTTCACTAGGATTTAATCCTACTCCATCCATTATTATTAAACAGACTTTTTTCTTCATAAACTATATTTGTTTATTTTCAATATATTTTTTAACAATAAATTTTTCATTCAAGAAGTTAAAAAGAAATAACATTCCAACAATAACAGCAAGTGCTACTATTGGAACATATATTTGTGATATTGAACCTGGTTTACTAATATGATTACTATTTGAATCGATAATATCATTAAAATTTCACATAGCGGTTAAATTGCCATACACTGAACGGTGTGTAATGAAAAATAAAAAAACTAAATAAGTTAAATATATAAAAGGATAAATCATCCCCATTAAAACAGTTTTTTTAGTTTCAATGGATTCAATTTTAACTTGTTGAATAGAAAAAAATGAAAAAGCAAAAAATAAAATAGCACATAAAGGGCCAATACAATGAACAAAAATATTATCAATTCATCATCAAACAGGTCCAAAAGAATAATAATTTCACAAATCAGGGTTTTTACCGTTTTCTGGAAGTAACATTGTATTATAAAGAATAAAAACAATTGTGTTATAAGTAATTGTACAAATAATAAGTACATTATTTCTCATTCATTTAAAATGTTTATAAAAGTTTATAAATCATAAGATTAAAGCAATAGTCATAAATAGTGCTGATTGCATTGTTAGATAATGTAAACAACCAAATCAAGGGTATAAAGGATTTAAATTAGTTAACAAATTAGAATTTGTTTTATGCATTGGAAAGAAGGTTGAAATAATTTGAATTAATAATCCAAGACCTAAAAAAATAATCCCAAACATTGCAAAATACATCCTAGTTTTTCCAAACTTATTTTGTGCCTTGTATTCGGAAAGTAGTTCAAACATTGAGAAGTGTAATTAAAGAAGCTTATTGTAGTACTCAATAACTTGTGCAGCATCGATAGATTGATTAGTTTGAGAAATTTCTGGTAATGTTTTATATTCTCCACTCTTTATAGTTTCATCAACTGAAACAAATGGTTTTATATTATTTTCTGCACTATTGTAGCCAGAGAAATTAATATCTTTTGAATTTTGTTTTAAAGAAATTTTATCTCCAACTTTACATATGTAACTTGGAATATTGATTATTTTTCCATTTACAAGAATATGTCTGTGACTAACTAATTGTCTAGCTGCTCTTCTTGTTGGAGCGAAACCCATGCAAAAAACTAGATTGTCCAATCTACTTTCTAATAAATGTAAAAAATTTAATGATGTTGACCCTTCCATTTTCTTTGCCATGATAACAAATCTTTTAAGTTGCTTATCATTCATTCCATATAAGGAAGCAATTTTTTGTTTCTCAGTTAATTGAGCTTTATATTCACTTATTCTTCCTCTTTTTTGTCCATGTTGGCCTGGTGCATATCGACGTTTCTTTTGTCCTTGTGAAAATTCCTTATCATTTTCTAATAAACTAATTCCAAGTCTACGACTACGTTTGAAAATAGGGTTTCTTCTTTTGTTTTGCTTATTTTTAGTTATGTAAGTACTACCTGCGTGACTCATATTCATATTATATGATTTATTACATAAATTAACTCCAAATAGTTCTTAGAGTAATGTTAAAAATATAGATTTCAATACTTTTTATTTGTAATGTTTAAAGTTGAAAAAAGAATCAAAAAATTTAAACGCAAAAGATTAATTATATATGATTTTATAAATAAAAAAAATGATATAATAAGCATATGAAAAACACAAAAATAACAAATCCACACAAACACATTAATTTCTTACCTTCTGGAACAAAAAGATGTCCTGTTTGCAATCATCCAACTCAAACAATTAGTAGAATCACTGGTTATTTATCTTTTAGTGAAAATGATGATAATATTATTCAAGAAACAAAAGGAACAGTTAAAAATCGTTTTCAAAAAGGGAAATTAGCTGAATTAAAGCTTAGAAAAAGCCACATTTAATTTATAATTTTAATAATGAATAAAATTAATAAATTAAGGTTAGTTGCTTTAATTATCATTTCCATCTCTTTTTTATTTTATGTTTTTTCTGCTTTTTTTTTTGCTATTAATATTAATAAATTTCCTGATTTTTTACATTTACAGTTTAATTCTAAAAATAAAGATGTTACAAAATCACTTTCTTTTTTCTTCTTTGTGTTTGCAATAATTAATGGCTTGTTTGTTTATTTAAATTTTAAAATTTTAAATGATAATCAAAAACATAAATGGATTGGTATTTTTGAAATAATATTTGGCAATGTAATCTGTGGAATTTTAATTCTTATTTCGAATAAAAAATTTAGTGATAATATAGTTGAACAAGAATCTATTGAATAGTTTTTAATTTCAAAAAATAAAAATGATTAATAAAAAATAGTATCTTATATTTTAGTATTGAAACAAGTAATATTAAATTTTTACTTATCTTTACCAATTTTGTGCAAAAAAGCTAAATAACTTTCCTTCGTCATGAATCATTCAGGAGGCGTAGAAGATTCATACATTTTTTGCTTTTCTTCTCATTTTTGTTTACGAAAAACTTGTCATTCTTCATCATTTAAATTTTCAATATTTCTTAATGTTTCATCAATTGAATCAGGATTATGAGAACTTTTTTTAGTTTTAGTAATAAAATCAATATAAGAATTCTTATCTTTTAAATAAAAATTGGGAATTTCAGCGCTTATTTTTTTATTTCTTGTTTCATTTCATTCTTGTATTCTAAATTCTTCTCATTCAGCATCAGTCATGTTTTTAACTTCATTGAATGTTTTCATGCATTAATTATATAAACTTTTTAAAATCTTAGTTACCGCTATTTTATTAGCACTCTTATACATCGACTGCTAATTTTTTGATATAATAAGTGTAGAAATGAATTTTAATTTTACACCGGGAAATTCCGATAATAGAAAACCACTAGATGCTTATGCGCGTAATTTGACTGATGACGTAATAAAAGGTAAAATTGATCCTGTAATTGGAAGAGATGAAGAAATCAGAAGATTAATAGAAATAATTAGTCGAAAAACAAAAAACAACCCTGTTTTAATAGGTGAACCAGGAGTAGGAAAAACAGCTATTGTTGAAGGTTTCGCTCACCGAATAATTAATGGAGATGTTCCACAAAATCTCAAAGATAAAGAAATTTATGAAATTTCCCTAAGTAGTTTAATAGCAGGAGCAAGTTTCCAAGGAGAATTTGAAAAACGATTAGAAGGAATAATTAAACAAGCACAAGAAAGCGAAGGAAAAATAATTTTATTTATTGATGAAATTCACCAACTTGTTGGAATGGGAAAAAATCAAGGTGCAATGGATGCAGCTAATATTTTAAAACCTGCAATGGCAAGAGGAGGATTAAAAATCATTGGTGCCACTACATTAAATGAATATCGTCAATATATTGAAAAAGATGGTGCTTTAGAAAGAAGAATGCAAAAGGTTTTTGTTTCTGAACCTTCCGTGCAAGAAGCCTTAACAATAATGAGAGGTTTAAAAGAAAAATGAGAATTATTCCATCAAGTTAAAATTCATGATAATGCTCTTGTTTCAGCGGTAATGTTAAGTGATAGATACATTACCGATAAATTCCTTCCTGATAAAGCAATTGACCTTATTGACGAAGCTGCTGCAAAGGTTAAAACGGAAATGCATTCCTTGCCTGTTGAACTTGATAAAATTTATCGACAAATAATTCATAAAGAAACAGAACGAGCGAGTTTATTGAATGAAACTGATTCCGCTAGTAAACAAAAAATGGAAGAAATTAATAATGAATTAATAGAACTTAAAAAAACTAAAGCTAGCGAGGAAGAGATATGAAAAAAACACAAGGATGAACATGAACTCTTAATTAAAATGAAAAAAGAATTAGAAACAAATAAAACAAAAATTGAACGTTTACAATTAGAAGGGCAATATGAAAAAGCTAGTAAACTTTTATATGTTGAAGTTCCAAAACTTGAAATTAAGATTAATGAATTAGAAACTAAAATAACTTCTCAAGCCTCAAATTTTCGCGATTCTGTAACCTCAAATGAAGTAGCAGAAGTGATTTCAAAAGCAACAGGAATCAAAATAACCAAATTACTTGAATCAGAAAAAGTAAAGATTTTAAATCTTTCCAACGACTTAAAATTTCGTGTTAAAGGACAAGATGAAGCGATTAAGGTGGTTTCTGATACTGTTTTGAGGAGTAAAGCAGGAATAAATGATCCAAAAAGACCAATTGGAACCTTTTTATTTTTAGGTCCTACTGGTGTTGGAAAAACTGAATTAGCAAAGGCTTTAAGTTATAACATGTTCGATTCTGAAAAAACTATGATTAGAATTGATTGTAGTGAATTAATGGAAGAACATTCAATTAGTAAATTAATTGGAAGTCCAGCAGGGTACATTGGTTATGGTGATGCAAATATTTTAGCAGAACCTGTAAGACGAAGACCTTATTCTATTGTTCTTTTTGATGAAATTGAAAAAGCACATCCAAAGGTTCTAACTATTTTATTGCAAATACTCGATGAAGGAGTTCTACATGATTCACAAGGAAATAATGTAAACTTTAAAAATACAATCATAATAATGACAAGTAATATTGGAAGTGTTGAAATCTTTGAAGGAAAGAAAAAAGAAGCAATTGAATCATTAAAAAAATATTTACGACCAGAATTTATTAATAGAATAGATGAAATTGTGACATTTACCCCCATCTCCAAAACCGCTGTTAAAGAAATAGTTCTTAAAATGTTGGATGAGCTTTCACAACGATTATCAAAAGAAGGTTATGATATAAAAATGGATGATAAAAGATTGATTGATTTTATTATTGAAGAATCTTTTGATGAAAATTTTGGCGCAAGGCCTATTAAAAGGTTCATACAAAAAACTATTGAAAATTATTTAGCTAACCAAATATTATTAAATAATGTTAAGAAAAATCATCCGTATGCAATTTCAGTAAATAGTAAAAAGGAAATAACGACAAAGGTTATTTCGATCGATTAATTCTAGTATTAATTGTGTTTATAAATTTGAACAGAACTTGCTTCTATTTGATATTTAACTCCATTAATTCCTAATCTTCCGACGATAAATTTTTCTAAACTGATAATATCATTATTTTCTCAAGTTCCTTGCAAAGATAAAGTGAAGACCTTTTCTTCTGCATCTTTTTCAATTACTAAAGATAATCCTTCTGGTTTTGTAATATGATTTTCTAATTCTTCATTTGTTAAACCAATACTTTCCTTAAGTGTTAATGTAACTCTTGAACTAGAAGCATCAGAATTATTTCCATTAGATTCGAAAGAAATTACTGAATTTAAAATAATTGATAAATTTGGACAATTATCAAATGAAATAGGTGTTATAGTTCATCCAACAGGAACAACAATTTCTTGCGTTAACTTTTTACAATTAGTAAAAGCATTATATGATATTTCTAAACTTTTTTTATTCATATCAAAATGAATTAATTTTAGTTTGTCACAATTTGCAAAAGCCCATGGCTGTATCTTATCTACATTATTTGGAATAATTAATTTGCCATTAAATCCATTGCAATCTTTGAATGCTTCAATAGAAATTTCTTTTAAACCTTCAGGAATTATTAAATTGCCACTAAAACCACTGCAATTACAAAATGCATTATTACCAATCTTTTTTAGACTATTAGGTAAATTTAAATTACCTACTAAATTTTTGCATTCATTAAATGCAGAAGTTTCAATTATTTCTAAATTTTTACTCAAAGTTAAGTTTCCATTTAAATTAGAACATTTGGAAAATGCCAATGCGCCAATTTCTATTACACTATCGGGAATTATTAAGTTTCCACTAAGACCGACACATTCATGAAATGCTGTATATGTTGGAATTCCTATCTTCTTTAGTTTTAAAATGCTTCCATCGGAAAATTTGATATTTTCAGGAATTATTAAATTTTTAGCAACATAATTCGTATTAGAAATAATCATTGCATAATCATTTGTTTTTGTGCAGGTTAAATTTCCTGATATATATCCTTTTCAATCCGTTCCATCAGCGTTTCCTATATAATTTTGTTCTTTTTTACAAGAAGTCAAAAACAAAACAGGCGTAATTAAAGAATTTGCAACTATTAAAGGAACTAAAAATCTTGAAAGTTTTAAAACATTGATTATCATTTAACTAAGAAAAATTAAAATTCAAACTTCATTAATTGACTAATTAAAATTATTTCCTCATTATTTTGTAAAGTTCAGTGAAACATTTTGTAATATTTTTTTGTGCTAATATTTTATATTTTTCAGAATTAGCAATGTTGTAATATTTTTTTCTATTAGGATCTAGTTTATCAGCAATATAAATTATCATTGAAAGCTTTGAACATTTTTTTGGCGGGATTACATGATTTTTTATTGCATTTAATACTTCTTTGTCATCGATTTTAAGAAATTTTGAAGCATAATAAGCACCAGCTAAACCATGTAAAGTTTTTACATTTGGATATTTTGAAAAATTTGGGTCATCCTTTGTTAATGAAATAATTTCATTTAATGAAAATTCTTTTGCGATATCATGCAATAATCCCGCTAAATAGGCTTTTTCTTCATTAACACCATTAATCAATGCTAGTTTTTTTGCAAATTTAGCAACGGAAATTGTATGCTCGTATCTATGTTTTGATAGAATTTTTTTTACTTTAATTTTGATTTTTTTAATATCCATTGTATGTTTTTATCTTTGATTATTTTTAAATAATTGTGTTTTTCAAACTTATTTTTTTTTCATCTTTCTTTTTTAAATATTCTCGTTTATCAACACGATTGAAATGTTTTGCGATGCCAAGTTCAATTTTTACTTTATCGTGAACAACATAAAGCTTAGTTGGTATTAGTGTTAGTTTTTCTTTTTTAATTTTATGTTGCAAATGTAGTATTTGCGTTTTATGAGCTAATAATTTCCTTTTTCTGTCAGGAATATATTTTTCAATTTTGGAATCTTGTTTGAAAGGAGCAATATACATATTAAGTAAAAAAATCTCACAATTACCATTAATTATTGCAAAAGAATCTTCAATTTTAACCTCAGATTTTGAAACACTTTTGATTTCACAACCTTTTAATACTATTCCAACTTCAATGGTATCTAAAACTTTATAGTTAAAATTAATTTTCCTATTATTAGCTAGCAAATGCATTTTCAATTATTATAGATTTTAATTATTGGTTTTTATTTTAACTATTAGTTAAAATTAAAATCATTATTCTTCTTCATAATTTGTTATTACACTTTGAATATCATCATCATTTTCACAAGATTCAATAAATCTTTGCATTCTTTGTTTTGTATCTTCATCAACATTTGTAACTTTTGAAGAAGAAACCAATTTGATTGATGATTCAAAAACCTTAAAACTGTTTTTAATTAGCTCATCTCTTATTTTATAAAAAGAATTATTAGGTTCTGTAAAAACTTCAAAGGAGTCTTCATATTCTTTTGTTTCAATATATCCTTCCAGATTGTTATTAATAATTATTTCTTCAATGTCATCTTTTGTTTGAAAAGTATTGATTTTTTGAAGAACAATAATTCCAAAATTTTCAAAGAATATTTTTACACTATTTGCTTTTGCAATTTCACCGTGAAGTTTGCTTAAATAACCACGCAAATTTGAAACAACTCTGTTTTCATTCTCAGCAAGTGCAGTAACTATGATTTGAATTCCATTTGGACCATAACATTCATATTCAAATTGTTTCATTTCCAAACCTTCCTTATTTCCTCCATTGATATTTTTGTTTATTGATTCTCATGATAAGTTATTGTCTAAAGCTTTATCAATTGCTATTTTTAATCTTGGATTGCCATCAACATTTGCACCACCAACTTTTACTGCAGCTTTTATTTCTCGTGCTAATTTCTGTCAAATTTTACTTTGTAATTGTTGTTTTTTCTTTATTCCGTCAGAAATTAAATGTTTTCTTGGCATGATGCAAATGTATTAAAAAAATTATATTTTTTAAATTTAGAATTAATAATATATTATTAATTAATATTATTAGCAATTTTTTACACTATAATATTTTAAATGATACTTACAAAAACAAAAAATCTAAAATTTAATGCTATTATTAATTTTGCTTTTTATGGTTTTTGTATTTATACTGTTCTTGTGTTTACATTCTCTTCTCAATTATTTGGTGCAAAAGCATTATCTTCTGGTACATGATTAGGTATTTCAATTCTTTCTACTGCTCTTGCACTTGGTTTTTTATTTCTAATTGGGTTTAAAGGATTTAAAAATAAGGATACTTTGACTATTCTTAGTTTTGTTTTTCTTATCTTGATAGTTATCATTGAAGGTTTATTTATTTTTCATAACATTGCATACATTATTAATGATAATCAACCAATCATAATTTTTGATGATATTTTATATACAATTTGATTTCTTGTGTTTGCTTCCTCAATTTTAATAACTATTGTTCAAACATTCTATATTTCATCATTTATTAGAACAAGATTAGCTAGTGTTGATAAATCTAGTAATGATAATCAAACTATCCTTGCTTAAATAAAATGATCGAAAAATTAACAGAACTTGCACAATATGTTTCAACAAATTTAGCAGCTGCTGATTCTTCTAATATTGGTCCTTATATAGGCGCTGGTTTATGTATGCTTGGTGCAATGGGATGCGGAATTGGTGAAGGGATTGCTGCATCAAAAGCTTGTGAAGCTGTCGGAAGAAATCCTGAGGCTGAGAATAAAATTAGAACAATGATGGTAATCGGCTGTGCAATTTCTGAAACATCTGGTATATATGGTTTAATAATTGCTTTACTTTTATTATTTGTACATAATTAATTTTATGGAAAAAAATAAATCTTCTTTCTTTAAAAGAAATAAAAAACTTTTCAAAGTCCTTTTATTAATTTTAATAATAATCTTAATTGTATTTCATTTTTCTTTTCTCACTTCTTGTCAAGTTGATACACAAAAAATTTATGATTCAATGTTTCCTAATATTACAGTTATCATAGTACACACTTTGAGCACAATATTACTAATTATTTTTTCAATTTGGTTAATTTGAATCCCAACAAAAAATAAATTAGATGAAAAAAAAAAATATGTTAACAAAGTCTTGCAAGATGCAGAAGAAAAAAAACAAGAATCATTAAAGAGGTTGATAGATGCTGAAAATAAGAAATTGGAAGCTTATATGGAAGCTGAGAATATTATTTCACTTGCAAAAAATGATTCTTTCTTTGAATACAATGAGATTATTGAACAAGCACAAGAAGATGCTTTGAAAATTAAAAAAGAAGCATTAAAACTTAAAGATATTTATAAAAAAGAAGTTGAAGTTAACAACAATAATAAAATTTTAGAATTAGCATTATTTACAACTAAGAAAATGTTAAAAACCAAAATCACCAAAAATGAAAATCTAAAATTTATAGATGAATTTAAAAAAGATTTGTCTAAAAAGAATAATAATAAACACAAAAAGTAGGATTAAAAATATAAATATTTAAACAAAATAAAGAAAGTAAGATAAATAATGGAAAATAAATTTGTAATCAATTATGCAAAAGTAATATTGGAAAAAATAAACACCAAGAAACTTGAGTATTATAAAAAAATAAGTGATTTTATTTATAAACTTGAGAAGGTTGAAAAGCTTAGAAGTTTTTTGTTCAATGAATCAATTGATTTTGAAAAAAAAGAAGAAATAATAGATGAATTATTAAATAAATGACAATTGGAGTCTTTAAAAGAAGAAATAAAAATAATATTAATTCTTCACCGTTCTGAATATTTTTTTTTAATTCTTAAAAATGTCCTTAAGTTATTAGGAGATGAAATTATGATTGAAAGAATAAAAATTTTTACCGCTTTTAAAATGTCAAAAAAAGAAATAGAAATAATCTTAAAAAATCTTAAAAAACAGACAAAAAAAGAATATACTTGTATCCAAATTATTGATAAAAAATTAATTGGGGGATTTGTCATAAAAACTCGTGATTTTGTTTATAATAATAGTGTTAAATATAAATTAGATTTGATAAATCAAAAGAGTGGAATAACAAATGAAGAATAGAGATAATTATATAGAGTATATTAAAGCTGAAATTAGCAAATATTCCAAAGAAACAAATTTTAATGAAAGTGGAAAGGTAATATCTGTTAGTGATGGAATAGCAATAGTCTCTGGTTTAAAAAATGCAATGATTAATGAAGTTGTTATTTTTTCAAATGATACAAAAGGGATTATTATGAATCTTGAAATATCTTTTGTTGTTATTTTAATACTAGGCGAATACAAAACTATTGAAGAAAAAAGCGAGGTTTTAAGAACTAAAAATATTATTTCTATACCTATTGGTAAAGAAATACTTGGCCGTATCTTGTCTCCTTTGAGTGAACCATTAGACAATAAAGGAATAATTATTGGCCAGCGATATTCTCATATCGAAAAAAATGCCACTTCAATAATGGATAGAGAATCAGTTAATGAACCGTTACAAACTGGAATTTTATTAATCGATTCAATGATTCCAATTGGAAAAGGACAACGAGAATTAATAGTCGGTGATAGACAAACGGGTAAAACTGAAATTGCAATAAATACAATAATTAATCAAAAAGGAAAAAATGTTAAGTGCATCTATGTTAGCGTTGGTCAAAAAAATTCTTCACTAGTGAAAATTATTAATAAACTTGAAAATGCTGGTGCTATGAAATATACTACAATAATTTCTGCAAGTGCTTCCGATTATGATTCTATCAAATATTTAGCGCCATATAGTGGAATGGCAATAGCGGAGGAGTGAATGAAGAGTGGCGAAGATGTATTGATTGTTTTTGATGACTTAACAAAACACGCTTACTCATATCGTTCCATTTCCTTACTTTTAAAACGTCCAAGTGGAAGAGAATCATATCCAGGAGATATTTTTTATCTTCATTCTCGTTTGCTTGAACGGGCATGTAAACTTAATAAAGAAAATAAAGGAGGTTCAATAACAGCTTTACCAATAATTGAAACTATGAACAATGATATTTCAACATACATCCCAACAAACATAATTTCAATAACTGATGGTCAAATATTTCTGCAAACCAATCTTTTTAATCTTGGACAAAAACCAGCAATTAATGTAGAATTAAGCGTTAGCCGAATTGGAAGTTCTGCTCAAAATAAGGTTATTAAAAAACTTTCTAGTAACATGAAAAGTTCACTAGCACAATATTACGATATGTTAAATTTTACTCAATTTGGTACTGAAGTTGATGAAGAAACAAAAAATATTTTGGAAAAAGGAAAACGAATAAACTGGATAATCAAACAATCTGATCATACTATTTATGATTGAGTAACTCAATCTATGCTTTTATTTACTGTATTTACTAATTTAATTTCTTATATCCCTTTTGATTTATTAGATGATTTTTTTTCGCATTACTTAAATTTATGTAAAGAAAATGAAATTTGGAAGGAAATAGAACAAAAAGTGACTATCAATAATGAGCAGATTGAAATATTAACAAAATGAGCTTTAAATATTATTTATGAATTTATTATGAAAATAGAAAATTATGATGAAAATATGTATAAATTAATAAAAAAACGAATAAAGGAATAAATTAAATTAAAAAATGTA
Organism: Mycoplasmataceae bacterium; assembly: GCA_031260145.1. Taxonomy (GTDB): domain Bacteria; phylum Bacillota_I; class Bacilli_A; order Mycoplasmatales; family Mycoplasmoidaceae; genus Malacoplasma_A. The sequence goes on from JAIRKL010000028.1 coordinate 24,857, forward strand.
AAACAAAATTATGTCTAATATTTCAGAAATTAAAAAGAAAATAAATTCAATTAGTAAATTGAAAAAAATTACTAATGTAATGAAGATTATTGCGACAAGCAAAATAAATAAATATAAACAAAATTTTCTTCAAAATTCAGATTTTAATGATATTTTGTTTAAAATAATTAAACCAATAATTCAAAACACACATATCAAGGAAAACACAAATAAAAAAACACTTTGAGTAATTTTTACAAGTAGTTTAGGAATGTCTGGAAATTACAATATTAATCTATTTAAACAAATTAATGAAAATGTTAAAAAAGATGATAAAATAATTTTATTTGGAAAAAAAGGAATAAATTTTATTAAAGGTAAAGATATTGATGAAAATATTCTTTTTTCTTCTTCTATTTCTGAAAAAGACTTTAATTTTCTTTGGTTCACTAACCTTTCCAAAAAGGTTTTCTTTGAATACAATAAAAATAATATTGGTAAAATCTCAATAATTTACACAAGAATAATGCCTAATAAAAAAATCATTTCAACTGCTGAAGATATCTTTCCTTTAAAAGTAGGAAAAGAAATAGATATAAACTATAATTTTGAACAAAACATTGAAAAAATTTATAAAAAAGCTATTATTTTTTTCATTCATTCAATGTTTTATACTGCTTTTATTGAATCTAAATTTTGCGAACAAATTGCTCGTAAAAATGCGATGAATGATGCAAATGAAAATATTTCAAAAACAATCGATGAGTTAAAAAATCAATATAACAAAAAAAGGCAAGAAAAAATTACTAATAGTATTTTCAAAAATATCGAGAATGAATAAAAACAAGAAAATATAATTTTAAAAAATTATTATTTATGCAAAAACTTATTGTTATTGTTGGCCCAACTGGTAGTGGAAAAACAAAAATTGCTATCGAGATTACAAAAAAAATTAATGGTGCTTTAATAAACGCTGATGCTTACCAAGTCTATAAGGAAATTGAAATTGGAACTGCTAAAGCAACAAAAGATGAATATCAAGACATTGAAGTTTATAACAATGGGGATGTTTCTATAAATGAAGAATGGGATATTAAAATCTTTCAAGGAAAAGCAAAAAAGATTATTGATACAATTATTAACAAAGGGAAGATACCAATTATTGTTGGAGGAAGCAATCTTTATGTTGAAGCTTTAATATTTAATTATGATTTATCAGCAAAACCGAGAACTTCATTATACGAAGAATTAACTAATGAACAGTTATATGAACAAATAAAAAATATTAATCCTGATATTGCTTCCAAAATTCAAATCCAAAATAAACGTCGACTAGTAAGAGCATTACAAATTTTAAAAAATAATGATCCATTTCAACAAAAAAATGAACAAATATATAAATCATTACTTATTACACCTCATATTGAACTTCCTAAACTTTTGGAAAAAGTAGCTAATAATGTTGATAAAATGCTTAATAAAGGATGAAAAAAAGAGGTTGAAGATTTGTACAAAAAAGATAAAAATATCTCTTCTTTAAATGCTTTTAAAGCTATTGGATATCAAGAAATTCTTGATTCAATTATTAATAATACTGAAATAAACATAGAACAAATAAAACACAAGACAAGAAAATATGCTAGAAGACAAATAACGTGAATTAAAAATAAATTTAAAAATGTTCTTGTGTACAATAATAATTTTGAACAAATAATTGAAAAAATTAATGAGTTTTTAAGAAATAATTAATTCTCTATTAATCTCTATTAATAATCAAAACAAATAGTTTTTTAATCTAGATTTAATTTTGAATTTTTCTTTTTTTATTTTTAAAAGAAGTAATTGCAAACGTGCATATTAATCCTGCAATTATTAATGAAATTGAAGTAAGAAGAATAATAAAACTATAGTTTATTGTTTTTTCCTTTCTAACACTTATTCATTTGTTATTTAGATAATCTTCATATAAAGTAGAATTAGTTTGTAAAAAACCATCTGCTGGATGAGAAAAACTTTCATATGCATGCAATGGATATGAATTATATTTTGCTCCTCCTCATAAAATTCCAACAATATTCATTTTTTTATCTATTGCAACGGAACCACTACAACCACCACCCATATTGTTCATATAAGTTGTTATTCCTTCTGTTTGAAAACCATATCCGAGTGATCTGATTTTCCCATTTTCATCGATTAAATGAGAACCCCTTCCCTTTTCAATAATTTTATCCTTGCCATAATAGAAGGTTGGATTAGTATATCGTGAACCAGAAATAATACCATTATTATCATCTGTATAATCGATTGTTACAAGTGGATAACCCGCGACATAAATTTCATCATTTATGGAAATATCATTATAATCAACATATCCATTAAATAAATATCCATCATGCGTATTTGCATAATTATTAAGTTTATTTAATCTGTTTCTTAAAGTTCCACCACTTGTTGGATTAATAAATTCTACTTCAAGTAATGAAATATCAACACCTAATTCAACTTCTCCTTCAATTTCATATGATGCATTTTTTCACCTCGGCGTTTCATAAAAAAGCAAATAATTATTATTTATTGCAGAAGGTGTAGTAGGATAGTTTTCACTTCCATAATATGAATAACCAACTTGTGCTTTCATTGCATCAGCAACATGCCAATTGGTAAACATCAAATACTTATAATCCGAGATGTGTTTGAACAATCATCCTGTTCCAACTACTTCTACTTTGCCAGAATGGCTATTATTCCCACCTAATGAAAAAGTTCTATCAAAAATAAATTGATATAATTCATTGTCAGAATATGTTTTTTCTTCCTTAATTTCACTTTTTTTTTTTTCAATTAAAATATTCGAATTTGCAAAGGGAATAAAGGTTAAAGAAACAAATATTAATTTAATAATCATTAATAAAGTTATATTAATTATGTGAAATAAATTATTAAAAATAATAAATAAAAACAATCTTATTCTCCTTTCCTAAATAAATTTAGGAAACAATTTTAAAAAAATAAAGGATTCAAAGAAAAAATTTTCTTCAAAAAATTTTGCTCCCAATTCCAAACCCCCCTTTTATAATATAAAAAACATATGATAATTTGTATTTGAGCGCAAGATTTTAAAAATGGGATAGGAATAAATAATTCTCTTCCTTGAAATATTAAAGAAGAAATGGAACATTTTAAAAATGTTACTAAAAAATCAATAGTTATTATGGGAAGAAAGACATTTGAATCAATAAAAAAACCCTTACTTAATCGTTTAAACATAGTTATTTCAAGACAGTTGGATATTCTAGACAAAGAATTGTATAAATTTGATAATTCATATTCATATATTTCGCAAAAAAAACCAACAATGTTTTTTAATTCATCTTCAAAAATTGAAAAAGTAATTGGTGAATGAGAAAAAGAAAAGTATACTTTCCTTCTTTCTTCTTCATTTGAAAATATAATCACATTTTGTAAAAAAAATCCAAAAATAGATATGTTTGTGATTGGTGGGAAAGAAATATATGAACTTTTTCTTCCTTATTCTGATGGAATAATATTAAGTAAAATTACAAAAGATTATAGTTGTGATACTTTTATGAAACCATTTGATGAAGAAAAATATGATATCGGTTTTGAAAAAGAATATACTGATTTTAAGGTAATTTTTTATTTTGTCAAAACTCTTAATCATGAAAAATTTTCACAATATGAATCATTCTTAGAAAGAATTATTAATGGATAAAAAAATATACATAGCAGGAGTAAGCGGTGGTCCTGATTCAATGTACTTGTTATGAAAATATCAAAAAAAAATACGATGTGTTTGTCATGTAAACTACAATTTAAGAAAAAGTGCTGATAGGGATGAAAAAATTGTTAGAAATTTTTGTAAGCTTAGAAAAATAATGTGCAAAATCATTCATGTTAATGATAAAATGTACAAAAAGTATAAGGAAAAATATGGTAATAACTTTGAATATGTTGCAAGAAAAATTAGATATGATTTTTATAACAAAATATGTGTTAAATTAGGTATAAAAACTGTTTTATTAGCACATCATCTTGATGATTTTTTGGAAACATGTATTATGCAAGAACAGCAAAATAAATTCCGTTTATATTATGGTATGCATTCAAAAAGCAAATATGAGGATATCAATATCCTTCGCCCTTTTTTGAAGGCAAAAATGAGAAAAAAACAAATTCAGGATTTATGTATTAAAGAAAAAATACCTTTCGGAATTGATGAAACTAATTTTGACACGAAATATACAAGGAACAAAATAAGAAAACAAATAACTGATTTAGATGAAAAAGAATATGAAAAAATATTAGATAAATTTCTCCTTTTTAATCAGAAACATAATTTAAAATATTTAAAAACAATCAATTTGTTCAATAAATGAAAGGAAAGTAATTTTTGCCTTAATTTCTACAAAGTAAATATTAAAAAAACGAGTTTGGAAAAAAGTATTATCTTTGAATTTTTAAAAAATTTTAATGAAAGCAAAATCTCATCCTTAAAGATTAAATCAATTATTGATTTTTTAAGACTTATAAAAAAAGGAAATAAATTTAGATTAGCAAAAAATAATTATTTAATAATAGATGAAAATAAATCTTTAATATTTAGATAAAAGTTTAGTTTTATCATCTTTTTTTCTTTCACATCTTAATTATTTTAATGTTCTTTAATTTGTATAATAAATTAAAGAAAATGAATAAAGAATTAACTCCATATAAAGTTTATGATTTTGATTGGATTGTTAGTTATCTCGGGATTAATGATGAAAAAATAATTAACAAATTTCTTGAAATGAATAAGAAAAATAATGCTTATATTAAACAAGTTAAAAATAATAAAGATATTGATGAAAATAACAACAAACAAGAAAATAAAGAAATTATTTATGAACCACTTCTTATGCATACAAATAAAAAATTTAAAGCAAATCATATTGGACATTATTTGCCAATTTCTAATTTAATAGAAATAAAAAATTCTATTGACGAAACTGGAAATGATTATTTCGATGTTGAATTAGTTGCTCATGAATTTGCACATTCACTAATCTTTTCACATGAAATTAAAGGCAATAGAGCTGGGCATGGCGTTAATTATTACCTTGTGCTAATGAGAGATGTAATTTGAAATGCAAACCATATTTCAATGTATGAAAAATTTTATGCTGCACTTACTGAGTTTTCATACAGTTGTTCCCTAGCACAATATCATGTTACAAGAAAAATAATTCGTTCCACAAGTAGAACTAACTCACTAGGTTTGGAACATTTTTCAATTAATTCATTTTTAAATGATAAAAGACAAGATTTGAATAATTTAGGAAATTGATTTTTTAAAATCATATCTTTATATCTAGAACCAACAAAAAATGATATTCTAACACCCCCAATTAGTGATTTGATTGATAAAATCATGAATGAGAAACTTAAAAATGAAGAAACAAATTTATCTTCCTTATTCATTGAAAAGAGAAAAAAGAATATGTAATTTCTATTTACAATATTTTAATTAATCTGAAATCAATTTTTCTAGCAAATTTATCTGCACTAATAACTTCAATAAGAACCTTAGTTCCAAAACTTAAGACTAGTCCAGTATTTCTTCCATGAATTTCATTTGTGCTTTCATCATAAGAATAATAATCATTTTGATTCATATTTCTAAATCCTATTATTCCTTCAATAGTGTTTTCAAGTTGAACGAAACAACCTATGTTTGTTAAACCAACCACAGTACCCTCGAATTGTTCATTTAAATGATTAGACATATATTGTGCAAATTTCATTGCATCAACATCTCTTTCACATTTAATAGAACGAAGCTCAGCCTTACTTGAAAGTTCACAAAGTTGAGAAAGTTGAGAAATAAATGTATTTCTTTGTTCATCACTAAAATTCTCTTTATCAAATTCCCACATTCAGAATATTCGATGAACTACATCATCTGGATATCTTCTTATTGGACTTGTAAAATGTGTGTAATTGACACTAGCTAATCCAAAGTGTCCTGCATTTTCAACACTATACTTTGCTTTACTCATGCTACGAAGTAAAAACATATTAATGAGTGGTAAATTTTTATTATTAGTATTATCAATTAATCACTTAGAAATATCATTTGGTTGTATATCTTTTAAATCTGTTGTAATTTTGAAATTCATTTTTTTAGCTTCAATAGAAAATATTTTTAATCTTTTTTCTTCTGGTTTTTCATGAATCCTATATATAAATGGATAGTTCTTCTTTTGCGCATAAATAGTTACAGATTCATTTGCAGCAACAGCAAAATCTTCAATCATTCTTTGTGCAAGTTTATGAACCTCTTTGGTTATTTCAATAACTTCACCTTTTTCATCAACCTTTATTACAGCTTTTGGTATTTCAAAATTTATATAACCTCTTATTTTTTTATTTTTATATAAAGCTTCGCTTATTTCTAAACCGATATCAATTGACTTTTTAACTTCGCTATCTTCCTTTGAAAAATCAGCTTTCTTTTCAATATAGTCATTAACTTCATCATAAGTGAATCTTCTTTTACTTTTAATTATCGAGGGAAAAACTTTGATATCTGAAATATTTCCTTCCTTATCAACTATCATGTCACAACTTAAAGTTAATCTTTCCTCATTTGGATTTAAAGAACAAATATCATCAGATAGATTATGAGGAACCATTGGAATTACACGATCAACTAAGTATACGGAACAACCACGTAGTGCTGATTCTTTATCTAAAACACTTTGATATTTTATGTAATGAGTTGGATCAGCAATTTGTACTGCTAGTAAATATTTTTCATCATTTAATTTTTCGCAATAAAAAGCATCATCAAAATCCTTACTAGTTGAGGGATCAATAGTTACAATTGGTTTTGAAGTCAAATCTGTTCTTATTTTTCTTTGATATTCGTCAATATTTACAGTTATTTTGGAAGCATATTCTAAAGAGTCTTGAGAAAAATCTATTTCTACTCCATTGTCGTAAACTATTGATTCAATATCAACTCCTACATCATCTTTGTGCCCAATAATTCTTAAAATAGAGGCATAAGCGTTATTTTGCTCATATTTATTTATTTTTAATAAAATTTTTGTCCCATTTACTAATCCATCATAATTTTCTAAAATAATATTGAGATTGGATTTCATATCATCCAATTTAACTTCATTCCTATCACAACCAATAACAATTTCACCAACATACATATCCTTAGCATGTTCGATAACGCTCTTAATAATCGCACTTGTTAAATGTTTTAAATCTTGTGATGATTCAGTAGCTAAAAATTCAACAAAATCACCATTTTGAGCATTGTTCAAGTCTTCCTTATTTACATAATAATGTGCTTTATCTTTGTTATTTAGACTTATAAAACCATTTCCACTATTATTGATATTTAAAAACCCCTTTCCTGGAATTTTAAAGTCACTAACATTAAAATTGTTGAAGCTATTTTTATTTTCAACCTTAGTTAAATCATTAACTAGACTATTTCCTCTTGTTTGAAAAATTTTTTTTTCACTAAGTAATGTGTCAACAACATGATTAACTTCATTGCCATTTATGTATCCAATTTGATCCTTATATTGTTTTATTAAGATACTTGTTAAAACATTAATGGGTAAAGGTCTATTATTTTCTTTTTCAATAATCTCAATAACTATTTGACGTAGTTTAGAAAGATCTTTATTAGGATCTAAGGGGTGCTCATGATGAATATCAAATTTTCTTGATTTAAATTCATTATTTCTATTATTTGAAAAATTTCTTGAGTTGAAATCATTTCTTTCTCTACTACCACTTCTTTCGAATTTTTCTCCTCTTGGTTTAAAACCACCCTCTCTTCTTACAAATGGTCTTCTTTCAAAATTTTGTTCCTTTTCTCTTTTCTCGGTTCTGAAACTATTGTTTTCTGCTGAAGTTACATCTTTATTTCGATATTCATGATTACGGTTATCATTATGATGAAAAGGTTTTCTTCCAAATTTGTGAAAATCATTTCTTTCTCTACCGCCACTTCTTTCGAATTTTTCTCCTCTTGGTTTATGTGAAAAATGTGTTTTTTTATCGCTTGAATTGTTATTGTTTCTAAAATCTTCCATTACTTATTAATTATGTGATTAATTATTAAAATGGTAATTACTGTGATTAGAATTAAAAACATTACAATTTGCAATCATTTAACCATTCCTCTATCTTTTGTTTTTTTAAATAATTCTAAATCTTGCCCATTCATTGAAGTTAAACCACTATGAGTTCCATAAGGACTTAAAATTAAACCAATAATAATAATTAAACAAGAGATGACAATTAAACAAAGAACTTCTCAAGACATAATTAGACTTTTGGAGAATTTAAAAATTCCTTTCAAACCCCTTCCGCTTTTAAAATATTTTTAACTGTCTCACTTGGTTGAGCACCATTTTTAAGATATTTTAAAATTTCTTCCTTGTTTAATTTAATCTTTTGGTTAATGTTTTTGTTTAAAGTCCCTAATAATGAAAGGTAACTTCCATCTCTTTTTCTTCTTGAATCAACAGCAACAATTCTATAAATCGGATCTTTATGTTTTCCATAACGACTCATTCTTATCTTAACCATATATACATATTATAATAAATAACTTTAATTTATTTATTTGTAATTTATTAACTTCTTGAATGAAAAAAGCCTGAAGCGTTAAACTTCAGGCTTTTATAATGTTGGCATAACCTATCCTTGCTTTTGCTACTGTCGGCTCGCTAGTGCTTGACTTCTGAGTTCGGTAAGGGATCAGGTATTTCCACTAGTGATATGAACACCACCATAATTATTATATAAATTTATGTATAAAAAAGTTATTTTTAAAGACAAATATTTAAATTATCATTTGTTTTTTTAATTTTTTTAAAACTCTATAATTTATATTTTTAATATGAAAACGATATAATTTCTTTGTGAAAAAGTTTTGTATTATTGTTGATACCTCATCAAATATTAAACCAAATGAATTTGAAGATGTTTTTGTTGTTCCAATGCTTTTAACAAAAAGTGAGAAAAATATTGTTAAAACTTTCCATGATCAAACTGATATTGATACTAATGAAATGTTAAAAGAAATGGTTGATGGTGAAGTATATAAAACAGCTTCACCAGTTATGGGTGAATGTTTATCTATTTTGGAAAAAGCTGTTAAGCAATATGAAAATGTTTTTATTTTTTCAATGCCTAAAATATTAAGTGGAACATTCAACCAATGAAAGTTGCTTGCTTCTGAATTTGGTAATGTCAAAGTTTTTGAATTTGCATTTGCAGGTGATAATTATAAACAAATAATTAAGGATATATTCTTAATGAAGGAGGAAACGATAAGCAAAATTGAAGAATACATTAATCAAATAAATAAGAAAAATGTATTCTCTGCGGTTATTGGTGAAACAAAATATCTTGTTCGTGGTGGTCGAATCTCATTTTTAAAAGGTTTTCTTGCTTCTTTATTTCAATTTAAAATAATTTTACAAGTTAATTGTGAAAATGGATTAACTTTTTATTCTAAAACTAGAAAATGAAAAAACGCTGTTGAGAAAATTCAAAAACTATTTTTTGATTCTGTAAAAGCCAATAATAACAATGTTGAATATGTTTGTTTCTTTACTTCACAAATTGATAAAAAAAGCAATTTTGAATTTTTATTTGCCTCTTTTAAAAAAATTTATTCTAATGCAAAATTTGCATTTAGTCAATTGCCAAGCGTTTTAGCTGCTCACTCAGGACCTAATTATTTTGCAATTTCAGTTAAGCTGAAATAATTTAAACCATATAATAATTTTAATAATTGGAAAAGTTCATGAAAAAGTTTTGTATAATTGTTGACACATCAACTAATATTAAACCAAATGAATTTGAAGATGTTTTTGTTGTTCCAATGATTATTACAAAGAATGATGGTAAGATTGTAAAAACTTTACAGGATCAAATTGACATTACTTCCAATGAACTTCTAAATAATATGATTAATGGTGAAGTATATAAAACAGCTTCACCAGTTATGGGCGAATGTTTATCTATTTTAGAAAAAACAACACAAATGTATAAAACCGTTTTTGTTATTTCTTTGCCAAAAACTATTAGTGGAACATTTAACCAATGAAAGTTATTAGCTTCAGAATTTGATAATGTCAAAGTTTTTGATTTTCCTATTGTTGGTGATGGATGCAAAGAAATTATCAAAGATATTTTTAATATGCAAGAAAAAACAATTGATGAAATTGAGACTTACATCAATGATTCTCATAAAAAAAATGCAATCGGTGTTATTTTAAATGAAACAAAATATCTTGTTCGTGGCGGAAGAATGTCAATGCTTAAATCAATGATAGTTTCACTACTTAAATTTAAACTTTTCATTTATTTAAATGAAAATGGACTTTCTTTATATGGAAAATCATATAAATTTTCTTCATTATTATCTATTGTTAAAGATATGTTTACAGAAACAATCAGTGCTAATGATAAAAATGTTAAGGTAATTTATATATTTACTTCTGATGCTTCTGATATTAAATTTAATAATGAAAAAATTGTTTCTGCTTTAGAGAAGATTTTTCCAAGTGCACAAATTAAATATAGTTTTTTACCTAGTGTTATTGCGGCACATGTTGGTCCTAATTATTGTGCGATTTCTGCAAAAGTAGCATAGTGAATCAGAAGATACGTAACTTCTGCATAATTGCACATATCGATCATGGCAAATCAACATTAAGCGATCGTATCATTGAACTTACAAATGGAATTGAAAAAAGAGAGATGAAGGAACAAATTCTTGATTCTTTAGAAATTGAAAGAGAACGAGGAATCACGATAAAATTAAATGCTATCCAACTCCATTACAAAGATTTTTTTTTCAATCTTATTGATACACCGGGACACATTGATTTCTCTTATGAAGTTAACCGCAGCCTTGCAGCTTGCGAAGGTGCTTTGTTAATTGTTGATGCTACACAAGGAGTACAAGCACAAACGTTAAGTAATGTATTTATGGCACAAGAAAATAATCTTACCGTAATTCCAATTATTAATAAGGTTGATTTGCCAAATTCTGATATTGAAAATACAAAAAAACAAATAACAGAATTATGTAAAATTGATGCCTCAAATGCTTTATGTATTAGTGCAAAAACTGGAAAAAATGTTGATTTGCTTCTAGAAGAAATTGTTCAAAAAATTCCTCCTCCTTGAGGGAAAGAAGAAAAACCCTTAAAATGCTTAATTTTCGATTCTTATTTCAATAAACACAAAGGTGTTATTTGCCTAGTTCGTATTTTTCAAGGAGTTATGAAATTAGGAATGAAAATTAAAATGTTGCATACAAAAAATGAATATTATGTTTCAGAACTTGGTGTTCAAATATTGAAAAATATTAATAAAAACGAATTAGTTTGTGGTGAAGTTGGATGAGTATGCATGAATATCAAAAAAGCAACAGATGTAAATATTGGAGACACAATTGTTCAAGCGAATGATAATACAACAACCCCCCTACCAGGATATAAAAAAATACTACCAATGATTTTTAGTGGAATTTATCCTGTTGACAATGCTGATTTTAATTCATTAAAAGATGCAATGGAAAAGATTTCATTAACTGATGCCTCCTTAACTTATGAATTCGAAAGCAGTTTAGCATTAGGAAATGGGGTTAGATGTGGATTTTTAGGGTTATTGCATCTTGATGTAATTAAGGAACGCATATTCCGAGAATACAACATTGATGTAATACTAACAATACCAAGTGTTAGATATAAAATATTTTTAACAAATGGTAAACAAATAGAAATCGATAATCCAAGTAAATATCCTGAAGTCACAACTATTAAAGAAATTCAAGAACCATATGTTAAACTTATCATTGTAAGTCCAGAAGAATACATAGGAAAAATAATTGAGATTACAAAAGAATTATGTGGTCAATTTATTGAAATGAATTTAATTACTGGAAAAAGAATGGAGATAATTTTTCATATTCCATTGTCTGAAATTATTCAATCATATTTTGATAAAATTAAATCAATAAGTAAAGGATATGCTACAATGGATTATGAAATTATTGAATATAAAAAATCAGAACTTGTAAAGGTTGATATTTTGCTTAATAAGGAAAAAATAGATGCCTTTAGTTTTATTACAAATCGTATCTTTGCACAAACTAAGGGAAGGGAAATTGTTGAAAAAATTAAGAAATTTGTTCCAAGACAACAGTTTGAATGTCCCATACAAGCAGTAATAGGAGGAAAAATTATTGCTCGTGAAACTATTAAAGCCTTTAGAAAAGATGTTCTCGCTAAATGCTATGGCGGTGATGTAACACGACAAATGAAACTATTGCAAGCACAAAAAGCTGGAAAGAAAAAACTTAAAGCAATTGGAAAAGTTAATGTTTCTTCCGATGTGTTTATTAATATTTTAAAACAAAATTAATAAGATGTTCTTAGCTAATAATAATCAATGTTTTAAATATTATTTAAATTCTAAACAAATTTTTCTGTAATTATTTTATCACCTTCAACAATAATCTTTTTTAAATCTATCTTTTCGAGTTCTTTCTTAATATTTTCCTCTTCTTTTTTATCATTTAAACCTAATTTCTTTTGTTTTTCAATTAATTTTAGATACTTGTCATATTCTGAATTTTTAAAATTTTTAAAGATTATTGTAAATTCTGAATTATTTGAAATTTCAGCAATTTTTTTAAATTCTGTCTCTGTTGGAAGTTTTTGTGCAAAATAATCTATTGAAAGATCAATGTTCTTTGGCTGATCATTTTTATCGATTATTCTTACAATATCTAAACTATTCATTTTTCCAAATGTATTTCTTACACCAATAATTCTTTCTTTCTTCTCTTTTGTTTTTCCAAAAACTTTTAAAACTATTCCTTCACCAGTGGTTATTTTCTTTTTAATTTTTTCAGATTTTAATAAGTTTTCAATAGTGTCATTAAATTCTCCTATTGTTTCAGTAATATAAAGTTTTACTCCTAATTTAATTGCTTTTTGTTGAACTGACATTGGCGGAGTTATTTGGTAGGTTAAAATTATTGATTTTTCGTCAAAAGCATTTTGGATGTCCGCTTCGCTAACAGAAGATAAAGAACTTTTGATAAGGTTAATATATTTAGCAGAATCAGTAATCTTTTCATTAAATGAAGTGAGTTTTGTTTGTAAATCATTTTTGATGTCACTATTTTTTAAATAAACACTTAGATTAATTTTTTCGCGTGTTCCAAAATCAATAATTTTTCTTTCATTAAGTTCTGAGATATATGAAATTAAAACACTTTGTATTGCATTTTTTTCTTCTTCAGTCTCAATTTTTTGAAAAAATACTGAACTTTCATAACCATCTTTTTGCCATTTCAAAAATAAACGGTATGGTTTTAAAGTATCAGTGGAAGAAACATTTTCATTGGTTGAAAGATTGACTATTTTTTCAATTTGGGCAAAGTTATTATCTGTAATCAAAGAATCTTTTAAAAAGAAACTTCCTTTTCTCATAACGATATCACTATATCTTGGTAAATGTTTATTTTTTTGATCATACATACTATTTATTTGTACAGCAAAATTATCAGGCAAAGATTCATAATTCTTTTCAGTTTTAGAAGTTTTAGAATTTGAAGAAATAACATCAATTAATTTTTCGACATTGTATCCATTTTTTCCAGAACCATAAATGAAAGTTACATAGTCAATATTTGCAACACCCTTTGTTGAATATTCATCACTAATAATATCGATGGAAAAAAGATCATCTTTAATTTTTTGAATATTTTCTTCATATCGATAAACATCATTTTCATCATCAATGAATGAAATAAAAACAAGCATTTGTGATTTTGTTTTTTTAACTTCTTTGAAAACATTTAAAAATGAAGGTTTTATTCCTTCTCTAGCACTTATGACAAGAACATAAAAATCACAAATATTTTCGCCAATCATTTTATTTCGTGAAATACTTATATCATCGTGTCCAGGAGTGTCAATGAATATGATTTTTTCGTTATTTTTTTCATAATAAAATACTGAATTTGATTGTGTAATTCCATTTGCTTCTTCATCACGTTTTTTTGATGAAAAAAGATAGTCCAAAAGAGTAGTTTTTCCATGATTTACATGTCCAATAAAAGTGACTAGATTTGCACTGTTAATCATATAATTGAATTATATGCTTATCAATGAGAAAATACTACTTGGAATTGACCTTGGAACCAGTACAAGTTCATGCTGTTTTTTTGACCCTTATTCTAATAAACCGAAGATAATTCCTTTCACCAATAATGACAAAGAAGATTTTTTTTTTTATTCAAGAGCAACAATTAAAGGAAATAAAATTCTAATAAATCCTAAAAATAGTGAGTTATATACTGGTGATTTTGATGTAATATCAAATAAGAGTAATATCGATTCAAGAAAAGCAAGAACAAAATATGTTTTTAAGGATAAAAAAACAGAAGAAATAGTTAAATCTAAATTTTCTCCTTATGATATTCATGTTGAATTCTTAAAATATATAAAAGAGAAATCGATTTCTTATATTTTTGATTATTTAAATCAATTTTTAGATGTTAGTAAAAATGAAATTGAAGAAATGTTCAATACTGTAGTGATTGGCGTTCCACAAGACTGAGGAATTATGGGAAGGGATAATTTAACACTTGCTGCAAAAGATGCTGGATTTAAAAAAATACAATTGGTTGATGAACAAATTTCCTCTATTCTATATTTTTATAATGAATTAGCTAATGATAAAAACGATGAGGAAAATGAAATATTAGTTTTTGATCTCGGTGGTGGAACATTGGATATTTCATATGTTAGCAAGAAAAAAAATAATTATGATGTTTTATTTTCAGATGGTGATGAACATTTTGGTGGTGATAATTTTGATTGAGAAATAATAAATCTAATTGTTGATAAACTTAATATGAAACTTAAGAATGAGAATTTAAAACAAACATTTTTTATTGACAAAATTACTAAAAAATTAACTTTTAAAAAAGATGAGAATTCTAACACTGATAGAATAGATAAATTTTTAATAATTCTTAAGGAACAAGTTAGAATTTTTAAAGAAAAAAATCTTAATTCTCAAGTTGAAAATTTTGAATTTTATTTTAATCAAACAGAGTCTGGTATGAAAAGATTAGATGAAATATTTTTTGATGAGTGCAAAAGTATTTTTCCTTTCTCATCTATTTCTTTTTCTAAAGAAGAACTTAAAAAATATTTTGAACCTCTTTTTAATAAATTAGTTAAAGTCGGCAAAAAAATTTATGATCTAGTCGCTAATAATATTGAATTCAAATTTCAAAATATTCTTTTTGTTGGCGGTGCAACAAAATACAATTTGTTAAGAGAAATAATTATGGAAAAATTAATTATTGCTAATGAAATAACTGCTAATTCTTATAATCCTTCACTTGCAGTAGTTTATGGAACTGTTGTTACTGATCTTAAAAATATTATTACAAACGATTTATTAGGTTCAAGTTGATATATTGTTAATGAATATGAAAAAATAACCTCATATAAACCACAAATTTCACTTTTTGATTATGCTCTAAAAAAACCAGTTATTGTGGTTTTTGAAAGTAATGAAAAAATTTGAGATAAGAAAAACCATGATCCGATTAAAAACCATATCATCAATAGCAAACGTATTAAAATAGATATTACAAAAAAAATGGAAATATTACTATGTAAACTAGAAAAGTATGATCCTAAAAATAATATTATTTCTCCTAAAAACTATTTTTTAAATGGCGAATTGGTTTTCTTGCAAGAAAAAAAATATTTAAATTTATCAGAACAAAATTATTATAAAATTGATTTAACTCAACTTTTATGAAATAAATATAAATCAGAAGGGTGGACATTTATATATCTTGATTTTTATTTAACTGATGATTTTGATAAAAAAATCCATTGCAAAATTATTTCTCCAGATGAAGCAAAAGAAAAAAATATTGATGAAATATTAAACTCTAAAAAATAATTAAAATGAACTTTTACAATATTTATGATGAAATAAAATTTAGAATCAAACACATAATTGTTAAACAACAAAAAATGATTGATTATTTAAAAATTAATATCATTAATTTTGATTTTGAAATTTTTGAAATAAATGATAATGATTCAATTTACAATTTTGAAATGAATTTTTTTAAAAAATTAGATTTAAACCAAGAAGGTATTTTATTTCATACTGATTCTTTTAAGAAGAAATGATTTAATAGACATTATTTTTCGGCATTTGAATTCTTAGAAGATGGCACTTTAAAAATTCGACTGGGAAATAAACTTATTGCAAAACATATTTGTCTTTCAAAACCACTTAGCCAAAAAAACTTCTACAATATTTCCTTTTATTTCAATTCTTTAAATACACAATCATTAAACATCAATGATTTATTCTCTTTGATTCGTATTAATTCAATATGTAAAATTCTTGATTCTGGTGATATATTTAATAATTTTGAAATTATCAATATGTCCAAAGTACCAAACATTATCTTAAAATCATTTTGTAAAGATTTCGAAGTTACGCCAGATATGTTTTTTAATGATACAATTATGGAAACTATGGAATATTTTTTGATTGTTGAAAAAAAACTAGAATCACATATTTTTACAGAAGGCACAAAAACTTATATCAAATATCATTCTGTTTCTGCAGAAAAAGATATTCTTATTAAAGAAGGAAAAAAATATACTAATTTTTTTGTTTTATTAACTAGACATTTTTGTATTTTAACAAGAAAATATACAAATCACATAATTTTTAACATTGATTTAACTCAACAATATTTTGATATTTTTAAAAAAGCTTTAGAACTTCTCGGATTTGGAAATGTTGAAATTAAAAATATTTCTCTCGAAAATAAAAATCTAAATATTAGTTATAAGGAAATTTCTGATGATTTTTCTAAACAATCTCTTAAATATATTTTAAATTCGCTTGATGAAGAAAAATTTATTTTGCTCAATGAAAAAAATTATATTTCCAAATTTAGTATTGAAAAACTAAACTATATTTTTATATTTAATTCTTTAAAACAAGCACATGAAAAGATTGGCAATTTAGTTGTTGAAAAAATATATAAAAATGATTTACATTTTACAAAAGAAAATTATGAACTTTTATTATTGCTTTGTAAATATTCTTGAATCGAAACAAAAACTATTGAAAAACTTAGTACAGATTTTTTGTGTAAATATATGTATTTATTAGCGAAAAAAATATCAAATTTTTTAAAAAATACTAAAGAAAGTGACTACAATCTTTTATCCTTTGCGGTTGTAGTATTAGAAAAAATTGCAAGTAAAATATTCTTATAGATACCACTATAATTTATGTATTGTGAGTTTTTATAATAAGGTAAGTTACCTTGATGTTAATTTAAAAAACACAAAAGTAATACTAAGATTAGATTTTTCTAATTGCATTTTTAATGGAGAAATCTATGATGAATATAAGTTTTTTTCAAACATTGATTCAATAAAGGAAATATTAAAATCAAATCCACTTTTAGTTATTTTCTATTCAATAAATAATGATGATGACAATTCAGAACTAGCTAAAAAAATTGAGAAATTCATTAATTTACCAGTTGATGAAATATTTTCATTAAAAGAAATTAAGTTCAATTCGAAAAATATTTTATTATTTAATTGTATCTTTTTGCAAGAAGATTATCATAAAGAAAATGAAGAATTAAGTAAACAAATTGCTATGCTAATAGATTTATTTATTTTCGATTCTATCGCACTTGTTAATTTGAAGAATGTTTCTACATATGGAATTAGTAAATTTTGTCACAGCGTTATAGGTCCAATAGTTAAAAGAGAATTAGATAACATTAATCGGTTTATTTCAATGCAACAAGAAAAAATTTATATTTGTGGTCTTGAAAGAATGTTTAATAAACTTTCATATATTCAAAATATGTTCAATATCACAACAAATGTTTTTTTTGCCGATGGTTGTTCGTTAACTTTTTTAAAATCATTAAATAAAAATATTGGAAAATCTTTTTTTGAAGAAGAAATAATTAAAGATATAGTTAAAATTCAAAATAATTTTTTTAAAAAAATTTTATTGCCTAAAGATTTTCATTCAATTGAAAAGTTTAATCAAAATGAATTGAAAAATATTGAAGTCGATACAAATAAAAATGATTCCATTTATATGCTTGATATTGGAGATGAAACTCTTTTAAATATTAAAAAAAAGTGTTCTTCTTCAAAAGCAATTTTGCTTGAAGGTGTTTTGGGAATGATTGAATTACCTCTTTTTCAACAGCAAACAAATGACCTTCTTCAATTTTTAAAAACATTATCAAAAGATAAAGATATTTTTGTATTTTTATGTGGTAATACTCTAGTAAATTTCCTTAGACATAACAAATTTAATTGCAATGACTTTTCTTATGTTAGCCATGCTGAAAAGAAAATTATTAATCTTTTTTTAAAAAAAGATATTCATTGTTTAACAATCATTGAAGATAATATTTTGTAAATAAAAAATAAAAACTAATTAATTAAGTTTAGAAAGTTCATTAGAAATATATTCTTCATCACGAAAACCTTTAAAGGATGAAACTAATTTTTGTTCATTGTATATAAAAATCGCAGGAATAGAAGAAATATTAAAAAAATGAGCAATTTCAGCGTCATCATCAACATTAATTTTTATAAAACTCACATTTGGATATTTCTTTTCAATATTTTGTAGAATATTTTTTAACATTTTACAAGGTCCACATCAAGGTGCATAAAAATCTACTAATACAGTTTTATTTTTGCTTATTATTTGTTCAATAATTTCCTTAGTCATTGTAAATATTATAATTTTATTATGTCATATAAAATACTAGAAGATAAGGTAGAAAATAAAACAAGAAACTTAACTCTAGAAATTGAAAAAGAAGAGTGGAAAAAAGAATATAAATCATCTTTAAAAAAAATTTCCAAAGATGTTAAGCTTCCAGGATTTCGTCCAGGAAAAGTTCCTTTGGATGTCATTAAAAAACAAATTGGAGAAGAAAAAATCTATTCTGACACCATCAATTTAGTTTACCAAAATTTATATACTAATATTACTAAATATATAGGAGAATTAGAACCAAAAACATTAGATGAACCCTTTAATTTCTTTTTTAAAAATGTTAATGAGGAAAGTGCGACTGTTGTTTTTCAATACAACCTTTTTCCAATCCTAACAATAAAGGATTATAAAAAATTTAATATTCAAAAATTTAGTAATACGGTTTCAAATGTAGAAATCGAAAGTGAATTTAACAATTACATTAAAAAAGATATCATGCTTATTCCAAATGAAGATGATAATGCAAAAGTTAAAGAAGGCGAGAATGTTAATATAAACTTCAAAGGAACCATCAATAATGTTGCTTTTAAAGGTGGAACTGCTGAGAATTATGACTTAATAATAGGTAGTCATTCCTTTATACCTGGATTTGAAGAACAAATTATTGGAATGAAAAAAGGTGAAGCTAAAATTATCGATGTCACTTTTCCTTCAAATTACCAATCTAGTGATTTAGCAGGGAAAAAAGTGCAATTTGAAATTAAATTAAATTCAATAGCTTCTATTGAAAAACCAGAATTAGATAAAGAATATTTTTCTAAATTTAAACTCCCAAATGTTGAAAATGAGAAAGATTTTAAAAAATATATTAAGGAACAAATCTTTGATTACAAAAATTATCATAATTTAAACGAGTTTGAAAAACAATTTGTTCAACAACTTGTTGAAAATTGTGATATTGATTATTATCCTGATCTTTTGATTTTCCGAGAAATTAAAAGGATAGAACCAGAACTGCAAAATATTGCTAATGAAAAGAAAATCTCCTTAAAAGAATACTTAGACTCAATTGGTTACACAACAGCAGAACTTTATAAAGAAGGATTAACGTTAACTGCTCAAAGAAACATCAAAATCTTTTTAGGGTTACAAAAAATCGGAATTGAATTAGATATTATTGTTACTGAAGATGAAATTAATGATTATTTTGAAAAAGCTGCAAAATTGTACAATTTGCCATTTGAAGATATTAAAGAAAAATTCAAATCACGAATTCCTGAAATTGAACTTTTTTTATATAAAAGAAAAATTTTTACTACTTTAATGGAAAAATATTATTTATAATTTTGTCATTACCTTATATATAATATAACCATATTTATGAAAACTCCTCAACGACGTGTTAGATTAGAATGCACAGTTTGTAAAAACATTAACTATTTAACATTTAGAAATAATAAAACTGCTCCTGAAAAATTAGAATTAAATAAATTTTGTAAACATTGCCGAAAAGTAACTTTACATAAAGAAACAAAATCAAAATAGTCTAATAAATGCTATTATTGATTCAATATATAGTAATATATTTTTTTCATTTTATAATTTTTGCAGAAAGGAGAAAGAAATGCCAGTGAGTAAGAAGTCAACTTCCAAAAATGAATCAAAATGTAGTTGTGGTTGTTGTGATAGTAAAAAGAAACCAAAGAAGTAGTTAATAAAAATAATAATTAATTTTCTATTTAAAAAACATTTAAAAACATAAAGACTAAGTAATCTGTTTCCGATTGCTTAGTCTTTTTTAATTTAAAATTAATCTTGTTTTTTCTTTTTAATAGTAATTGGCATTTGCAAAATAACAATAAATTTCTCATTTGCCTCAGTAAAAGTCTTTTTCATTCTAAGATTCATTCTTACTTTTTCATATTCGGCATTATTAGTCTTGTATTCACGAATTGAATTATTAGTTGTTTTGTAATAATTTTCTAAATGCTCATCAACCTCTTCATTTGAAACTACAATTTTTCATTCATTTGAAAAGTAATTTCAAATCATTCCATATTGGAAACCTTTTTCTGCTAAAAACCTTGCTTGTTCTTTAGAAATGTTAGTATTGTTTTTCATAATAAGTTCAATATGTTTAGAAAACTCTTCCTCATCCATTTCAAATTTAATTTGTGGAATTAGAGAATTCACAATAGCTACAAATGCAGTTTGCTGAAAAAGATTAAAATTTCAAGTGTTAAACATATCATTAATAATTTTGCTCTCCTTAGCCTTATCTCCTCTAACATTTTTTAAACTATTTTCAGTCATTGAAAATAATTGAAGTCCAAGCATTGAAAGTTCACTTGTAAATTCTAAATTATTAGCAATAATTGGCTTTGAATAATCAATATCAGGAAAACTAACTATTTTTGAATTCATATATTTTTATTATAAGTTTTTAAAATTTTTAAATTTTATTTTCTTCATTATTTTTTATTATTTCTTTTCTCTCTCTTTCATTTATAAAACTAGTTATTATTATCAATAAACAAAAAATAATTATTTCTATTGTCATAAATAAAATATCAAAGTTTTTTTGTTTACCAATATCATTAATTAACAAACATATTAGTAATGGAAGAACAATAATTAAATATTTTAAAATTGATAAAAAAATAAATAAAAAAACATTATTTTTTTTATTAATTAAAAAGCTTGTAAGATAGTGAATAAAAATTCACAAAAAACCAAAGGGGATAAAAATAATAGAAGAATAAAAAAAAGAAGGTTTTTTTAAACAAAAAAATAGAATTAAGGAAATTAAAATGCCACAAATAATTAATATGATATTTAAGAAAAATAATGTATATAAAAAGCAATTTTTTTCTTTTTCAAAAAACCTCATTTTATATTTTTATGGCGCGCCAGACAGGAGTTGAACCCATAACCTTTTGGTTCGTAGCCAAACGCTCTATCCAATTGAGCTACTAGCGCATATGTAAATTATATGGTAATATAATTAAGGTATGTCAATAAATTTTATTACAAATTCAAAAGAAATTAGTGTTGAAAATCTATCAAATGATAGTAAAAATTTGAATAATTTTCTTTCTTCTTTTCCATTCCAACAATTTATAAAGAATCAACTTTCTTCATATATATTTGATCCTAATCTTAAGAATGATGAAATACAAACAATTTGATTAGATTTCAAGAATAATTCTTCTCTTCCACATAGTGGAAAGAATGTCAATGAAATTCGTGAAACAAAATTTGCAAATACTGTTCGTGAAATTACAAAAGAAATGAATAATTATACTAATTCAGATCACGGTTCTCCTGTTGCTACTGCTGAAATTTTAAAATATCCTTTGAATTACAAAATTGGTGATTTTTTTAACTCAATTTTAAATTGAAATAATTATAAACAAGATAATCAACTTTTTCTATACAAAAGTTGAAAATTGTTTAACTTTGATTTCTATTCAGAAATTCTTGAACTTAATGATATCTGTTTATGAAGTTTAAATACTGGCTATATTAATTTATCAGATATTAAATTTGGCGAGAAAATGAAAAACTTATATATTTTTTGAAAGACAAGTTTAGATAAAAATTTTATTAAACATCAAGATTTCAATAAGCTTTTTAGAGAATATCTTTTATATGAAAATGATATTTCATATTGAAAAAACAATGTATCAGCTGATAATTTTTCTATTGATAGTGGCAATATTAAATTTATTATTGATAACTATTTTATTAACCTTTACAATTTATTTTATTCAAATAAAATATTTAATGAATATCAAGAAATCCATCAAAACTTTGTTGTTTTTTTTCAAAATATTGGAATCAAAGTATATGAACCAAAGAATGGAACTTTATTTGAAGAAAAATTTTTCATAGCTATTAATTCTGGTTCAAATATTGTCAAATCAATTATCTCACCTGCATTTTTATATGATAATGATAAAGTTTATGTTAAAGGTAAGGTAATGCTTTAATTTTATGGATAAGAAAGAAATTTTGAATGTTTTAAATTATCTTTTTTCAGAAAGAATGATTAATGAATGAGTATTTGAAACGGTTTTGGAAAAAATAGATGATATCGAAGAAAAGGAGTCTGATACTAAACAAAATGAAAAAAATCAAAATGTAGAAGAGAAGAAAAATAATATTGAAATAAAAAAAAGTAATATTATTCTAAATAATCAGAATCAAAATATTGAATTTCATTCTTCCTTTGATGAAAATAAAGTTTCTTCACAAATACAAGAAAAAGAAGAACAAAAAAACAAAAATATTTTTGATGAAAATAAAAAATTTAATAATTTTCAAATATTATCACTAATCCCTGAGTTCTGCCAAAAAATTAATGATATTTTTAATAATTCTTATATGAAAAAATATTATGAATTAAATACTCCAATAACACCAAATAATATTAATAATGATAAAGAAAATTTTATCTTTAATTTTAAAATTAAAAAGAAGGATTTATTAATTCAACAATTTAATGAAAAATATGAAAAAGAAAATATCGATGAATTAAATAAAAATTTTAAGGAAATTAATGAAAAATGAAAAAAAATTAACATATTCGATAAGACACAAAGAAATAATTGAATTATCAAAGCAAAAGAATTGTTATCGATAGTTAAAATACTTTCTAATTCTGATGTTGATAATAAGCAAAAATGGAATAAAATTATTTCTGATATTAATTTCCAAATTAAAAAAAATAAATTTTAAATAATTTTATTATTTTTTAATTTTTATTAAATCTTCAATTACTTTATCAAATTCTTTATCTTTTTTTAAAGCAAAACCTGATGCAAATTCATGACCACCACCACCATATTTTGAAGCGATAATTGAAATATCACTAGATTTACTTCTTATAGAACCCTTTCATTTTTTTTGTTTTTCATCATAATATATTGATGTTCAAATTTCAATTCCTTCGATATTTGCCATGGTTCAAATCATTGAATTATTTTCAATTTTATATTTTTTAAATATATTTTTTGGAATTTTTAAACTAGCAATTTTATTTTTTTTATCAAACTTAATTATTTTATAAATTTCATTTTGGAATTTTAACTCTTCAATTGTTCTTTCACTTAGTTTAAAGTTAATTTCAGAAATATTTGGAATATGTTTAAAAAGTCGTTGCATATTTAAAAATGTATTTTGACTAGTACAAGAATAAAAAAAACGATTTGTATCAGTGTAAATCCCAACATAAATATAACTCGCTATCATTTCAGTGATAAAGTTTTCATCTCAAAAAAATAAAAAGTCACAAATCATTTCACACACACTTGAATAAGTAATATCAACTCATTGTAATATTCCATATTCTTCTTTATTTGGATGATGATCAATTTTTATTATTTCTCTACATAAAGAATATTTTTGACAAAAAATTCGTTCTTTATTTGCAGTATCGCAAACTATTCCTAATGATTTTTTAATTCAGTTCTCATTTGGATTTTTTTCAATCTTATATTTTGGAAATTTTTTGAATACCGATTCTTCTAATAGATTTATATCTAAAATTTTTACTTCTTTTCTGTTATATATTTTTTTAATATATTCTTTTAGAGCAAAAACTGAACCTAATGTGTCAAAATCTGGGTTGGTATGAAAGAATAAAGAAATTTTATCATATTTTATAATGCATTCCTTAATTTTAATTAATATTTCTTTATTATTCATTTTTAAATTTCAAAAAGTTTTTCTATTTCTGATTTAAATGGTTCAGAAATTTGCAAATTTTTTGCAAAATAAATTGTTCTTTCAAATAATCTATTTTGATTACTTAACACAGAAATAAAGCGAATCAAATGAATTAATTTAAAATCATTTTTACTAATATTTTGTTTAAAGATATAAAAATAAAGATCGCATAATTCATCAGTAGCATATTTAATTTGCGAATTGTAAAGAACAATATTGTGAGATATATGATTTCTTATATTTATAAAATTCTTAATTAAATCGATAAAACCTTCATAATATTTCTTATCAATTTCTAAATTTTCCATTACTAATTGTTTAACTTGTAAAGAAGAAGCAATAAAAAAATTAAATGTCATTGCAAAAGATCAAGTTAAACACATCATATCTAAAGGTACATTATGTCACTTATAAATATTATCTTGTTCATCTCTAATCATTAATTTTTTAATTGATTTATTTGATTCTAAATATTTTGTGATTTTAAATAAGAAAGGTTTGAATTCTGTATAAGGTTCAATTTCATTTAAATTTCTTAGTATACTATTTTTTATAGTATTCTCATCAATATTTAAAAGACATTTATCTTCTATTTTGTGCACATTTATTGTTGCGTAAACAACAGAAGTGTTGATGATTTTTTCAATAATTAATAGACATCGAAATACATGTACACCAAGGTTTTTATCAAAATTGTAAAGTTTAATAATATCATCACTTGTTACACCATCATCGAATTTTTCTTCATTATTTACAAAAAAATCACAATAATCTGATAAAAAAGTATTTACATTAAAATTTTTTACATAATATTTAAATTCCTCATTATTAGTAATATTTAATCCTTTTTTTTGTAAGTTTTGAATAATATTTTCTACATCAATTATCATTCTATAATTTAATTATAGAAAGTATGCTAAATCCAGTTGGATTAATTATTTTATTAATTACTATTGGAATGGTTACAATAATTGGTTTTATTCATCCTTATATTAAAAAGATAACTAATCTTTATTGATTTTGATTAATAATAGGTATCATTTTATTAATGTATCAATTAATTTTCCGTTTTTTCAATGATTTTTCAAAAGTTACCGAAGCGTTAAGAAAACATGAATATTTTGATAGTATTATTTTTAGTAAAGGATTTTTATTAGATCTTTGTCCTTTTTGTTCTTTTTGCATTTCAATAGCTTTAATTATTGATCCTTCTCGAAAAATAGCTAACATACTTTCATATTTTGGTATTTTTGGTGGTTTAATTACATATTGTGGTGGATTCTTAATTAATACTAATGATACGACTACAGATGCACAATGAAACTGAGAATGATTTTACAAAGGATTTTACCCAAATCCAATGTATTTTGCTATTCATTTTATTCAATTATTCTTTTGTCCTTGAATTTTGTTAAATAAAAAACAAAACTTTTCCTTTGATATTTTTGGTGTTTTTTTATTTATTATTTTATATTTTTCCTATGTTATCATTATCATTAATATTTTTCATGTTTATTCTAATGCAACAGGACTTGTAGAATATGATTGGATTGAAGGAGAATATTCTACTGTTGGAAAAATATTTCTTCTCTCCTTTCCTTATGTTTGTGTTTTAAGTTTTGTATTAGTTTCTATTTTTATTATTAGCCTAACACTGATTTTTAATTTTATTCAGAAAAAATGTAAAAAGTATAGAAATGATTATACTTTTAAAAGTATATTTTTATTCAATTTTAAATAGTATAGATTGAAAGTAATGGTAAATCTTTGAATTTAACAAATTAAAAAAGTTAGTTAATTGAGTTAATCATTTAATAATTTTCATGTAATTAATTTATTTCACAACAGTAAATGATTATATATTTAAATACCAAGATATATTAATAAAATACTTAGAGAATTTTGATAAAACTATTCTGTTTTTAGATTGTTTAAAATAATAACATTATCAAATTTTATTTCCAATTTATCTATTTTCTCCCCTTGGGCTTTTTGAACTTGTTCAATATTAGTAATTCTTTCTTTTATCTCCTTGATTTCTTCTCCTTGGGTTTTTTGAACTAATTCAATATTATCTAATTTCAAATCCGTCTTTTCTAATCTTTTTAAAATCTCGCCAATAATGTCTGGTTTTAGTAATTTTCCGGAATATGTAAACTTACTCATAACTATTTCATCTCCTTCTTTTATATATTTATTAGTAGATTCGTTAACATAATAATTCTCTTTCTTGCCTATCTTTTTAATTATAGACTCTTGTTTTTTGGAATTTTCTGGTTTATTAGTGTTGTTTGCTTTATTATTATTGAATACCATACATCCTTTATATTGTAAAATTAATTGAAAAAGTTAACTTTTTAGCTTTTGTTATTCAAAAATTCTGTAGGATAATGTTTAAATTACATTTCAAACTTTATATAAAATATTCAAACAAACCATCTGTTCTTTTTGATATTTTTAATTTAGCCTTTAAATATTTTTTAAATTAATAAAATATAATGTTGGTGAGGCCCGTTGGTGAAGTGATTAACACATTGCCCTCTCAAGGCAACATTCATGGGTTTGAGCCCCATACGGGTCACCATATTTTTTATTTATTAAATTCACAATATATATATCATTCCTATTAATTTTATAATTAATTAAAATGAATGAAACCTTAAATGTTCTGGAATATTTTAATAATGTTCTTGAACAGAAAAATAATAAAATAATAAATGATGAACTTTCAAAAATTAAGAATGAATTTCCAAAGATTGTTGAGCAAAATGAAATTTATGTTAACGAAATTAAAGTAAAAAAAACCCAACTTAAAGCAATAAAGAAAGCTGGAAAATTAGCATTAATCTTTCTTGTTATTTCAATCATACTATTTTTTGAATCAATTTTAATCTCCTTTTTATTTTCTCCTTTAATTCTTTCGATTCTTCCTATTCCTACAATTTTTCTCATTGTATCGATTTATTTTTTTTCTAAAAAATCTTCTTTAAGAAAAAAAGATCTTAAAGACGGGACCAGCTTAGAAGAAGAAATTGATATTCTTGTTAAAAAAGCCATGTTAGAATTAAATCCGATTTTGTCGAAAATAAATCAAAAATTAATTTTTAATATCTTTCAAAAAAGTTTTGATAAAATTGTTCTACTTAATAAAATTCCTCCCATTTTCTTTGATTTAGTTGATTCTTTTTTAAAAAAAGAAAAACTTTCTTTATTTGATTTTACACCAATTAGTTTTTATGGCTGAGATGCTTTAATTTTTAAAACAATTTCTTCAAGTTTTGTTCCTCACACATGAACAGGAAGTATTGAAAAAACTTCTAAAAATGGCGAAAGTTCTTATAAAACTATAAGTTTCACCACAATGGTTCCTAGTTTTTCATATAAGAATTATTTATATATAAAAACAATAGGAATTGTAGAAGAACTTAATTTTGATACTTCTAAAAAAGGTAAGAAAACTATTCCACTAGAAAATGCAAAATTTAACAAATATTTTAATTGTGAAAGAAATAATGAATCTCAATTTCGCATGCTTTTTTCTGTATTAGCACAAGAAGAAATATGCAAATTAGTTGATGCTGGATTTAATTTTGATATTAAAAAAACTGACAACACTTTTTCACTAGAAGAGAAAGCGAAAAAACAAAATAAACTTTTAAAAACTAGAAAAAAAGATGACTTTTTAGTTGGATTAGAAAAATCAATTGAAAATAAAAAAACACTTTTTGGATCTCTTTATTCTTGAGATAATTTTGATTCTTCGTCCAATATTTCACTTTCTCCTTCTAAAATTATTCATTATGATTTTTCAAAAATTGAAGAAAAATTTCTAAATTTTAATTTAGAATCTTTTAAAAATATTTATTTTCTTTTTTCATATTTTTCTTGCATTCCATTATTACAACAAATGTCTAAAAAGAATCCAATTAATGAAAATGAGCAAGAATGTTTTGAACCTTTTGTGTTAAATGTAATAAATTCTGATTTCGATCCATCACATTTAAAAAATCAATCTTCAGATACACAAAATATTTTTTCAATTATTGATAAAAAGGAAATAGATAAAGGATGTATTTATACAATTAATGCTTATGGTTTTGTAGGGGTAGAAAGAACAAAATATGTTGATGGAGGTAATATTTCTTATATTGATTTTAAATCAGTGAATAAAAAAAATTCAATACTTTTCATTTCTGATAAAAAACGTTTTCAAAAAGAAATTAGAATTAATGACATTGAAAATATAGAGTTAAAGAAAAAAATTATTACCCTTTATCCTAATTTTATTCAAGGCGTAATTCGAGAAGGATTTTTAGTTTTTCAAATTAATGATATACAAGAAATTAAAAATGAGGAAATTGAAAATTTAATCGAAATATTAGATTAACCTAGTGTTTAATGAAGTTTTATTTAGAAATTTTAACTTCTTTGTCTGTTAATAATAAAATTCCACCAACAATATTTAAAATACCAATTATGCCAAATATTATTAAAAATATTGCAAGAACTTTATTTTTCTTTTCTTTTTTTACATTATGTCTTACAAAAAAATAAAGAATAATAGGTACGATAATAATTATTAAAGAAAAAAAAGCTAGTACAATACCAACAATTAATAATACAATAAATGAAGAAAAATGTGCCATATTCCCAATGCTTAATTTAAGTTGGCTAATAATTAAGGAACCAAATAAACCTAAAAGAAGAGCGAGTAACGCAATTGTTAAAAAAATTGATCAAAGTGCTAATTTAGATGCTATTTTTTTGTTTTTAGTCATTAAAATAATTTTTATTCTGAAATTTTTATATCTTTTTGAACAAAATAACCTTGTGGATGTGAACAAACTGGACATAATAATGGTGGTTTCTTTCCTTTGATAAGTGTTCCACAATTAGTGCATCATCAATAAACTTCTTTTGTGCTTTTAAAGATAGTATCTTCTTCAATTTGCTTTAAAAGACTTTCAAATCTTTGTTGATGTGATTTTTCAATTTCTCCAACATTTTCAAAAAGATTTGCAATACTTTCGTATCCTTCATTTAAAGCATCTTTTGCAAATTCTTTATACATAGTATCTCATTCATATTTTTCATTATTTATAGAAATTAATAAATCTTTTGTTGTTGGCGGAATAGAATGATTGTAAAGAAGTTTGAATCAAATTTCCGCATGTTCTTTTTCATTATCACTTGTTTGTGTAAAAATATTTGAAATATGTATATAACCTTCTTTTTTTGCTTGACTAGCGAAGAATTGATATCTAACTCTTGCTTGTGCTTCTCCTGCAAAAGCGGTTTGTAAGTTTTTATATGTCTTACTTTTTTTATCTATTTCATTCAATTTTTTGTTAATATCAGTTTTTTTATTCATCACAAAAACATTATATAAAATATAAAAAAACACACATACAAAATGGGATTTTTTATTTTTTCCAATCTAAAACAATATATATTCTCACACCTTTTTTTATAAATTCGATTTTGTTAGAATTTTTAAAAACATATTTAATATCAGTAATTATTTGATTATCATATTTAATCGCTTTTTGTTCAATTAATTTTCTTGCTTCGGAACTTGATTTACATATATTAGATTGGATTAAAACATCAATTATTCCTATTTCCTTTTTACCTTTCAAAAAAACTTTGTTAGGAATATGATCAACAACTTTTTTTTGTAAATCAACACTAGATTCCTCTAAAGAACCGGAAAAGAGGATTCTACTTACTTCTAATGCTTCTTTTAATCCTTTTTCTCCTCTTACATCTTTTGTGATAACATAAGCTAATTTTCTTTGTCCAATTCTTTTGAAAGGTTCTTTTTCATGAAGCTTCATTATTTCATCAATTTCTTTTCTTGGAAGTAAGGTAAATCTATAAAGCAAAGATTTTATCGCATCATCTGGTTGATTAAATAGATATTGATAAAAACTATAATTGCTTGTCATTTTTTCATCTAGTCATACCGCTCCAGAAGCAGTTTTTCCAAATTTTGTTCCATCTGGTTTTAAGTAAAGTTTAATTCCAAAACAACATGCTTTATTTTCGATATTAAGTTCATTGCATTTTTTTCTAATAAATTCTAAGCCGGTTGTAATATTTCCCCATTGATCACCTCCTCCAAATTGACAAACCATTTGATGCTTAACATATTTTTTTTGTTTCATTCCATCGAAATACATAGTTGTTCAATCTCATCCTTGAAGTAGGTTATAACTAAATTCAGCATAACTTATTCCATTTTCTAATCTTCTTGCAACAGTATCCTTTGCGAGAATGTAATTAACATTTATTCTTTTTCCTATTTCTCTTAAATATTCTCAAACGCTCATGTTTTTATAGAAATCAAGATTATTAATAACATTTTTTGACTTTAAGATTTCTTTAAATTGTTTGGAAATACATTTTACATTTTCTTCTATTGTTTTAATTTCTGTTAAATCTCTTTCCTTTGCATCAGAACCAGAAAAAATAGGATCGCGAGGATCCCCAATTAATCCAGTTATTCCACCAACTAATGAATAAACTGGATATCCTTCTTTTGCCAACCATTTTATAACAATATAAGTTGCATAATTTCCTAAATGCAATGATTTTGCAGACGGGTCAGCACCAGTATAAACACCCTTATTTTTTCTATTCTTTGGAGAAAAGAAATCTTTTAAATTATTTTCACAAGATTCAGCAGTATATTCTATTAAACCTCTTTCTTTTAATTCTGTTAGCAAATCTTTTATCATAGTTGGAATGAATCTTTCTTAGAATCATCTTTAATATCAATTTTTTTCTTTTCAATAGAATAAGAACTTGCCATTGCATTTGATTTTATCGAACTATAAAAATCAATAGAACCAGTTACAAGAATAATAATTCCTGTTCCACCAATTGCAAGACCAGAAGGGATACCACTTAGCATAGAAATGAGGTAAGGTGTTATTGCAATTATTGCTAAAAAAGGTGCACCAATCCAATTAATTCTATTTAAAACTTTTGTAATATGTTTTTCAGTATCAGCACCAGATTTAACACCAGGAATAAATTTACCACCTTTCTCAAAATTTTCAGCAAGTTGACTAGGATTAATTTGAATATAAGAGTAAAAAAAACAAAAAGCAATAATTAAAAGAGCATAAATTGTTAAACCAACAGGAGTTTGAATTTGTAAATAATGTTCAATAAAAATTTTACCACTATTAATATTTGGCAAGAATTGCATTATTGTACTTGGAATAGTCATAATTGAAGATGCAAAAATAACAGGAATAACACCAGCTGAGTTTAATTTTATTGGTAGATAAGGAAGATCTTCAGTTTTTTCAATCAAACCTTGTCCAGTTTGTTGAATTGGAATCTTTCTAACTGAATCATTTGTAAAAATACAAGCAATAAGAATAATGATAAACAATGCGATATATAAACCGATAGATAATGCAATAATAATATCATGATTTTCAATAGTTACAGCGTACATTCCCTTAATATATTGGAATGAAGCAGAAAAATCAGCAAAAAAAGAACTTACAATACCAGTTAAAATAAGCATAGTGATACCGTTTCCAACTCCACGTTTTGAAATCATATCACCAATAAATAGTGCTAAATATGTTCCAGCTGTAAATATAAGAATTAAAATTAAAATTTTTTCAGCTGAAAGTTCAGAAATATTTTTTGATCCAAATATTTCGAAGTTTCCGGTTTGAAGTAATAAAGCAATAACTGCATAAGATTGCGCAACACAAAAAGGTAAAGCTAAAACTCTTGTAATTATTTCTAATTTTCTTTTTCCTCTTTCGCCGTTTTTATTCATTCTTGCTAATGGTTTTATTAAGTCACTAGAAAGTAATTGAATAATAATTTGAGCAGTAATATAAGGTCCAACACCAACAGAAAAGATACTCATTCTATTCATACCGCCACCAGCTAATAAATTTAGCATACTGGAAACATCATTATTATTTAGTCCACCAGTCACTTTAACTCCTGGACATGGGATAATTGAACAAATATGAAAAATTATCAATAATAGTAATGTGAAAATTATTGAAGCAACGACAGTTTTATTAGTAAATATCTTTCTCAAGATATTAGTTTTTTTTGCCATGTTATAATAATATTATAACCCTTAGGTTTTCTTAAATTAGATCTAAATTTAAATTTTTTTTAAATATTCAATATCTCTTTATTAATTTTTCTTATTTTTTGTCATCTTTATAACTATTTTTTATTTGATTTAATATTAAAATATTCTTTTCAATCTCAATTAAATTTTTCCTTTTTAACTTTTGCATAAATTAATCAAAAAACACAAATTAAACCAAAAATAACTATCATCAAAGCAACAATTAAAATAAAAAGACCCTTTAAAATATTTGAATCTTTCCAAATATTATCTTTAAAAAAGAACATTGGATTTTCTTTTTGCAATGGTTGAATTTGATTGTCAATTATACCAATTAAAGCCATAGCAATTAATCCACAAAAAACTGGTGCTATACAGGATGGAGTAAGTTTTACATATTTAGTTGCTAATAAAACACAACCAATTGTTAAAAATAGATGCGAAATAGGAGATTTAAAATTGTAATAATCATATATTTTTTCAAGAACCGGAACATCTTTTTTAAAGAAATCTAGTACGATAGGGTGTTGGAAATTATTTGAATAGCCAATTATACCTACAAATACAAAGGACATAACTAATCACTTGAAATACCTTTCATTTCTTTTTCCTAGAATAGCTAGTGCTGAAACAACGAACAACATTCACATTGCAAAATGACACGGATGAACAATAAATAAAAGTGTATGATATAATCTACTAATTTTTCCAGAATAAATATATTCAACATAATAAATTGAAAAATGAAAAAATAGACTAGTAATTGCTAATGAAAATAAAATTCAATTTTGTGCATTCTTATTTTTGACAAAGAATATTCCGATTGAAGGAACTAAAACTAAAATTAGTCCGATTAAAATTGCCATATATATATATATACTTTTTTATTCTTATTATATATATACTTTTTTATTCTTATAAAATAAGAATATTTAAATAAATGATGAATAACTTTATGAAAAAAGTTTTATGATTTTTTTAAACCATAAAAAACCATTCTTTGCGTTAATGTTGTTAATGTTCCTAGAGTTTGTATAGGTTGAGTTCTTGTTTGTTCATCTATTTCTTCTAATCTTCATTCATTTTTTCTGTTAACAAAAAGTTCATAATCACATTCGATGATTTTTCCTACATTTTGTTTATGAGCCGATATTTCTCTTTTACTAAAAACCTCAGTTTTAATTTGTTTTATAAATATCCTTTCCGCCCATGATGGCAATGTTTCACTTGTTTCTTTAACCAAAGGACAAGAAACTTCCAAACATAAGTTTTCAATTTCAGGAATTTTATATTCAGGTTCCAAAAAATATGGATTTTGCAAAACAACAGGAGCTTTTACAAACCTTTTTAATTCCTGTGAAAAAAGGATATTAAAGGTTGGAATAGATTTTGTTATTTGAAGTAAATCCATACTTTCTTGTGTTAAACATTTACAAGCAGCACTAATATTTTGTGTTGCTACATCAATGTGTGAAGATAAGAAATCCATTTGATCAAAGCTAAAAGCTCTTTTTTGAGTAATAAATGGTAACATTGAATTCAAAAATTTTGAACCTTTTTCGAGTTTTCTCATTTCTTGTGAAAAAGAATCAAACACTTCTTTCTTAGAACCAATAATTCCTCGGCTATAAAAAGTATTTCGTTCATTAAAAGTCCATGCAACGATTGTTTGAAAAACAGAATCATTTATTTGTAAACTTGCTTTGCTTTTCTCATCAAAACTAAGTTCTAAGATCTCATTTAAATTTGTTTCTAATCTATTTATTTCATTAACTAAACATTCTTTTTGTTTGAAAGATTTCCCAACACTTCCTAAAATTTTAGAATTAAAATCCTTAATAAGAACCACTAATTCTATAAAATTAAAATTAGCATCACTTAATAAATGTAATTTTGTTCATGGTTCCTCATATGAAAGAAATAATAATCAAAAAGGATTCAAATCATCTAATGAGTATGGATATATTTGGTAAAGTGAAATTTTATAAAAAAATATTTTGTGATTTAAATTAGGCATATGATATTATTTTCCTTTTTTTTGAGGAACAAATCTCATCACAACAGATGCCGCTGGTGCCTCTATAGGCAACACAATTGTCGCACTTCTTATTCTTCTAACACTTTGAAACATATCATCATTGATGCGTTTTAATTCAGCATTTTGTCTTATATCATCTTGTTCAATATCATGTTCACATCTTGCTTGAACAAAAGATTTAAATTCACTTGCAAAATTTCAAGGTTTGCATATTTTGTAATTTGAAAGTTCTGCTAAATCAAAGTTAGGTTCTTTCACTTGTCGCAAAAATCGTTCTTTCACAATAGGTTCTATATTTGCTTCTGCTTCTCTTGTGATTTGCGATATCAAACATGCATGTTTAAATTCTCTTTCAGGAATCACATATCTAGGTTCTAAAAAAAATGGTTTTTCTGGTGATATAGGTGTTTTTATTATTTGGCCTTCATTTGTAAATGAAATCGAAAAAGTATCTATATTTCTAGTTTTTTGAAGCAGTATATTGGATTCTTGTAGCAAACAATTATGAGCAGTAAAAATATTTTGTTGAAAAATATTTATATTAGTTGACAAAAAATCTTTTTGATATTCATTGAATTCTGTTTTATCAATTACAAGAACTTTAATCAATGATAAAAAAGCAATTCCGTCTTTTAACTTTCTTAGCTCTACTCCTAAAGAATCGAAAAGTGCTTTTTTAGAAGGAATATTATGCACAGTATAGAATCTCTCACGTTCTGTAATTGCACGAGAAATAGTAATTATTTGTCTACTTCTTTCATTTGTATTTAATCTTGAATTTCTTCTGCTATTTTCAATATTTTCAAAAACAGCATTAACTTCTGTATCTAATTCATTTATTCTTTCTATTTCTCGTTTAGTTTTTGTGAAAAATTCCCCAAAAGAACACAAACTTTTAGAATTAAAATCTCTTAAAAAATCTGCTACATTTGCAAATACATCAAAAGTAATTTTACCTTGTCTTTCTTGAAATAATTCACATATTATCGGATCAGTTCTAGGACTTTGTTTTCTTTCAAAACATTCTCATAATGGATTGTGGAAGTCCATTGAGTAAGGCAATATTCTATAAAGGAAATCTTTGCAGTAATTTTTTTGGTAATCGAATTTTGGCATGCAAGAATTATATGAAAAAAAATAATTTTAGTGGAAAAAGCAAGAAAAATCAAAAATAAATAATTATTTAATAATTATTTTCGGAATTATTTTTTTGTAAATTTCTTCCGCTAAATCAAGTTCTTCTTCAATTTTTAAAACTTTATGAATGGTTGGTCTTGTAACAGGATTTTTTGGAACAAATAATGCACAACAATCAATGTAAGGTTCAATTGAAATTTCGTATGTTTTAAATTTTATCGCAAGTTCAATTATCTCACTTTTATCATATGTTAACAATGGTCTAAGAATTAAAAAATCATTAATTGAATTTTGAATAGTTTGCATAGATTGAACAGTTTGACTTGCAACTTGTCCAACACTTTCACCAGTTGCAATACCTAAATATTTATTTTGAATTGCTAAATCTCTGGCAATTTTAAAAAAATATCTTCTCATTATTGTAATTTGATAAGTTTTATCACTCATGTGTGATAGTTCTTGCTGCAAATTTGTAAAATTACAGATATACAATTTTGGTTTATAAAGAACTTCATTTAAGGTAATAACTTTTATGAGTTTTTCAACTTTTTCTAATGATTTAGGATTTGTGTGAGGTGGTGTAATGAATGTTAAAAAATCGACAATAAATCCTTTCTTTATTAGAAGTTTTGAAGCAACTGGAGAATCGATCCCTCCTGAAATAAGGATAAGAATCCTTCCATTTATTCCTAAAGGAAAACCTCCAAAACCGGGTATTTTGTCAAAATAAAATATTGATTTCTCATACTTTATTTCAACATTTATTTTTATTTCAGGATTTTTAACATTGACTTTATAGTTTTCCATTTTGTCTAATATTAATCCTCCTAATTTCATATTCATTTCCATTGAATTCAAATAATAGTTTTTATTTTGTCTTTTTGTTTCAATCTTGAAGGTTTTTGGACTATTTTTTGGAAGTTGTTTACAGATATCTTCACAAATTTCATCAACATTTAATGTTGAATAAAAACCTTTTATTATTCAAGAAATTCCACTGATATTTTTTACAATTTCTAATATTTCTTCATATTCATTTTCTTGAATACTATTGATAGTACATGAATCATATTCTTTTTTAATCGAAACACTTGTGAATTTTTTTAAGCTAAATTTGATATTCCTATTCAAACAATTTACAAAATCTTTTCTATTTCCTCCTTTTAAAGAAAGTTCGCCGTATTTAACATATAAAAGCATTTTATTATGGGTAATATTTAACTTATTAAGTTATATTTTTTTATATTTTAATTAAAATAATAAAATTTTTATATAATCAACACAATGAACTTTTACACAATTTTAATAGGATTAGTTCCTTCGCTGGGTTATGGTTGTATGGCTCCTTTTTCTACAAAAATAGGTGGGACAGTCCAACAAAAAACTCTTGGAATCACTACTGCTTGTTTTTTTCTTGGATTAATAATTTTATTTATTGAAATACCATTTGGTTTAGATTATTTTTCTAAACCAGGTTTATTGTTTTTCTTTATTTCTCTAATAAGTGGTGTTTTTTGATATTTTGGTTCCTTTTTTGAACTTAAAGCAATTACACAAGCTGGTGTTAGTAAAGCAATGCCTTTTAGTATGGTTGGTCAATTTTTTTTAACAACACTTTTTTCAGCATTTTTATTTCAAGGATGACTCACTAATCCTAAAATTCAAATAACATTTGGAATGATTTTTCTTTTTGTTATATTTGCGGGTATTGTTTTAATTTCTCTTTCTCCAAATGTTGAATACAAAGAAAATGGGTCATTTTCTCAAAATATTGCTTCAAAAAAATGATCATTTATTTGATCAATTTTATTTTCCGTAGTTTCGTTCTCTTTATATTTTCTTTTGCCAGAATTAATTAAAAATTTAGGAAACGAGAAAAGTTGATTATTCGCTGGAAAAGAATGAAAAAATCCTAATGATAAATTATTTTTAGGCGGTTTTGATGAAGGAATTATGTTTCCTCAAACTTTAGGAATGCTTATTTGCGCAATTGTTGCAATTTATATCTATGATTCTAAATATGGTTTCAAACATTCCACTATAACCCCAAAAACTCCTTTTATTTACAATAAAAAAGTTTGTTTAAATATGCTTCCTGGTTCTTTGCAAGCTATTGGAAATCTTGCAACTATATTTTCAACTTTTTTAAATGGAAACGCTATTGCTTCTCCTTTAAATCAAATGAGTGTTGTCATCGCTACATTGTTTGGCGTATTTTATATGAAAGAAAGAAAACCCCAACCTTATATGACTACAACATTTGTGGGTTTATCATTAATCGCTCTTGGTGCATTAATGTCTGGTTTTGCACCGATTATCATTGGTATTCAATAAAAAAATAGTTTTTTAAAAGTCTTAATATTTTATATTAATAAAACTAAATATTTTTATTAAAAACATATATAATTAACTTATCATGCAAACATATGCAAAGCAAAAGCAAATTCATATATCGAGTCGTAAACTTGGATTAGTTTGTGATTTAATTCGTGGAAAAAAAATTACTGAAGCACAAAGAATACTTATGGTTCTTGATAAAAAAGGCGCTAAAATTGTTTTGAAATTATTAAATTCTTCAGTAGCAAATGCTACAAATAATTTTAGCATGGATATTAATAAGCTCTATGTTCTTAATGCTATTGCAGATCAAGGAACTACTTTAAAAAGAACTTTACCAAAAGCTAAAGGTAGTGCAAGTGTTTTAAGAAAAAGACATTCTCATTTAACAATTACAATAAGTGATGATAAAAATGATAAACTAATGCAACATAAAAAAATTAGTGGAAAGACTAAAAAAATAGTTAAGAAAAATAAAAAATTTAACAAAACTATTTTAGCAAACTCTTCTTCTAATGAAAACGTAACACTTCCTGAAGTAGAAACACCAATTGAACAAGTTAGTACTAAAGATGAGGTTAAAATTGCTTCGTTAATTGAGGAACAAGAAGAAAAGGGAGGAAAAAAATAATGGCTGTTAAAACTTTAAAACCAAGAAGTAGTGGAAGAAGAAACATAATCACTATTGACTATAAAAAATACCTAAATGTTGATAAGCCCCATAAGCCATTAACAAAAAATATTCATAATGAAGCAGGAAGAGGCAATCATGGTAAAATTTCTGTATGACATCGTGGTGGAAAAAATAAAAGAAAATATCGTGAAATCGATTTTAAAAGAAATATTTTTGACATCCCTGCAACTGTTAAAACAATTGAATATGATCCAAACAGAACATGTTTTATTAGTTTGATTGTTTACAAGAATGGAAAAAAATCATATATTCTTTCTCCAAAAGATATTAAAATTGGTGACACAGTAATAAGTTCAAAAACAGCCGATATCAAACCTGGAAACACCCTTCCTATTGGAATAATACCCGAAGGTTCTTTTGTTCATAATGTTGAATTAACCCCTAAGCATGGTGGACAATTAGCAAGAAGTGCAGGAGCTTCTGTTCAGGTTTTAGGTAAAGATGATACTGGTTCATATACTGTGATTAAATTAAATAGTGGTGAAACTAGAAAAGTATTTAATGAATGTCTCGCTACCATTGGTTTTGTTTCAAATGAAGATCATGGTATTACAAATTTAGGAAAAGCTGGTAAATCCCGTCATCTCGGTATTAAACCAACTGTTCGTGGTAGTGCAATGAACCCTAATGATCACCCTCATGGTGGTGGTGAAGGACGTCAAGGTATTGGACGTCCTGCTCCTTCTTCTCCGTGGGGTCGTAGATTAATGGGAGTTAAAACTCGTAATCCACATAGAAGTAGCAATAAATTAATTATTAAAAGAGCGAAAGGAAAGACTTTATAATTTAATTAGTTTTAATCATGAGTTCAATAAGAAAACATCGTATTGTTAAAAGAAAACGTGCTAACAAACTTGCAAAACGTGATGCTAATAGAGCTAAGAAAAAAAGCAAATTAGTTAAAAAAGTTAGAGCAAGCAAAGAAATAAGTAAATAGTTTATATAGCTTTAAAATTTTAAAAAAGGTTGCGAAATTTTAGAATTAGCAGGTTTACCACTAAAATCTTTTCAAGAAACCACAAGAGAATTATGAAAATACAAAGAATGTTTTATTATGCTTGATGCATGCCTTTTCTTTCACCTTTTATCGAAATAGAATCCATTCATATTAAACAAATTAAAGAAGTTTGTAAACTTTTAAAATTAGATTTTGAAAAAGGAATAACTGGCGGAGTAGGGAAACTTTATTCAATGGAATATGAAGTTGAGGAAAAAGAAGTTAATTCTTGAAAAGATAAAGAGAAAATAATTTCACTTGTTTTATTTGTTTTTTATTATTTTTCTAAAAATATAATTATAAAAAATGAAAGAAATTAAATTGAAACCCATTGCAAAAATTGCAAAAAAATACAAGATTTCTCCAAAGGATTTATTTCATTACGGAGAATATATTGCCAAAATAAAACCAATTCTTAATCATTCAAGTTCTGAAAAAAAACTCATTCTTGTTACAGCTACTTCTCCAACTCCTGCTGGTGAAGGAAAGACAACTACAACAATAGGTTTAAATGATGCGTTAAATAAAATAGGTAAAAAGGCGATTGCAGCTTTAAGAGAACCTTCAATGGGTCCTGTTTTTGGAGTTAAAGGCGGTGCAAATGGTGGTGGAATGGCACAAATATTACCAAAGGATGAAATTAATTTTCATTTTACTGGTGACATTCATGCCATCACTTCTGCAAACAATCTTATTAGTGCTTGTATAGATAATAGTATTTATTGAGGTAATAGTCTTAAAATTGATATAAACAAAATCTTATGAAAACGTGTATTGGATGTTAATGATAGAAGTTTAAGAGAAGTTCAAATAACTATTAATGGAAAAAAGGATATTAAATATAACTCTTCCTTTGATATAACTGTTGCAAGCGAACTTATGGCAATATTTTGCCTTGCAAATTCATTAGAGGATTTAAAAGAAAGAATTAATAATATTATCATTGCTTACAATTTATCAAGCCAACCAATATATTTAAAAGATTTAAATGTAACTAATGCTATTATTAAAATTTTGCATAATGCTATTAATCCAAATATAGTACAAACTATTGAAGGCAATCTAGCAATAGTTCATGGAGGGCCTTTTGCAAATATCGCCCATGGTTGTAACTCTTTATTTGCTACAAAAACAGCTTTAAATCTTGCTGACTATGTAGTTACCGAAGCAGGTTTTGCAAGTGATTTGGGTGCCGAAAAATTTTTAGATATTGTGTGCAATGTTGGAGAGTTGAAACCTAATGCAATTGTTATTGTAACAAGTACAAGAAGTTTGAAAATGCATGGAGGTGTTGAAGATAAGACTTTATTACCTCAATTAAATATTGAAGCAGTAAAGTTAGGGATAAATAATTTAAAATCTCACATTAATAATATTAAAAATTTCAATATCCCATTTCTAGTTAGTGTTACTCAACTTGATATTTCTTTGAAAGAAGAACTTAGTGTTTTAGAATCATGATTAAAAGAAAATGATGTCGAGTATGCTTTTAATTCTTCTTTTGAAGATGGAGCTTATGGAGCTATGGATTTAGCAAAAAAAGTTGTTAAATTATGCGAGAAAAAAAGTGCACTTACGCCGATATATAAACTTGAACAAACTTTAGAAGAGAAAATTAATTTAATTTGTTCTAAATGTTATGGTGCTAAAGATGTTGAATTTAGTGAACTTGCAAAGCAAAAACTTGTACTTTTTAATAAACTAAATTATTTTGTTTGCGTAGCTAAAACACCATTAAGTTTAACAGATGATGAAAAAGTTCTTGTTATTGATAAACCCTTCACAATTCATGTTAAAGACTTATTGATTTCAAATGGTGCTAGATTTATTATTGTTTTAACAGGAAACATTGTTCGTATGCCTGGACTTCCGAAAATACCAGAAGCTTGCAAAATGTAATTTTTACTTTTGTATTTTTTATCTTTAAATATTAATTAAATTTCAATTATAAGGTTTCTATCAAATTCTGGATTTTCATAATTATTAGTTTTTAAATCAATTATTCCTAATGGATTGCAAATTACAGGAACTTTTCCTATTTTATATTTGTGAGATTGATGTACATGTCCATGAACTATTAATTTAAGATTTGGAATATTTTTAACAATTTCTTTACCAATATTGCAAGCGCAAGCAGGAACCGTTTTATTATCATACCAATTCTTTTGAATCACATCAGTGCAAATTGGATGATGTGTTATTAATACTATTTTTTTATCAGGAAATTTTTTAGCTATATCATAAATACTATTCAAACTTATATTGAATAATTTTTTTATAAAATTTGCATCAATATTTTTCTTTATCCCATTTTCTAAATATCTTCCATGTCCATGACTTGAATTTGTAAAATTATGGTTAATTTTATCAAAATCCAATGTTAGATTTCCATGAAAAGAAAAATCTGTTCATAGTGTAGTTCCAATAAAAACAATATCTTCGATTACCTTATAATCATTTTCCAAATATGTAATATCGTTTCCTTTAGAAAACTTATTTCTTAACTTCTCTTGCACCTTTTCCAAAGGAGGATGTTTTTTGTTATATAAAATATGATTTCCTGAAATAAAAATTGCCTTTTTGAAATTTTTATTTAAATATTTACTGGTAGTTGAATAACAATTTGAAATATCGCCTGCAATGATATTTAATGTATCATCATTTTTATCTCATTTTAAGGAAAGATGCTTATTCTTATTTACATGTAAATCAGAAAGAATTCGTATCTTCATTTTTCATAGAAATATAAATAATACTATTTATATTCTTTCTTGTTATAATATATTTTCTTTCTAAATGGGAATGGCAGGGATAGTAGGAATCGAACCCACGCCAGAGATTTTGGAGATCTTTATTCTACCATTAAACTATATCCCTATATCTAAAATTATAGGTTTATAGAATAAATATAAGATTAAAATCAAATATAACAATTTTATTTTTTTTCTAAAACTTTATTTATAACTTGAATTAACTCTTCAAAATTTTTAATCTTCATTAAATCATCATCTGGAAGAGTAATTTTGAATTTTTCTTCAACATCAACAATCATACTAATGGCACTTAAAGAATCAATGCCTAATTCTTTAAAAGACTTATTTAAATTTTGTTCTTCAATTTTAGTTTTTCTTTCTTTCGCTATTTCCTTTAATTTGTTAATTATTTCTATTTTGTTCATTTCTTAAT
Source organism: Mycoplasmataceae bacterium (assembly GCA_031260145.1). Taxonomy (GTDB): domain Bacteria; phylum Bacillota_I; class Bacilli_A; order Mycoplasmatales; family Mycoplasmoidaceae; genus Malacoplasma_A. The sequence continues at coordinate 67,962 of JAIRKL010000028.1, forward strand.
TTATTGGTTCTTATTATTAATTATATTTTCATTATCATTAGTGTTTTGGTTAAAGATTGAATCTATTATTTTTTTTCAATTAGAATTAAATTGTTGAATAGTTAAATTTTGCTTATAAAAATTAAAACATTGTTTTTGCAATTGAAAATATTTCTTTTCGTGCTTATTTTTTTCCTTAAAAGTATTAATTTTCTTTCCAATTTGTTTGGCAGATAAAAATTTTGAAAATAATAAACCATTTCTTCCTTGATCAACTAGGTATTTGGAAGCGGGAAAAGAATTTCTAATAATTATCGGAGTAGCATTTGCTAAAGCTTCTGTACAAACATATCCAAACCCTTCAAATTTGCTCGGTAATAATAAAAACCTAACTTGTTTATAAATTTCTTTTAAATCACTCCTTACATATTTTCCCATGTATTTAACATTAGGAAACTTTTTAATATAGTTTAATGTTTCTTCATCAATAGAACCATATAACAAGAAATTGCTATCAACATATTTTGAAATTTTGCACGCAAATTTAATATTCTTAACCTTATCACTTAGTCTTCCAAAAATGCCAATATTATTAGGTTTAGATGAAAAAGAAATAATATTATGATTTATATCAAAGTATGGGAGAGGTACACTAAAATATTTCTTTCTATTAAAAAGAGAAAGAGATTTAATATCATACTTTGTGTAACCAACCATATATTTAATTTGTTTGCTTCTTAAACCACTTAATCCAAATCCAATTGTGCTCGCAAAGTTATAAAAAAGTGGAAAAACATGCTGTATTTGAATCACAGGAGTATTATGAAAGACCATTTTTGAAGAAAAAAATAATGGATTGTTAATTATCAAATCATATTTGTGATTTTTCATATGTTCTTGAAATAATTTTTGGAATTTTTTATTTCTTTGATACATCGATTTAGAATTTGAAGGTCTAAATAAAAATAAATTTGTTTTTTTATCATCAGTTTTTAAATCAATAGAACCATCAAAGTGAATTTCATCAATTTCATCCTTTCGATCATAAAAGAAATCAACAAGCATTTTACTATAAAGTTCAGTGCCACCCATAGCATCTAAATGTGAACCGAAGTTATCAATTATTAAAACTTTCATCTTGGTTTTTCATTGATATAAAAACTTGGTATTAAACGAAGAAAATAAGATAATATTCCACTAAGAACTGTAACACTCAAAACTCATAAAGGTGGATATCATCAAGCAACATGTTTTAATCCTATGATATCACCTAAAGTACCATCAAAAGTACCATTAATCAATAAAGAAATAATTTCCATAAATACAGCAATAATGAAAGAAATAATAATGCTTCACACTCAATTTTTAAAGTTAAAATTTATTTTTCTAAACATTAAGAGTAAACCAAACACAAAAAAAACTAAAGTATGTGAAAAAACGATTCAAAATCCATTAAAGTCAGTTAAAGGATTCTTAATAATACCAACAATGATGTAAGGGAAGAAAAATAATAAGAATGTTGTTGAAAAAGAAAGAACTAAACAAATAAGGTAAATAGTTTTAAAAATATCATCATCTTTGTTTTTATAAAAAGCAAGAAAATAAATTAAAAAGATTTGAATGCTTGAAAAATAAAAAGGAAGATGTCCAAAAGAACCTTTTTCAATAATAAATTTTGCTAATTCTCCAAAAACTAAAATAATACCACAAAGTTTTAAACAAATATCAACACATAAAATATTTAGTTTTTTTTTACATTGTAAAATGAAAAAAAAGCTTAAAAGAATTGTAAAAAAAAGAAGTATTGGTGATAGCCTCCAAAGTGCATTCAAATTCCACATATTTTATGTATTATATTTTATTAATATAAAAAATTATTTTTTTCTCTTTTTCACTTTAAAATAACTATAATATTACCAATGAAAACAAAAGGATTCTTTATTACTTTTGAAGGACCTGATGGCAGCGGGAAAACAACGATCATTAATATGATTTTTGAACAATTAAAAAAAGATTTTCCGAATAAAAAAATTCTTCTAACTCGTGAACCTGGTTCAAATGATGACAAATTATGCATGGATATTAGAAATTTATTATTAAATAAAGATATCAAAATTGATTATCGTTGTGAAGCATTATTATTTGCCGCTGATCGTGCTCAACATGTTGGAGAATTTCTTAAACCAAATCTTGAAGAAGGTTCAATAATTTTATGTGATCGTTTCATTGACTCATCAATAGTTTATCAAGGATTCGCAAGAAAATTAGGACCTGAAAATGTTTGAAAACTTAGTGAGTTTGCTATTCAAGGAATAATGCCTAATCTTACTTTGATGCTTATGGTTACTCCAGAGGTTTCTAATCAACGTATTAATTCTCGTGTTAATAATTCTGGTGAACAAAATCGTATTGATAAAGAAAAAGAAAGTTTTCACAAATTAGTATATGATTCATTAAATTATCAAATTCAAAATGATAAAACTGGACGTATTTATGAGGTTGATGCATCATTTGAAATTGAAAAAGTTTTTGAAATATCTTATAAAAAAGTAATCGATACTATAAAAAATAGTATTTAATCTTATTTGTTTTATATAACATTAGTAGATGAATAAGTTTAAATTTTTACTATTTCCAGCAATAGCTTCATTTTCCTTTTTTCCATTACTTAGTTTAACAAGTTGTTCAAGAAATATATATGTTATAACATCAAATGGAGAAGTAGGTAAAGTAGGAACACAAGGAGGAGGAAAAAAACTAGATATGAAAGCTATTGCTTCAAGTATTCCAACAGCACATTGAGATGATCCTAATAATGTATGCAATACTGGTTATTATTCATTTCGAAAAGATGGAAGTTTAGCAAATACAAGTGAGGTAGCAAAAAGAAATAATTGTGAACTAACTTTTGAATCGCCAGTTATATTTTATGGCATTTCAACTGATGTTAATGATAATTATTGCCCAACCGTTGATGCAGATAGTCCTGTTCCTACACAAAATCCTGTGCTTGCTGAAAAAAGAGTACAAGTTTATCCTAATAAGGGTGTTCCTTCAACAAAATTTAAAATTTCCCTTAATTCTTGAATGTGAGAAAGACTTTGACATCCTTTTTCCTCTTCTACTAAAGGAGATAGATTTTATCGTGCAGTTAATGATGATCCTTCTTGTCCTGGGCAACATAATTTAACAATTCCTAGATATGAATCATATACTGGTGGTTTTTTTACTCTTCTTTTCCGTCCTGAAAATTTTTTAATAAGTTCTTTTAATCTTATAAAAATGAGATTCTATTACAATCCTACTGGTGATTCATTTAAAGTATCTGATGGAGCTTCTTTATATACTCACGCATTTTATTGGGCTATTTCTTCAGCTCGAAAGATATCAGGTTTTTAATTTCCTTTTTTCTTTTTCTTTCAATTAAAAAATAACTGAAATAACTGAAACTATAAAATAGTATAAGCAACAAATCTGAAAATTTTTGTATTTTTATACTTCAATTTATTTTATCACATCCCACTAGGATTTCAATTAATGAATTTGCAAAAAAGGTATGAATCGGCTTTAAAAATACCATTCATATAGTTAATATATATCACAAATAAAGAAAAATAAAAATGTAAGCAAATCCAATTCCAAGAATAAAAGAACTTACACTTATTTCGTTATCCATTCTACTTATAAAAGGTAAACTAATTATTGCACATCCAATATTAATAACTAATTGTTCTAAAAAAATATTTTTAATTTCAAAATTATAAATTCAAATAACAAAATATGTACATAAGTAACTTAAACAAAACCCATAATTAAATACACATGAAGGTTCAATAAAAATAGTTATTATTCCACTTAATGCTAAGCTTTCATATTTTCCTTTTAAATATTTTTTAAAGCAATATGAAATTAATAATGTAAACCAAACTCTTAAAATACCACTTGCAAAATTTAATACATAAGTGTAAATTCCAATAAAAATAACATTTACTATCTTTCCTGTTTTTTTCATATTGTTAAATATTTTATCAATTAATAATTTTAAAAAACTAACTTGTAAACCACCAACACTTAGCAAATAAACAATTGATAATTGTTTTGCTACTTTATAAAATTCTCATGATATTCTGCTTATTTTCATATTAAAACACACCAACCCAACAATTGCAGCAGTATTTTCATCAAAATTATTAAGTAAAAAGTTTTCTAAACTATTTTTAATAAAATTATGTGGTATAAGTTTAAAAATATTTAAATTATTGATGAAATGAAAAATTATTAATGGTATTAAACTAATTAAAAAAAAATATAAAATCTTTTTCCATTCTACCTTTTCTTCAATCCAATAAATTATTGGAATAAAAACAAAAAGGAGAAAAAAAATATTTGAGTATACGGAATAAAGAAAAATAATAGAAAAAATTAAAAGAAGAGTAAAATTATTTATCCGTATTTTGCAAGACAGTCCCACATACTTAATATTGTAAAAAAATAATAAAAAGTTAATATTTTTTAATTACTTTCTATTTAAAGGGGAAAAAATGGTTATAAAAGTAGTGTTATTAACCCTTTTTAGAGGTTGTGTGATTTTTACTTTTTCAGATAAACCACTAATAATCTTTTCGTAAAGTTTTTGAACAATATTGTCAATTAAATGAGAATTATTATTTAAAATTTCTAATCTTTTCTTATTAAACTCATCTTTATCTAATTTTCTTGATATTTGTTTTATTTCTTCTCTACTTATTTCGGAAATATCATTTTTTGCGTCAATCTTTATCTTAACTTGATTATTATTTTCAACCCAAGAAATAGTGTTTTTAATATATCTTTCTAAATCAGCTTTTCCAATCTTTGAGCGAATAGAAACTTCTTTTAATTTTTGAACAGAATTTAAATTTTTTTGTTTTTCCTTTTCCTTCTTTTTTGCTTCAAAAAGGAACTTTTGTTTATCGACGACTCGACAAATAGAAAGACTTTTTTCTTTTGCTGGGACTATTAATACAATATTTTTTTTTTTATCTTTTGCAATTTTTAATGCTTGTGATAATTCGATGTTTGGAAATTTAGTACCATCTTCATCTATTAAAAAAATTTTATCATCCTTTATATCGTTATCAAAAATATATTGGGAGACAAACATTAGTTTAATTATAGAGAAATTTTAATATATTTATGTTTATTAATTCCTTCAATATTTTGTTCATCAATCTTATCAAAATTATTTTTCGAGAATATATTGTTTTGACTAACACGAATAAGAAATTTGTAACGTAAAATAGCAAAAATTGGTAGAATCGATTTTGTAACAGTAAGAAGAATAAATAATGAAAAAATACTTTGAAAAAAGAAAAATATAAATGGTATCATAAAAGAAGTTGAACTGAATAATGAAAAAATAAGACAAATAATAAATAATAAACCGAACACGTAAATAAAGTAATTTATTATTGAAGATTTAATTTCAGCATTAAATGCATCCTTTAATTGTGAATAATCAAGATTTTTATTTTTTATTCATTTATTAGTTAAATTACCAACAAAAATCACAGTTATTAAAGTATTAAACACAATATACAAAGGAATAAATTGAATTGATTCTGTATTTAATTGAATTTGGAAAATTAGACTGAATGATAATAGAGATAAAGTTTGTATTCAAACGCTTAGGAAAACTGGCACAGCAACAATTCAATTAATACGGATTAGAGAATATAAAGTAACAAAAGCTGAAAGAATTAAAATCCCAAGAAGAAGTTGTTTAATTTCATTTAACATTTCAAATGTTTCAATTTTTTGTACAAAACCATTATTTCCTAAAATTGTTTGTAAATTATTTAATAATGACTGATCAGAATAAATATTTTTTCTTGTAAAAAGAACTCAAAAATCACTTTGCTTTTGGATGTTATAAAAATCAAGTCCAAGATTTAAAACTTGATTATATAAATTATTTTGATTATCAGTTTTTAGGATTAATATCCTAGTTCCTCCGAAAATTTCATAGGAATTTTTTAATCCTAATGTAAAAGCAAGTATGATTCCCAAAAGGATTATTGCTCCAATTGAAATAGCTGGTATAATTTCTCTTCATTTACCGAATAAATTAAATTTATTGAATTTTTTAACTTGCATAAATGTTGTTTGTTGCTCAATATTATTTTCTATTTTTTCAGGTAATGTTTTTGAAATGAATACCAATTTTACTTTCCTTTCCATTTTTGAATTGCCAAATAAAAGGAAATTACTCAAACTTCATAAACCTATTCCGATTATTGAAATTACTGAAAAAAGTAATAAAGAAAGCCCAAAGTCAGCAAATAATTTTCCACAGAAAAATAAAAAACATAAACCACAAATTAATGAAACAATTAGTATATCAATAGTTTGCCAAACACCTTTAGTAAACCCCTTTTTTAATGAATTTATAATAAAATCTTCTTTCATTGTATGTTTCTTAATTCTCTGCATTAAAAGCAAGAAACAAAGAGTTAATAAAATGATTCCGGTTATTATTCCTATTGTTAAACCAAGACTAATTGTTTTTCCTGTCAAAACAAAAAGAACAATAGAAAGTCCACAAACTGAAATTAAATTTAAAATGTATAGCAAACCAGGAACACGGTAAAGGATAGAAACAATTATACCAATCAATAATACAATTAATGCAATTCCAATTAGTGTTGAAATAAATGGATTAGAAACAATTAAACCATCATTTATTTTTTTATCATTATATAAAAAAGCATGGTTTTTTATAAATGAAGAAAACATTCCATTTTCATTTAAATACTCAATTGGATTTTCCTGAGTATATGAAGTTTTTCAAATACTATTTTCTTGAGTATTTAGAGGTTCAGAAATTATTTTAAAATTGTAATATAGTCTATAGGAAGATTCACTATAAGGTAATAAAGAATGGTATAAAAGATTTATTTCACTATTTGTATTATGTAATAAATCAGTTGAACCATTATTACCAAGAACTATTCATTTTCCAACATTCTTTTTATCACTTTTAGCACTTGAATCATTTGGATCTTTTTCAGGAAAAAATTTAGTAAAATTTTCTTGATTAATAATCCCAACAACATATGGTTTCATTCATTCTCAGATATATGAAGTGTCCTTGTGATTTGTTGCTGCTGGAATTTTTTGTTCACCATTAAAATGTTCACCATTGATTTCAAAAATTGTTGATTTTGCACAGTCAATTAAACGATAAAAAAAAGTATCAGTAAAATCATCATTTTTTCATTCGGAAAAATTTGAATTTAAAGGTTCAATACTATTGATGTAATTAGAAGAAACATCTGCAACAGGGTTTAAAAAAAATTTTTCGTTTTCATCAATTGATTTGAAAACTTCATTTCATTTTCCGTATGGAGCTAAAGCTGATGAACTAGCGCATGATAAAAGATTTCCATTTAATCATAAAGCAAAGTTAGGAAAACTATTAACCAATCTTGAATTTGATAGAAATGCTTCTTTGAAAACTGTATCTGCTCAATTTTTTTCATCAGAAGTTAAAAAAGTGTACCCATAAAAATACGAACATAATTTACTATCATTTTCAATTCATTTATGATCATCAGCATTATGGAATAAAAAATATACAGCATAGCAATTTAAAATGTAATGCATTTTTGTGATCAATGCATTTTTATCGCGAATTATGTATATTTCAGGTTTAGAAGGATTCGCAGTCGGAGTTTCATCTGGTTTTTTCGGATCTGGATTAGGTGCAGGATTAGGTGTGGGAGCAGGTGCAGGATCAGCAAAAACAAAACTATTGTTTAAAGAAACAGTATTTTTCTTAGGTTCTGGAGTTGGATTAGTGTTTTCAATAGTTGGTGAAAATAAATGCTCATACAAATTCAAAAAATTTTTTGAAGTTAAATGGTTATTTGCTTCAGATTTTAAATTAATTATGATTCGATTATTTTTATCTAGTGAAATAGAACTTGGAGAATCAACTAAATCTTGGATGTTAAAAGTAGTTACAAATGCTTTGTTACTACCTTTTGTGGGAATCTTACCAATTTGTCCTTTTTCTGTGGCAATATGTGTGTCGCAATCAAGAATAAAATCAATATGGTTTGAATTGATTGTATTAACTAACTCAGTAGCTGCTGGAACGTCTCATTTAGCTTTGTTCGGATTGTTTTGATCATACTCACTTGATAAAATATTTACCGGGAAATTTTTTGTAATTGGTAAAGTAAAATTTAAAAAAGCTTGATTTCCATTATGCTCAAAATAAACATTTTTATATTTTTCAATATCACAAAATTTTAAATATTCTGCAAACGAATTTGCAGTTTGTTGCAATCTAACATCATCAAAACCTGTTCCATCATCTTGGAGTTCAATGCGAAAATTATATGAACGTGCAAATTCATCATTTAATGTTAATTTATTTGAACTATAGTACAGTGCAAATGAAGTTCCTGCTACAATGGAAAAAGTTATAATTGAGCTTGCAAATATACTAGCTATTCACTTCTTAGATTTATAAGCCATTATATAATTAATTATATAAGATGAAACTTATTGTAGGACTTGGAAATCACCTCAAAAAGTATGAAAAAACCAAGCATAATGCAGGTTTTCTAGCAGTTGATTATTTCTGCAAAAAAAGAGATTTAGAATTTAAAAATGAAAAATTTTCTGGTTTGTTTTTTAAAAATGATGAGTTCATAATTGCAAAGCCACAAACTTTAATGAATTGTTCAGGCAATTGTGTTTCACAAATTGTAAATTTTTTCAAAATCGATATTTCAGATGTTTTGATAATTTATGATGATATTAATTATGATATCGGCAATTTTGTTTATTCAATTAAAGGTTCTTCAGGAGGCCATAATGGAATTGAAAGTATTATTAATTCATTAGCAACAAAAAATATTAAGAGAATCAAAATTGGAATTGGTAAAAAAACATCTAAAAGTCAGATTTTATCAGATTATGTTCTTTCAAAATTCACTGATGTTGAACTTTCATTGCTTAATTCTTCATTTGAAAATTTAGACAAAATGATTGAAGAATTTTTGCAAAAATCCGAAGCTTCAAGTTTTTATAAAAAGGTTTAATTCTTTTTTTCTCTTTTTCTCTTTTTTTTTAAATATTCATCAATTATTATTGCTGCGCTAGCTTCATCTTTTTTTTTCTTAGTTAAAGCACAAGAAAAAAACATTTCTTCTTTTAAAAAAGTGTTAGCATTAATTGTTGTCATTCTTTCATCTTGAAGAATAATTGGAAGTTTAACTACTTTATATAAATTTTGTTTAAATTCTTTAACTTTTTTTGTTCATTTTGTTTCGCTTCCATCCATCTTAGTTGGAAAACCTAAAATAATTTTTCCTATTTCATTTTTATATTTAAAAATAATTTTTCCTATTTCATTGATTGAAGATTTAAATTCAATATCTTTATTTTCTAGAGTTTTCAATGGAAAAGTAAATTTTTGTTCAATATCAGTTATTGCTAATCCAATTTTTTTTGTACCTAAATCAATTCCTAATAATCTCATTTTATTTTTTTATTTTAATTATGCTTGCGGAACATGGCTTTTTTCTTCTTCTTTTTTCTCTTTTCTTCGCTGCTTTGATGTTTCTAGCCTTTTAAATTCTCGTTCCGGATTGTTTAAACTATTTTCATATTCTTTTTCGCGAAGTATCATCATTTCTTCGATGTTATTTTCTCTTTTTATTTTCTCATGATACCTTTTTTGTTCTTTGATTTTTAAAGAAATTGTTATTATAGTTCCTATAACACTAACAATTATGATCGCAATACTTACATAAAATAATGAAGTTCACGTTTCTTTTGTTATTTCTGGATTTGGTTTTAATACAGCTAACGAAATAGCTAATAAAATCATTCCAATAAAAAAAAGAATTGAAAAACCACTTGCTAATTTGTACTTTGTTCCCCAAATTGATTCAAGTTCAATATTATCATCCTTATTTTTTCATCATTTTTCTTTTTTTACCTTATTGTTTTTTTTCCCAAACATTACCTATTTAAGTCTTATTTTAATTATAAAATTTTTTTCATTTTTTTTTAATAATTTTTTTAAGAATCTTATAAAAAAATATCATATTTACTTAAATAAACAAATATAATATAAAAGACATGTACTATTCTAAGATAACTATATTAATACCTTGCTACAATGTTGAAAAATACATTTACAAATGTTTAAACAGTCTTGTCCAACAAAATGATAAAAATTTTAATTTAATTTTGATTAATGATGGCTCAACTGATACTACATTATCAATAATGCAAGAATTTGAAAAAAAATATTCTAAACTTATGTCTATTCAAATTTTTTCTCAAGAAAATGTAGGATTAGTGGAAACAAGAAAAAGACTTGTTAAACTTTGTAAGACTAAATATTTTGTATTTATTGATTCTGATGATTGAGTGGATAAAAAGTTCATTTCTTCATTCTCTAAAAAAATTGAAAAAAAAGATTACAATTGTATTGTTGCGAAAAACAAAATTTTTTCTTTTGGCTGTTACCAATGACGAAATTTTGTTGCTAACAATTTTTCGTCTAAAAATTCTTTTACAAAATTCATTAAAAAAGCGGATTACGGTTATTTATGAAATAAACTTTATAACACTAAATTTTATTTAAAAAACATTAATATTCTTGAAAAAAATGAATATTGACCAACATTAACGGAAGATCATTATGTAAATAGTTATTTGCTTTCAAATATATCTCCCTCAACGGTTTCATTTATTTCGTCTCACCAATATTACTATAGAAAAACAAAAAACTCAATCTCTAATCGTCCAAAGATTGAAAAAATTGATGAAATAACATCACATCTTGATTCTTGCATGAATGGTAGAAAAAATATTTTTATTATTAATTATTGTATTGCAATTCTTTCCTATGCTTTAATTGCTACTGGTAATAAAAGTTTGAAATTCTTAGTTTATAAACGCATTTTTTCTCAACTTGAACAAGTGAATGTTAATAGAAAAAAACTTTGTATTTTTAGAAGAATAATACTTTGAATATGTTCTATTCAATATAAAATTCTTTCTCATAAATATGATAAGATTGAAATGAATGAAAAAAACCAATAATTTATTAAATTGAGATTTAGAAGATTTATTAAAAGGAAACACACTTGAATATTTATTTAATTCCTGAGTTTCCATTAATGAAGATATTATTAAACTTCTTCCTAACTTTTTATCATCATTACAAAATTTCAAAGAATGAGTTGAAAAAAATGAAGAGGAAGAAAAAATATCTAATCGACTAGAAAATTACATTTCTAATAAAAAAAATGAAGATATGAGCGATCAAAATATACAAGCGTGAGAACAAAAACTTGATATGAAAAGAAATGAATTTTCACAACATTTTTCAGGTTTTACAAACATGTTAATTGAAAATGAAGAAAAAATAAAAGAATTTTTGCAAGATAAACAACTTCAAGAATATCACCGATCTTACGATATGATTTTTTCAAGAAAACAACATATCCTTTCAAAAGAACAAAATCAACTAATTAGTAAAATTTCAATAAATAACTCTGCTGTTCATTCAATTTTTTCCACTTTAACAACTCAAGATATTAAATATGCTGATGCATTAAGTTCTTCTAAAAAAAAGATTCCACTTCCTACTATGTCAAGTGTTTTTACATATTTGAAAAATCCTGATAGAGAACTAAGGAAAAATGTTTGGCTAAACTTTAATCAAGCATATGAAAACTTTTCATCAACATTAACAAAAACATTGTATTATAACTACTTACAATTAAATACTTATGCTAAACTTCATAATTATAAAGATTACATTGAATCTACTTGTGATAGTGATGAAATAGAATTTGATGTTATTCAAAGTTTATATAACAATGTCCTTAAATTTAAATCTCTAAATATAAAATATAAAGAAAAAATTAAAAAAATTCTTAAAAAAACTTTAAAAGTTAATAAAGTCGAACCATGAGATTTTGGAATGGATTTATGTAAAAAAAATATTAAATTTTCACTTGAAGATGCAAAATCAATAATTTTTGATTCTTTAGGTATTTTTGGAGAAGAATATGTGAACAATTTAAAACGTGCCTTTAAAGAAAAATGAATCTCCTTCTTTCCAAATCCTAATAAATACACAGGAGCTTATTCAATAGGTGGAGTTAAAGGATTAGAAAAATATTACATTTTAATGAATTTTAATGGGACATATGATTCAGTAAGCACATTAGCACATGAATTAGGGCATAGTATGAACTCTTTATATTTTGCTAAGGAACAAAAAATATATGTTGACACCACTATTTTTACAGCGGAAATACCAAGCATTCTAAATGAAACATTGTTAGGAATTTACATGATTGAGAAATATAAAAATAATAAACAATTAAAAAATAATTTTATCAATGAAATTCTTAGTAACTTTTTTAATTCCGTTACAAGACAAATCATTTTTAGTAATTTTGAATATGAAGCTAACAAATTGGTTAATGAATCTCTGCCTTTTACCTCTGAAACATTAAAAAAGATTTATGAAACAATGATTAAAAAATATTCAACAGATAGCAAGAAAGAACTTAAAAAACCTTATAATTTATCCCTTGCAACAATTTTCAGAATTAGTCATTTCTATGCCGGAAATTTCTATGTTTACAAATATGCTATTGGACAAATAGTTGCAATTTGTGTAGCAAATAAAATTCTTTCTAAAGAAAAAGGAATTTTAGATAAATTCTTTGCTTTCTTAAAAAGTGGTACTTCAAAAAGTCCAATGGAAACAATTAAGATTTTAGGAGTTGATTTAAATGATCCTAAAATATATAACGAATGCTTTGAATTTATTGCTAAATTAATCAATAATTTATCTGTTTAACTTTTTTTTACCGATAAATTTTCTGTTTAATTTTATTTTTTTGTTTTCGTTTTCAAACTTTCTAAATTTCTTGCTTCATCAAAATTTCCAAAGTTAGAAAAATCCCTACCCTCATTTTCACAATAAGAAGTCTTCTCTTTCATTAAAAGTTCTTCAGAATGGTAAAAATGTAAGTAAATAAAACTTCAAATTGCTAAAACAATATTCAAACCACTATAAGATGAACAAACAATTGCAATATTGCCGACAGAAAGTGTATTAAACAATTTTTCAATGAATCCCAGTAAATATAACACTGCCATTATTTTTCCAATCATTTCTAAAAATGAGTTTACAATTATTAAAGTAAAAATGATATTTAAGAAAGTATAAATTCCAAGTTTAAGGAAATTAATAAAGATAACAACGCAATAAATAATGCCTATAAAACAAACTATTAAACAAATAATCATGAATGACTTATAAAAAATATTTGTATTGTTATTGATTGTACCAATAAATAATAAAAAATCAACAAATAAAAATATTGAATAAAAATACAATAGTATATTTAATTTGTTATATTGTTTAAAAGTAATTATGGTATTATAATTAACTTCATAAAAATGTTGTTTGAATAGAAAATTATATAAAATAGTAGTTAGAAAAAAAAGTAAGTAAATAAAAGGAATAATCAAAAATGTTAAATAAGTTCCACCATTTTCTGGGTTAAAGTTCGTTAGAATTCCATAAACACTAAAATAATTATTATCAATTTTTACAAAATTGAATAAAATTGCTAAAAACAAAAAACATGTTGGAAACAAGGAAGAAAAAAATAATAGTTTTGGAGTATTTATTTGCACATTATATCTGTTAAAATACTTATTTGTTAAGGTAATTAATCAAAGAATAGTTGTAAAAATAAATAACACAAAATGATCTAAAATATCAGTAAACATACTAATGTTAAAACTTTCTCCTCATCCAGTGTAGCTTTTTAAAACAACTCATGCAATAATATTAACAATTAAGAAATTGCCAGTATTAATTATTCCTAAATATGTATTTATTCTTCTTGTTCTATTTACAAGAATTAAAATCGCATAAATTAAACTTATCAATCCGGTTTGATGTGTAAAATAAATAAAAAACATTCACATGTTTTTGTATTCAGAATAAGATTTTGTGATTAACGGATTAATAAGTTGTAAAAAAACACTAATGCTAAAGACTAATATGACAGCGACTGCCATTATTTTTAAAACATCAAATTTTATTTTTATTTTAAACATAAAATTATTATAAAATTGTAGTAGAAATTATCTTAACACATTTTTTCATAAAAACTTTTTATCTTTTTTAAAAAATATTTTCTTCTAAATTTTATCGTTCGTTTATAATAAATAATGGTTTTCAAATATTATTCCTATTCCTTGAAAAATAATTAATGAAATTTCTGATTCTATAGTAAAGGAAAACTTCATTAAAAAATTCCTAAAAAATCCTTCATTAAGAAAAAAGATATTTAATCAACAAGATAATCGAATAAAACTTTAAAAATTATTTTTAGACAATATTTATCAATAAATAGAAAATCTAGAAACAGAAGAAAAAATTTCGACTCAACATTATTTGCATCCTGTAGAAAAAGAAGAACAAATAGAAATTAATAAATATTATGAAAGTTTATTTAAAAAAATGAAAAACCAATACAATTGGAATTCTAAGGTTCTTAAGTTAATTCCATGAGCATGCAAATAGTTTAATATTCATTTGAATTAATTTGAGCTAATCATTAAAATTTTTAACTCTCAAAGCATCAATGTAAATCTTATCATTTTGGCTTGTTATCTTTCCTTTTATCCCAACTATATCCCCAATTTTCAAATTATCGAATGAATCTATTTTGTTTGAATCAATAATTACTGGAATAATTTCATATCATTCATTATCATTCATTTGTTCCTTCTCCACCTTGAATTCAACATAATGTATTGATTGGTCTTGAATATATATTTCGCTAACGATTCCGATTAAAGCAACAAAGTTCATACATCCTTTATATTGTAAAAAAAAATGAAAAAGTAAACTTTTTTCTTAAATTGGTAAATCTTTCTTAATAAATATTCTTTCCGCAAAAATAAAAGTTAATAAACTTATACCAAGAAGAAAGGAATCAACAATGATTATTTTTATAGTGTCAAAATGTAAAGAACCAACAATAATTGTCGTGTATTTATTTAGTGAAGGGAAATTATGACTTGAAACTATTGTAGAAATATAAGGCGTTGTATAAAAATTTTCACCTGTTAAAGTTAAGATAGTAAAATATTTAAAATTTCCCATTCATTCTAATGATTGGTTAATAGTGCCAAAATGTTCTAAAACATTAAACAAATAAAAGAATATATAAAAAGCTCCAACAAAGAGAAAATATTTATTTAATTTGTTACAATATGCAGAAAAGAAAACCGCAATCGACATTAATACTATTGAAATAGTAAATTGTTGGATAAAAGCCACAAATCAATAACTAATTAATGACATTTTCTCAATTTTTGGTATCATTTTCCATGTACTTGGATCTAATGGATTTGCGCCGGAAGCAGAAGAGTCATCATTTGGATCTATGTAGTCTTCGTTATTCACATAGACTAACACATTTTCTTCTTTAAAGCCAAGCAAGATGAAAGATATAGTGCATAAAATAAGTAAAAGTGTAAAATAAATTGTGAAAAAGTGAATTAAAAAAGTCATAAATATTTGTTTTCTACTAGTTCTACTGCATAAAATGTATGCTAAATCTCCCCGTTCCACCATATTAGTAATAAATCTTCCATAAAGTATAAATAATAAGAAAATATATAAAATTGATCCAATTGAAAAAATTAAATCAAAAATTCTAATGTAAAGCATTTTAGCATTAACATCAGTTCAACCCATGCGACGACAAGTAATATAAGAAATAATTGGAATCAATAATGATAAAAGTAAAAAAAGGATCGAAAAAATAATTATAAATGTTTTATTTTGAGACCAACAAAACTTAAAAAAAATGGGTTTAAAAAAACCATTATTAGTAACTCTTAAATTGCTTTTATTTAGGTTTAGTCTATTCTTCATTGTTCAAAATGCTGTTTTTAATTTTTTTGAATGAATAATTTTCATTTCCAGAATAATATTTCATAAAAGTCTCTTCTAATGTTTTTGTATTTTGAACCAAATATTTAATTTGATATTTATTCAATTCATTGATTAAAAAATTAGTATTTTCTTGATTGATTGAAATAATAAATTGTTTTTTATCTGCAATATTATTAATTTCTATAAAAAAACTTTTATTTTTCTTTGTGAAACTATCAAATTTTTTAAACTCTTCATCTTTTAGAAATTCAAATTTATATGTTTTTTCTCTATCATGTTTAATATTCTCAATCTTTGTTTCAAAAATTTTTCTACCATCTTTAATAATGCAAACATCATCGCAAACTTTTTCAATTTCTGAAAAAATATGTGAAGAAAGTAAAATTGTAGCGCCAGAAGCTTTAAATTCAAGAATCAATTTATCAAATTCAAGTTGCATCAAAGGATCTAAACCACTTGTTGGCTCATCAAGAATTAAAGTATTAGGTTTATTCATGAAAGCGGTAATGATTGCAAGTTTTTGTTTCATACCTTTGCTCATAGTTTTAATTTTACAACTTGGATCAAAACTAAATCGTTTAACTAATTCCTTCGCATATTCGATATTAGGCATTGCTTTAAATTTTGCCATTTCTTTGATAAAAGCTCACCCATTTTTGAAGTTAGGGAAAGCAATCTCGCCAGGTATATATCCCATTCCAGAATTCACAATTTCGCTGTGATTTCAAGGATTTATTCCATTGACCAATATTTCACCTTTAACTGGTTTTTGAAACCCTAAAATATGTCTTATTGTTGTAGTTTTTCCTGCTCCATTGGGACCTAGTAAACCAAAGATTTTTCCTCTTTTAACTTCTATTGAAAAATCAAAAACACCTTTATTATTTGAATAGTTTTTAAAAAGATTTTTAACATTTATAACTATATCATTTTCTTGATTAAAATCTTTATTTTCGTAGTGATTTTTATTCATTTTTTTATACATAAAAATTATATATTCTATTAAATTATTTAATTAACGCAAATTATCTTGTGTTAATTAATGAATTATAAAAATTAAAGAAAAGATTTGGATTTATTTCTTCAGCACGACAATTTAAAGAAAATTTATTTTGTCCAAGTCAATTAGAAATTAACTTTGTGTCATATTTGTTTTTTAAATTGTTAATTAAAGTCTTTCTTCTTTGTAAAAATGATAGCTTTAAGAATTTAACAAAATTTTCATCATAAATCATTTCCTTTTTTTTAATCTTAATGAATAAGGAATCAACTTCCGGGATTGGAAAAAAAAGTTTTCTATCCACTTTTTTAAGAATATCAATATTTGAATAAAATTGACAACTGATGCTAAAATTATTGTATTGTTTTGTAGAAATTTTGCCTTTCATTCGTTCAACCACTTCTTTTTGTAACATGCAATACATGGTATTTATTCTTGAAATTCTTAAAAATTTATTAATCATTAATGTTGAAATAGAATAAGGAAGATTAGAAATTATAATTGGATTTTTATATTTTGCAAAAACGGAATCATAGTCAATATTTAAACAATCATCATTAATAACATTTATTTGGGGAAAGTTTTTCTTTATTCCTTCTTGTAATCTTTTATCTAACTCTATTGCTGTCATAGAAATATTCTTTTCACTTAAAAATTTTGTTATCGCACCTAATCCGGGACCTATTTCGATAATGTAATCAACATCTGAAAAATCAATATTATCAATTAAACTTTTAGAAAATGATTCATCAATAAGAAAGTTTTGCCCCATTTTTTTACTTGGATTAAATTTTGTAGATGAAATAAAGTTTTTTGTTTCATTCAAATTCATTTTTATATTAGTCTTTAATTTATTTATTAGTCAATATATAGGTTAATATATACTAATATATTATAAAATTCATTTTTTGACAGTATATATTATTTTTAGAAGTAGTTAAGTCTTTTTGAAACAATTTTACTTGTTATTCTTAAAAAGTTTACTTTTTCATTTATTTTTACAATATAAAGGATGTATGGTATTTAATAATAATCAATCAAAACAATACTAATAAACTGGAAAATTCAAAAAAACTCGAGTCTATAATTAAAAAGATGGGTAAGAAAATTAATTTCCATGTTGATGGATGTTCTGATGGAAAAACCAATGTTGGACTAGATTTTTATACAACACAATTTATTTATTCCAAACCAACACCACCTCCACCACCTCCAGAACCCACTATTATTGAAGAAATATTAAAATCAATTAAATTAATAAATGTAGAATTAGGAAAAATAAATACAAAGATCGATAACATTGAATCGGTTCAAAAAGCGCAAGGAGAAAAATTAGATAAATTGGATAAAAGAATCACTAATATTGAATTAGTTCAAAAAATCCAAGGGGAAAAATTAGATAGATTAGAAAATAAACTCGATACTGTTATTATTTTAAATAACTTAAAAACAGAATAAATT
>JAIRKL010000026.1 GCA_031260145.1 Mycoplasmataceae bacterium
ACAAATAAAACCCACAATTTTTCAAAGATTTATGCGATTCTTTTCAAGAAGTTAAGACCAAAACATTCATTAAAAAATCATCATAAATCTCTAAAAATAATTTTTTTTATATAATTCCCAAGTATGACAAAACAACAAACTCAAATTTTTAATGATGAATGCAGAAAAATTTTACATGCCCAAGCAGATGCAACAAGGTATGAATTATTAAAAGAAAGTCATATCCCTGGATTTCCACAAACTGAACCACCTATTTCCTTAGCAGAACGTTCTTTATCCATTCCAAGAGAATTCTTACAATTATTGCATGGAAGACTAGTACCACATGAAGAAATTGTTTCTCTTTATAATTCACTTTCTGTATCTGCATTATTAGAAGCTAATAATCAAATTGTTGGAACACGATTTAATGATATAGGGAATATTAATTCAATATGATTATTTAGACAATTAACCACAGTTTGTTTTGAACAAGCAGAATCTTCTTTTCAAATTATTAAGAATGAAATTGATTCAATTAATGAACTTCAAGAACGAATTAAATGTTATGAAAAAGTAAAAGGGCAATGATGAAGAATGTCTTCCACTAAAAAAGAAGCACAAGATCAAATCTCTTTATTAACTAATAAATTAAATAGTTACCCTAGTTTAGAAACTTTACGTGAAAACGTTAAACAACCACTATATATGTTGCAAAATCTCGCGTACTTTACTAATTATTTTTTAGAACAACAAGTTAATGAATTAAATATTCAACAAATAGAGCCAAATCTTAGTAATTTACAAAATTTCGCTTCTTTAACTCAAAAACAAAAAGAAACAACTGGTTCTTATGAATTTAGAGAAAAATTTCCCCCAATAATTACAGCTAAAACAAGCAATGCAATTTGTTGCGCTATGCACAATTCTATGAGAAAAGCTTTCATAGAAAGAGGTTTATTGGAAGAAATAAATCCATTTTTTTCAAAATTACCCAAAACAAAAATTGATGTTGCAAATACTCCTGATTGTGTTTTTTCTTCTTCTAATTGTTCAACAATTTGTAAAACAATTATGGAAAGAAAGAGAGAAATAAAAAATGAGAATAAAGATGCTGAATTTTATCAATTAGCTATTCTAAACCAAAGTGACACTCATTGTGCAAATACTCGCCCTCATTTTGAGCCCGGTTTAGATTTTCCAGTATTTCCAACTCATTCCTTTGTTTATGAAAGAACATCAGATTCACAAAATGCACTAAGCTCTGTGGGTCATCAATATGTTTTCGATCTTCAAAAATTAAATAATGAACATGAAGAACAAATAAAACCCACATTTTTCCAAAGAATAATGCAATTCTTTTCAAGGTAAGTTACTTTAAAAATCCTTATTTATTAAAAATAATTAAAGAATAAAAAATAATACAAAAAATATAAAAAACAATTTTTAAAATTTTTATATAATAACACAGTTAATATTAAAAAATGACAAAAGAACAAACCCGAATTTTTAATGATGAATGCAAAAGAATTTTACATGCCCAAGCAGATGTAACTAGGTATGAATTATTAAAAGATAATTATCATATGTTTCAAGGATTTTCACCAATTGTTATTGAAATTTCAAATGTATTTCACCAACCAATTTCACAAGACCCAAAAATTCCAGATATTTTCTTTCCACTTCTTCATAGTAAATTGCTTACAAGTTATGAAATAGCATCTCTTTGTAATTTTTCTTTATCTCACAGAAGAGATTCTGCTTCTGAGTTAACTAATTTAATTAATTGACAAACAAGATGTAATAATAGTGCATGACTAATAAGACAATTAACCACAGTTTGTTTTGAACAAGCAGAATCTTCTTTTCAAATTATTAAGAATGAAATTGATGCTATTAATACAATTAATGAAAAAATTAAGTGTTGTGAAAAAGTTAAAAAACAATGATGAAGATTGCCATCAACTAAAAAATTCGCACAAGAACAAATTCAAAATTTATCAAATGAGTTATTTTCATATTCTGATTTAGAAACTCTTCACGAAAATGCATTAAAAACTCTACACATGCTACAAAATCTTGCAAATTTTACTTTTGCCTTCCTACAGCAACAAGAAGAGAGGCTAAGAAACACACAAAACACAAATTCACAAGATTCCAGTAATATTTCAACGCTTTCTGAACATGAAAGAACAAGAAAAACAACTGGTTCTTTTGATTTTAGAACTTTATTCACTCCAATAATTGTCGCTAAGACAAGTAACGCAATTTGTTGTGCAATGCACAATAGTATGAAAAAAACATTTATTGAAAAAGGTATAATAAATGACAATTTTCCTAAATTAACTAAAGCAAAAATTGAAGATCCAAATATTCCAGATTGTGCTTTTTCCTCTTCTGAATGTTCAACTATTTGCAAAACAATTATGGAAAGAAAAAGTGAAATAAGAAATGAAAATGAACAAGCTACATCATTTCAACGAATTAGAATGTGCCAAGAAGGCTTACATTTGCAAACTTTTTCCCCACACTTTGAAGGTTCATTAGAATTTCCAATTTTTCCTTTTCATTCATTTGTTGCAAGAACACGTTTTCCACAATATTCGATGAGTTCTTTGACACAAGATTACAATTCTAATCTCCAAAAATTAAATGAAGAACATGCACAACAAATAAGACCAACACTTATGCAAAGACTAATGTGCTTTTTTACAAAAAGTTAAGAATTTTAAGGAAAAATAAATTATAACACTAACTGAACACAAAAATTATGCAAGCTGGAT
>JAIRKL010000004.1 GCA_031260145.1 Mycoplasmataceae bacterium
ATCCCCCCAACTATTGTATTTATACTCCCAACTCCCCCCATAAACATCAGCTGGATTGGTATCGGTATTAATCATAGCAACATAAGTGCCAACAGGGATGTTTAATTGATTAGCACTGATTTCACTAACCCCCAAACAAAGGAATAAGGAGGGGATTAAGGAAGCAATTAATTAACTATTTAATAGTTACCATTAATTATTTGTTTTAACCCAATAGTTTGTTCCAAAAGTATTAGGAGATTTCTGAATTTTATCATATAAGCAAGTGAAGTTGAGATAATTTAATTTTTTTTCATCAGTATTAAAAAAACCATATCCAGAAATAAAATTGTTAAATGAATAAAGATACAAAGTACCATTGTTTGAACCGTTCCCTGAATCTCAACAAAAATCTATCCCATGATATTCGGGTAGAATATAAATATGTCTTGTAACACGAAAAGAATCTTCCGTTAGTCCATAGTTCCCTCCAATCGGTAAAATTCAAAAGTTACAATGTTTTAACCCTTTGTGAACTATGATAAAATAAGTGAATGTATAAGAAGAATTATAAAAAGAGATTCAAAAGAAGCAAACCCCCTCATTGTAATTAATGGAAACGAAAACTTTATAGTCAGTAATTAGTGATGCGAAGTTGGTAGTGGGTGTTTGTACTTCGGTGACAGTGTCATTTTTTCATTCGGAATTGGCTGTTGTTGTAAAATTTGCAAACGCTCCCCACTATTGTAAAATCTTTTTTTAATATTTTCTCTTTTTTTTCTTTTTTGCTTATTAACTAATTCTAACTAACTCTTTTATAACAATTAAATCCTGAACCAACATTAATTCCAAAAACTATTAAATTAATGCTATTACCATAATAAGTGTTTTGCAGATGAATACTATATACTTTGTTATCCGTATTTAAATCAGAATTTTTTCAAATTTTGTTAAAACAAATAGGGAAATCTACTTTTTGATTGAAATTACCATCTATAATGGTAGCATCATTAAATCACTGCTTAAAATAAATAAAAGAGAAATCATTATCATCGGGAGCAATATAAGCTACTAATTCGGTCATATGATGTAAAGTTGGTGTTCTTGTATCAATATTAGGAATAACTATGTAAGAAGAATCATAAGAAAAATTATTAAGTACACAATTAATATTGTTGATTTTTATCCCTTCTTCATAATTTGATATTCTTTCCTTTCGCAGCTTTTGAATTAAAAATACTGGATGATGTTTAGTGCATGAAAATGATGAATTGTTAGTAAAATTTACAATAGTTGGTGCATCGGAATATTGAAATTCATAGGTTCCAATACCAAATAAATTAGAGGGAGTAGCTTTTCCATAAATTAAAAATTCTTCATCAATAGCAGGAGTTCAATTAATTGAATTCTTTTCAATCTCACTAACCCCCAAACAAAGGAATAAGGAGGGGATTAAGGAAGCACAAGAGCAAGCGAGAAGGGTGGAGAAGAAGGAGATTTTTTTCTTGATAAGTTTTTTTATAAATTGTGAAGATTTTAAAAGAAGTTATAAAGAATACATATCTATATTTATTAAAAAAACAAAATATATGACATCCGCTATCTATTTTAAGAATAATTTTGCATGTTTTTTTAAAAAAGTTTACTTTTTCATTTAATTTTACAATATAAAGGATGTATGATATTTAATAAAAATAAAACAAGTAACACTAACAAAGCACAAAAATCAAAACAAGTGAACTCTTCTGGTTCTATAATTAATAAGAAAATGGGAAAGGAAAGGAATTTCATAGTTAACAGAACCTCAAGTAATATACTTGAACAAGGAACTGATTTTAGTGCAATAGAATATTCCTATTCTAGAAGAACGCCAAAACCAGATATTATTGGCGAGATTTTAAAAAGATTAGAAAAGATTGATTTAAAATTGGATAAAATGGATGAAAAGATTGATAATATGGATGAAAGACTTACAAAACTTGAGAGTAAAGTTGATAATATCATCATTTTAAATAACTTAAAAACAAAATAATTTTATCAAAATTTACAGTGTTTTATATTGACATTATGCAGAATAATGATGTATTTATTGATATCAAAAAAGAGGTTTACTAAATAAGCAAACTTTTTCTTTATAAAAAAAGATGAATGTTCTGTCTTATATTTAAGACTTTTCTATTACTAAAAGTTGACTTTTTAATTTTTTTTTACAATATAAAGGTTGAGAGTGTATGAAATTTTTAAGACTTTTTTTCTCGTTATTTATCACTAGTGTTATTTTATTAACATTTTTTCCATGTATAAATAATAAACATACACAGAAAAGTTTTAATAAAGTTCAAACTAACAGCACAGGTTCAAGTTTTTATGACTTTGACGACATAAGTAGACATTTTAATGCAACACAAAAATTTAAACAATTCACTGGAGACTCTGGAGAAGATAAGATGTTGTTTCTTGCTTTTGCAAAGAAAACATTTCTTAATACAAAAATTAATATGATTATACCTGGAAATGTTATTATTACGAATGTTGATGAAAATCATAAACCTACACCTCAAATGTATACTAAATCTTCTACATTTAGCCATGCATTAGAAACATGAAAAGATTTATTGATAGATTATTTATATTTTGAACAAAAAAATATTAAACCTTTCATAGTTAATGAAATGCCTATAAAGATTAAATGTACAAATGTTTTAAGTGACAATCAATGGTTCACTGGCATCAATGCAAGGATAATTTATTCAAAAACTGGGCAATCAAGAGATATTTTTAATTCTTGTGAAGAATTAGGACTTTATGTTAATAAATATCTTTTTGAGATAAATTGAAAAACAAACATTTATTCAATACCTTATATTTCATTATCAGGATGTCCTAGTGGAAACTTTTATATTCGGTGATTGGATTTCTCAGAACTAGCACAATGTATACCAATGTTTGGATTTAACATTGATAATATGTGAAAATTTAGAAATATTGATGAAAATACAGAAGAAATCTATTTATCCCAGGAATTTAAACAAAAAAGTAAAGAAGCTACTTATTTTATTGATAAGATTAAAAAACATGCGAAATTTACAGTTTTTTATAGTACGGAAAATATTAATGAAACTAATAATACTAAAAATTATTCTTTTAATTTTTCTTTCAATAATGAGGAACAATATCGCTTCCCAATAAATAATGGTAGCTTCAAACCACTATATGTGGTATTAAACCAAGATAATGAGGAAAACTTATTTATTCAGCAAGCGGTGCAGGAATTTTAAGCACCTTTTGTGTAAATTGATTTAAGGTCAGCAGTGATTAATTTACCAGAGGTAATAAGATCAATCTTATTCATTTTTCCTTTTCTGTAATAAAAAGTAATTAGATTAGTTGAACCAGCTTTGCCATCAACTTTATCTTTCATTGTAACAGGCATTAATTTTTCCATTTCTTTCAAAGCGGAACGGTAATTTTTAGCACTTTCAGTATTATTTAAATAATCAGAAGGGTTGTGGTGTTTTTCTCAATCTGTTCAAGTTCCACTATCATTTTTTAAATCATTTTTATTATTTCTTCAGTTGTATAAAATATTTCAAAAATCAGATTCTGTTCATTTTGAAAATACACTAGCAGGAAAATAAAAATCATGTTTTTCATTCATATCAGCTCGATTTACACGAGATTCATATAAAGTAGTGTCAGCGCCATTGACATATGAAATTAATGTAGCAGGAAGAATAAAAGAAAAGAATTGAATTTCATATTCATCATGAGTTTCCCAATTATTTTTTGGTGCATCATTATTATTATGTTTAGAAGATTCTCACTCCTTTATTGATTTTAATAAATTACTATGTTCAGAATATTCTTCTTTAGGAAGAGAAAGAATAGAATTAGGATCTAATGCCAATGATTTTTGAGTATCATAATTTGAATATATTTCAGAATTAAAAAATTTATATGACTCATTAACATTAAAATAAGATGTATTTCAAGGATTGTGTACATTACCAGTATAAGGATTAACAGTTGTTCCGGTATCACCAAAAAAAATTACATAATTTCCATTGTTGACATTTTTGTTGCCTTTAAATAAATCTCAAAAATTTGTGTTAGAATCCATTTGTGAGAATTTTTTTCCGACATTAGATAAACCATCTTTTTCATTTGTAACACCAAGATTTGTTAAAAAAATTTTTCTAATTGGATTAGAACAAGATGTGGTTGTCAAAATAATTGGTGCCATAATTGCAGCAATTGAAAGAGGTGCAAAAAGGTATAAAATAGATAGTTTTTTCATTATTATAATTATATTATAATTTGCCCTTAAGTGAAAAAAACTAAGATATTTTTTGTATTAAGTGTCACAAGTTTTTTGGTCAGTATTTTCTTCCTTTTTTCAAGCTTTTGATACTTTATTGATCCTGAAAATTTTATAAAAAAACATCTTCCAAATCTTCCTGATACAATTCCAATACTTTTCTTATTTCTTTTTATTGGTTTTTTACTTTTAGGATTCAATTTTTTATTTACTTTTAAAAAAAAATAAAAAAAAATGAATCAGAAAAAAAAGTTTTACAAATTTCAGAAAATGAAGAAAAAGAAGAATTAAAAGACAAAAAAATAGACTAGTTCAATTTAATTTGTAAATTAATTTAAAATAAATAAATATTAGATTTGATTTTCCTTTTTCGTGAATGCTTTAGGTTCTGTTTTTTTAAATAATCTAATAATATTCAAACGGTGACGATACCAAATAAAAGAAGTCGCTAAAAGCATAAAAAGAAATAAAAGACCGATAAAATATCAACCATTCGCAAATAATGCTTCATTACTTTCCCAAACTTTAAAATATATAAGATCAAGTTGTTTAATTCAAACAAGACAAGAAAGAATTAATGTAGAAAGTAATGAAGATAAAGAAACATATCGGAAAATTAATAATAAAACAAAAAACATAGCTAAGCCAATTAACATTAACCATGGACTAATAGCAGAAACTAAACCGCCAAAAGAACTTACTCCTTTTCCACCGGAAAAATCTTTGATTTTTTCTTTATCTCCTTTAAATTTAATAAAATAAATGATGTATTTTAAGGGAAAGCAATGTCCAATTATTACAAAGACTCCTGGTAGGAAAATTAAAGCACCAAGTGTAAGATTAGAATCTTTCCAATATTCACCAATAAATACATATTTAACTATTAATCAACTAATAAGAATTATGAAATAACTTTTAAAAGCATCACAAATGGTTGCAACAATTCCAATATATCGATTTTTTGTTGTTCTAATAAGATTGGTTGCTCCCGGGTTCATGCTTCCTTCCTTACGAATATTCTTTGAAAGAAATTTCCCAAATATTGGAGCAAATAAAATTCCACCAATTAAATATCCAATTATTGAAAGTAAAATAATTGTTACAATAAATCATTCAAAATGATTAATTTGTGGCATAGATAGATTATATTGGTTGTAATAAGAAAGTAAGAAAAAAGAAGATTAAAAAAGGCAAAATATAATATATTTGCTATCGCAATATAGTTGACAAAATGTGTCAGGTCGGAAACAAAGCAGCACTAAGTCACATAACTATATGTACGGTAGCAATTATTTTATGCATTTAATGGAAAAACCTGAACTTTTAGCACCAGCAGGTGATCTTGAACGAGGAATTATTGCCCTTGATTTTGGTGCTGATGCAATATACTTAGGGGGACAAGCTTTCTCTTTACGTGCAAATGCAAGTAATTTTAACTTAAATACTATCAAAAAGATAAGTGAATATTGCAAAAAAAACAATAAAAAATGGTTTTTAGTTATCAATGTTTTATGTCAAAATCCAATGATGAAAGATTTTTTACCTTACTTAAAAAAAGTTATTAAATTTAAGCCTAATGCTTATATTGCATCTGATCCATTCATTATTACACAAATTAGAAAAATTGATAAAAAAACACAAATTCATATTTCAACTCAACAAAGTGTAACAAATTCTAAAGCAGCTCTTTTTTGAGCAAAAAATAAATGTCAAAGAATAATCTTAGCAAGGGAAGTTAGTTTTAAAGAAATGAAACTTTTAATTAAGAATGTTAAAAAGAAAATAGATATTGAATGTTTTGTTCATGGTGCGGTTTGTGTATCTTATAGTGGCAGATGCATGTTATCTAGTAACTTTTGTCTGAGAGATGCTAATATTGGTGGTTGTGCTCAATGTTGTAGATGAGTAAGTGAACTTTATAATAACAAGAGGAAAATTTCTACTAATTTTACAATTAGTGCTAAAGATATGTGTTTGATCACGAAAGTTAATGATTTAATTAAAATTGGTGTAAAATCATTCAAAATCGAGGGAAGAATGAAGAATGAACATTACATTGCCACTGTTGTTAATGCTTATAGAAAAGTTATTAATAATTTTTTTGAAAAATAAAATTTTTATTTCTTTTCAATTCAATCAAATAAGGAAATAAATAATGAACGAATATCAAAATATTTTTTTTTAAGATAAGCTAAGATTTCATTTATTGGTTGAGAAAAATGATAAATTATTGGTTTATTCTTATCATCTGAACTATATCTTGATCTTATAATAGGTAAGAAAAATTCTTGAATAAAAGAAGAATCAGTGAATTCTAAAAAATCAAAATTTACAAAAAGAATAGAAACATTTTCCAAGTCATCTTTTAACTTTTTTAAATATTCCTTGTTTTCGTTAATGTTATTTTTATATTCATTATAAAGGATAGCAACATCAACTCTTGCAATATCATATTTTTGTACTAATGTTAATGAATAATAAATTCATAATTCAAAAAAAATACTTTCAGGTCCCGAAACGCAAAGGCTAGAGAACTTACCATTTTTATATTGCTCCAACATTTGCTTCCAAATTTTATTGATTTGTTCATTCTTTTCAATATTACTTTTTTTGATTTTAATTGAATTTTTTTGGTATTTTGGAAAATGATCAACAATCCAATCTAAATCATTGTTTTTGGAACATTTTACCATTTTTTCTGAAATTTTTCCTTCATCATTACGATATAGAATTTTGTGCATTCCAGAAGAAAAATAGCATTTATCTTTAATTAATGAACATTTTTCTTCTTCTTCTACTTGGCAAATGATTTTAAAAATGTTAGCTTTTATCTCTTCTTCTGAAAGATTAAGATTTTTTATTAACTTATTTTCCAAATATTTTTGCTTAAATTCATTAGTTTTTATAAAATCTGAAAAACTCGTATTCGTTTCTTTGTCTTTAAAAAGTGAACCATTTTTTTTGTTTTCTTCACTCATAAAAACTATTCAAAGGAAATATTAGTATCATCATTTAAAGAATCAGATATATCATTATTTGATGAAGTTGAATGTGTGGAAGAATTATTCCATGGAAGATCAACAATAGCACCTTTAGTGTAATTCTTAATAAAGTGTAAAAGAAGTTGATCAATAGCAGAAAAACCACTAGAAATAATTGTATCACAAACTTTTGTGAAATATTTAGAATTAATCTTATCACTTTTTAAATATTGGTATTTACACACATTAATTGCATAGTCAATAGTGATATTAATCATTTCATCGCTTATATTTCTTTTTTGAGCACAAGAAATAGTATAAGAGTCTTGATTTGAAATGTTTATTTTATAAATTTTTTGTAAATATTCTTGTGGTGTATTTGTAAAATAAGAATTAACAACCTTTTCTTTTTCCTGCAAATTGCATTCACCAGTTCAAATTTTTGGATTACGATATACAGTATTAGTTTTTAAAGGTTGAATGATATTTCTATTAATATTAGCTTTTTCTTCCAAAACTTTTGTGTCGATTTCAACCATGTTTTGCACAATATTTGCAGATGCTATTAATAATTCAGTTGTTTTCTCAATACTAAATTCTTTTTTCATTCGAACAATAATTTTATTTAATTCATCATTGTATTTAATTGGCATTTTAAAATAGGAACATAAAAGTTTATTAATAGCTTCATCTTGAATAAAAGAAATATCGTATTCATTGACATTTAAAAAACTTTCTGCAGTGGTTGAAATATCCTCAAAATTCGTTTTATCTTTAAAAGGATGAGAAAAATATGATTTATATTCTTCATATTTTTCTAATCCAATTTTCTTCTTTATGAAAGAGTTTAATAAAATATTTGAAGAAATAACTGAAAAATCAGGAATTTCATTTATAACAACAGTTATAGAATTATCAAGAACATTTTTAAATACAGATATGAGTCCAAAAGCTTCTAGTGAACATTGGAAATTCTTGATTTCTTCAATTGATAATTGCATTTTTGTACTAATAGTATTAATATTGCACTTATTATTTTTAAGTATTTGAGTTTTCTTAAATAACGAATTAAAATTTTTGTATAACTCGATTGTTTTTTTGCCTAAAACTTCTTCAAAAAATTCGATAAGGATTTCATCTTTATTGGAGTTATCAATATTTTTTGAGATAAAGAATGTAGTAGGAAAAAAAGTAGACATAAATTAAACGTAAAAAAATATATTTATTTTTTCACTAAGTTTATAAACTTAATGTAAATATATTATATTTAATGACAAGTGACATTTTATATAGAGAAAACCAACAAATTAGTTACCAATCTTAACAAAAAAGTTTATTTTTTTGGATAAAAAATGGTGAAAAAACTAAATATTCAGTTCTTGTAACAAACGAACTTGTTCATCCTCTATTAAAGAATCAATAACTTCATCTAAATAACCTTGCATAATATAATCAAGTTTATTCAAACTTAAACTGATTCTGTGGTCAGTTATTCTATTTTGAGGATAATTGTAGGTTCGTATCTTTTCACTTCGCTCTCCGGTTTTCACTTGTTCTTTTCTTGTAGAATCTATTGAATTTTTCCTATCTTCTTCAGCTTTTTCTCAAATTCTTGCATAAAGCATTTTCATTGCTTTTTCTTTGTTTTTTATTTGACTACGTTCTGCATCACAAGCTGCAACAATTCCAGTAGGAAGATGAACTATTCTAATTGCTGATTCGACCTTATTAACATGTTGCCCTCCAGCACCACCACTACGCGAAGTTTCAATTCTTAAATCTTCTGGTCTTATCTTGATATCAATTTCATCAAGTTCAGGCATTACTGAAACAGTAATTGTTGAAGTGTGTACTCGTCCTTTTGATTCAGTAGCTGGAATTCGTTGTACTCTGTGTACACCACCTTCAAATTTCATTCTTTGATAAACATCGTCCCCTTTTATTGAAAAATAGATATTATCATACCCGAAAGTTCCTACTGAAATATCAATTATTTCAATATTCCAATTTTTGTGTTCTGAGTAACGTTTGTATGTTTCAAAAAGATCAGCAACAAATATCGAAGCTTCATCACCACCAGCAGCAGAACGCATTTCCACAATAATATTTCTTTCTGCATAAGGATCAGCTGGAAGAAGAGAAATTTTTAATTCATTCTCAACCTTTCCAATTTCTTCTTTAATTTGGTTTAATTCCATTTGTGCCATTTCCTTTAATTCATCATCTTTTGAAGTTGATAGGATTTCCTCGCTTTGGGTTCCGTTTTCAATCATTTTTTTATATAAAAGGAATTTTTCATTAATTTCATTAATCCTTTTAAGTTGCTTGTTTATTGAAGCGACTTTTTTAATATCGATGTTTGGATTTTCCAACTCAGTATTTAATTGAATAAGCTTATCACTCATTTTAAGTAAAGAGTTATAAAGATTAATATTGTATTGCATACTTAAAACAAATATATATATGATTATTGAAAATTATATTTTTGATTTATATCAAAATATTATCAAAATGAATAAAATAACTATTCAACAATAATTAAATGAAGCACTTTTAAATTTCCACTAGCATCAAAAGCTTGAACATTCAAAGTACAAGGTTCATTAAAGGAAAGAGTTAAGGGGAATGTATTTCCACTTAATACTCAAAATAATACTTCATCTTTATTTTGTATTTTATCAGCAATAGCAATTAAATCAAAATTTATTTCAATAAATTTGCTAAAATCAGAACCAAAACTTAAATTTAATTTCTTCATTTCTTCTGTTACATTAATTTTTTCGCCAACTTTTTTAGTAATAGAGAAAGAATCAGATTTTTCTTTTTCAACAATTTTTAATGTTAAAATTACTGGATTTCCATTTGAATCAAGAATTTTAATTTCTAATAAACAAGGTTTGTTAAAAGAAAGTATCAATGATTTTTCAGGTATTTTATCATCAAACAAACCACTTATAACTCATGGTGCAACATTATCTAAAAAATCATTAATAGCACCAGCTTGATTTGTTAAACCAAGGTTATTAGAAATAAATTCAGTAAAACTTGGGTTGAATTTAAATCCTAATTTTTGCATTTCGGCATAAACATCAATTTTTTCATTAACATGTTTAGTAATTGTTACATTATTATTTGAAGGGTCAACAGGAGTTGGTTGTGGAATAGTTTTAGTTACATTAATTACAATATCAAAATCATGTGAAGAATGAATTTTTTGAGTATCTCAAACATATCAATTAGGTTTACTAACTATGAATTTAGCATGAACTAGATGCGATCCTTCTTTGATATCATGTCTAACAACTATTTTTTTGTTTTTAGCATTAAATTCACAAATATCATTTGCTTCAATTTCAAAAGTACCTTCAATGTTTGCATAAAGAGGGAATTCAAATGAAGATTCCGAACCTAGATCGATGTTTATAATGTTTCCAGAAATCTTAACATCATTAGCAATTGCATTGTTAATTTTATTTATATCTTCATCACTAATTGAAGAAGAAGCATTACTAGCTTTTTCACTTTTTGAACAACTTGCTAATGTTATAACTGGTGCAATAGCAGCAACAGTTGCTAATGGAAGAGTGAAAAGAACTTTTAAGTTTTTCATACCTACATTATACAAAAAAAAGAAATGAAATGGTGAAACCATTTGGGAAAAACAATGATTATTTTTTTTAAATATTTAAAAAATAAACTTTTTTATTAAGAAACCATAAAGTGGAATTCTTAGGGAATTAAAACATGTTTTAAGGAATTAGCTTGAAAAAGGTTTAAAACCTTAATTAATTAAGAAAGAAAGATTTAAAGCGCTTTTTTGATTTTTTCTGCTAATCCTTTAACTTCATTTTTATTTAAATAGCCTAATGAAATTCTTATTCCACCGTCAATTGGAGCGATATAAACCGCTTCTTTTTTAAGCTTTTGATAAATTTTAAATGAATTTTTACAAGGTATAAAAATAAAAAAACCACCTAGGTATTTACAATGAACTAATTTATTTTCTTTTGCTTCATTAAGAAAAATTTTCGCTCTTTCATTTAAGGTATCTTTATGAATTTTTAATTCATTTATATATGTGTTAAAATACAATTCATTGGAAAAAATTTTGTTAATTATTGATATTGGTAAAGTCGGAGGGTTCGAATAAATGGCACGAGTGTATTTTAAAAGTTCGGTGGATATTTTTTTATCATTACTTATTGATTTTTTTGTTAAAATAAATAATACTCCTAATCGTAAACCATATATTGAGAATGTTTTTGAGCAAGAATAAGAAAGAAAAATATTAATATTTTTGTTAAAATTCAAAATTTGTTTAAAAAAGATTTCAGATGTCCAAGAAAATTCAATATATGCGGTATCTAAAATTAAATTAATTTTTTTATTTACAAAACCATTTAAAATTTCGACAATTTTTTTTCAATCATTTTTATCCATTGTGTAGCCAGTTGGGTTATGACAAGGATCATTAAAAATGATATTAATAGCTCCATATTTTTCAAATATTTTATTAATTGTTCTTTTAAAAGAAACATCATTAAATGTGTACTTATTAGAAAGAAAAGAATAAGAAAAGTATTTTTGTCCCACAACTTGTGCTGCTTTCTCATACATAGGCCATGTTAAATCAGAATTCAATACTGGTATTTTATTATTCATTGAAAGTGAAATAAAAAGTGCAGTAGAAGTTCCCGGAGTGATTGCAACTGACATGCTAAATTTTTTTTCATATTTTGGCAACACTTTGCCAAAAACCCAATGCTTCATATGAGAAATAAAAGTTTCGCTTTGAATAGCAGAATTGTATTGATATATTTCAGAATCAAAAAGTTCCTTATTAATTTTATTAACTATATCAAAAACTCACAATTTTCCTTCTTCATCTTTCAAAGCTCCAAGTACTGCGTCAATTGTTTCTTTATTAGTTTTTTTTGCTTCTGAAGCTTCATTGAAAGCTAGTGCTAAATAATCATTACTTTTTTTCATTAATATTTAATTAAATAATTTTTAAAAAATTATATTTTAAAAATTAATGCAATTCCATTTGTTGTTGTAAAATTACAGAATCATCTTGTGAATCTTCTTCATGATGCTTTTTTTTTGAAGAAAGAAAAGGGTTGTGTTTTGATTTATGTTGTTTTTTATAAGCAAATTTTATTTTTTTTTCTTGTTCTTTAAGACGTTTATTTCTCTCTTTATCAAATCATTTTTCGAGTCTTTGTTGTTTTTTTTTCTCTTTTGCTTCTTCTTTTGCATTTTTACCTTTTTGTGTTTGCAATATTTCTTGCATACTTTGTACTATGATAAATGCATGATTTTTTGATAAAGTATTTTTTCTCGCTCTTTCTTTGATAACTTTGTTTGCTTTTTTAATTTGTTTAATAATTTTATCCAAATCTTGTTCTTCATTATTATTTTGAGTATTAGAGGTTTTTTCAGTTTCATTTTTGTTCAATATAAAAATATTAGTTTTTTGATTTTTAATTGTTTTTTTTGATTTTAATTTTAAATTTTTGTTTTTATTTTTTGAAACACTTTCATTTATTTCATCATCTTTAACAATTAATCCTATTGAATCATAGAACATTTTAATACTAAGAAGTTTAGTAGTAGTCTCAACTTTCTGTTGTTCATTTTTTTTTGAATCTTCAATCATTTTTTCAACATTTTTAAAGGATTTTTCTAAAAGTTTTAATAAATATGCCCACTCATATTCTTTTTTTATTCTTTCTTTTAAATTGTTATCTACATTTTTTTGTTTATTTTTCACAACATTATAAAATTTAAGTAAGAATAATTTAATATTAGAATATGAAAAATTAAGATACCCTTTATTAGAATCCTGATGAAATAATTCATTTAATAGTAACATGCTTTTTACAGCTTCCTCATTTATTTGTCCAATATTGGAAAATATTGAATCTATTAATTTAAGAGTTTTTTTTTCAATTTTTTGTATTTTTTCTTTATCATTGCCTAATTCTTTATTTTGTTTAATTAAATTAGATTTAAATAGTTCTCATATTTTTCGTGAGAATTGTTTGGAATTGTTCATTTTCTTGGTTGTTCATCAGGATTATAAAAACATCTAATAATTAATAACTTAATTGATAATAGTGAAAAGATTGAACATTTTCGAAAATATTAAAAATGATTGAAAAATTAGTAAATTAGACAAAAGGATATTAAAAATCAAAAATATAATTTCCATAATTTATTATGGAAAAAAACAATGAAAAAGATTTAGTTAAAAAACCAGATTTAGCTATATATATAGGAAATAATGAAACCGATATAGAAACGGAACAAATAGTTTTAAATGAGAAGAGAAAACATATCAAAATTCTTGCTTGTGCTGGAAGTGGAAAAACATATTTAATGGTAAGTAAAGTTATTGAACTTATTAAAAATAATAAAAATAATCTTAATTCCATTGCAGTCATGACATTCACTGAATTAGCTGCGAAAGATTTAAAAAAAGAAATTTATTGCAGAACTGTTGAAAATAAAATATTTAAGAGTAAGAATGAAACTTTTCAAAAATTGCAAAAAATATTTATAGGTACAATACATTCTTTCTGTTTAAATGTAATCAAACAAATAAAAAGTGAAGCAATAAATTTTAATGAAATGAAAGTACTTAATGAAAGCCAGGTAAAGTTACTTATTTATCGTTTTTACAAAGAACTTAATTTTAATAAGGTTTTGCCTTTTACAAGAAAAATAAATAAGGGTTTTGATGTTAATTCAATAACAATACCTGATTATTTAAAATTAGTTTACAAAGCTTGTGAAGAAGATATTTATTTGCCAAAATACAATACTTCTTCAAAAATGCCAGAAAGTATTAAAAATTTGTATGAAAAATTTAATGCCTTCTTATTAAAAAGAAAAAATCTAACTTTTAGTTTGATATTAAAAAATTTTATTGATTCTTTCAAAAAATTCAAAGAACAAATGAAAGAATTGATTAAAGATATCAAATATATGATTATTGATGAATATCAAGATGTGAATGCTATTCAAGAAAAAATTACTCAAATCTTTATTGAAAATAATACTTTTTTATATATTGTCGGAGATGATGATCAAGCAATATATCAATTCAGAGGGGGAAATGAAAAATATTTAAACGATTTTGAAGAAAATATTAAATTATTAAAAGTAAAAAATGGCGTTTTAAGTCTTAAAAAGATAAATACTAGAAGATGCAGCACTGGAATAGTTTACTTAGCTGATAAAATAGTTGGAAATATGATTTTAGGAAAAAGATGTGAAAAAGTATTTAAAACAATATCGAAGTACTCTTTTGAAGAAAATGACTTAACAAAAAGAATTTATGAAACCAAGGAAGAGGAAATAAAAAGCATTATTGATTTAATAAAGAAATATCATGAATTAGGAGTTGAATATGAGCATATTGCGGTAATAACAAGAAGAAATGTAAATATCGATGATTTTTGCTATGCTTTTTTGCAAAATAATATACCTTACAAAAGAAATGAAAATGGGGGGATTTTTTGCTATGATAAATTTGAAAAAGAAGAATATTTAGCATTTATTTTTTTATTATTAAATAAGCCTGAAAGTATCAAAAAAAATGATAATTCATTCAGTGTTAATTATTTAAAAAATAAAAATAAAATAATTGGAAATAAATATATGACATCGGAAATGTTTGATTTTATTGAAAATGAATATTGTAAATTTGAAAATGCAGAAATTGATGTTGAAAAGATAATTCTGTGAAATAGAAAATTTTTAAATAAGTTTTTGTATAAAAATGTTTTAATCCCTCATTTAGAAGAATATGTTTTAAGTTTAGAAAAAAGGAATATTAAATACTCAGATATTATTTCTTTATATTTAAAAGATGAAAAAATTCCGTTTGTTCTTAAATATAAAGGAAAATACCCATTAGCTTTTTCATTATACAAAATTCTTCTTCAAATTAATGATTTTGATAAAAAATATCATCAATTAGCTGCAAATGATTTACTTTTTTATTTGTTTGGAAAAAATGATAAAGAAAAAAACGAGGATATTGTTGGATTATTAAATGAGTTTCAACAAGCTATTGTGGATTTCAATGTAAATAATATCAATAGGAATACCACCTTTACTTGCTTTTTAAAGAAGCTCATCAAAATAATTAATCCTATTGAAATAAAGGATGAAATCATTTATGAGGAATTTTTACTTAACATTGAACAAATTATGAAAATTGTCAAAGAATATGAAGAAATATATTTTGATGTTGGTTGAATACAAAAAGTGAGGGATTTTTATGAATTCCTAAATTCTTGCAATGATACATATAGTTATTTATTTTCAAAATGTGAAAATAAGGATGGCGAAGTAAGTATCCTTACGGCACATGGAAGCAAAGGATTAAGTTTTTTTATAACCTTTATTCCTTTTTTAAATAATGATATTTTCCCAAGTAAAACAGCAAAAAGTGAGGAAGAAGAAAAATTCAATGATATCAATAAAGATGAAAAAGAACTTAAAGAAAATAGAGAGAATGATGAATTTCACTTTAAAAGTTTTTTTGATAAACTTTTTTTACAAGAAAAAGACTTTCATCCAATTGATCCAGAGGTTAAATTATTTTATATTGCAATAACAAGATCAAGAAAATATATTCATTTTTCATGTAATAATGAAAACAAACCTTCTTATTTCTTTGAATTTTTATATAAAGAATCTTTAATAAATGATTCCTTACCTACTTTTTCAAATTCAATTTATTCAGAAATGAAAGAATATATAAGTTTAAAAGAAGACATTGAATTTTCTCATACAAGTCTTGAACAATATGATTTTTGTCCACAAAGTTATTACTTTTCACACATTTGCAAATCTTTCGAGAAAAAAGAAAATGAGATAAATGAAGTTTTAACAAATGTCTTTGCAAACAGAGGAGTGTTGTTTCATGAATTTATGGAAATATTTGCCAAACCACGTGATTATTCAGTTAATTTCAAGTTACATGTAAAAAAAATAGTTAATGACTTATTTGAAGTAAGAAATATTAAATGTAAAGATATTGTTAGTAAAAAGGAAGATATTATAAATAAAATTTTAAGATATGAACAAATTTTTTTTACAAAAGAAATTGTTGAACACACAGAATGCGAGAAAAAGTTTGAATGATATTTAGAAAATGATGAAGGAAATAATATAGTTTTCAAAGGTTCAATTGATAATTTATATGTTGATGATGAAAAAGTAATAATAACAGATTATAAAACTTCAAATTGGGATGTTGAGGACTCAAAGATTAAAAGACAATTGATTAGATATGCACTTGCATATGTTAATACAATTTCCGTAATTGATGTTTTGAAAATAAAACTTGTTGCTATAAATTTAGATACAAATAAAAAAATTGAATATGGATATAAAACTGAAAATTTAATTTCTTTACAAGAATTTGAAAAAGAAAAAAAGCACTTAAAGGATGTTGCAAAAGAACTAAATAAAAATATTAGTGAAAAAAGTTTCAATACTTGTTTGTTTAATTGCAACAAGTGTTCTTTTTATCATTTGTGTAATAAAAGGAAGGAAAATAAAAAATAATTATTGTGGAAATGGATAAGAAAAAATATAAAAAAGATTTTAAAACAATCAAAGAATGTATTAAAACAAGTTCTTTACCAAATACAATAAGTTTGAAGAATGAATATTTAAATAGCATTTATGATATTAAAGAAGGACTAACAATTAGGCAAAAATGTATTACTGGTTCATATTTCTACAAAATTATTAAAGAAAATAATGAAAGTGAACAATTTTCAATATGAAGCAAAATAGTATTTGGAAATTTATTACCTGAAACTAAGACATCAAATTCAATAACTGGACAAATTTATGAAGAATTAATTATTAAAAATAAATATGGTAATGATTTAGAATTACAAAAAAAAGTTACTGATAAAGAAGGATATTTTAAAGGTGATATTGATGCTTATAAAAAAAATAAGTTGATTGAGATAAAAACAGTTTCATTAGATAGACTATTTTATATTGAAGAAAATGATTGGAAAAAAGAAATCTTCTTCAACCCTTTTGATAATTTACCAGTTATCAAGAAAAAAGAAGGAAAATACAATGATTTATTTGATGTCAAACAAAACACTAAAACAAATGAAAGAAAAATAAGACTACT
Source organism: Mycoplasmataceae bacterium (assembly GCA_031260145.1). Lineage (GTDB taxonomy): Bacteria > Bacillota_I > Bacilli_A > Mycoplasmatales > Mycoplasmoidaceae > Malacoplasma_A. Next base: position 17,453 of record JAIRKL010000004.1, read on the forward strand.
TTACAAATATGAAAAGGGAATGAAAAGAAGAAATATTAATGAGATAATTGAATATATTTTTACAGAAGTCGAAGAAAAACATTTTTATAAAGTGGAAAAGATTATCGAAAACATTTATCAAGTTCTTTTTTATTTATATATTTTAGAGCAAAATAATGAAAAAGCAGGTGCAGAAATTTGTTATATTTTTTTGCCAAAAGATTTATATATTAATGATGAGAAAAACAAAAATATATATATTGAAAAATTCAATAGAACTTTTGATAAATTAAGATGTGAAACTATACATTTTTCTTATGAAGAAATAAAGGATAATAAATATTTAAGATTTGGTGAATGTTTACAAATAGCTAGGGAATGAGTTGAGAAACATATAAGAACTGGACAAAGCCCTAAAATGACATTAGATGATAAAGTTTTTATGGAAAAGATTATTTCTGAAATAAAAAAATAAATATTCAAGTATTTCTGATTCGAATTTTATTTAATCAATAAAAAATTATTCAAATAACATAGCTCATTTTAGTGCTATTTTATTTATTTCAGCAATTATTTTTATGAGTTAAAAATTTTAACTTAATAATTATGAATTTTGAAAAAAGTTGTATCTCTTTTTAAGGACACTATTATCTTATTCAAATACAGTTGGATATAGTTTTATTGATTTAGATTTTTCGAAAATTATAATTATTTATAATGCTTCCGGAGTTTAATTTACCTATTAATGGTTTAGATTTTTTACCGGATTTTGTTCCAATAATAATATTCTTTTTAATCCTTTTTATTTCAGCATTTTCTTCATTGACTTATAACTGAAAACGTTCTATTTTTATTGCTTCTTGACTTTTTAGTTCTTATGCTTTAACAGTTTTAATTACTTTACTTGCTCCTAATATTTTGGTTGATATCGTGAAACCATTGGTACAAAGTTTTTTAACTGGAAATGAAATGATAAGTGTTGAAGTTACAAATAGACAAATTCAAGATTTATATTTTTTATTTATTCCTATTTTATACTTTATTCTTTTCTTATTAATTTTATTAATACTTACACCAGTACTTTTTATTTTGATGCAAGTTTTTTCAAAATGAATTAATCCAAAAAAACAAGAGTCATACATTAAAATAGAACAAGGAAGATATCAAAGAATTACAAAAAAAAATAAAACCTTAGGAGGAGGAACAAGAATTATTTCTTTTGGATTAATTTTAGCAGGAAGTTTCCCGCTAGCTGTTGCAAGTTTTGATTTTTTTTCCATTGCATCAGAAAAAACAAAAAATACAGGAATTGCAAAATTCTCATCTCAAATAGAAAAAACACATGATTTTTTAAATCATACTCTTGATAATGGAACAAAAAACCATGATTTATTTGATAGTTTAATAAAATCTTTTAGTTCAAATAACAAGGAGGACTATATAACTATTACTGGAAAAAATGAAGGTAAGTACACAACAGAAACCAATTCTTTAACACCGATTAATAGCTTTGTTAGTTTGTTCACAAAATTATTTTCAAATATTTCAATACCAAGTGATTTTGCAACACCAATGAAAGCAATTGAACAAATTTGATGAGGAACAGAAGAACATCCTATTGGTATAAGTGATGCCATTCACAATGCACAAATATCTATTGCACAAATGAATGGTTATGATTATGATGTTTCAAATGATACTATTTCACAGCAAAAAAATAATCAAAGAACTGATCATTCTACTCTTATATCTAAAATATTTTCAAATGTTCAACTTTTAGATTTAGTTGCTAGTATTATTGAAGGAGCAAAAATGTCTATCGGTAGCATTAACCCTAATTTTATTATTGCTTATGTTTACCTTGTTCTTTTAGCAACAGGAAAATTACAAAGCACTAAAAATCTCACCGTTTCTGGGGAATCGCAATGAAATACATTGATTAAAAGTTACCAAGATATGAAAATTTTAAAAATTAAAAAGAATGCTTTATTAGGAGAAATGGAAATAACCTTGTATGATCTTTTTTGTATTTTCAACCCACTTACTGATATTAATTTTCTAACTTCTGGTGATAGTGCTTTTTCACAAATAAATATGCAAACACTTTTAGAAAAAAAAAATTACGGTTACTTTGTTCCAAAAGTAGGTTCACTAATTTGGGAATTAAGTATATTGAATGATCAAAATAAATTATTTTTATTTGATAATCAAAGTGTTTTTAACAGTAATGGACACAAAATAGAAACTCATCCTCTTTTAAAATTTTCACAAGAAAAAATTAGCTTAGGTTTGTCAAGTATTGAAGGGATTGAAATTGATGTTCCAGATGAAATACAACTTAATTTACAAATTGGAAGTAAAAATGAAAATGAGCCTTTAATTGATTTATCACTTGATACTTCAAAAGAACAAAAACTAGAACAAATTAATAAACAAGATAAATTATGCAAGCTAGTCAACAATAAAACAAACAAAAAAAGTTTTGTTAGAAATGATAATAGTTCAAAAACATTCAACATAGTTGTTCCAATGATTTTTTTAAATAAAGGAGACCAAGAAAAAATTTCTGAAAAGGCAGATATTATGAGTGTAACCTTTGAAAATGGTTCTCCTATCTCTCCTATTGTTGGAATTGTTAATGAAGAATTAATTAGTGGAAAAGAAACAGAATTAACAGCAACTCTACCATTTAATTTTAGTTACAATGAAAATGAATGAAAAATCACATGTGATAGTTTTAATACAAATGATGATGGAATTAATTTAGAAGTAACAAAAAAAGATGGAACTTCTGAAAGTAATTCAGTTTCTTTTGTCCTTAAATTTGAACAAACTGGTACTAATGCTTTTGGAACTAGTTCTCCAATAAAACCGAAAAGAAGTATTTGCGGAACCTATGTTATCAATATCGAATATTCAGCAAGCGATTGTATTTATAAAACATCAGTTGTTAACCCGATTAATATTGTTTCTGCGAATATTATTTCCCCTCAAACAACATGTGAAAGTTGTGAAAATGTTTCAGATGGTTTACCACTTATTGGCTTTACTTCTCAGAACCTAGATGCATTGAAAAATATTGATTCAAGTAGCATGAAGAAAATGCAAATTGTTCAAGATGGAGATTCTACGACTTATACGCCTTATTGGCTTTTAAATACAAATGAAGTTAATACTAATCCTATTCCTTTTTCTAACAAAAAACCAATAATAAGTGGGAAAGATGTAACTGATACAAATATTACAATGATTGAAAATAATTATTTTCAGTTGGATGAAGATTCAAAAACTGTTATTGTTAAAGAAACACCAAATTGAACTTCAGAAAGCAAAAATGGAATGTATTGAATAAATATTGCTTACACTGGAACAGAAGGAAATTTGAAAAATACTCACAATGACTATTTTGGTTTATATGGGGATTTTTCTAAAGATACTACCTTATATATTCCTGAAATTTATGAAAAGACAAATGAAGAAAACTGAACAAAAATAGAATTGTTAAATTTAACAAAGGATATTGCTATTCCCGAAAAGACTTATAAAGTAATTATTAAAAAACAAACTCAAACTGGTCAAAGTATGAATTTAATGGATTTAAGAACTTCAGAAGATGAAGAAAATGTTAATGTAAGTGACTTTAATAATTCTTCTCTTCCGGAAGGTATTAGTATAACAAAAGATTCAAATGATAACAATTGGTATCTTTCTGGAACTCCAACTGATGAAGAAAAAGGAACATATAAAATAATCCCAAGTATTTCAGAGATTTCAAATGATACTGGAACTATTTTTCCTTTTATCATTACTGATATTGAGAATATCAAAATAACTGGTATTGATAAAATTTTCACTTACTTAGGAGATAATTCTTCAAAAGAAGAAGAAATAAAATTTTATCTTGGAAATGCCCAGATTTTTCCAGAAATTACTAATATTAGCTCTTCAAATCTTGAAAATGTTACTTTTGAAAAAAATGAAAGTGTTTATAAAATGAAATTCAATGTTCAAGAAATGACTAAAAAATTATTAAGTAAAATAAACAAACAAAATATTTTAAAAGATACACAAGATGACAAGCAAGAAAGAGGTTCATTTACAATTGATGTAAAATATAAAAATGATAACAATGGTGTTTTATACATTGGTTCAATTACACAAGAATATATTATTTATAAAGACGAAAATGAATACAAGAAACATCAAGAATATGAAGCACCATTATTCTTCAATAGCGATAAGTCATTTATTAAATTAGAAAATCGAGAAGAAGGGAATAATATAAGAGACATTATTGGTATGGCTTTTTCAAATCTTTTCGAGCCTAATGATTCAAATAAATCCACTTATGCTGAATTAGCTGGAATATTAGTTGATTTATTATTTTTTAATTTCATATAAAATTTTTCTTATCACGAATATTTATCTTAACACTATTTTTGATATTTCTTGTCATTTTTTTATTCCAACATCATATTTTTTGATCATGAAAAGTGAAAAGGCTACTATGAAAAAAGTGAATTTTAGAATGACTTAAATCGAAGATAATAATTAGAATAATTATTAAATATATAAAAGAAAATACTCTTCAAACCAAAATAGAAAAATATGCTATAATATTGATAGAAATGGCAAACGCAGCTTTTAACAAACCATTAACACCAAGTGCCACATTAGCAGCTATTATAGGATCTAAAGAAATATCTCGTCCTGAGTCATTAAAGAAGATTTGAGATTATATTAAATCTTCAAAAGAAACAAAGAAGGATGCCAAGGATGGACGTAAGTATCATTCTACAGATGCAAAATTAGTTGCATTATTAGGCAGTGATTTTTCTATGTTTGATATTGCTGGTAAGGTTTCAAAAAATTTAAAATAATTTTTTAATTTATATAATAATTTTATATGAAAGACACAATCGATAATCAAAATGATTCTTCAACTAAGGAAGATAAAAAAATAGAAAAAGAAGGTGAAGATTTAGTAACTAAAAATGTTGAATTGCTAGAAAAAATAGCAAAGTTGGAAGAACAATTAGTTTCTAACAATATTAAGATATTAAATTATGAAAATCAATTAGAAGAACATAATAAAACTTATTCTGAAAAATTAAAAGAAAAAATGGAACAAGCAAATAATCTTGTTCAAGAAAAAATAGCAAAGTTGGAAGAAAAATATTCTAGTGAAAACCATGAAATTAAAAAATATGGTATTGCAAAATCAGCAAGTGAAATAATTGAAATAGTTGATCAATTTAAAAAAGCAATTAATTTCAATACAGAAGATGCAAAAATTAAAAATTTTTTAATGGGTTTTAAAATGTTTGCAATTATGTTTGATAGTCTGCTTTCAAATTTAAATGTTAGCGAAGTTAAAGTTGAAATTGGACAAGAATTTGATCCTGCAATGATGGAAGCTTTCGATACAACTAATGATGAAAAATTTAATGATAACATTGTCACAAAAGTTATTTCTAATGCATATAAATTACATGATCGGGTTATTAAATATGCAGTTGTTGCCGTTAACAAAAAATAGTTGTTTTAAACATAGTTTAAAACTATAATATACATATATGATAACCAAAGCTCAAAAAAATGCATTTAAAAAATATTCTTTAAAGAAAAGATTGGAACTTGCTATCTCACAAAAAGACATTGAAAAAATTGAAAATTTATCGACAAAACTTAAAGAAATTGAAAAAGAAAAAATAAGAAACTTCTTAAAGACAATAAAACTAAATAATGACTATTTAAAGAATAAACAAGAAATATTAGAATTCATCAAACAATGAGCAAATAAAGAAAATTAAGATATGGCTAAAAAGGAAAAATTTATCGATAACTCAATAATAAGAAATGAAAAAATCGAAGACATATTTTCTTTCTCTTTTGGGAGATATGCAAAATACATAATCCAAGACAGAGCTTTACCTGATATTCGTGATGGATTAAAACCAGTTCAAAGAAGGATTATATATGCTATGCATAATTTACAAATGCTTCATGATAAACCGCACAAGAAATCAGTTAGAACTGTTGGTGAAGTAATCGGAAAATATCATCCTCATGGAGATACTTCTATTTATGATGCGATGGTTGTTATGAGTCAACAATGAAAAAAGAATATTCCAATGGTTGATATGCACGGTAATAATGGTTCAATAGACAATGATGCATGAGCAGCAATGAGGTATACCGAAAGTAGAATGAGTCTTTATTCTGAATTATTAATTAAAAATATTGAAAAGAATACTGTTCTTTTTATCGAAAACTTTGATGGAAGCGAAATTGAACCAACTGTTTTACCAACATTGCTACCTAACCTTTTAATAAATGGTGCGAATGGTATTGCGGCTGGTTATGCAACAAATATTCCACCTTTCAACATTCTCGAATTAATCGAATGTTTAATTAAAAAATTAGATAATCCTGATTTGAATCTACAAAGTATTTTGAAAATATTACCTGGTCCTGATTTTCCAACTGGTGGTATTATTTTAAATAAGGAGGGAATAATTGAAGCTTATCAAACAGGAAAAGGAAAAATTAATATTAGAGGTGTAATTGAACTTGTGAATAAGAAACAAGCTTACATAACACAAATACCTTATGAGGTTAACAAAGCTATTCTTATTGATGAAATCAATGAATGTGCAGAAAAATATGAAACTTTAAATATTTCCGAATGTCATGATGAAACAGATGATAATGGTATTTCAATATGCATAAATTTAAAGAACTCAGATAATTTTCAATTCTTAAAAAACTTCTTATACAAACACACACAATTACAAATCGCATACAATTTTAACATGATTGCTATCAAAGATAGGAAGCCTTGTCTTATTGATATTATTACCTATTTTGATACTTTCTTAAAATATTGTGATGAAATTGTAGAAAAATATACAAAATTTGATTTAGAAAAAGTTAGCAAAAGAAAAGAAATAGTTTCAGGCTTGATTAATGCTATTAGTATCTTAGATAAAATTATTTTGACAATTAGAAAATCAAACGACAAAGCATCTGCTATATCAGAACTTATTAATAAATTTAATTTTACAAAAAACCAAGCTGAAGCAATTGTTAATTTGCGTTTATATAGATTAAGTAACACTGATATTTTGCAACTTAAAAATGAACTTGAGGAACTTGATAAATTAATTATTGAATATGAAAAAATACTTAATGATAAAGATTATCGCAATTTACATATTAAAAATGTTTTTAAAGAATATAAAAAAATATTCAAGGATTACAAAAGGAAATCAACATTTAGTGATGAAGAAAGTAATATCAATATTGATATTAGTGAAACAATTGAAGATAAGGAAATAAGCTTTGTCGCAACTAGAGATGGATATTTAAAAAATGTTTCTAAACGAAGTTTTGAAAATAATGAGTTTAAAGAGATAGGAATTAAATCTGGGGATATTCCAATTGTACATTTTATTTCAAACCAAAGAAACAAAGTTGTTCTTATAACAAACAAAGGAAATTTTATCACAATCCCTGTGCATAAAATTGAACAGACAAAATGAAAGGAACATGGTATTCATTTGAATAGTATAAGTGCAATAGAAGGAAATGAAAAAATTATTTTTGCTTGTGAAATTAATAATGAGAACCAGAAAAATACTATCGTTCTAGCAACAAAGAATGGTATGATAAAACAAGTAATGTTAGAAGATTTAAATACCAAAATTATTAAGACTTCAAAAGTAATTAACTTAATTGATGATTCATTAATTGGGGCAGTTTTAAATGATACAAATGATGAAAATATCTTAATTGGTTTTTCAACAATAAGTGGGAAAACTTTAATGTACCCTTTAAGTCAAATTCCTTGTGTTGGAAAAAATGCAAGCGGTGTTAAAAATGGAAGCTTCATTGAAGAAATCGGTTCTTTATTTATTGATTATCCGAATAAGAAATATCTTGTGATGGTTTGCAATGAAGGGGTTAAAAAAATAGGAAAAAATGAAATCTTTGTCGGAAAAAGAACCAGTGTTCCAAAACCACTTATTAATATCACTAAAAGTAATATTATTAATTTATTCTTTTCCATTGAAGCAAATAATAATGATGAGATAATTTTCTTGCATGAAGATAATAAAATTTCATACAATAAAGTTAGTGAAATTGAGAAGAGTTCTTCGAAAGAAAAAATTGATAAATTATTTAATAAAAAAATATTATTTTGTTCACTAATGAGTAACTTTGAAGTTTTAAAAGATGAAAAAGACGAACAAAAAAAAGTGAGCATTTTTGATAATTAAATTAATATTTAATTAATATATTAATTTATTAATAATAAATAAAAACACCATTAGTTTTTAAAGAAAAAACAAGGTTTTAATATTAAAAAAAAGTAATATAATATTCGTAAATTAATGGGTTTATTAACCGCTTCTCCTTCTAATGCAGATCCATATATAATGAGTATTCAAATTATGGCAGTTTTTTTTGTTCCTATGTTCATGTTTTCATTAGTTAACATTAACCCATTAGCTCCAGTAAAAAAATAATAAAAAAATTAGTAAACTAATTGCTAAAATAATAAATTAATTATTAGTGTTTTTATGATAAATTTCATAGCAAAAAAAGAAAATATTTATACAAAATTTAATTTATAAAAAAATAAACAAAATAAAGAAACTAAAAATATAATTTTAAAAATGTCTTTTGTTTCTTTTTATAAAAAATACCGGCCAAATAAATTCACAGAAATTATTGGTCAAAAACACCTCACAAAAACACTTATGAATGAGGTTAAAGATAACAAACTTTCAAGTGTTTACATATTCTCAGGTCCAAAAGGAAATGGCAAGACATCAAATGCCAGAATTTTTGCAAAAGCAATTAATTGTTTAAATAATAAAAATGGTGATGCATGTGGTGAGTGTGAAAATTGTAAAAGTATTCAAGAAGGAAATTGTTTAGATATTATTGAACTTGATGCCGCTACAAATAATGGAGTTGGTCAAATTCGTGAAATTGTTAAGAATACTTTTTTTTTGCCAACAATTCTTAAGAAGAAAATATATATTGTTGATGAGGCACACATGATTACTAATGAAGCATGAAATGCTTTATTAAAAACATTAGAAGACACTCCTGAACATGTGATATTTATTTTTGCAACGACTGAATTTCATAAAATACCAGCAACAATAGTTTCAAGGAGTCAATATTTTAATTTATCAAAATTAAACGATGAAGAAATGAACTCTGTTCTTTCAAATGTTGTTGAAAAAGAAAAAATTAATATTTCTAATGATGCATCTAAACAGCTTATTGAATTAGCAAATGGGCATGCTCGTGATTTATTATCTATGCTTGAACAAATGTACATGGTAAGTAACAACAATATCAATACAGAATTAATATATTCCATGTTTGGAATTGTTGCAATTGATAAAAAAATTAAACTAATAAATTTAATTATTGAAAATAATCTAGCAGAATGTTTGAATCTAGCAGAGAGTTTTATTCAATCTGGAGCTAATATATATCTACTCACTCTTGATATTTGTGATATTTTAATTGATAAGTTAGTTTACATTCAAACAAAAAACCAAAAGTTATTAAAAAAAATTAATTTAAAGGAATTTGATTCTATTAATTCTTCACAATATAAATACTTATTAAATTTATTGAATATTTTTGAAAAAGAATTAGGAAAAGTTAAAACTTCAAATGAAGCATATTTTTATTTTAAAAAAATGATTTTTGAATCATTAGCTATTTGTGATACTCAAAATAATAACAGTGTTAACATTATTGAAACAAAGGAAAACATCAAGGAAGAAAAAGTATTAAAAAACACTAAAGATTCTAATTTAAATAAAATAATAACTAATTTAGAACATTCATTTACCTTAGAAGGTATGTTTAGCACTAAAGAATACAAAAATAATAAAAGTGATATACACGAAAGCGTTAATCAAGAAAGTAAAAATCAAGAAAAACCAAACATATTTAATGAAATAAAACAAGATTCCAAAAATGAAAAAGAAAAAAATGTAAAAAGAGATTTAGAAAAAATATTTTTACAAGTTGCATTCAACTATTCAAAGGAAAACAATGCTAAAATGCAAAGTAATTTGCAAAAAATGATCGAATCAAATTTAGCAGCTTTTGCTAACATAGGAGACTGCGAAAGGGTATTTATTTCCTCTAATAACGCTGTGATCATTAAATTTAATAACACAATTGATGCTGAACTTTTTAATGAATATTCATTACGACAAAAGTTTATGGATGCTTATAAAAAAATGTTTAACCAAGAAAGTGTCTTTATCGGCTTGGATAATAAAAAGATTGATGAATTTAAGATTAAATTTCAAGAATTTAAGAAAAAAAATAATCCTTTACCGGATGTAAATTTAAGTGAATTTTTATCAAATGATATCATTTCAAAAGCCTTTGATGAATTCTTAAGATAATAAAAAAGTAATAAATATGAAAAAAACATCAAAAAAATCACAAAAGAATATCTTTCAATATATAAATGATATTAAAAAAGCTGCTAATAGAGAAACAAATTTAGCATGATTTAATGGTAAACCAGGTATTGATAAGATGCTTTATCATGAAGAACAAAGAAAGGTTATTCAAAATTTTGGATTTACAATTATTAAAAAAGTTAATTCATTTTCATACTATGTTCTATCAAGAAATAAATTTTCTTTATCCGATACATTTGAGATTTTAAGCCCTTTGTTAAATGAAATAAAAAAAATTAAAATAGTTCAAATGTTTGATAAAGATAATATAAGTGTTACAGTCGTTAATACACCTATGTCTGTTGTAAAAGTTATTTTTGATACTCACATTGAATTAAAAAAGAATGATATTGTGAGAATAGTTAGATAATTTTCATTCTAGCATCAAACTTTTGGTGGGGTGGTACTTTTATACTCCTTAACTTATTTTGAGCAAAAATCAAGCAAATAAGTGCTAAATACATACATTATAGTTAAGTACTATTGATTGTTATTCTCGTTTTTTAAATTTTTCATACTTATTATTTTTCTTCCTTGTCGCAATTCCATCTTTTTTTATAAATTAAAATTTATATTTAATTAAGATTAAATATAATACATATTTTTTTATTTTTATCTAATATCTTAATATTAGATAAGCATTTTTCAAACAATAATATATTGTACTTAATAATTAATAAAATTAATTAATTAATAATAAATATATAAATTTAAATAAAATAATTATTAATAAATAATAATGTTTAATATTTAAATAAAACATAGTATTAGTTTATCAAATAAATTTTTAACAATATTAGGATTAGCTTGCCCTTTTGTTTCCTTCATTACTAATCCAATAATAAATTTTTCTATTCTTTCCACCCTTTCCTTATTTTGTAAAATCATTTCTTTATTATTGTTTAAAATTTTCATAATTATTTCTTCAAGTTCGTTCTTATTAGTGATTTGTTTCATACCAAGTTCTTTTATTAGCTGATTAACATCCTTTTTTGAGGCATACAAGTGTTCTAATAATACTTTTGCTTGTTTTTGATTAATCTCATTCTTTTTAATCAATAAAAGCAGGTCTAAGAAATTTGATTTTAAGGAATTTGAAATTTCTAAAATTTTAATATTATTTTTATTTAATATTTTTAACAATTCTACTATTATCCATGTAGACGTTAAATTAACATCATTGATTACATTGTTAATAGAAATAAAAAAAACATATAAATCATAATCATCAAGTAATTGTTCAATGTAAAATTCAGGTAGGTTTTGTTTCTTTAATGAATCAAAAATATTTTGTGGAAGTTTTTCTTGTTCAAGAAATGTTAAATTAATAATTTTAGATATATTGAAAGGCAAGATATTTGTTTCATTATTATAAAAGTATTCACTTTGTTCTTTCTTTTCTCTCATAAATTCTGTTTCTTCATTTTCATCATTTCACTTTCGTGTTTCTTGAATAACTGCTTTTCCACTTTCTAATATTTTTTTTTGTCTGTTAAATTCATGTTCAATTGCTTTTGATACAGAATTGAAGGAGTTTAAATTTTTAATTTCCACTCTTGTACCAAGAGATTCGGTATTGCTAATTGAAATATTAACATCAACTCTGAGATTCGACTCTTCCATTTTTCCATCACTAATATTTAAATATATTAGCAATCTTTTTAATTGTTTTAAAAATTCAATTACTTCTTCTTTTAAATAAAAATCAGGTTTTGTCACAATTTCAATTAATCCAACTCCACATCGATTGTAATCAAGAAAGTTTAATTCATTTTCTTTTGTTTGTTTTGCAGTGTCTTCTTCAATATGAAATTCTTCAATCCTGATTGTTTTATTTTTGAGATTTATAATGCCATTTTTCGCAATTGTATTTTCACCAAATTGTGTTATTTGGTAACCTTTCGGAAGATCATAATGAAAGTAAACTTTCCGATTAAAAGCTAATGTATTATTAATGTCCATTTTTAATGCTTTTGCAAGTATTATTGCTTTTTTCAATACATCTAAGTTAAAAAACGGTAATGTTCCAGGTAAACCTAAATCAATTTCATTAACACATGTATTGCTTTGTGATGTTGAAGAATTTAAAGATTGAGAAAAAACCTTATTAAATGTATTAACTTGTGTATGAATTTCTAAACCAATAGTGATTTGATATTTATTATTCTTTTCCATACTTTATATTATCTTCAAATTTCCTTGCGATGTTTAATAATTTAAAGTCATCAAATTGTTTACAATTTATATTAAGACCAAAAGGCATGTTTTTTGCTTTTCCAAATGGAATGGTTATTGAACAAAAACCACAATAATTAGCGAGTTTTAAATATTCATTTATTTGGTTTCTTGTGTAGTTGTGTATTTTGAAATTTATATCAGGTGCAATATCACCACTTCCAGGGAGTAAGAAACAGTCAATAGTTTTAAACAATTCATTAAAATATGTAATCAATAAATCACGAATTTTTGATGCTATTCTATCAATTCCTTTATTTATAAATTGAGTTCCTAAAAGCATTTTCTTTTTTGTATTAAAACTGTATAATTCACTTCTATTTTGGAACACATGTTGATAATAATCACCTATAAATTTATGTTCTTTAATGGTATTTATACCAGTATCTTTTGCTCTGTTTGAAAAAAAGTCAGAATAACAAATTACATGATATAGCTCAAATAATAGTTTTTCATTTATTCAAGAAGGCAAGTTTATATCTACATATTCAAAATCATCATTAAACTTATGTTTTAATTGTTCATACTCTTTTTTAATAATGTCTCCTTCTTTAAAACTTTTTTTTATTTCTTCATCATCTCATTGTTCATCATTAAATTTAATAATTCCAACTTTTATTTTTTTCTCACTTGTTTGTATTATTCCATTTCTATTAACTTTCTCATCTTTGGTACAAATAATTTGACTAGTCATATCCTTTTCATCATATCTAATTAGGATATTAGCAATAATCCCGGCATCACTAACGTTTTGTGCTAGTATACCAACAGTATCCATTGTGTTGCAAAAGGAAAAAGTACCATATCTGCTTATAAGTCCATATGTTGGTTTATATCCAACTATTCCAACAAGACTCGCAGGGTGTCTTACAGAATCACAAGTATCAACACCTATTGAGAAGATTACTTCACTAGAAGCTACTTTGTTTGCACTACCACTGCAACTTCCGAGAACCACTTTTTTTTCATTGTGAAAATTAATTACTGGTATATCTCCAATTGCAGAACATTCGAATCCACTTCCACCACATCCAAACTCATCACAAGTATCTTTCCCAACTAGATACCCCCCATTTCTTGAAAGCATTTCATAAACAGTAGAAGAATAGTTAGGTGTAAAATTTTTGTAGAATTTTGACCCGCCTGTGGTTTTGATATCTTTTGTGCAAAATAAGTCTTTTAAGGAATATGGGACATTGTAAATAATTGATTCAGAAGAAAGAGGAGTGTTTTCAAAAGTTGGTGTTATGGTTGAGTTTAAGTATTTGTTTTTTTCATAAATTTTCAATGCTTGTTCTTTTATTAAAAAAAAATCATTATTTTTTTTAATTTTATTAAATTTAATAATTTTGGAATTTCCTTCATCAATATTTTTAAATCCTAATCCTATTTTTTTTGATTCATTTTCAGTTTGTAATAAAAAATTTGATTTGAATATATCACTGAATTTTATTATTTTATCTCAAATAATGTTTTTTTTAAAATTAAAGTTGATGATTTGTGAATATTTTAAACTGTTAAATAAGCATAGGTCCAAATATTTTTCATTCTCTAACTCATCCTTTTTAAGTTCAAATTTTAGACTTTTTGCCAATGAAATAAGCTTATCTTTTTTCATAGTTAAAATTATATTTTTGAAAAATTTAATCTATTGAAAACAAAAGTTCTTATAATCTTTTCAATGAACCTACTTATTAAAAAATGTTGTTTAATAAGTATGGATGAACAACAACCATTAGTTCAAAATAAAATTGATATTTTAATTAAGGATGGGAAAATCTTTAAGATCGGAAAAAACATAAAATATGAAGGCGATAATATAAAAATCATTAAAGGGAAAAACAAAATTGCAATCCCTGGTTTAATTAATTGCCACACCCATATTCCAATGGGACTTTTTAAAGAAATCATTGATGGAAAAAAACTTCAAAACTGATTAGAAGAGTCAATTTGGCCTTTGGAAAATAAAATGAATGATAAAGATATTTATTATTTTACTAAACTTAGTTTACTTGAATGTTTAGAAAATGGAACTTCTTTCATTAATGATATGTATTTTAAAGATGACATAATCATTAATGTAATGGATGAGGTTGGCATTGATGGAATAACTACATGTACACTAATGGATGCAGATTCAAAAGAAAAAGGTGAAGAAAGATTAAATAATTTTATTAATTTGGTTAAAAAATTTCCAGATAAAAAAATAAGTCTTTCTATACATGGACTTTATACAGCATCGCCAGAATATATTGAAAAATGTATAAGTGTCGCAAAGGAATTGGGAATAAAAATTCTTCATTTACATTTTTGTGAGAATGATGATGAAGTTAAGATAATTAAAGATAAACACAAAACCGCAACTCCAACTAGTGTACTCTTAAAATATTTTAAGGACTTTAAAATAGTATTAGCACATGGTGTTTCATTAACAAAAAAAGATATTAGTAATCTAAAACAATTAGATTGTTCAATAGCACATAACCCATTATCCAATATGAGACTTGGTTGCGGTGTTGCAAAAATTCATGAATTATTGAAAAACAACATTAATGTTTGTTTAGGAACAGATGGACAAGGATCAGGAAGCAATCTCTCTTTATTGGAGTCGGCAAGAATGGCATGTTTATTACAAAAAGGAATAAATAAAGATCCTTGCATAATAAATTCTTATGATGTTTTAAAAATGGCAACAATTAATGGAGCAAAAGCGTTGGGAAAGGAAGAAACAAAAGGAACAATAAGCATTGGGAAAGATGCAGATTTGATTTTATTTAAGTTTAAATCCGCACAACTTTTTCCTATAAATGATATTATTAGTGATATAGTCTACAATGCAAATTCTTCTGATATTGATTATCTTATATCAAGAGGAAATATTTTAATTAAACATGGAAAACACATTAACATTAAAAAATATAAATTAATAAAAAAATGTCAAAAACTTTTAGAGGAAATTAAAAAAAGATAAAAAATTATCTTAATAATAACATTTCTTATTTTTGCACATTTAAAATAAAGTGTCTTTTGAAGAAAAAGATGGTAATATTACCGAGGTTTTTTTCAATAAAGCCCTTTGTTGTTTCTTCAATAATAAATAATAATTGATTCAATAATAGGTGAATTCGGAAAAGGAATTTCAACTGTGCAAAGAAGAAGAAAAAACATAAATTTTCTTTTTTATTTTCATTTTACTAAATTTTAAAATTGTAAAATATAGTTCAAAAACACTGCTTGAAAGCGGAGAATTGTCTCATATTTTGAGGCTTTTCACCTCTTTTTTTTAAAAAAAGTATATCTATATAAAGGATGTATGGTATTTAATAAAAATCAAACAAATAACATAAATAAAGCACAAAAATTAAAACAAGTGAACTTTTCTAATCCTATAATTAATAAGAAAATGGGAAAAGAAAGAAATTTCATAGTTAACAGAACCTCAAGTAATATCCTTGAACAAGGAACTGATTTTAGTGTAATAGAATACACTTATTCTAGAAGAACGCCAAAACCAGATATTATTAATGAGATTTTAAAAAGGTTAAAGAAGTTTGATTCAAAATTAGATGTTCAAGGAAAAGAGATTAAAGAAATAACAGAAACGCAAAAAGTTCAAGGAGAAAAAATTGACAAAATTGATGAAAGACTTGCAAAACTTGAAAATAAACTCGATACTGTTATTATTTTAAATAACTTAAAAATTGAATAATTTTATTAAATTTTTAAGGTTATTTATTAGCACATATTGAATCAAATTGTTTGAATTAAAACTATTAATTATTTTATTCAATTAATTAACTTCTTATTAAGTTATTGAAATCTAAAGTTGTTAAACAATTAAATTATTTTATTATAAAAAATATCCTCTGAGAGCTTATTATTAGTTTAATACCAATTCTTAAAGTATTTAGTTTAAAAACACTAAAAAACTTCTCTTTGTACAATTAACACTTGACTAATGAAATAATGTGCAAAAACACAAAGTTTTCCCAGATTTTGGGTCAAAACTAATTTTAAATAAATCATCCTTTTAGTCTAATTATCTTTAAACTACAATTTGTTATTTATTATTTTTCTTGTTGAATTTGTTGTGAATTGTCAGAATTATTTTTTTTATGTTTAAGAAAATTTAAATTAATGTATTTTTTTTCAATTATTAAACATAACAAAGAAACTATGAACGTTAAATATATAAGTGCAACAACAATTTTTCCACCTATTGTGTATTCCGCTGTTCCATCATTAACCACTTTAAATAATCATCCAATAGTAGAAGGATTTTCACCATTTTCATGAATTTTATTTGAACTTAAAAAACAAGCTAATAAACTTAGTATTAAGATTAATGGCAAAGCCTGTGTTATAGTTGAAAGATACTTTTTCTCTCTTATTTTGCAAAGTAAATTGTATATGAAACAAACCAATGCTAATGAGGAAAACACTATTGAAACAATACCTCAATCATTTAATATTAATGAATTTAAATGTACATTATGCATTCCTATTGAAATTTGATAAACATCATCATTTTTTATTTTAACTCTCATGCCTTCATAAAAAAAAACAAAGTAAATTATGGCTAAATTTAAAAAAATTAGTGTTCAAAAAAATAAATTTACAAACTTATTTAAGAGTTTAATTTCAAAAATGTTTTTTTTTTAAATCCTATTCCTTCCATTTTTATAAATTATAGGTGATGTACTATTAATTAAATAAATTAATATTATAACTGAAATTTTGATATAAAACATCCCTAAAATGAGATGCTGCTTTTCTATTACCTTTTGCTTTATCATAAATTTTTATTATCATAATTATTCTGTTTTTACACTATTTTAAAAACATAATTTATGGTGAAACATATTTTATATATGCGTATTTATATAATAAATAATATAAGTTTATTTTATATATGGCTCGTCAATTTCCAATAGAAAAATATCGTAATTTTGGTATCATTGCACACATTGATGCTGGAAAAACAACAACAAGTGAAAGAGTTCTCTTTTATACTGGAAAAACTCATAAAATTGGTGAAGTTCATGATGGCGGTGCTACTATGGATTGAATGGCACAAGAAAAAGAACGTGGCATTACAATAACTGCTGCTGCAACATATGCAAATTGAAAACATAGTGACCCTCAAGAAGGAGATGATGATGGCGAATTTGAATTTAATCTTATTGACACGCCTGGTCACGTTGACTTTACAGTTGAGGTAAATCGTTCTTTAAGAGTTCTTGATGGTGCTATTGTAGTTCTTGATTCTCAAAATGGTGTCGAACCTCAAACGGAAACCAATTGAAGATTAGCAGATAATTATGAAGTTCCAAGAATTGTTTATTGTAACAAAATGGACAAAATTGGTGCTAATTTTGAAATGAGTGTTAAAAGTTTAAAAGAAAGATTAGGTGCTAATGGAGTTGCAATTCAATACCCAATAGGTTCGGAAACTGATTTTAGAGGGACAATAGATCTTGTAACTATGACTGCTCGTTTTTATGATGGCGGAAAAGATGAAGAATATAAAAAAGGACCAATTCCAGAAGAATTAATTGGAGTTGCAAATGATTACCGTTCAATAATGTTGGAAGAAATAGTAAACTTCGACGAAGAATGCATGGAAAAATTTTTAAATGGTGAAGAGTTAACAGTTCGGGAAATCAAAACTTGCATCAGAAAAGGAGTATTAACTGGCAAATTTTTTCCTGTAATTTGTGGTTCATCCTTTAAAAATAAAGGTGTTAAGGCAATGCTTGATTCTGTTATTGATTATCTTCCTAATCCATTAGATGTTAAAAAAGCTAAGAAAATTGATGCAAATGGAAAAGAATTTACTATTCTTCCAAATGATAATGAGAAATTTGTTGCCTTGGCTTTTAAAGTTGCAACTGACCCTTTTGTTGGAAGACTAACATTTATGCGTGTTTACAGTGGTCATATTAAGAGTGGTACTTACGTTTACAATTCAAATAGAGGCGAAAAAGAAAGAATTTCAAGATTAGTTAAGATGCATTCTAATAACAGAAATGAAATTTCTGAAATATATGCTGGTGATATTTGTGCGGTTATTGGTTTAAAATGTACAACAACTGGTGATACTTTATGTGAAGAAGGAGTTGATGTTAAATTAGAAGCTATGGAATTTGCAGAGCCAGTTATTAGTTTAGCAGTTGAACCAAAAACAAAAGGAGACCAAGAAAAAATGGGAATCGCATTAAGCAAATTAACTGAAGAAGATCCAACTTTTAGAGTTGCAACAAATGAAGAAACTGGGCAAACAATTATTAGTGGAATGGGAGAATTACACCTTGATATTATTGTCGACCGTATGAGACGTGAATTTGATGTCAATGTTAATGTTGGTGCTCCCCAAGTATCATATCGTGAAACATTTACACAAACTGGTGAAGCAGAAGGAAAGTATATTAAACAATCTGGTGGGCGTGGTCAATATGGACATTGTCAAATTAGATTTGAACCTAATCCAACCAAAGGCTATGAATTTGTTAATGCAGTAGTTGGAGGAAGAATACCTCGTGAATATATTAAACCGATTGATTCTGGTTTACAAGATGCAATGAAATCTGGACCTTTAGCAGGATATCCAATGATCGATATTAAAGCCACAGTATATGATGGTTCATACCACGATGTAGATAGTAGTGAAATGGCTTATAAAATTGCTGCCGGTATGGCTTTAAAAAATGCTGCTGATAAATGTGGTTTAGTCTTATTAGAACCAATTATGTCTGTTGATATCATTGTTCCACAAGAATATTTTGGTGATGCAATGGGTGATGTTACAAAAAGACGTGGTAATGTTGAAGGAACCGAAGAAAGAAGTAATGCTACTGTAATTAAAGCGAAAGTTCCTCTTGCTAATCTTTTTGGTTACGCAACAGACTTGCGTTCATTCACGCAAGGACGTGGAAATTATTCTATGCAATTCTCCCACTACTCTCAAGTTCCTAAATCTATAGCAGAAGAAATAGCTAAAAATAAAAAGAAATAATCTTTTACTTAATATTTCTTTTTTTATATAACTCAAAAACCTCTCTTTGATTAATTTACTCCTTTTTAATAAAATCATAATATTGTTTTTTAGCATTTTTTAAAAAAGTCATAACTTTTATCACATTAATATTTTCTATATATTTCTCATTATTTGCTAAACTCATAATACCTAATATTAAATCATTTAAATATTATTTGTGTCATTTTTTAAAACCAAATAAAAAATAAATTTTATATCATTTTCCCAGTTCGAGAATATTTGAGTTCTTAAAACTACTTTTTAATTTAAGTGTTTTTCAAACCCTTTAAAATTGAATTTATTAATAAATTGATTTAATTCTTTGAAATTAATTTCTTTTTTTGTGTATAAACAAATATCTTTTGACACTTCCCTTATATCTTCATCAATCTTTGCCATTTGAAAAGCAATTTCACATTTTTCTTTATTGTTAAAAAAGTCATTAAGTTTTGTTTGAATAGAATTTGGCAAATATGCAAGGTTTCGTTTTATATTTTCTATACTTTGATACTTTTCAAGCAAATCTAGAGTTGTTTTTTCCCCTAAAGGTCCTTTGTAATTATCACTTGAATCACCAAAAAGAACCTTAAAATCAATTATTGAACATGGTAGGAAAGGAAAAAGTGTTTTTTCTTTAAAATTTTCTTCATTTATTCTAACTCAATTTTTTTCACCTCCATTTTTAACTAATATTAGTTCTGAATCTTTATTAATAAGTTGCATTCAATCTTTATCTGATGAATATAAATCAACTTTTATATTTTTTTCATTGAAAATTTTTGTTAATGTTCCGCCTATGTCATCAGCTTCAATTCCGGCAATGGCAAGATTTGTTCCTCCTAAAATTTCAATAATTTCTTTAACATCATTTATTTGAACTCTCATTTCTTCTGGCATGTGAACTCGGTTAGCTTTGTATTCTTTATTTATCAAAGAACGTTTTGTTATAAGTCCACAATCTCAACATGTTATGAAATAATCATATGAATTTTTTTTGACAATTGATAAAAACCAAAATAGACAAAGCTTAGTTGCGTTATTCGGTTTTATATTATTTTTTTCAAAAAAAGGCATAATCGATTCCCATTTTTTTGTTTCTTTATTGAATTGGGTTGAAGTTGCATGAAAAGCGCGATGAAAAAGAGAATTACCATCAATTATTAAAGCTTTCATTATTTTTTATTTTCCTCTTTTATTTTTTTAATTTGTTCAAAATAATCCTTTGTTTTATTTTGATCATTTTCTTTTTTGATTTTTTCTAAAAGTTCACTAATTTTGTATTCGTTCATCTTTTTTTCTAATAATGCAATATTTTTAATACCTGATTCTAAATATTCATTTTTTAAATTCATTCTTGGATTAGAATTAATAAAAATTTTTATTTCACTTGCATATTCTTGTCCATTTTTTTCTTCAACATAATTTAGAAAATCTTCTAAAGAATATGGTTTTTTAGCATTGTTTGTGTAAGATAAAAGCAGTTTGAAAATGTTGTAATATTCTGGAAAATATTTTTGAGGCATAAAAAAACCAATTTTGTTAAAAAAAATTTGGATCAATTCTGGAAAATTTATAGCATTAAAAAGAAAATCAGCTAATATTTTTTTACAACCAATTTCAAAAAGATTTAATTTTTTGTTGTTAATACTTTCGATGTTTTTAAGATTATCATCATTGATTTTGCTATTATCCTTGTCGTTATGTTTATTGTTTGAATCATCAATCTCGTTGACATCATAATTTAAAAAATCATCATCATTTTTAGCAATATTATTGAAAAAGGATTTAATATCTTCAAAAGGAATATTTGTTTTTTCTGAAATAAGTTGCAAATGATTGTTTTTCAATAAAATATCATTAGTTTCAATCATAACTTTTATGATTTCTTCAATAACATTTTTTTCAACTTTTTTTTCATTAATTTTTAGATTGATAAAATACGTGATAAAATCTGATATATCTTCAACCGCTATTTTTGCATCATTGATATTTTTTTTATTTAAAAGTTCATCAATATCTTTGGAATCTTTAAAATTATTAACAACATAAACTTCAAATCCATTCTTTAATAATGAAATACCATTTGTAAATGTTGCCAGTTTTCCAGCATTATCATTATCAAAACAAAGAATTATTTTTTTAATACTTTCAAGCGAAATAATGGTTTTAATATGAAAAGGACTCAAGTTTACCCCCATTGTTGCTACTACATTTAATACCCCTATTCTGTAAAATGCAATTGTATCCATGAAACCTTCAACAATATATAAACTGTCAATATTTTGCATTTTAACAACATTGTTGAGATTGTAAAGAATTTTTGATTTGTTAAAAATTTGATTTTCTTTCGAATTTGAATATTTTGGAAGAATATTTTGCATAGTTCTTCCTGAAAAACCAATAGGTTTATCATCAATATTGAAAATTGGAAAAATAATTCTATTAACTAGAAAAACAGAAAGGTCATCATTTATAACACCGGTTTTTAATAATTGTTCATTGTTTCAAATAAGATTTTTATTATATTGATTTCCAAACATTTCATTCTCGTTAGTTAATATTTGTTTTATTAATGATGTATTATTAGGCGCAAAACCAAGATGAAAATATTTGATTGTTTGTTCATCTAAACCTCTTTTTTTTAAATACTCAAGTTCTAATATATTTTTTTTGTCAAATAAAAATTGTTCATAAAGACTAAGTAAAAAAGAATTTATATCAAACATAAATTTAACTTTTTGATCTAGTTCGGTATTAGTAAAAAGAGATTGATATTTTGTAAGATCATAATTTATCTCTTCACTTATTTTTTTTATTGCTTCAATTTGTGAACATTTGAAATATTTTTCAATAAATCTAACAACATTTCCTCCTTCTCCACAAACAAAGCATTTTCAGTATTTTCTTTTCGGACTAACTGAAAGACTTGGATTTTTATCAGGGTGAAAGGGACAAATTCCAAGAAAATCATTTCCTCTTTTTTTTAATTTAACATATTTTCCGATTATTGAAACAATATCTGTTTTTTCACATAAATCTTGGATAATTTTAATATTGTTTAATCTATTCCTTTCCACAAGTAAATTATAAATTTTAAACTTGTTTAAAATGTTATTTTTTTGAGTTAAATTATTATTTCATATTTCATTTATTTTTTATTTTTTTGCAATTAATGTCGGAAATTTGTCCTTTATATTATTTAAAAATAAGGTATTCACGATCTTATTATTTCTTTTTTTATTTTATTTTTTTGGGCATCTTCAAGTATTTGAAAATTAAAAAATTTACCTACCTTCTTTAATTTCCAAAGATCTTAAATGAAAGCCTTCACATATCTATAAAAAAATAAAGGTTTTTAAGAGTCATTATCTCCTAAACTCAGGTTTTAGGATATCGTATATATATATATATGTATTATGTATCAATACTTTGACTAAAAATTACATTTTATATATAATAAAAATAATAAATCTTTTTCTTTACTCAAAAGCTAGTAATGAAAGTATAGATTTTTGTTAATTAATTTAATGGAAAAAAATAAGATTCTTAAACACAATAAATATGCTCAAAGAAAAGATTATAGTAAAATTGATACTTCTTTCTTTAAAGAGCCAGATTTATTAGAATCAATTCGTAATTCATATTCTGAAAAACAATTAAAAGAAGATTTGGATGAAATTTTTAGTCTTTATTTTCCAATTACTCATGAAAAAAATACCAAATATGTAGTTCATTATAATGGCATTTTGCCTTTTGCAAAACATAAAGGATTTGTTGAAGAGGCTGAAGCTAAAAGATTAGGACTTACATATTCTAAATCCCTTTATGTAAATATTACATTAGAAAACACCGAAACTGGTGCTATTGAAAAAATGACTAAAACTAAAACTGGTGTTAGCGATGGTTTATATTTTGGTCAAATACCACAAATGACAAAAAATGGTACATTTATTATTAATGGTATTGAAAAGAATGTTGTTTCTCAAATAGTTAGAGCACCTGGTTTATATTATTTACCAAGCTCAAAATTTAAAGCTTTTGGTAAAAAAGAAATGAAAAATATTTGCGAAATCTATCCTGGAAAAGGTGCAATGATGTGTGTTTATGCAACAAATGGTTCTTTATTTATTTCTATAGTTTCTATTGCAAGAACAAGTGCACAAACATTTACTTGTACAGAATTTTTAAAAGCTTTCGGCATGACAGAAGACCAATTAATTTCAATTTATTCTAATGATGAACTTATTTTAAATTCTTTAAATCTTTCTTCAAAGAGTAATTCAAGTTCAATCAAAGAATCTAAAACAATTGATACTTATACCCGTGCTAACATTTTACAAGATAAACAACTTCAACTTATCATTAAAGATTTGAATAATGAAAAGAAGAATGCGAATTTAGGCATTCTTTCTCATACTAAGAAACTTCTTAGTTCATATTTTGCTATTGAAGATAAAAATTCTAAAAAAGCTATTGAAGTTCTTGATGCTATTATCTCCGAATGAACAGCAAGAAATATTGTTGAAAAATTAGGAATTTCTATTAGAAAAGCTGATAATTCTGATGGCAAAATTTCATATTCGGATTTATTGATTAATGGATTTATGACTCAAAAAGGTTACGATTTATATCGTGCTGGTAGATATAAACTCAATAAAAAGTTATATCTTACTGATAGAATTTATAATAGAATTTTAACCGCAAATTTACATGGTACAAATTTAAAAGCAGGTCAATATATTGAAAAAAATGAAATTGATATTATTAGGAAATTATTTGTTGAAAACAAATTTACAAACACAATAAAGTTTGATTTTAATCTTGAGAATAAAATTTTGAGAAAACAATCTAATGTTTTAAATTTCTTTGATGTTTATGCTTCTCCAACTTCTACAAAACTTATTAGAATGCTCGCTCCTGCAAAATTTATTGACCACTGCAATTCATTTCAACTTATTGATTTTATTTCAATCTTCTCTTATGCATCAAATGTTCATTCAATTCCAACAAATTATGATGATATAGAAAACCTTCAAAATAAGAGAATTAAATTAATTAATGAGCAATTAAAAGCAAAATTATTAATAGGTATTTCGCGTATTGAGAAAAAAGTTCGTGAAAAACTTGCTTCATTATGAGTACCAACAGCGACAGGTGATGCTGCTAAAAAAATTGAAGATAAAGCAAATATTGCTAATGTTGTTGGAACAAAAGACTTTCAATATCAACTTAATGCTTTTTTTAATACATACCAATTAACTAATTTTTTGGATCAACAAAATCCTCTTTCAGAATTAGCAAGTAAACGTAAAATTTCTGCTATTGGTGAAGGTGGTATTTCTCGTGAAGATAAAAATATCAATGTTCGTGATATTCAAATTTCTCAATATGGTCGTATTTGTCCAATTGAAGCTCCGCAAGGACAAAATGTTGGTTTAATTATGGCTCTTAGTGCCTATGCTAAAATTGATGAATTTGGTTTTATTGAAGCTCCATATAGAATTGTTAAGGATGGTAAAATAACTGATGAAGTTGAATATTTAACAGCTAACGCTGAATCCAATCACATAGTTTGTGATTCTTCAATTCCTTTTGATGAAAAAACTGGTAAAATATTAACTGATACATATGTTGCAAGGTATAAATTTGAAACAGGAATTTTCGATGCTTCAATGATTGAATACGTTGAAATTTCTCCACGTCAAGTATTATCAATTTCAACAAACTTAATTCCATTTGCAGAATGTGATGAAGGCCATAGATGTGAAATGGCAGCAAACATGCAACGACAAACTATTCCTTTATTAAAACCACACGCTCCTTCTGTTGGTACCGGTTTTGAACACAAAATCGCTATCGATTCTTCACTATGCTTAACCTCCGAAAATTCAGGTGTTGTTAAATATGTTGATGGAGAAAAAATTATTGTTGGAACAAAAGAATATAAACTTTCAAAATTCTTAAAATCAAACCAAGATACTTGCATTAACCAAAAACCATTTGTTAAAGTTGGCGATTCAATTAGAGAAGGAGATATTCTTGCTGATGGATATGCTATGGATAATAATGAAATTGCACTTGGACAAAATATTAATGTTGCTTTTATTTCATGAAATGGTTACAACTTTGAAGACTCTGTTGTTCTTAGTGAAAGAATGTTCAAAGAAGATTTATTCACCTCAATTAAAATAGAATGTATTGAGTGTAGAATCTTAACTACAAAAGAAGGTGATGAAGAAGTAACAAGAAAAGTTCCTGGTGTTAATGAAGAATTTTTATCATTCCTAGATAGAGATGGAATTGTTTCAATTGGCACATATGTTGAAGAAGGTGATATTTTAGTTGGTAAAATAACTCCAAAACCAAAAACAGAAAAGAATAGTGATGAAGAAAAATTTTTTAGCATCTTATTTGGTTCTGATGTTTCAAACTTTAAAAACTCTTCTTTAAAACTTGATTATGGTAAAGAAGGAGTTGTATTCGATATCCAAAGAATTAAAGTTGGAAAGAATGATAATATTGATAATGAATGTATTGAATTAATCAAAATCTATATTGCACAAAAAAGAAAAATTCAAGTTGGTGATAAACTTGTTGGTCGTCATGGTAACAAAGGCTGTGTCTCAATAGTAGCTCCTATTGAAGATATGCCATTCACTTCTGATGGTATGCCAGTTGATATATGTTTAAATGTTTGTGGTGTTCCTTCTCGTATGAATCTTGGGCAAATTTATGAAACTCACTTAGGACTTGCATTAAAACAACAAACTGTTAAGATATTTTATGATCTTATTGTAAAAAATAATATTGAAGAAATTTCTGGAAAATTTGGTATTCAAAATCATGTTGCTAAGCAACTTGTTATTGCTGGAAAAAAATATATTGATGGATACAAATTAACTTCATTAGATATTGTAGATATTTCTATTATTTGTCGTAATACCGGATTAACATTTGATGATTTAAATCTTAAAGTTTCTTCTCCTTCATTTATTGGTGCTAATAGGAAAGATATTATTGAAGAATTTATTGAAGCAGATATTAAACCAGAAGATATGGGCAAAGTTGTTCTTTATGATGGAAAAACTGGAAATGCTTTTGATAATCCTGTCACTGTTGGTACAATTTACATACTTAAACTTAACCACATGATTGATGATAAAATCCATGCACGTTCAGTTGGGTCATACTCTAAAATTACTCAACAACCTCTTGGAGGTAAGAGACAAAATGGCGGACAACGTGTTGGAGAAATGGAAGTTTGAGCATTTGAAGCATATGGTGCATCTTATAATTTAAGAGAGTTAATGACTATTAAATCTGATGATGTTATTGGAAGAAATAAAACATTCAAAGCAATTCTTGAAGGAAAAGAAATTCCAACACCTGGTTTCCCTAGCTCATTTGGTTATATGACAAAACTTCTTCAAGGACTTGGCTTACAACTTCTTGTTAAAGATGTCAATGGTGACCAATTTGATGCTAATGAATTCTTTTCTACTGAAGTGCCAACAAAAACAAATTCTAAACTTGTTTCGTCAACATCTAGTTCATATGAGGAGGTACAAGAATAATGCGTAAAAATAATATTAAAAATCTTCAACTTAAAATAGCTGATAATAAAACAATTCTTGGTTGATCTTGTGGAGAGGTTACTAAGGCTGAAACTATTAACTATAAAACAAATCTTCCTGAAGAAGATGGTTTATTTAGTCAAAGAATATTTGGACCAATTAATAATTATGAATGTGCTTGTGGAAAATACAAAGGTTATAGATATGATGGTTTAATTTGTGAAAAATGTGGTACTAAAGTAACAAACTCTAACATAAGAAGGGAAAGAATGGGACATATTCATCTGCCTTTCCCAATTGTTCATACATGATACATTAATGAAAGTCCAAGTATTTCTAAATTATCATTAATTCTTAATTTTACAACTGATAAGATCATTAACGAAGTTGTTTATTTTAAATCTTATATCATTATTGACAATGCTGGATATTCAAAATATTTTAAAAATAAATCTTTATTTAATTTAGATGAAAGATATGCAGAATCGACTGGAAATAGAAATATATTAATTAAATTCCTCAAAGAAATTTTAATTCCTTCTTTTGAAAAAGATTCTATTCAAGAAACTGTTGCTAATGAATATATTGAAACTTTAAATTCTGGTGCGTTTACTTTTGATATTGATGGAATCGTTGAATTTGTTAATACATATTCAAAAGTTAGAATTGGAATTGGTTCTGAAGCAATTTATGAATTAGTAAAACAAATAAATCTTGATAAAGAAATTTCTTTAATTAAAGAAAAACAAGCAGAAAAGAAAGCAGTTGATTATGATAAAGTTAGATTGAAAATACTTTATGCTTTCAAAAATTCTGGAAACTCATTAGAATCTTTATTCTTAACTGATGTTCCAGTAACTCCTCCTGATACAAGACCATTTATTAGACTACAAAATGGTAACTATAGTACAAGTGAAATTAATGAGTTATACCGTAAAATAATTATGCGTGTTTCTACACTTAATGAATTAATTGATTTTGATTCTCCCCTACGTTTAATTTATGAACAAAAATGTAATCTTCAAGTTGCTG
Source organism: Mycoplasmataceae bacterium (assembly GCA_031260145.1). Classification (GTDB taxonomy): domain Bacteria; phylum Bacillota_I; class Bacilli_A; order Mycoplasmatales; family Mycoplasmoidaceae; genus Malacoplasma_A. The sequence goes on from JAIRKL010000004.1 coordinate 45,820, forward strand.
TTGATAATTTATTTGATTCAAGTTCACAAATTTCAAACAATCAAAATCAAGATACTTCCCCAAAATCATTGACTGAGTACTTAAAAGGTAAAACAGGATTATATCGACAAAACCTTTTAGGAAAACGTGTTGATTTCAGTGGTAGAAGTGCGATTGTTTCTGGACCTGATTTAAAACTATATGAAATTGGTATGCCTATTGATATGATTCTTAAAATATTCGAACCATTCATTTGCTATGAATTAACTAAGAAAGTTGATAATAATCCAGTTTGTGAAACTGTTGCACAAGCAAAAGCACTTATAACTGCTCGTGCTGATGAAATTTGGCCGTTTGTTTACAAAGTTGTTAAGGAAAGACCTGTTTTAATGAACCGTGCTCCTACACTTCACAAATTAGGTTTCCAAGCTTTTGAAATTAAACCAACAAATGAAAAAGCTATCAAGTTTCCATCACTAGCATGTACTGGATTTAATGCAGATTTTGATGGCGACACTATGGCTCTTCATATTCCTTTAAGTGATGATGCAATTAATGAAGCGAGAGCAATCATGATGACTACAAATAATATTATCGCTCCAAAAGATGGAAAGCCTGCAATTGCTCCTACTCAAGATGTTGTTTTAGGAATTTATTATTTAACTTGTGCTAAATTAAGCGAACCAGGACAAGCTTTAATTTTCTCTTCGTTTAATGAAATTCAAAAAGCTTTTACAAATAAAGTTGTTAGTATACATTCAATTATTGCTATATCTACAAATGAATTAGTTAATAAAAAATTACCCGCAAACATGCTTTTAATTACAACTGTTGGACGAATTTTATTTAATAGCACTATTCCAAATGGTTTTGCATTTAGGAAAGCTATTGATGTAGTTCCAACATCAACTGATGTTCAAAAATTCATTGAAAATCTTGATATTTCTAAACATGCAGAAGGTGTTAAAAAAGGTGAAACGAGTTCATTAATTTCAGAAGTTTTTGCTACTACAAAAGATTCTTATATTGCTAGTAAAATGGCTGATAAGATTAAAACATTAGGGTTTAAATATGCTACAAAATCTGGATACTCTTTCTCTTGTTTTGAATTTCCAATTTATCAAAACAAAAAAACTTATATTGAAGAAGCAAATGAAAAAATTTCTATTATTAGAAAGAAACATCAAGAAGGTTTTTTAACCGAAAATGAAAGATACCGTTGTTCTATTGATATTTGAACCAAAGTTAATGAAAAGGTTACTGCTGACATGAATAAAATTATTACCAATCCGCAAAACTTATTTAACCCAATTATTCAATTAAACAAATCCGGAGCTCGTGGTAATTTGTCACAATATACACAAATGCTTGGTATGAGAGGTTTGATGGTTCGTTCATATAACTATTCACTTGCTTCTAAAAACTCTGGTGCAGTTGTAAAAGATATTATTGAACAACCAGTTCTTAACTCCTTTGTTGAAGGCTTAAATATTTCTGACTTCTTTAACTCAGCTTATGGTGCAAGAAAATCAATGGTTGACTTAGCCCTTAAGACTTCTAAATCTGGTTACATGACAAGAAAATTAGTTGATTCTGCACAAGATGTTATTATTACAACTGATGATTGTGGTACTGAAGAAGGTGTTTTCTTAACTCCAATCAAAAATGCTGAAGGACAAATTATTGTTAAATTAAGTGAATTAATTGCTGGTCGTTATGCAAGTGCTGATGTTGTTCATAATTCAGAAACTTTTGTTAAAAATGGTGAGTTGATTACGCAAGAAATTGCTAAGAAGATTGAAGCAGCTGGTGTTAAAGGTGTTGAAATATTTAGCCCAATTAAATGTAAATGTAAACATGGTATTTGCAAAAAATGTTATGGTATTGATTTAGCAACAAATGAACCAGTAAAACTTCATACAGCTGTTGGTGTTATTGCGGCACAATCATTAGGTGAACCAGTTACACAATTAAATATGAACTCGAAACATAGTGGTGGTGTTGCTTCTGGCGGTCAAATTTCGCAAGGTTATGAAAGAATTAAGCAATTATTTGATATTGTTGAACCGAAGGAACATGAACTTGCTGTTTTAACTGAATATGATGGAAAAGTTACTTCTATAACATTAACTGGTTCTTTCAATCAAGTAAATGTTAGCTATGATAATGGTATAAACAAAGTATTTAATATTCCTTCAAACCTTAAATTAAATTATGAAGTTGATAGCACCTTCAAAGCTGGTTCTGCTCTTTCTCATGGTTCTTTATCATTAAAACAAGCATTAGCTATTAATGGTGTTCCTTTTGTTGTTGATTACTTAATTGAGGAAGTTCAAAGAGTTTATAGAAGTCAAGGTATTGAAATTAATACCAAATATTTAGAAATAATTACTAAAAAAATTATTGAAAATATGTTTGTCACTTCAACTGGAGATTCAGAAGATGTTTACCTTGGACAACATATTAAAATTGCTGATTTATATGAAAAGAACAAAATCTTATTTGATAGGAAAAAACAACCAATTACTGCTGCTTTCCAATTAACTGGACTTGATAAGATACCTGCTTTTTCTTATTCATTCCTTTCTGCTGCTTCTTTCCAATATACTAAGAAGATATTGATTAATTCGGCTATTAATGGTGAAATTGATGAACTTAAATCATTAAATGAAAATGTTATTTTAGGAAAACTAATTCCTGCTGGTACTGGGAAAATGGAAGATAAAATTTCTCTTAAAGAAATTGCTGATGATATTTGTAAAAACAAAGAATATTAATAATATTCAATTTTTATTTACTTATTTGCTAATAAACAATATTTGTTTTTTTTATTCAATTACTTTAACTGTAAAATAGCATATCCATCATCAATATCATATATTTCACATTTGAAAATTAAGTTATTTTGTAATCAATTTCTAAAATTTGTAACTTTTTCAATTAATTTTATTTGGTTTTTGGTTTTTTGAACAATATTATCAAATTTTTTTAAAAAAATGTTATCAATAAATACGGTACCATCCTTGTTTAAAAAATTTAAATATTTAGTCACAAGCTTTTCCTGATGCGATTTTGGACCATCAACAAAGATGAAATCAAATTTCATATCAGGTGTATACAAGAAAGCATTATCATTGATTAGGTTTATTGAATAATTTTTAAGAACATTCCTTGCGATTTTATAATTTTCAATATTTTTTTCAATACTTGTTAATAATTTTATGTGTGTATTTTCTATGATTTTTGATATACTGTACCCATAAGCTGTTCCAATTTCGAGATATGAGTTGTATTTTTTATTATTTATTATTTCAATAATTTTGTTAATTGTTTTTTCTCGTACAATTGGGATGTTATCTTTTAGAGAAATGTTTTTAATTTTTTCGACAATTTCTGATATGTTTTGTTTTTGTTCCATGAAAAATAAAATTTAACCTAGGAAAGGTGAATTTGGAAAATAACTTGGGATATTTTTTCTAAGTAATTTTGAAACGATTTTGTATTCTTTTTTTTCAGTTTGAGGCAAGAAAATATTTGAAATAAAACTTCTTTTTATATTTTTTTTATAAAAAATAAATTCATTGTATCCCATTTTTCTTATTTTTTCTCAAAAAATATTAATATTTTGTTCAACAATTTTTGTATTTGTTTTTTTGAAAATAATAATTAAAATGTATTTTATTATTTTAATAAAAAAAAGTTTTTCTTTTTTATAAGAAATATCTTCCTTTTTGAAATTATTTAAAAAGAATTGAAACATTTCATTTTGTTCTTCTGATATTTTTACATTTATATTATTATCGTTATAACCATTTGAAGCAGTTTTTAAATTATTTTTTATTGTGAAAGTTTTATTTATAAATCGCATATTCTTTGCTTTTAAAAAAAGAAGAATTGTAAGACAAGGTTCATATAAATATGAATATTGTTCGATTTCTTCTTGGTTTTGGTAATATTTATTAAAAAAATTAACATTTCATATTTTGTCATATACTGAAGAAAAATATTTTTTCATTTTTCGAAAAGAATAATGTTTTTTCGAGAGAAAATGATTTAAAAAAAATTTATTATCATTGTTGTTACTTATCAAAATATCATTTTCTTTTTCACTATTTGATATAGAATGGATAGCGGAATTTAATCCATCAATATTTAAATCTTCATTGAGTTTTGTGAATAAGATGTACTTTGTTTTGCATAAAAATAAGAGTTCTTTAATAGAATTGGGAAAGGCTATATTTTCTGTTTTAAAGACGTATATATTTTCTTTTAAAATTGATTTTCATTTTTCAATTATTTCATTTTTTGTCAATATTTCTTCTTGATTTATTTCTTTGTTCTCTTCCTTTTTTTTATTTAATAGAATAAGGATTTCAATGTTATTAATTTTTCCTGCAAAAAAAAAATTATAAAATTTATTTAAAAAAACATCTAAGTTTTTATACTCTTCATTATTTAAAACAATTCCTAATGTTAAAATTTTTTGTTCCAATATATTATTTTTAATAATTATAGTAATTTATTTAATTGGATAGTAAATATTTCTGTTAAAAATTTAAGTTAGAAATATTAAAACTTTTAAAGTTTATATCATTAAATAAATTAACACAAATAATATTAATTATTAAGCAATATAACTATAAAAACATTAATAATAAAAAATATAAAAAGTACTTAATTAATGAATTACTTTTGAACTAAGAAACAAAAAAATAAGCAACCTAAAAAATTAGTTTATTGGCAGAATTTTATAAATCACCAAATTATTGATGTAAACAAAATGATACGAAAACCTAAAAGATTCCAAACTTTTAAAAAAGCAGTTCATGTTTTAAGCATAATTGGGGTTGTAAATCTTATTTGCACTCCAAGCATTTTTTTCACTAATTATGCAATCGAAGACCCTATTTCATTTGTTCCTATTAGTAATGGAGAAGGTACAAAAGATGAAAGATATTTAAAATTTTCTCTAAAAGAAGCTTTCATTGAACAAACACAAAGTTTTGAAATAATTGCATTTGGTAGTCATTGAAATGGAAGAAGTGTCAGCTGAATGAGAAATAATAATCCAATTTTAAATTTAGAAGGAATTACTTATTCTATTTCAGGCGATTCTAATTCAAAATTTACCATCATCAATAATTTAAATTCTTTCTTTCCTAAATCTTTTGAAATAACTGCAAATATTGCCAATGTTTTAGCGAGAATACAAATCACTTGTGAAAACGAAGAATATGAAAATTATGTACAAGATAATATGCTAGAATGTTATCAAAAACAAGAAATAACACAAGAAGAAAATGATGAATTAATAGAAAATAATTTAAAAAACTTTTTTGAATAAAAAAAATGCAAATGAACTTAATGATAAAATTAATGAGATTAAGAATAATGAGGAACTAACTGAAAAAGAGAAAAGCAAACAAATAAAATTTTTAGCTTTAGATAAACACATTAATATTATTGATCCTTATTTTAAAGCAACAATTTTATTGGATAATTTGCAGTTTGATCGAAACAACATAGCGTATGTTATTGATGAAATTGTTAAAGGAAAAGTGGAATATAGAATTAATATTCAAGATTTAATAAATGATACTTCAAAAATATTTGAAAAAGAAGAAATCTATTTAACAAAAAATATAAGTGATGAAATGATTCTTTCTCAATACATTTATTTAATTGAAAATTGTGCTTTATTGTCACAAAATCAAGAAAAATATGAAGAGATGAAAAATCTCATGATTGAACATTTAACTTGTACAATCACATTACACATTGAAGCTATTATTCTTCAATTAATTAATATTGTAAGACTTTCTATTGCATTAGCAAGTATGAATTTTATTCTAATTCCTATTTTGGTTATTGAAATTTTATTTTTCATTTATGCAATTTTCGAATTTATCAAAAATATTAATTTTGATACTAAATTTATCAGTTTAATTTCAGAAATTATTTATCTTAATTTTTTTGAACTTCCAACACATTTTAAAAAAACAATAAATTTAAGTTTTGAAATAGAAAACAATATGAGTTTAGCAAATAATAATGAGAAATATATAGATAATATTAAATAAATAAAAATATAAAAAAACTGACTCAATTAATTCAGAAGCTAATCTTGATTTTTTAATAAAAGATATCACAATCTATATTATCGAGAAAATTATAGACGAAATAATTGAAAATATTTTTTTGAATGCTATTGAAAAATTTTTTAATATTTCAATTATCATTGTTGCCTATGATATTTCTTTCAATAAACGGTTTGAAAAAATCAATAGTCTCCCTTTATATAATCCGCAATATATACAATTAGCAAATTTGTATGGAATCAACGTATAGAAAAGCTCTTAAAGAATATAAAAAAAATAAAAAAACTTGATTAAGATAACTTCGATGATTTAAAAAATAGATGCAAGTTAACGAAACATATTGTTCCTGCATTGATGTGCAATCTATATTATTATCGATCAAAAAAATGATTATATAAAAATTATTTTCACGATGATAAAAAAACATTCCTACATTCTACTATCTATTTAGATTTCCATTATGTTCTAATTTGTAATTTTTCAATATTTATCATTTCCTCTATTGTTATATATTCATATCTTTTTCGACTTTTCTTACTTTTGGGCAAGAATTATTTTCTCGATATCTTTTTTAATTTTTCTTCCATCGAATCAATTTCTATTTGAGTTCTAATTATTTTTATTCACTATCTTTGTTTATTTCAACCAATTCGTTTGCTTTGCATCTTTAATATAAAAGATGCATATAAACAATACAAAGATTTTTTAAAAGTTCATAACATTATTAAACCAAAAAGAAAAGATTTTAAGTAATTTATGTCCAAAATGCAAAGTAGTTTTTTAAAAATTTAAATTAATTTAAAAAGAATGAATACAAAGAGTTGATTAAAACATATTTGCAAAACTATGCATAGAAATAACTCTTGTAACAATGGATAATATTGTCATGTATTTATGTGCAATTAAAACCCTGTTAACTTAAAATATAATAGACTTATCATTAAATATTTTTATGCCATTAAATAAAAAAAATATTGATTTTTGGCAAATAAGTGACAATAAAATTCTGCTTGATCCCAAGTATTTAAAATCTGGACTTGATAAAAAAAATATTTATGGAAGATTTAAAAAAATAACAGGTACTAAATTCTCTGCAATTTTGGGATACAATAAATACAGTTCTCCTTTTAAAACATGAATGGAAATGACAAACCTTTTCAAATCTGAAATGGATCCTACATTAGCCGAAGCTGGTAATGTTATTGAACCAAAATTAAGAGAATATGCTGCTTTAGTTTTGAAACAGAAATATGTTGCATATGAACCTAAACAAGTTGGATTTGATCTATTCCATGAAAATGATATTTTTGGTGGTATTATTGATGGTGAACCAGCTGATGAAAATGGGCATTTTGATTATTCAAATAATCATTTTATGCTTGAAATCAAAACATCATCAATTGATAAAATATGTTATTCATGTAATGAAAATGGTTCATTAATGATGATGAAAGATTCGAAAGGTATCCCATTGGTAAGTAAGGATGGAAAAGGGAAAAAAAAAATAGAATGATTCGATGAAAATAATAATATCAAGATTCCAATAGATTATCAATTTCAATTAGCTTTATATATGTTACTGAGAAATGTTGATAAAGGAATGTTTGTTGTTACTTTTCTTGAACCAATTGATTATGCAAAACCATATGATTTCGACGTTAAAAAACATGAAGTTTACATGGTTGAATTTAATATTGATGATAAGAAGAAGTTTAATGATATATATGAATATGCTAAGCGATGATATTCTAAATACATTGTAAATGGTGAAAGCCCTTTAATGACTCATGAAGACAAAAAATGACTAGATACAGAAATGAAAAGAATTAATATTGTAAAATAATTATCTTCTCAAAGGTAAAGTAAGACTAACAAAATTAGAATTCTTTTCTTCTTTAATTAAAATTGGCAAAAGAGGAGATGTGAATTGAATCACAACATTTTCGGTTTCAATACATTTAAGTAAAGAAAGGATTTTAGAAGGGTTAAAAATAATTTTAATTTCTTCTTTAATGTTAGTGTTGTTTATAAAAGGAATTTTTTCGCTATAAACACCTCTTTCGATATTTTGGCACGAGATTATTACTTCATCTTTTAAAAAAGTGAAATTTGCTCGGATATCATTTCCACCAATAATAATAGCTTTCTCTATGCAATTGATAAATAAGTTATTACTTAACATTACTGTGTATGGCGGTTCAGAATTGATGATTTTTGATGCGCTTTGATATTTTCCTTCGATTAATGCACAGTTATAAATAATGTTATCTTGTTTGCAAATTATTCTTCTGTTAGAAAAAAAGCACTCAGTATCCGATGAGGAAAGAATTAAACAAGAGAATAATGAAGGAAAGAGAGTATTACAAAACTTAACACCTTTAAAAGGGAATTTAATATAGGAAAGTTGGTGAGTATCAGTGCATGTGAACTCAATAAACCCATCTTCTTTCTCGCTATTTACACAAACACCCTTATATGGCGTAATATCATCTTTATTCTTAATTGCAGAAATAAGTATTTTTGCATTAACTTGCACTATCATTTTATTATTTAAAATAAATTTTTCTTGTCCATTTTCTTCAAATGATAAATCAACAAATTCTTGTTCAGAAAAAAGATTTAGGGTTACTGAAGAATTCTTATCATAAATTAATAAAGAATTCTCACTTATTTTCAATAAAATAGAATCACATTTTATTTTTTCAATAATTTTATTAAGAACCGCGAATTCAATAACAAAAGAACCATTTTTCTTTATTGTTATTTTTTCATCAATACATAATTGTATTCCCATAATTTCATTTGAAGCATATAAAAATATTTTTTCGTCTTCACAAACAACCTTCATGTATGCGAAAATATTGTTTAAATCATTAGTTTTTATTATGTTTGATATCTTCTTAAGTTGTAAAGAAAAATATTTTTTATCTATTAAAAATTCCATCCTAACTTCATTATATTTTTACAATATTTTTAAAAAAAATTTTGAATTGTTTGTATATAACATATTTGGGGATGCAAAGGTATCGACAAGATTATTGTTTTTCCAAACGCAGTAGGGTCAGCCCTTTATAGCTCGAGGTATTGTTACATGACAACACTAAATCTGAAGCAGTTCAACTTTCTGACTATGAAGTTGCATTGTTTTCAAGTCAAAACCAATCTAACTACGCTTTTGTAGCATAAGATAATTTGACTCTAAAGTATTTTTGGTTTTAGATTTTTACCAAATTTACAAAGAATAAAAATCTATGTTTCTTATTTGATGATGGTAAGGAAATGAAATAATAATTATCTATATTATGAATGGTTGTCATATTACCATAATTCATAATGAAAGCCAAAAATATGACTAAACTGTAGTGTTTGTTTAAATCTTAATTTTGGAAAGGAGTTCGACTCTCCTCATCTCCACCATTTATATTTCTAAATGTTTCCTTTTTTTTAAAAAATTATTTTTCATTATTATCTATAATTTCCCCATTTAAACTAAATCGACTTGCTGATATTATTTTAACATCAACAATATCACCAATTTTGCAATTGCCTTTGAAGTTAACAAGTTTTCATTGTTCTGAATAACCACTTTGCATACTTTCGTTATTTTTGCTTTCTCCTTCAACTAATACTTTTAATATTTTTCCAACGAATTTCTCATTATTTAATTTACTATAGTATTGAACTAATTCATTAAGCTGTTGAAGTCTTTCTTTTTTTGTTTCCAAAGTTAGTTTATCATCAATTGTGGCAGCATATGTACCTTCCTTTTTCGAATAGATAAATGTGTAAGCATTATCATATTTTATTTTTTTATATAATTTCAACGTTTCTTTAAACTCTTTTTCAGTTTCATTTGGAAAACCAACTATTAAATCAGTAGAAACAACGCAATCTTTAACATTTTTTCTGATATACTTAATTAAGTTTGTATAATCTGAAATTTTCATTTCACGATTCATTTTTTTAAGCATTGTTTCACTACCACTTTGGATTGGAAGATGAAATCATGACATTAGATTTTTATATTTTTTGTATAAATCAATTGCTTTTTTACTAAAATTTCAGGGATTATTAGAAGTAAATCTAACGCGTTCAATATTAGTTTTGCAAACATCTTCTAAAAGATTGACAAAAGTATAACCATCATTTTTATCAACGCCATAAGAATTCACATTTTGTCCTAATAAAACAACTTCCTTATATCCTTTTTTTACTAAATCATTAACTTCCTTTAAAATATCTTCCTTACTTCTACTTCTTAATTTTCCCCTTGTGTAGGGAACAATGCAATAAGTACAAAATTTATCACAACCATATGAAATGTTAACGTATCCTTTAACTTGACTATCTCGTGTTGAAGGAAGGTCTTCAATCATTTCAGTTTGACTGATATTAACTCTAATTATTTGTTTCTTTTTGTTTAAATATTCTTTAATAATTTGAGGTAATTCATATAAATTGAAGGTTCCAAAAACAAAGTTAATATATGGTTTGTTTTGAATTATTTCTATAATTACATTTTCCTCTTGTGCCATGCAACCACAAATTCCGAATATAAAATCTTTCTTCTTTGTTAAATTTTTTAAAAATCCCACTTCGCCAAAAACCTTTTTTTCTGCATTTTCACGAACTGCACATGTGTTTAGAATAACAATGTTTGCTTTATTAAAATTAGATGTTTCTTTATATCCCATTTCTTCTAATAAACCCTTTATATTTTCTCCATCTCTTACATTATTTTGACATCCATAAGTTCTTACATAGTATAACTTTCCTTTTCCAATGGTTTTTAAGTCTTCTTCTAAATAAAAAGTTTTTCGTGGAAAAACTTCTTTTGTTCTGTTTCTTGCTTTTTTTAAATTTGGTAGAGTATTTTCCATTTTATTTTTAAGAAGAAAAATCAACTAAATTTTTTTCATTACTTCTTTTAATAATTCATATATATATTTAATTGAATCAATTTCAGCATATTCATTTGGAGTATGAACTTCAAAAATATTTGGTCCAATTGAAACTGGTATCATTTTTGGATATTTATCAACAATATAACCAAATTCAAGACCAGCATGAATACTCATTATTTTCATTTCCTTATTAAACTTTGTATTAGCAATGTTAACAATAAAATTAGCTAGAGGGTTATTTAACATTGGAGTTAATCCAGGCAAATAATGTTCTCCAACAGTTGCTTTAACATTGGCGATTTGAGTTAATGCAACAAGCTTGTTAGCTAATTTTTTATCAAAATATTTATAGGAACTTCTATTTAATCAAATTAATGTTACCACATTTTCTAAGACAAATATTTTTCCAATGTTAGTTGAACTTGTTGTCATATTTTGTTTAAAACTATATGTATTCATACCATTATTTGCAGCTACAATAAAATTAATTAGATTTTTTGTTGAATCATCATCAAAATCATCAAGTTCATAGTTATCAATTTCATCTATTGCAAGTTTTAAATTTGGTTCATATTCCTCGTAAGCTTGTTTAAATTGATTAAATATTTCATTTGATTCTTTTTTAAATTCTTCGATGTCATTTTCGAAACTAATTATTACTTCACAACTTCCAGGTATTGCATTAGCCACCTCTCCAGCTTTAACATTTACAATATTGAATTTGAATTTTTTATACATTTCAAATAAAATATTAAAAGTTTCAACAATACAATTCGCACGTTTTTCATGAATAGTTGCACCACTGTGACCGCTGATTCCATCATAAATCTTAAAAATGTATTTTTTGAGACTCATTTTTTTTCTAATCATTGGAATATCAACAATTACATTATTTGAACTTGCGCTACCAATTGTTATTGCTCATTCTTCTTCGCTATCTAGGTTTATTAGATATTTAGAAGTGAAGAAACCTTCTTGCAACATCGCTGCACCAATTGTTGTTGTTTCTTCTTCAACTGTTAAAAGTAATTCAAATTCAAAGTCCTTTGTTTCTTCATCAGTTGCAAATGCAAGTATGTAAGCTACTCCAATTCCATTATCGGCACCCAATGTGGTTTTATTGGCTTTAATTATTTTATTATCAATACACTGAATTTCAATCGGGTCTTTTAAGAAGTTATGTTTTGAATCTGGAGTTTTTGAACCAACCATGTCAATGTGTGCTTGATAAAGAATTCCTGTTTTATTTTTTCCACTTTTTTTGCCATAAATATTACCAACTGAGTCAACATATGTTTCAACACCAACATCTTTTAATTCCCTTAATAAGTATTCACGAATTTCACCTTCATTTCCACTAGTATGTGGAATATTACAAATTTCCGCAAAATATTTAAGTACTAAATCTTGTTTCACAAATTAATTATAATTGCAGGCATGTTTAATATAATATCTATATATGGATTTTACTAATATCATTATTTCAACATATGCTACTGAAAAAACTCATAAGGCACAAACTAATGATGTTGCTCCAAAATATTCTTTTATTGTCGCAATGAAAGCATCAAAAGAACAAATACTTTTAGCTTTTCAATCACTTTATGGTGTCAGAGCTACAAATATTTCGACACAAATTAGAAAATCTGTTAGAGTTAAAAAAGGAACTGATAAACCAGGTTTCTCACAAGCTTTTAAAATTGCTCATATTTCATTAGAAAAAGGTTTGAAATTAAATATGACTGAGGAAGAATTAACAAAGTGAGAAGAACAAAGAAAATCAAAAATCCAAACAGCTAAGGAAAAGAATAAAATTAGTCATCCTAAACAAACTTCGGCAAAAAAAGTTGAGAAAAAAGCTAAGAAAATTGAGAAGAAAAATAAAAAATATGAAGATAAAACAAAGCCTAAAAAAGAACATGAAGTAGAATTCTCAAATATTACGAAAAAATTAAGAGTTAAAAAGATTGAAAATGAAGAAGAGAAAATAACTTCTAATCTTGTTAAACAAAAAGAACCTTATATTATTGTGTCCTCTACTGATAAAGGAAATTTAGTTTTAAAAAGTGGTGAAATAGTTACAAAGAAATATGTTATTAGTGAAATAGATGAAAACGACCAGCCTTTTGCTCTTAAGACAAAAAATAATCTTTTAATTACTGTTCATCCGAAAGCTGATATTGTTGATTATGTCCGAACAAAGCCGAATAAAGCTTCTCATGATAACCTTTCAGAATCTGAAGTTGTAAAAGAAGATTCAAAGAAGTAATTTATGAAAATAGAACAACTAATAAAAATTAGTTCTTCTAAATGAGAAAAAAAGCGAATTGAAGAATGAAATAAAAAATGTAAAGAAGCACTAAACTTGCCTCCTACTTCATATTTATCAAATAAAAAAAGATATATTTCTCTTTTAAAAAAGGTAAAAAAAGCAGGATTTAATGCTAAATTAACTTCTGCAATCTTGCAACCCGAAAATGAAAATCTTTGACAAGAATATCGTTTTTCTATGTGAAAAAAGAAAATGAGCGTTTTTCATGGAGGAATCCCAAAGTGGTTTATGGAAAGAAAATACTTTAATAAGTTAAAAGATTATTATAAAAATCCTATTAAGCATGAACTTATAGAATGAAAAGATGAAAAAAAAATAAAAATCATTATTATTGGAGATACACATACTTCAACAAAATGAGAAAGTTTATTTAAAAAAGAAAAACCTAATATTACAATACACACCGGGGATTTTATTGAATTTGATTGTTTTGGTTTTAATATTGAAAATGGCAGGAAAAATAAAAGTTTTCAATATTGAATAAATGGAAATCATGAGGTTGTTAATCAAATATGAAGGATGAATTTAGATGATTCATATTTTTCTCGCATGTTTGAAGAATATAAAGTTTTCAAAATACAAAAAAAAGTTTTTTTGTTAACTCATTTTTTCGAAGATCCTGCAAGAATTATTAAGACCGTTTCAAAAAGAACTGGAAAATTTTTCGATGTTATAAAATGAGAAAATGATTTGATAAAAAAATATAAACCGGATTTTATTGTTAGCGGCCATACACATGTGGCGCATATTTTAAAGAAGAAAGAATATACTCTTTTAAATCCTGGTTCAGCAGTAAAGGAAGCGGTACGAAAAAGTGAAGGTTCTGAAATAAATTATCCTTCTTATATAGTTGGGTATGCACAAAATGGTAATTTTGAGTTTTTATTTTCAAAAGCAATAGGATTTAAAAAATCCAAAAAAGTAAAAACTTATAGCAATAATGATGAATAAAAGATAAATTAATTAACTTATCTTAATTATCAATCCCTAATCTTTCTCTTGCAGTTTTAGCGTTACTTTTTCCTTTAATACTTTTCCCACCATTTGGTTGCGAAACTAAATAAACCGCTTCTTTAGCAATATCTTTTGAAGATTTAAAACAAAAGATAATGATAAAACTAATAAATAACATAATTGCAACTAAAATTGTAGCACCAAATGCAACTCATCCAGCAATTGTAAATTTGTGATTTTCATCAGTAATTAAGAATAATTTTTGAAATCAGTCAGGAGATTTACTTTGAAAATCAACATTATTTAAATTCATATTTCCAATTAACATTAAAAGTATGTAAGTAATGTATACACTTGTAATAATGATAGTAAACACTACTCATGCTTTTTTTCCAGAATTACCCTTATATAACTTATTAGCTCTACTTTCTCGTTCTGCTTTTGAAATAAAAGGCATATTATGAATATTATAAAGAAATACTAAAAACTACTGTTTTTGTTTCTAATATTTTTTTTCAGTTTTAATATTGTTCTTTTTAATTTTTATGCTAATTATGAAAATTAGTATGTTATAATTTATTAACATACTATATTGTGAAAAAATTAATTTTTGTTTTTGATGTTGATTCAACAATCATAAAGATAGAATCATTAAATAATATTATTTCAAAAAATATTAAAAATGAAGATGAAATAAAAAGATTAAGTGAAATTTCTGCAAAAGCATTGAATGGTGAATATGATTATCATAAGGCTTTCTTAGAAAGATTTTATTTAACCAAATTAACAAAGGAAAATTTCATTAATGAAAATAAAATAATTGAAAAAAATTTGATTCATGGGATAAAGAGAATTATTAATTTTATTAAAAAACAAAAACATGAAATATTTTTGGTTTCCGGAGGATTTCGTATTAACATTTTACATGTTGCTAAATTGCTTAAAATAATCCCTTCTAAAATTTTTAGTAATGATTTTTCAATTAATAAAAGTGATAATACTCTTTCTTTAATTGAAAGCTCTTTAATTTATGGAAATGGAAAAAGTATTATTTGCAAAAAAATTAAAGATATGTTCGAAAATCCAACACTAATAATGATAGGGGATGGAGTGACTGATTTAGAAGTTTACAAAGAAAAAATAGCAGATGAATTCATTGGAGTAGGATATGTTGTTAGTCGTGAAAAAGTATTAAAAGAATCTAATTATTTTGCGAAAAATATCAATGAACTTAGAGACATTATTAAACAAATTATTTTAAAATATTAAAAATATAATAGGGTTATGCTTAAAACTCAATTAGAATTTTTAAAAAAAATTGTTTTAGAACTTCAGGCTTCAAATTCAGTGATAGACAAAACCATGATTTTACAAAAATATCATGATTTAAATCCTGAATTTTTTGAAAAAATATTTGACTATATATATTCATATGACAAAAAATATTGAATCACAAGTGATAATATTGAAAAAATGAAAAATACTTTTTCAAAGAATAAGTACGCCTTTTCTTTTGAAAATGATTTATTTGAAATCCTTAACCCATTAATTAATAGAGATATCACTGGACATAATGCAATTCATTATGTAATTGATTTTATTAATTTCATCGGGAAAGAATACGAAGAAATATTCTTCTTTATAATCAATAAAGATATTAAAGCAGGAACAAATGCTGCTTTAATTAATAAGGTTTCGCCAAATTCAGTAAAAGAATTCCATGTGTCATTAGCTCAAAGAAATGATGAAGCTCCCAAAGTACACGAAGTAAACTTTAACAATCAATCTTGAATGATTAGCCGAAAACTTGATGGTGTTCGTGTTATTTCTTATCTTAATGGAACGCAACCGATATTTTTTAGTAGAACTGGCACAATTTTTACAACACTTGGAAGGTTAAATGATGATGTGATAAATATTTTAAAAAAAGCAAAAGAAAAATTTAATGATGACTTCGTTCTTGATGGCGAATGTTGTTTAATTGATGAAAATGGCAAAGAAGATTTTAATGAAATTATGAAACAAATTACAAGAAAAAATTTTACTATTATCAAACCAGTTTATATCCTTTTTGATTTAATAAGTAAAAAAGAATTTGATTCAAGAAAAGGAGAAACTATTTTCAAAGAAAGAATGAAAAAATTGGAAGAACTTGAAATTGAAAAAAAATGCAATTTTATTAAACTTGTTGAACATAAAAATGCAATAAATGAAATAGACTATAAGGAATGAGTTGAAAAAAGCCAAACATCTCAATGAGAAGGGTTGATGTTGAGAGATGAAAACTCAATATATACCGGAAAAAGGAGTTTTGACTTGCAAAAAATCAAAGCTTTTTATGATGCTGAATATGAGGTTATTGGAATTGAAATAGGTAATAAAAAAATGCTTGATATTAGTGGAGTTATGCAAAACACTGAGTGCGTAAAAAGCTTAATAATTGAACATAAAAATACACACACTAATGTCGGAAGTGGTTTAAGTGATGAACAGCGTGTTGTCTGATTCAAAAATCCAGAATTAATAATGAATAAAATCATCACCGTTCAATACTTTTCAGAATCTATAGATAGTAAAACAAATAAACCAAGTTTGCGCTTCCCAACTTTAAAATTTGTTCATGGTGAAAAAAGAGAAGTTTAATAAATAAAACAACTTTTCTCTTTATTTTTTTTCTTAAAAATAGTTTAATCATTTTATTGTAAAATAGATGAATCATCTTTTACATATTTTCTGTATGTACTTACTGGAAAATTTGATAAAATTATTCTATTTTTAAGTTATTTAAAATAATAACTTTATCTAATTTTTCTCCTTGTATTTTCTGAACTTGTTCAATATTAGTAATTTTCTCTCCTTGAAGTTTTTGTACCTCTTTTATTTCTTTAATTTCTTCTCCTTGGATATCAAGTTTTGAATCAATCTTCTCTAATCTTTTTAAAATCTCACCAATAATATCTGGTTTTGGTGTTCTTCCAGAATATGAAAACTTGCTCATTACTATCTCATCTCCTTCTTTTATATATTTATTAGTGGATTCGTTAACATAATAATTCTCTTTCTTACCCATCTTTTTAATTATAGACTCGAGTTTTTTTGAATTTTCTGGTTTATTAGTGTTATTTACTTGATTATTATTGAATATCATACATCCTTTATATTGTAAAAATAAATGAAAAAGTAAACTTTTAAGATTAACATGAAAAATTATTTTTAAAATAGCACATTTATTTAGTAAATATTTAAAAGATTTAATTTTCATTTTTTAGAGATAAAAGTTATCCCATTTTTTGTGATTAATCCAAAAAAAATCTATATTTGTAAAATATAATTTATTGGTGGAAAAAGTTATCATCTTAAAAAACAAAAGTTTTAAAATAACTAATAAATTTTTCGCTTATTTATTATTACTTTCGGTTCTCACCGGTGTTGTTTTACAAATTTTTGGTGAATATCATTTTGGACTTTCTGAGAATGATGTTTGTACAAATGAATGACAAAGATTTTGTAAAATTGTACTTCGAGATTATTTATTTTTTTATACCAATCAGTCCAATATATTATTAGGTATATATGCTTTAATGACAATTTTTAATTACAAAAAACAATCAATTATGGGAATTATTTCATTAGGAAATATGTCTATTGTTTGTATGTTTTTTTGAATTGGATATGGAATTATTAATTTTGATTTTAATTGGAATATTTTCATAAATATTGCTTCTATATTGAATCATGGCATTAATATTTTATTGGGTATTGTTGTTTTTATACTTTATTGTGTATATATAAGGAGAGATGACACATATAAATATCAGGACGTTCTTAAATATTTTTTAATTGTTCCTTTTTTCTTTGTTTGTTGTGATATAATAATGAATTTTTCACCTTTTTTCTCTAAAGATGGTTCAACTGGTTATTCTCCATATGGTTTTGCCAGTGCTATTAACCCTAATATTAAAGATGGGGATGTTTGACACATTATTTTTATTCCTTTCTTTTTCTTGGCTGCATTAGTTTTTTGCTCATTTTTTTATTTTTTAAATAATTTAAAATTTTTTAAAAACATTAATAAATTTGATGAGGAAGAGTTTGCTGTTGAAAGGAAAATCAATTCTTTTTCATCTCTTCTTATAATTATTCTTTCAATTATTAGTTATATCCTTCTTCTTTTCGCTCAAATTTATATTGATAAAGAACAGTTTACTCATAAAACTGGATTGACTGGATGAATTTACGGAATGCTTCTTTCAATGTTCTTTTTCATTTTTTTTATTGTTTTATACAATTCTGTGAAATACTATAAATTTAAGAATAAATTTATTCTAATTAAATTGTTTTCTTCTATATCGCTTTATTATTTATTATTCATATTTTTAATATATTTTATTCTTATTCTATCCTATTTTAATATCTTTAATATTGATGCTTATTTTAACCCCTACATGACAATTGTTGTTTTTGGAAATTTATATATTGTACTTGCTCTATCGAATTTCTTTATTTGATTTTATTCCGGATTAAAGGTGAGAATAATTGAAGAAAATTATGAAAAAAATAAAGTTGAAAAAATTAAATAACCAAAACTATTTTAATAGATTAAATTTTTTTCAAAACTACAATTTTCTTGGTAATTAAAGATTTTTTAACATCAATAATTCTTTGATTTTTTGAACCTCGAAGAGGATATTTTTCTCTTTCATCATCATTGACTTTTAATTCTTCTTCATATTTGCCATCAACCAGGATATCTATGTTATTAATTAAAAGTTCAATATTCTTATCCATTTTACAAAGTTTTCGCAATTGTTCGAATGTAAAACCAGTTCAACTTCAAACATTTAAATTTAATGAATGAGCATATATTGCAAGTTGGGAAAATGCAAAAGGTTGAAAAAAAGGATCACCACCACTTAATGTTATTCCGTCAATGAGTACAGAATTATTTAAAATTCTTTTTTTCACTTCTTTAATAGAATATTCTTTCCCTTTGTTAAAGTCTCATGTTTCAGGATTAAAACAATTTTTGCAATGGTGCTTGCAACCTTGTGCAAATATTACCATTCTTAACCCTGGACCGTTCGAATCAGCATCATTATCATAGATTTGTGCTAACCTCAATGAAGAAGTATTCATAATTACTTACGAAAATCTGTATCATAAACTATGAATGGTAATAAAGCAAGTATACGAGCTTTTTTGATAGCATTTGAAACCATTCTTTGATGTTTAGCACATAGTCCACTTATTCTTCTTGGCTTAATCTTACCATTAGGCATTAGAAATCTTTTTAATAAATCAACTGATTTATGATCAATATTTAATTTTCCACTTAAACACATGTAACATTTGGTAGAATATTGTGGTTTATTCATTGTTGATTTGCCCTTTGTTATTGCCATAAAATAATTATATATTATAGTTATAACTATTAATTTTTATTCTCCTCATCTAAAAAAGATAATTCTTCATCTTCTTCGTTGCTTTTAATGGGAGAACTTTTTTTAAGTTCGCTAAAAGCATTTTCTAAAATTGGATTATTTTGACTTTGTTCATTTTTTGAACTACTTAAGGAATTAACACTATCTGCAACTATTTCGGTAATAAAAACAGTTTTTCCATCTTTATCTACATAACTTCTTTTAGTTAATCTTCCGTCAACTGCAACATAATCAGCTTTTTTTATATATTTAGCGACAAAATTGGCAGGATTATTGAAAACTGTGACAGGAAAAAAATAAGATTTTTCTTTGTTCATATTATCTCTTGAAGCAATAGTAAAACTAACTATATTAGAACCATTTGCTGAAATTTTTACAATTGGATCAGCTGTTAATCTTCCAATAACAAGAACCTTATTCATTTTCTATATCAGAAGTTTCAACATCTGTTGTAAGTCCAATTTCAATTTCATCATTCTTTATTTTTGGTTTTCCATAAAGTGCTTTATCTTTTTCATAACGAGCACGAGTAACTTTTGCTTTCTCAATTTTATCTTTATTAGTTGAAGCTTTGTAACCATATGCTTTTTCTAAATTATTAATTAATATCCTTAAAACACTATCATTTAAAAGTGCAAGTCTGTTAAATTCTTTAATAATTGAAGCATCACTAGTTTCAAAAGTAAAAATAAAATAGTAAGCAGAAGTTTCTTTTTTAATTTGGTAAGCAAGTTCTCTTTTTCCAAGAGTTGTTTTGTCTAATTCGTAATTTTTTTCTTTAGATATCAAATTAATCAAATTAGAAATATTTTTCAATGCTTCACTTTCTTTTAAAGAACCATTTACTAATAAATCAATTTCGTACTTTACCATTCTTGCTTATTAATCTTTCTTATATTATATAATAAATAGGCCCAATTTTTTCTTGTAACTCAAGTTTAGGAGATAATTGAGAGTTCACTTCTTAAAACTGCTTGTTTTTCATTAGATATGTGAAAGTTTAATTCAATTTAAAGCACTTAATATAACCTTTGGTTTTATTACCTTTGACAATATAATTTACACAATAATGGCATTGTTGATAGACCCTCGTAAAAAAGAAAATTCTGAAAATTTTAATCCAAATGTTATTAATGACACAATTGATTATAAGGTTCCAACTGGTTCTAAAGTATTTTTTTGAATCCTGGTTGGAATTACACTAGGATTATTTGCAATTTATCTTATTACGTGTAATAATTGATTCAAAAGAAAACAAATTGAAGTTAATACTTTTTCTTCAAATATTCAAATTCAATTAATTAAGCGTCGTGATACATTAGTTAAATTACTTGATTCAACTAAATCTAGTGTTACCTTTGAAAAAGATTTATTAACAAAAGTTACAGAATTAAGAAATATAAATAGAAATGCACCAATCGATAGTAAAACAAAAGCAGAAACAGAAGGTAAAATGAACAATGTTTTTGGAAAAATGGTAGCTACAATTGAAAATTATCCTAATCTTAAATCCACTGATGCAATTAGAGATTTGATGCAATCTGCTGATTATTGTGAAAGAGAAATAGCTGCTAATCGTAGACTTTACAATTCTGTTGTTAATGAATTTAATCAAAAAATTTACATCTTCCCTAGTGCTTATGTTGCTTCTAGACGTGGTTATACTAATTTACCTCTTATCAAAGGAAGTGATGAACAATTAGAAGATGTTAAACTTGAAATTAAATAGTCGCTCTTCAAAAAGTATTTATTTTTCTAAAGTTGTTAAAAGTATAATACTTTTATACTAATAAAATGAGTATTTTCACTAAAATTAAAAACTTATTTAATAAAAAAAAAGATTTTAATAAAGCAGTAAAAGAAAAAGTTGAAGAAAATGTATTAGTTGAACAAAAAAAATTTGATGATGGATTAAAAAAATCTTCTTCTTTAATAAATGATTCAATTGATGAAATACTTAAAAATTTTAATATTATTGATGAAAAATTAGAAGAAAAAATATTAGAAACATTTATAAGTTTTGATATTGGATATCATTCAAGTAAAAAAATTACAAATGCTATCATAGATGAAATTAAAATTCAAAACATTAAAGATTCAGCTTTAATTAAAGAAATAATTGTTGATAAATTAATAATTTATTACATTCAAGGCACCAATGTTGATACATGTTTAAATATTAAAAAAGATGAAACAAATGTTATTCTAGTTAGCGGTGTCAATGGAGTTGGAAAAACAACAACAATCGCAAAACTTGCTTATTTTTTCAAAAACAAAGGATTTTCAATTTGTTTAATTGCAGCTGACACTTTTAGAGCAGCTGCTGTTGAACAATTAGAAAACTGAGCTAATAAACTACAAATAAAAATATTTAAACCTCAAAAAGAAGGACAAGATCCTGCTAGCGTTGTATACTCAGGAATGGGTTATGCTAAAGAAAATAAAATAGATGTTGTTCTTTGCGATACAAGTGGCAGATTACAAAATAAAACTAATTTAATGAATGAACTTAAAAAAATTAATCAAATTATGAAAAAATTTGATAATAATCAACCTAAAGAATCATTATTAGTTGTTGACGCAACAAGTGGACAAAATGGTTTATTTCAAGCAAAATCATTTAATGAAATAGCTGATATTAGTGGGATAGTATTAACTAAAATTGATAGTTCAAGTAAAGGTGGAATAATACTTTCAATCAAGGATGTTTTAAATATACCAATTAAATTTATTGGTACCGGAGAAAAACTAGATGATTTACAAGAATTTGATTTAGAATCATATGTATTAGGATTGGTTAGTGAAATTAAAATTTAATTTTTATTTGATTCCATTATTGTATTCGCACCATGATTATTTTAATAAATAATAATATAAATATAATTAATATATGTCATTAAATAAACAAGCAATTATTAATATGGTTGAATCAACCCAAACTCGTGATGATCTTCCAGAATTTAAAAGTGGTGATGTTGTTTCTGTACACTTAAAAATTACAGAAAATGGAAAGACTCGTATTCAAAAGATTGAAGGTTTAGTAATACGAGTACGTGGTTCTGGAATTAGAAAAACATTTATTTTAAGAAAAGAGACTCTTGGAGTTTATTCAGAAATTTCTTTTGTTTCTGCAAACCCTAATATTGTTAAGATTATTGTTGTAAGAAAAGGAAAAGTTAGAAGAAATTATCTTTCTTACATTAGAGAAAGACAAGGAAAATCTGCTAGAATTAAATCTGCTGTTGTTAAAAAAAACGTTTAATTTTCTAATTTTAAATTACTTTTTTTCTCAAAGAATTAATATTTAGAAATAGTTATAAACACTATAATTAAATTATGAAAAACGATAAAAATAATGAAAGTGATTTCTTTGTTTCTGTAACAATAGATTTGAGTAAAAAAGGGTATGAAATGATAAAAAAAGATTATCAAGATTTTTTACGAAACTTTGAATACGCACCAATTGGAACACCGATTCCTCAATTTGAGGATTACTTAGCTTTTATTTTAGAGACTTCTTCAAAACACTATACATTTGTTTCTGAAAATAAAGAAATAGACTAATGTTTTCAATTTTTTTTTACATAAATAAATATACGAAAAATCTTCCTAATTCTTTAGATTCAATAATTTCATTAGTTAATGAGGAAGTTGAATTGAATATTTTTTGTGATGCTTGTAATGAAGAAATTGATGTTATATTTAAAGATATTAATTTATTGAATAAAAATATTTCAATCACAAAAACTATTAGTCATAAAGGCATGGAATTTTTCATTAATACAAATTTGATTCGTACTAATATCAAATATGTCTGAATTATTGATGGAAGTGTTAGTGTTAATAAGGTTATTTTTAATTCATTAATTAAAAAGATAAAAACAAATAATTATGATATTGTTTTTTTTAACTCCTTAAAAACTAAAAATGCTGTTATTGAAAATAATTTAAAAGATTTTTATTCTTGTCTACGACCAATTTTTTTTGATAAATTCTTCAATATTGATTTTATCAAATCGAATTTATCCTTATTTAACTCATTAGATTATTTATCTTTCTTTTATAAAATATTTCCTTTATTTAGAAATGCTTATTTTTCAGAAGAAAAAGTTATCGCTACAACCAATGTTGATTTGCAATCTACATTAACAATCAAAAAAACTATTTCTTCTTTAAATGAATTTGTAATTAATTACAATCAATCAAATTATTGAAAATTAAATAGAAATTTTGTCGAGGCAAACATTTTATATTTTGTTTTCTTTGTATTCTTAAAACAAGTTAATCAATATGAAAAAAATAAACATGTTAAAAATGCATTAAAAATATATATTAAGAGCTTTTTAGTATCATATTTTCCAAATTATAGGAACAATAATATTTATAAAGATATATTTGCAACTGTGTTTAATGAATGAAAATAATTTATATTTCCCAACATCTAGAAGAAGAATATTTACTGGATTTCTAGATTTTCTATTTTCCTACCTTTTAATTATTGGTTTCTTCATTCTTTTTAATTTCTTAATTAAACAGAATTCATTAAAAATTATTTTCATTGCTCTTTTTTTTCTTATTATCCATACCACATATTTTTTAATCATTCCAATTTTTACTAAAAAAACATTATTTATGCTTGCTTTTAAACTTAAAATAAGTTTTTTAAATGATAAACATTTTCTTTGTCTTTTTAAAAAAAATCTTTTTATTTGAATAATTCAAGATTTCATTATTTTTATTTTCTTCTTCATCATTTCATTTTTCAATGATATGGAAATAAAAAGAATATTTGATTTATTGTGAAACGCAAAGAAAGATAATAATCATTTAAATGATTATTTTTTAGTCCTAGCATTTAAATTAATGTTTTCACTTTCCTTTTTAATGCAGCTTTTCATCTTTATAAATACATCAATGAAATCTAAAAATTCCACTCTGATTGACGATTGAAGTCTTACGAGAATTTATTATGATGAATTTTTAAAAAAAGATAGTATAGATGAAAAAGATAGCAAAGATAAAAAACCTCATTTTGAAAAATTACCTTTTAAATTAGGAAAAGATGAAAAAATTGAAATTGAAAAAATAGAATAAATAGATAAATTTAAAAATAAATAAATATGAATGACTTTTTATCTTCCTTAAACATTAACCAAAAAAGAGCAGTAACTGCTCCATTTGATGTTCCAATAGTTGTAATTGCGGGAGCTGGAACTGGAAAAACAAAAGTTCTTACAACAAGAATAATGTATCTTTTGGAAGAATTAGAATACACATGTGAAAATATTCTTGCACTTACATTTACAAACAAAGCTGCTTTTGAAATGGTAGAAAGAATCGAAAGAGCTGGTTTTCCAAAAATTACATGAATGAGTACTTATAGCTCTTTAGGACTTAAAATATTAAAAGAAGATATTGGAAAATTAAATAGAAACAACAATTTTGTTGTAATTGATGAAGAAGAACAAAATGATATTATTTTAACTATTAAAAGAAGAATTAATAATGTTAATTTAACAGATGCAAAACTTTCTAAATCTCCACGAGTAATTATTGGAATAATAAATGATATTTATACTATTTTTTTTGATGAAATTTATAACAATAATTTTTCTAAAATATTAAACTCTAAAAATTTTTGATGAAAATATCATTTAAATGATAAGGAAAAACAAGATATTTTTGATATATTTTGTCAATATCACGAGTTAAAGAAGAATGATAATTATGTTGATTACAATGATTTATTAAATCTGCCATTAATAATTTTTGAAAATGACCCCATCACTAGACAAAAATGACAAAAAAGGTTTTCTTATATCCTAGTTGATGAGTTTCAAGATACAAGTTATTTACAATTTAAATTTCTTTTATATTTATATAACCCTAATCAAAATAATTTATTTGTTGTTGGAGATCCTGATCAAACAATTTATACATGAAGAGGAGCGTACCCACATATATTTAAAGATTTATATCAAAAATTTCCTAATTGTATTAAAATAACCCTTGATAAAAATTATCGTTCCACACAAAACATTTTGGATGCCGGGAATCAAGTTATTTCATGCAATAAAAATAGGGATGATAAAAAATTATTTAGTGATAAAAAAAATCAAGAATTGGTCAATATATATATTGGCGAAACAAAAGAAAAACAATGAAATTTTGTTGTTAATGAAATTGAAAAATTAAAAACAAAATATGAATATAAAGATATGGTTATTTTATATCGGAGCAAAAATGAAACACAGATGGTAGAAAATAAATTTATTGTTAAACAAATACCTTATAAAATATTCGGTGGAATAAAGTTTTGGCAAAGAAGAGAAATAAAAGATATTCTTTCTTTTTTAAAACTTAGTGTTAACAATAATGATGAACTTGCTTTAAAAAGAATAATCTATTTTACAAAAGCAGGAATTGGAGAAACAAAGATTGAAAATATAAATAAAACTGCAAAGGAAAATAATATTTCTTTTTTTGAAGCTTTAAAATTCGAAACAAATCCTAAAATAATTTCCTTTATCAAAAAAGTAGAAGAAATATTGAATGAAATAATTAATTTGTCAATAAGCCAATCTATTGAAAAAATTATTGAAAAAACTAAATATTATGATTTTTTAACTAATGAATATGAAGTTACAGATGCTTTAGAAAGAGAACAAAATGTCAAAGAACTTATAAATACTGCACTTGTTAAAGAAAAAGAAATTGAAAATAAATACATATCAATTCCAGATTTTTTAAATGAGATATCACTTTACATAAGCTCAAATGATACAATAGTACAAGGAAATGATTTTGTGTCATTGATGACTATACATCATGCAAAAGGATTAGAATTTAAAATTGTATTTGTTGTTGGTATGGTGGATGGTATTTTCCCAAATAATAATACAGATAATTATGAAGAGGAAAGAAGACTAGCATATGTTGCAATTACACGTGCAAAAGAAATTTTATATTTATGTGGATACAAGGAAGTTACAGGTTATTTAAGAGATTGAAGAATGCCAACAGTCAATTTTCAATTTATTAAAGAGGCACAAGGAATACATGCAAGAAAAATTCAGGATTCATATAAAACACTAAATGAATTAAAAAATGATTTTTTCGATTCAACAAAAAATATACCAGTGAATGAACGTTACAATGAATTTGGTTTGGAGATCGATATTGGAGATTTCATTATTCATACTGTTTTTGGCCAAGGACAAGTTATTGGAAAAAATTGTGACGAAATTGATGTAATATTTAACACTGGAAAAACAATGAAATTAAATAGCAGACATAAGTCAATTAGCAAAAAAGTTATTTAAAAAACTTATCTAGTTATACATTTTCATTTATAAATTTTTCTCATGAAGGATGTGAAGGAAGAGGCTTTCCATGCGCTTGACAAATTCAATCAATATTTTTCATATCTAGTGAAAAAAGATATTGTTTATATATCTCTTCGTCAAGGTTAAACTCAGAAGGAGTCAACATAATTTCTCCTGCTTTTGATTGAATCATATCGCCGCAAAAAAGCATATTTTTTCATAAAAACATAATCATACCAAAAGAGTGAAAACGTTTTGGCGTATAAATTATCTCAAATTCATCTATTTTATTACCTTCTAATATAGTTGCATATTCTTTATAGGTAAGAAGTTCATCCTTAACTTTTTGTTCAATAAATTCATAAGGTAAGCTTTTTTCCATCCAATGATCATATTCTTCTTTTGAACAATAAACGGGAACTTTTAAATTTTCAACTAAATATTTTAAACTTCCAATATGGTCTCAATCAGTATGTGTTAATAATATATTATTTATTTTTTTTATATCAATGCCCAACTTCTTTATTTCTTCTATTATTTTTTCTCCTAAGTCAGGAAAACTAGCATCAATTAATGTATAACCTTTTTTTGTTGGTATAAGATAAATGTGCGATTTTAATGTACTATCAAGTGAAATAACACCATTTTGAAGTAACATAACAAAAAAATTATATGAAAATATTTTTATTATTAAAAAACTCTTTTATCATCTAAAAAATTTTTAAGATTTTCAATTTCTTTGCTGTTTGGAATATTTTCTTTATTCATTTTATATTTGATTCCTAAACTCTTATATTTTTCTTTTGCTAAAATATGAAGAGGTAAAATTTCAAATCTTTCCATAAAAATGAGTTTTGAAATTATTTTCTTAATATTTTTTATATTAATATCTTGATCAGTATATTTTTTAGCATACACAAAGCGAATTCAATATTTATGTTTTTTTTGTTCTAAAAAATTAATCAATTTAAGTTCATTGGTGTTACTTTTATTAGTTATTTTTTTGTGTCATTTTTTGACTGTGTGTTTTATATCGATTAAAAAAAAAACATCATTTTCTAACAATTTACTAATTTTCTTTTTATCAAAAAAATATCCTGATGTATCAATGCAAAGATTTATATTTCTTTTTTTGCATTCTTTTGCTAATTCCTTGCAGAAATCATATTGTATTAAGGGTTCTCCTCCTGATAATGTTATTCCACCATTTTTGTAAAATTCTTTTGTTTTTTCGAATTCAACAATTATTTTTTTTACATTAATTTTTTTTTTACTTTTAAACCAACATTCTGGATTATGGCAATAAACACATCGATATGGACAATGATTTAAAAAGACAACCATTCTATTACCAAAACCATCAACAGTAGAAAAACTTTCAATTTTGAAATATTCAATAGTATTCATTTTATATTGAAGAATGAAAAGTACGATTTATAACATCATCTTGTTGTTCTTTTGTTAATTTGATAAAATTAACTGCATAACCAGAAACACGAATCGTTAAAGAAGGATATTTTGAAGGATTTTCTTGTGCATCTAAAAGAGTTTCTTTATTTAACACATTAACATTTAGATGTTGTGCTTTTTTTGAAAAATATGCATCCAACAAATTAATTAGGTTTTCTTTTTGTTCCTCTAAACTTTTTCCTAATGTTTGCGGAATAATAGTGAAAGTATTTGAAATTCCATCTTGGGCTAAAGAATAAGGAAGTTTAGCGACAGAACACAAAGATGCAATTGCACCTTTATCATCTCTATGATTCATTGGGTTAGCACCTGGCGCAAAAGGCTCTTTATATTTTCTTCCATCTGGAGTATTTCCAGTATTTTTTCCATAAACAATATTGGAAGTTATTGTAAGTATAGAAACAGTTGCTTCTGAGTTTCTATATGTCTTATGTTTTTTTAATTCTTTTTCATACATTTTTAATACTCATTTACCAATTTTATCCACTTTTTCATCATTGTTTCCAAATTTTGGAAAATCTCCAATGATTTTAAAATCAGTTGCAATATAGTCTTCTGTTCCTTCAACTTTTTTTCAAATTGGATAAACATTTGCATACTTTATCGCTGATAAACTATCAACAAGAATTGAAAAACCAGCAATTCCGGTTGCAAAGAAACGGTGAACATTAGTGTCATATAATGCCATTTGTAATGACTCATAATAATATTTGTCATGCATATAGTGAATAATATTTAAAGTGTTAACATAAAGTTCCACTAATCAAGAAAGATATTTTAAGAATCTCTCCTTTACTTTTTTGTATTCAAGCGGTTTATCAGTAATTTCATATTGTTTCAAATCAGGTCCGATTTTGTTAAATTTACTAGTTTTTGGATCAATAGGAATAATTTCATCATATCCATTATTGATTGCATATAAAAGTGTTTTTGGTAAATTTGCCCTAGCCCCAAAAAATTGCATTTCTTTCCCAATTTTCATAGCAGATACACAACATGCAATTGCATAATCATCTCCTCTTAAAGGCCTCATTAAATCATCATTTTCATATTGAATTGACGACATCTCAATTGAACATTCAACACAAAAACTTTTAAAATAAGGTGGTAATTTTTCACTTCATAATATGGTTAAATTTGGTTCTGGAGAAGGTCCTAAATTTTTAAGTGTTTGCAGAAAACGAAAACATGTTTTAGTAACTAATGTTCTTCCATCTTCTCCCATTCCACCTAAAACAATGGTTGCTCAAATAGGATCGCCAGAAAAAAGTTCATTATAACTTGGCGCTCGTAAGAATCTAACCATTCTTAATTTAATAACAAGGTTATCGATCAATTCTTGTGCTTCTTCTTCTGTTAAAAGTCCTTTTTTTATATCTTTTTCAATAAAAATATCAAAAAAAGCACTAACTCTTCCAACACTCATGGCAGCACCATTTTGTTCCTTTATTGCAGCTAAATAAGCAAAGTATGTTCATTGAATTGCTTCTTTTGCGGTGTTTGCTGGTTTAGAAATATCAAAACCATATTCTAATGCCATTTTTTTCATTCTTATAAAAGCGTTGTATTGTTCAGTTAACTCTTCTCGTAATCGAATTTTTTCTTCACTCATTTCCCCATCTAATTTATTCCAATCACTTACTTTTTGTTTCATTAAAAAATCAACACCATATAAAGCAACTCTTCTATAATCGCCAATTATTCTGCCTCTTGCATAATTATCAGGAAGACCAGTGATTATGTGCACATGTCTTGCTTTTCTCATATTAGGAGTGTAAGCATCAAAAACACCTTGATTATGTGTTTTTCGATATTTAGAATATATTTCATTAATCATAGGATCTATTTCAAAATCATAAGATTCTGCCGCTGCTATTGCTTGTTTTATTCCACCTATTGGTAAAAATGCTCTTTCCAATGGATGTTCAGCTTGCAAACCAACAATTTCTTCTAAATCCTTATCAACATAACCAGCTTTAAAAGTGTCAGCAAAACTATTTCGTTTATCAAAACCAATGATTCCTTTTTGGTTTCTTTCTTGTTCAAATAGTTTTAAAACCTTTTCTCACAGTAATTTTGTTTTCTCAGAAGATGATTTTAAGAAAGAAGAATTATTTGTATAAGGAGAATAGTTTTCTTGAATAAATTTTCTAATATTGATATTATCAATAACTTCCATAAAGCTTATTATATTTTTTAAATTCTTACCTCTAAATTGAGTCCAATTTATCCTATTTTTTTTAATCCAAAAGTGTCCTAATTGAAATACAATTTCCTTAATTGAATTTTCTATTCTTATTAGTAAACATATTTGTGCCAAATAGTCTTTGATAAACGTGCAAAAGAAAATCTAAATATCTTAACAAATGATTTAAGTCTTCCAAAAGACACTATTAGTGGAAATACTATTTTATATAGTACAAAAAACAATCATGAAGATTTTTGAACTATCACATCTTTCCCAAAGTTCTTTAAGATTTATTATTAGTGAGTTAATAGAATATTCTAATAAAGAATTTAAAATAACAAAGCCCACTTAACTTTTATTTCATAAACATTTTTATATAATATAAAATAAGAACTTAGGAGAGTGTTTTACATTCGTTTGTACTAATCTGTTCTGTAAAGGAATATGGCAATTAAAGAACTTAAACGTATCGCAAAAATTCAATTGGTTGGTGGGCAAGCTCGTCCAGGTCCAGCTCTTGCTTCTATTGGTATCAATATGGCAGAATTTACTAAACAATTTAATGATCAAACAAAAGCTAGAAATGGTGAAGTTGTTCGTACAACAATTTGAGCATATTCTGATAAATCCTTTAAATTCTCCATTAAAGAAACAGAACCTATGAGTATTTTGATTAGAAAAGCTGCAAAAATTCAAAAAGGAGCAAAAAACCAAAAAACTGATACTGTTGCAACAATTACTAAGGAACAAGCTTTAGAAATCGCTAAAAAGAAATTAGTTGATTTAAATTCTTATGATGTTGAATATGCTTTAAGAATGGTTGCTGGTACCGCTAAACAAATGGGAGTTAAAATTAAGGATGTTAATCCAATAGTTTATGAGAATAAGAAGTAAACGTTATCAAACAAGTAAACAATTAATAGATGCTAACCAGCTTTATTCTGTTTCTGATGCTGTGAAATTAGCAAAAGAAACAGCTAATACTAAGTTTGTTAATTCAATAGATATTGCTATTAAACTTAACCTTGATACTAAAAAAGCTGAACAACAATTAAGAGGAAACCTAGCTCTTCCTTATTATTTTGGAAAAACAACAAGAGTATTAGTTCTTGATGATACATTAACAAAAGAAAAAGCAAAAGAAGCTAAGATTGATTATTTTGGTGGAACTGACATGATTGCAAAAATTAAAGAAGGATGATTAGAATTTGATGTTATAATTACAATTCCAAAATTTATGCCTCTTCTTGCTCCATTAGGTAAAATTTTAGGTCCAAAAGGTTTAATGCCAAACCCAAAACTTGGTACTGTTACTCCTAATGTTTTAAAAACTGCTGAGGAATTTAAAGCTGGTAAATATAGCTATCGTACTGATTCTTATGGAAATGTTCATATGAAAATTGGCACTTCAAATGCTATTGATGAACAAATAATTGAAAATATTAATTTCTTTCTTGACTTTATAAAATCAAAAAGACCGGCTACTGTTAAAGGTGCTTATTTTGAAAAAATTGTTATTAAAGCAACAATGAGCCCTGCTATTAAAGTTGAATTACCTAAATAATTCTTTGCAAAATAAAAATATTATTTCAATATAATGTATAAGAATGATTCTTTTAACATTGATGTGTTTTGATGCAATGTTGCCTAAAGCTTTGCCATTAATACCTAACGCTGGCTTAATAACATTTTGTATGAATTTTGTGGGAGTTGAAAAAGATAAAATCCCTAAATAATAATATAATAATTTTATGCGCCTGTAGCTCAGTTGGATAGAGCACATGCCTTCTAAGCCTGTGGTCGTACGTTCGAATCGTATCAGGCGCGCCATTTAATTTTTATGAAGAAAAAAATAATTAATATTTTAGGATGAATTTGATATATTTTTGCGATATTTTTTGTTGTTATTAGTTTTTTTCTTAATTTTGCAATTTGCAGTGGACGTGCTAAAAAATATTTAAGAGGTAAAAAGAACTATTTTTTTGAACAAAGATATTTATGAATTGATAGATTAATTTCTCATCTTTTTTTCATTTTTAGAATTAAGGTTGTAAGTAATAATTTACAATTTATTCCCAATACTCCTTGTTTAATAGTGTTTAATCATAAATCTAATTTAGATGGCGTTGTAATGGTTAAACTTTTAATTCAAAATTTTAAAGAAAACAATAACAATTTCAAATTTAATATCATCATTAAAAAACAAATTTCAAAAGTTTCTTTCTTATATAATATTCTTTCATTAATTGATGCGCTTTACATTGATCGCGATGATTTAAGACAACAATTAAATTTATTCAAAAAACAAAATGAATTAATTAAAGAAAAGCATTCTATTGTTATCGCACCAGAAGGAACAAGAATTAATGAAGATGAATTCGGTGAGTTTAAATCAGGTGCTTTTAAAATCGCTTTTGATAATATGATTTGTGTTCAACCAGTTGTAATTTGAGGCACCGCTGGAAAGTTTAATAAAAACAAAGTAAATAAGAAGAAGGGAAGATATGTTTATGTTGATTTTTTAAAACCCAAGAAACCTTTTGATTTCCACACCAATAATACCGAATATTTTTCTGAGGAAATTAGAAGACAAATGCAAAATGCTTATTTTGCAATTCAAAATAAAGTTAAAAATAAAAAAGAAGTTTTTTAATTTTTTATTATTTTTTATTAGATAAAAATATTGATTAAAAAAAACTACTTCCAAACCATCCAAGTAGTAGTCCAATGCCGAAAAGAACTATAAAAATTGTAACAATAATAGCGGTTCCTTTTCCAGGATGAATATCAAAAAAACCATTAGGCTCATCATCAACCTTAACATTATTGATGTCAAGAATTATTTTTTCTCCCTTAATACTTTTAACTCTTCCTTCTTTTCCTTTTTTTAGAATTTTAATTTGTTCAGCACTTTGAACATCTTCAACAATCTTTTTTGTACTATTTATTTTTTTTGTCGCCATCCTACAAATTATTATATAGTTAATGTTTAATATTTTTTTCTTTCTTAAATATTTTTAAAAAAACAGCAGTTCTTCCTTTTTTCCCTATATAATTCTTTATATAGGGGTATAGTTTAAAGGTAGAACAATAGTCTTCAAAACTGTTTGTGTGGGTTCAATTCCTGCTACCCCTGCCATTTTAAATATCTTCAACATTTTTTTAACACTTTTTTTACTTAATTCTTAATACTTTTTTTATTTTGTTTTGAGCTGTTCTTTTCTTGCATTTTTAACTATTTTTTTGTTCTTTTAATTGTAAATTAAAAGCATTTTATTAATTATTTCCTAAACAATTTAGTGAAAATCAAAATTGAAAAAATTTATATAATAAGGCTTATGAAGAATGCAAAAATTTACAAATGTAACCATTGTGGAAAGACAATAATGCAAATGAATGAAGGAAAAGGAAGGTTAGCTTGCTGTCAAAATTTTATGGAATTATTAATTCCAAATTCAAAGGAAGAAGTCACAAAAGAAAAACACATTCCTCATATTATTTCTAAAGATAATTCCACTATTGAAGTTCAAACTGGAAAGTCTCGTCATGTTATGTCAAAAGACCATTACATTAATTGAATTGCTATTTTTGGTGATGATGAATGAGTAATAAAATGATTAGAACCTGAAGTTGATATTCCTTATGTTGTTTTTAATACAGAAAAGCAAAATGAAATATATAGTTATTGTAATCTTCATGGTTTATGAAAAACAAATATCAAAGTGGAAAAAGAAATAGAGTAATGAATAAAACAAATATTGATAAAAATCAATAGTTGAAAACTAAAATTTTAATGTTCCAGGGGTTCTTGGGAATGGAATTGTATCTCTAATATTCAATTCTAAAAGAACCATCAACATTCTTTCAAATCCTAGTCCAAAACCAGAAGAAGAATAGTAGCCATATTTTCTTAAATCAACATATCATTTTATAGAAGATAAATCAATTCCTCTCTTAGCTGCTTCATCTTCTATTTTCTTTTTCTCATCTTCTCTTTGAGAACCGCCAATTACTTCTCCAACACCAGGAATTAATAAGTCATTTGCGGCAACTGTAATCCCACTAAAACCTTCAAGTTTATCATTGCCATCATATCATTTTTCTTTAGGGTTTTGTTTCATGTAAAATGCTTTCATTTCCAAAGGAAGGTTTTGTAAAAAAATAGGACAATTGAAAACTTTTTCACATAGATATCTTTCTTCTGGTGTTCCAATATCGGTTCCAAATTTAAATTCAGTAACTCCATCATCAAATTTAACACCTTTTTTTACAGCTTCATTTAATATTTTAATAGCTTCTATATAGTCAACCCTTTTGTACTCTGCTGTTAATAAAGTATCAATTCTTTCTTTTAAGAATGGTTTTTCTTTAAAGAAAAATTCAAGTTCATCTTTACAATGTTCTGTAACATATTTTGTTATGTATTTAATAAAGTCTTCTATAAGAATTTGCAATTGTAGAAGATCGCAAAAAGCAACTTCAGGTTCAATCATTCAAAATTCATTAGCATGTCTAAAAGTATGTGAATGTTCACTACGAAAAGTTGGTCCAAATGTGTAAATTTTCTTAAATGCCTGTGCAAAAGCCTCGCCGTGTAATTGTCCACTAACAGTTAAAAAAGCTTTTTTGTCAAAAAGTGGACTTTCACTACTTTCTTGAATTGTAAAAATATCCCCTGCTCCTTCAGCATCACTACTTGTAAGAATAGGAGTAGCTGTTCAAATAAAATCATTTTCATTAAAATATTGATGAATCGCAAAGGCTAATTTTGAACGAATTTTAAAAATAGCATTAAATGTTTTACTACGTGGTCTTAAATGCGCAATGTCTCTTAAAAATTCAAGACTATGTTCCTTTTTTTGTAAAGGATAATCTTCATCAGAACTTTTTAATAAAGAAACTTTACTTGAAATTAATTCAAAACCAGATTCTGATTTATCAGTTTGCTTTAAAATTCCACTAGCCATTATTGAACTTCCAGTTTTTGCAAATTTAATAATTTGGTCATAATCTTCAGTTTCCTCAATTTTTGCAACAATTTGTAAGTTTTTTAAACTACTACCATCATTGAGTTCAATAAATGAAATTTTTCCGCCATGTCTAGTAGACTTAACTCATCCATGAACATTTACTTTTGAACCATCTGGTATTTGCTTCTTTATTATGTCAATAATTTCAGTTACTATCATTTTACACTATAATTATAAAAAAATTTAAATTTTGTTTTTAACATATTTTAAAAACAAGAAAAATTATTTTGTGAGAATTTTTAAAATTTCTTCAATGGCAATTTTTTTATTAAATTTATTTTCTTTTTCATATCTAGGAATAATGTGAAAATGAAAATGCATAACTACTTGTCCAGCAATTTGATTTTCATTGGAAAGATAATTAAAACCATCAGGATTTAATTTATTTTTTAATAAGTTAATTACCACTAGACTAGCTTGCATAACTGCATTTAAATATTCTTGTTTCATTGAGGAAAAATTATCAAAATGTTTCTTTGAAATTATTAGAACATGACCATTTTCGATTGGGTTAATATCCAAGAATGCGAGAACCATTTCATCTTCATATATTATTTTTGATGGTATTGTCTTATTTGCTATTTTACAAAAAATACAATCGTTTTTTGTCATTTACTATTTAACAATCTTATTTTGTTTTTTTAGTGTTTTCATTGTTCTTGCAGAAACACGAATGGATTTTGTTTGATTTCCTTCTTTAATCTTAACAGTTTGTAAATTTAATCCAAAACTTCTTTTACTGTGATTCATCGAAAAACTACGTGTATTTCCACTCATAGCTCTTTTTTTAGTGATTTGATCCATTCTGCTCATACATATATTATAAATGAAACACATAACTACTTATTTTTAATAAATATGATTTTAATACATTAATTGCGACAACTCTTCATTTTACCAGATTTGGTATACTTTTTCCTATAATATGGTAAATGGAAAGTAATAAACCAAGTTCAAGTGTTCATCCTGAAATAAAAAAGACATTAATGCGTAAGCACATCGCTGCCTCCACAACTTGTGTTATGTCATTAGTAATTGCAGCTATTCTTATATTTATTCGTTGAAGATTTTTTAGAACCAATGATGGTGACAATCAAATGTGACGCGATATACTAATGGCTACCCAAGTAATTATTACCATTATCCTTTTCTCTTCATCACTTTATTTACTTTTTAACAAACGTGGGTATGAAGCTGAAGTAGCTTCTTCAAGTAAAATTTTACTTCCGACAATTTTTGTATTTCTAGATTTATTTTCATCGTTTATTTTCTCTGTTGTGCTTACCTTCTTAGATATTACTAATGGAAATGATCCCACTCGTTTGGTATTAATGTATACTATTATTTCTTTTGGCATTTCTGCTAGTTTATTGATGGCTTCTGAGTTCATCTTATTTCATTCAGGAAATTCAAGATACAGTAAGGTTTATTCAGACGATTAATATCTTTAATAAATGAAACAATATCTTGAACTACTTTCTTATGTTTTGAAGAATGGTAAAAGAAAACATAATCGAACCGGTATAGATACTATTTCAACATTTGGATATCAAAATAGATATGATATTTCAGAATATTTTCCTTTATTAACAACTAAGAAAGTTGGCTTTAAAACTGTCTTACGAGAACTTTTATGATTTATAAAAGGTGATACAAATATTCAATGATTAGTTAAGAATAAATGCAATATATGAAATGAATGACCCTTCAAAGCTTACATGGCTTCATTAGGTGAGGATGTATCTACTCCTGAAAAGCTTTCTGTTCTTAAAGAGAAATACATGAAAGATTTTGTCGATAAAATTATTAATAATGATGAATTTGCAAAAAAATGAGGAGAATTAGGCCCCGTTTATGGAAAACAATGACGAGACTTTTGTGGTGTTGATCAACTTCAAAAGGTTATTGATACCATTAAAACATCACCAGATAGTAGAAGAATAATAGTTTCCGCTTGAAATCCAATTGAAGTTGAGGAAATGGCAAAAAGAGGATTACCACCATGTCATTCACTTTTTCAATTCTATGTTGATACGGAAGAAAAAACTCTTTCATGTCAACTTTATCAAAGAAGCGCTGATTCTTTCTTAGGTGTCCCTTTCAATATTGCAAGTTATGCAACTTTAACATACATCATTGCTTCTTTAACTGGGTTAAAACCAAAAGAGTTCATTCACACTTTTGGCGATCTTCATGTTTATGTTAATCACCTTGATCAAGTTAATCTTCAATTATCTCGAACTCCTTCAAAATTACCTAAACTCATCATTAAAAGAATTCCACAAAATATAAGTGATTTTCAGGTTGAAGATTTTGAATTAATTGGTTATGAACCGCAAGATGCTATTAAAGGCGAAGTTGCAATCTAATTATTATTTATAATAATTAATTTGTTAAAAATTGTTTTTAAATTAAATTTTATATTTAAAAATATAATAAAACCATTAACATTATTTTCTATGATAAAAAAAGTTTTTAGACCAGCTGTATACAATGATTATGATCCTATTTTTATCAAGAAAGCTCTTGTTAAATCTAATGAGATTTATAAAGGTGGTTTAACTGTTAAACAAATAGATGATGTTTATGACACTATTTTAGCAACCCTTAATAATTGGCCAGAAGATGAAGCAAGTGTCGAAAAGATTAATGATTTAGTAATTGCAGCTTTAAGGGAAAAGAAATTTATTAAGCTAAGTGATATGTATGCTATGCATAAAAGCAAAATGCAAAATATTTCATCAACTTCTATTAAACTTTCAGAAAAATTGGGGGAAGTTAGTAAAGAAACAGATCGTTCCAATGCAAACGTTGGTAATAATTTTAGTGGTAAACTATTACAATTAGCTTCCGAAGCAAGCAAATGATACAATTTACATAATGTAATTCCTCAAGAACAAGCAAAAGAACACCAAAAAAGAATATATATTCATGATCTTGACTCTTACAATCTAACATACAATTGTAGTCAAATCCCCCTAGCTAAAATGCTTAAAAATGGTTTTAATACAGGAGAGGGTTTTATGAGAAGTCCCAAAAGAATTACATCTGCAGCTGAACTTACATCAATTCTTATTCAAACTTGTCAAAATGAACAATTTGGTGGAATAAGTGTTGATAATTTTGACAATGCATTAGCTAAATATTTTATCATGTCGTTAAAAGAAAATGAAAAAGAACTTAAAGAATTTAAGGTGCCACTTAAATCTTTGAAAAAAGCTGCATGAGAAAAAACAATTCTTGATGCGAGAAGAGCGATGAAAGGTGTTGTTTATAATCTTAACTCTATGCATTCACGTGCTGGTGCACAAATTCCATTCTCTTCTTTGAATATTGGTGTCCCTTTTTCTAAAGAAGCGGCAATAATTTGCCAATTATTTCTAGAAGAATTTGAAAAAGGACTTGGTTTTGGAGAAACTCCAATTTTCCCTAATGTTATTTTTAGATTAATTGATGGAATAAATAAAAAACCTCAGGATCCATATTATGATCTTTTCAAATTAGCTTGTCGTGTTTCTTCTACTCGTATGAACCCAACTTTTTTAAATTGCAATGCTGGTGGACTTTCGCGTTTCACTAAACGTATTTTAAAAGATGCAAAATTAGATAAGGATGGGAAATTATTAAATGAACCTAAATCTAAAGAAATTGATTATGCAAAATGTATAAAATACATGGAACAAGGAACTGATTTACTCCCAGTTAGAATGGGATGTCGTACAAGTGTTTTAGCTAATATTAATGGTTTTGAAACGGGAAGTGGAAGAGGAAATATTGCTCCTTGCACAATTAATTTACCACGTTTATCCATTTTTGTTTTTGAAGAAAAAAATAAAGAAAAAA
The DNA here is from genome assembly GCA_031260145.1 of Mycoplasmataceae bacterium. GTDB lineage: Bacteria > Bacillota_I > Bacilli_A > Mycoplasmatales > Mycoplasmoidaceae > Malacoplasma_A. The sequence continues at coordinate 85,384 of JAIRKL010000004.1, forward strand.
GAGTTCAAAAGTTCTTTGAAGAATTTGATAAATCAATAAATTTAGCAAAAGATAATTTGGTTCACAGATTCAATGTTCTTTCTAATCTAAAAGTAAAAGATATTCCTTTTAACATTGGACAAGCAGAATTATTAGGAAGTGAAGAAATAATGTATGATAAATTTAGTAGTATTAAATCAGTTTTAAAGCAAGGCTCCTTTGCTATTGGATATGTAGGAATGGCTGAATGTTTGAAAGGTTTATTAGGAAAACATCATGGTGAAGATGAAGAAAGCGAAGAAATGGCTATTCAAATTTTACAGCATTTAACAAAAAGATGTGAAGAATTTAAACAGCAATATCAATTAAACTTTTCAGTTTATGCAACACCTGCTGAGTCTGTTGCTTCCCGTGTTTTTTATACTGATATCGCTGAGTTTGGAGAAGAAAAATTTACCAAAATATTTGGAAAAGAGAATGCTGAAAAAGGATTTTATACCAACTCTTCCCATATTCCTGTTGATTTTAAAATCTCTTATGTTGATAAAATTAAAAAAGAAGCTCCTTTACACAGATTAAGTCCAGCTGGTGCTATATTTTATTTAGAATTTGATTCTACTCCTTCTGTTGAAACAACAATGAAAATAGTTTCATATATTGCTACAACCGATATTGAATACTATGGTTTAAATTATTCCATAGTTTATTGTCCTCATTGTTTACAAAGAATGGCACTTGGAGAATTAACTAAGGAAGAATATAACAAAATGCATAAAAAACATGCTTGTTCAAAATGCTAGAATGAAATATTTCATTTAAGCTATGCGATTAAAAGATAAATATTGAATAGAATATTAAATATTAATTAATATAATATTAATATCAGCATATGATAGTTCAACAAAGACGTGTAAGTAAAAGTAGAAAAGGAATGAGACGCTCTCATCATGCTTTATCTGTTCCAACTACTGTTGCTTGTTCAAAGTGTGGAAAACAAATTAAACCTCACACAGTGTGTTCATATTGTGGATATTATAAAAATAAGAAGATTATTAATGTTGGTAAAAAAGATGCCTAATGAGCAAAATCGAGAAAAAAATTGGTGAGATTAAATCCATCGATTTTTCAGATATTCCTAATCCTAATGATTATGTAAATACTAGAGTTAAGGAAAAAGGTTATAAAGAAGTAATCATTATTATTTCAATAATAATTTTTGCATGTGCATTCTCAGTTGGTGCTTATTACCTAGTAGATTTTTTAATACACAAAAGCTAAAATGAATATTTTAATATTAAAAAGCAAAACACAAGTTGCAATTTTACCAAATGATATTGCAAGAATAAAACATTCTATTTTTATTGAAAAAGGTGTTGGAAAACCATTAAATATAAATGATGGAGAATATATTAAGAATGGTGCGAAAATATTCATTAACATTAAAAATATTTCTAAATTTGATGCTATTATTTGTTTTGGAGATTTTTCTAAGAAAGTTTTAAAATTATGCAAACAACCTCAAACTATTTTAATAGTAAATGAAAATCTAGTTTCCAACCCATTTATACTACTTAAGTTAATTAAGAAAGGTATTACAACTCTGTGTATGAATTATATTTGTGAAAAAGATGTGTATAAGTATGAATATTCGCTTTCTAAATTAAGAGCAAAATTTGCTTTATCAATTGGTAGTTTTGCACAAAACATAGAAAAGAAAAAAAATAATACATTAAATTTAAATTGTGAATATGACAAAAATTTATATTTTTCAATCCTTAATTATTCCTATTCTACCTTTTTCATAATTTCACAGATTTTAAAATCTGGAGGAAAATGTTGTTTGTTAGAAAGTAATAAGAATCTAATTAGTTTAATTACACAAAATGAACAAATAAAACCTTTCTTGTCTAATCTAAATATTGTTGAATCCTCTTTTGATTCAATTTTTGAAATTTGTAAAAAAAGTAATATACTAATAAGCACGACTTCCTTACCAAGTGCTTCTGCACATTTACGAATCACTACTGATATGATTCAATCTTTGTTACCCAATAGTGCTTATATTGATTTAAGTGCTAATCAAGGATTTAGTAGTGAAATAAGCACAAAATATAACTCATTTAAAAAACCATTTACCTTAAACTATAATAAACCTTGTTTCACAATAAAAGAAGTTTGCGAATATTTTCCTGAGGAATATTCTTCTATTAATTCTTTTTTTCTTTCTTCTTTATTGAATACTTTCGTTGATGATAAAGATGTATTAATGCAAATAAAATTTAATGAAACAATTAATTCGGGAATTGTTACATTTAATGGTAAAATAATAAATAAGCAAATAGCTGAAAATTTACATGTTAAAAAAGGAGAGATATAATCTACTTTTTATTCTCTTTCTTTTGTTTATCTAAAAAAAATTTGATATTAATAATATCACAACTCGTTATTCCTGGTATTCTTTGTGCTTGTTCAAGACTTAAAGGCTTTATTTTATTTAATTTTGAAATAGCTTCAAGAGACAAATTTTTAATAGGTTTGTAATCTGTAATTTGTTGTAGACTAATATTTTGAAATTTTTCAATTCTTTCAATATTTTTTTGCTGACTTTTTATGTAGCCTTCATATTTAACTAAAATTTCAATTTTTTCAATTAATGTTTTTGGAATCTTTTCTATTTTTTTCTTACTTAAAATTTCTTTTAACTTAACTTTTGGATTTTTTAAAAGTTGGAATAAAGAATGGCAACTTAAACCATATTTTTTAATAAGTTTTTTGTTTAATGAATTTTGTTTTAAAAATTCAATAGTTGTTTGAATTATTTTTTGATCTTGTTGATATTTTTTATAGACTTCTTTTTTAACTAAACCTATTTCATAACCATATTTAATTAGTCTTTCTTGTGCATTATCATTTCTTAAAAATAAACGAAATTCTGCCCTACTTGTTAACAATCTGTATGGATCTGTCACTCCTTTTGTGGTTATATCGTCTATCATTACACCAATATAGCTTTCATTTCTCTTTAGAACTAATTCTTTCTTTCCTTTTGCTTTTAATCCAGCATTGATTCCTGCCAATATTCCTTGCCCTGCTGCTTCCTCATATCCACTAGTTCCATTAACTTGTCCAGCGAAATAAAGGTTACTTATTAATTTTGTTTCCAACGTTGGATAAAGTTGAGTTGGAATTATTGCGTCATATTCAATTGCATAAGCATAACGTTGGATTTGTGAGTTTTCTAAACCTTTAATGCTTTTTACCATTTTTTCTTGAATATCATATGGTAAAGCAGTGCTAAAACCTTGGAGATAATAAGTATCTAATGATAATGATTCTGGTTCAATGAAAAGTTGGTGTCTTATTTTTTCAGAAAAACGTGTAACTTTGTCTTCAATACTTGGGCAATATAAAGGACCTGTTGATTTTATTAAACCAGAATACATTGGAGACTTATTTAAATTTTCTCTTATGATTTTATGAGTATTTTCATTAGTGTAAGTTAAAAAACATTTTTCTTGTTTTTTAAAAGGAATATATTTTGGTTTATAATGAACAAAAGAGAGTTGTTTTTTAGTCCCTAATTGTTCCTCTAAAACTGAAAAATCGATACTTTTTTTAAAAATTCTTGGAGGTGTACCTGTTTTCAACCTTATCATTTTTAACCCATGCTTTTGAAGATTTTCACTTAAGAAAAAAGAACCTTCACAATTTTCGATATTGACTTTGTTTTCATTATTAATTGATTCAACCAATGGACCTTGTTTTTTAAAATTAGTACCACTAAATGTTAAAGGGTTCATATATGTTCCTGATGTTATCACAACACATTTAGCTTTTAAAATTCCATTTTTTTTGCATAACACACCTTCTATTTTTTTATTTCCATTTGTGTTTTTTATACATAAATCTAATACTTCATCAATTAATAAGGTGATTTTTTTATGTTCTTTAACCTTTTTTAAAAATCATTTTCCATATTTTATTTTATCAATTTGTGCTCTTAAAGCTTGAACACCAGCACCCTTTGATTCATTCAAAATCTTTATTTGAAGCATATTTTCTTGTGTGGCGTAACCTTGCATCCCTCCTAAAGCATCAATTTCACATGTAACAATTCCTTTTGCTGGTCCTCCAACACTAGGGTTGCAAGGACAAGAGCCTATCCCTTCCTCTTTTAAAGTGATAAGACATACTTTTAATCCTATATTTGCATTAGCAAAACACGCTTCTAAACCAGCATGACCTGCACCTATAACAATAATATCGAAAGTATTCATTTTTTAAAAAATCAATATCTACTTTCACTAGATTTGTAAATAACAATTGTTATTTATATTCATTATATTAGGAAAAAAACTTTCATTAAATATTTTAGAAAAATAAGTTGTTTGTTATAAAAATGTTTTAATTTAAGAATAAGTTTCTTCAAATAACGACACAACTTTTTTATGCAAATTTTGCTAATTAGAACTTTAAAAATACGACTTAATTAGTAAATTAATAAGTGCATGTATTATAATTTTATTATTAGTCAAATGAAATTCCAAAAAAAAAAAAAAACAAATGAATAGTGATAAAGACAAATTTGTTTAAAACATTTGCAATTATACCATTATTAGGTATTAGTATGCTTACACCTTTAGTTTTAACATCATGTAAGCAGAACGTACAACATATTGATGAAGGTGATGATAGCGATAATGAAGTTCAACCAGAGCCAGAACCTACACCACAACCAGAACCTAATCCTACAAACAACATAGGCAATGCTGATGGAACAGATTGGAAAGGATATGAAAGTGGTTCATTAGTTTGTGGAGCGTATGATAGTGATAGTGATGAAATTAATGATTCTGTGGCAATTATTTCAAATAATGATTATATAGCAAATGATTTAGTTATTCCTGATTATGTTAGGATATCTGAAAATGTATATCCATTAAAAGTAATTTGCAAGGAAGCTTTTTCAAATTATTATGATTCAAATTCATGTAACATATCAGGGAATTTAATAATTAATGATAATATGGAAAATATTGAAGATTTCGCATTTGAATTAAATAGAAATTTACATTCTGTATCGGTTCCCGAATCATTAATTCATATTGGAAAATTTATATTTTCCGGGAAAGAAGAGGAAGGTATTATCGAATCTTCTTTAAAAGAAATAACTCTATTAAATTTTCCGAGTGATTTAACAATATATGCTAATAATTGAGATAAATATGCTTTTTATTTTGTAAATGACACTGGTATTTTAAAAACTATTAATTGTTCGGCTAGTAATGAAGAACTTTTAGAACTATTAAAATCTAAGGGTTTGCCGAGAGGATGAATTTGTTCTAATTCTTAATTAGAACTCACCAATTTCTTCTAGTAAAACATTTAGACTCTCTTTCTTAATACTTCCTCCTTGAGCAAAAAAAGTGTTTCCTCCCCCAGCTCCTTGAGAAACTTGATTTATTTTTTCAATAATTTGTTTTGCAGTAAAAATTGAATCTTTTTTACAACTTATAAAATATTGTATTTTATCACTTGTAACATTGATACAAATAATTATTGGGTTTGAAAGTTCATTTTGTAATTCATTTAAGGCACTTATGATATTTTTTTGATTTTTATCGTAAACAGTGAAATAGCACATATTATTGAATGAAGAATAAAGTTTTTCTGTTTCTTTAATGTTTTTAATATTTTCTTCATTTTCACTTTTTAAAGCTAACTTCAAATATTCAATAAAAATAATATTCAAGTTTAAATAGTGTTTCTTAAGTTCAATTAAATTTTTAACAGAAGAGTGAAAATTCATAGTTTGTAGAAGTTGTTCAATTTCTTCATTTTTAATTTTATATTTAGCAATTTGTTCTTTTATCTCATTAATTAATTTTTGATACTCCTCGATTTTAGAATCAATGTATTTGCTTATAGAATCATTAGAAGTGATTCCAACTATTCTCCAAAATCCAGTTCCTTTTGCAAAATATTCAGAAATAATGAATTTTTGTATATCTTTTGTATTGTTAACATGTGTCCCACCGCAAATTTCATCATTTACACCTTTTATGGATACAACTCTTAAACCATCCTTAATTTTTTTATAAACATTTGTAAAGTGCCCAACAGTTTCATTATTTATCGCTTCTTCATGTTTCTTAACAGCTGTGCAAACTTCATGTTCTTCATTAATGATTTCATTTACCTTTTCTTGTACTAGTTCAATTTCTTGCTCGCTCAGTCTTCTATTTAGTTTAAAGTCAAATGTGAAATATGAATCAGTTTTATAAGCTCCTTCTTGTTTTATAGATGAATCAATATTTTTGTTTAAAACATGTTCTAAAATGTGTTCTGTTGTGTGATTTCTTGTAACATTTTTTCTGAATACTGCATCTATTTTTAAGATTGCTTTTAACCTATTTGTTATGGTGTTTCCATCTAAGTTAATAAGATGTAGGTGTTGGCCAATACTAGTTTTTATCACATCGAGAACTTCATATTTTATTTCTCCAATTTGTATGACACCTCTATCATGTTCTTGACCACCACTTGTTGCGTAGAATACTGTTTTATCAAATACTAATCAACATTGATTTTGTGCTTTCTCTATCTTGTTAAAATTAGTATCAAAAATAGCGATGATATTTACATCATTTAATTCATAAGTATCATATAAAAAAACAGAAGGTTCTTCGAATTTTATTAAATCTTTTGATTGAATATTCATTCCTTTATTTTCAAAATCTCCTCTGCTTATTTTTTGATGTTGTGCAACAAATTCATAATATTTTTCAGTATCAAAAGAAATATTATTTTGTTCACAAAGTTCTTTGATTATTTCAAATGGGAAACCATAAGTATCAACTAATTTAAAAATAATATCACTTTGAATAAAACTTTTTCCTTCAATTTCTTTTTCAAACATTCTCATTCCTCTTTCCAAAGCGCTTTCAAAAGTTTTTCTTTCGTTTTCTAAAATTTCTATTATCTGTATTTTTGAATCTTCTATCATTTGAAAGAAGTTCTTATACTCGTTTATGATTGCATTTACGGTAATTTGAATAAAATTCATGGAACATCCTAATTTTCTTGCACAAACCATACTTCTTCTTAAAAGCCTTCTTAAAATTGAACCTCGCCCATTATTACTTAATGTAGCACCATCATTAATAGCAAAAACATTTGCTTTAATATGGTCTGTAATAATTCTAAAGCATTTATTAATCTCTTCTTGATTTAAATCTTTTTTGAAAAAATTTTGTGAATCATATGTTTTATCACATGTTTTTTCTATTTCATGTATTATGTTAGAAAAACAGTCTGTGTCAAAGTTTGTTGGCACGTCTTGGAAAATGCAAGCTCATCTTTCTAACCCTCATCCAGTATCAATATTTTTTTGTGCAAGTTCAGAATAATTATTATTCCCATCATTATTGTATTCTGAGAAAACAATGTTCCCAATCTCAATATAACGATCATTTTCTAAGTCTTCAAAGAAAAGTTTCTCCCCAATTTTTTCTACATCATATTTTTCACCTCTATCGAAAAATATTTCAGTACATGGGCCACATGGGCCTTGTCCAATATCTCAAAAATTACGTTCTTTATCACATTTGGCAATATGATTTTTTAAAATTCCTAATTCAATTCATTTTTTATATGCTACTTCATCGTTCTTGAAAACTGTGATGTAAAGCTTTTGAATTGGAACTTCAAATTCTTTGATTAATAATTCAAACCCTAATTCAATCGCTCTTTCTTTAAAATAATCACCAATAGAAAAGAACCCTAACATTTCAAAAATAGTGTGGTGTCTTGATGTTATTCCAACATTCTCGATATCATTGGTTCTTATGGAAGGTTGAGAATTTACAATTCTTGGACATTCAGGAGTTAATTTTCCTGAAAAATAATCTTTTAATGTTGCAATCCCACTATTAATTCATAAAAGAGAAGGATCATTTTGAGGGATTAAAGATTTTGGAGTTATAAATAAATGTTTTCGCTTTACAAAAAAATTAATTCACTTCTCTCTAATTTGTGCTGTTGTTAAAAATTGCATATTTTATTTTATGCTAATTATTTATTTGCTTTAGCAATGTCTTCAGCAATGATGTTATATTTTAATTTATTTCCATCAAAAGAGTGCAAAATTCCTTGTTTTTTGTAATAATTTACAAGAGGAAGTGTTTGTTTATCATAAGTTTCCAAACGTGTTTTTACAGTTTCTAAATTATCATCCTTACGTTGGAAAAGCTTAACTCCACATTTTTTGCAATAGTATCCATCTTCTCTTACTTCTGGCATGTATTCTTGTGTTGTGTTAACATTAAATGAAGTTCCACAAGTAGCACAAGTTCATCTTCCAGTTATTCTTTTAATAATTAATTCATTTGAAACAGAAATTTCAGCTACCATGTCAATCTTGCAATATGTTGAAAGAAAATCAGCCTGTTCTGTATTTCTTGGATAACCATCTAAAATTATGTTTAGATTTTGTTTTTTATATTCATTTATTTTGTTTTTGACTAATGAGTTAACAAGATCTGAACTAACAAATTTACCAAGCTTAGTTATTTCATCAAACTCTTTTCCAAGTTTTGAACCAGAAGCTATTTCTTCTCTTAATAAATCTCCCGTTGAGATTTGTTTGTAATTGTAATTGTTAATTAAATAGTTGCTTATAGTTCCTTTTCCACTTCCAGGAGCTCCAAGTAATAAAACTATCATCTACTTTATTATAATAAAAAATTATTTTTATGTTAGTTTAGATCAGAAATGCGCGATGTGTATTTTTTTTTTATAGATAAAATTATTCTGTTTTTAAATCGTTTAAAACAATAACATTATCAAGTTTTATTTCCAATTTATCTAGTTTTTCCCCTTGGATTTTTTGGACTTGTTCAATATTGTCAACTTTATTTTCAAGCTTTATAAGCCTTGTGTCAATATTATCTAATTTCGAATCCATCTTTTCTAATCTTTTTAAAATCTCACCAATAATATCTGGTTTTGGTGTTCTTCCAGAATATGAAAACTTGCTCATTACTATCTCGTCTCCTTCTTTTATATATTTATTAGTGGATTCGTTAACATAATAATTCTCTTTCTTGCCTATCTTTTTAATTATAGAGTCTTGTTTTTGGGAATTTTCTGGCTTATTAGTGTTATTTGCTTGATTATTATTAAATACCATACATCCTTTATATTGTAAAAATAAATGAAAAAGTAAATTTTTTTAGAATAGTGAGTAAAATTATTTTTTAAATAGCACATTTATTTAGTTAATATTTAAAAGATTTCAACTTTCATTTTTCAATGATGAAAGTTGTTCCACATTTTAAGCTTGTTTATGTTCTTTACAAGAAAACTTATTGTAAGAAGCAATACTTAAATTTTAATTAAAATTTTATTTGTTCAACTTTAATATTTGATTTTTCTAATATTTTTCTTGCAGCAACAAATTCCTTTACATCATGATATTTATCTTCTAAGAAGTAAACTTTTGATATTCCAGATTGGCTAATAGCAAGTGCACAATTATTACATGGAGCTAGTGTAACATATAAAGAACAACCAGTTAAATCCTTGTGTGCTTTTAGAATAGTTGAAAGTTCAGCATGGACTACATAGGGATATTTTGAATCAATTCATTCTTCATCTCGATTTCATGAAAAATCTCCTTCTTTTGTTCTTTTTGGAAAATTATTGCAACTTGATGCAATTACCTTGTTATTTTTATCCACAATTACACATCCTACTTTTGTATTAGGATCTTTGCTTTCCAAACTGGCTTCAATAGCAAGTTTCATAAACTTTATATTGAAGTTATTGACTTTATTTTCTTTATTTTTTTCCATTTATTTTCTTTTCTACATTATAAATTAAGGTTTTTTCTTCTTGTGTTGCTTTATCAAGAAAACATTCACTACTTAATGAACTTGTTAAATTAGTTTGTTGCTTTGAAAGTTCAATAACTTTCTTAATGACATTATCTTCTATTTTCCTTTCATCCATTGTTTGTTTATCTTCCCGCTTTTTATGTTCTTGTTGACTTTGTTCTGATAAATGTTGCTGAGTATCACTAAATAAAATAGCATGTTCAATGTTATTGAGTACATGATGTCCACAACTTCAATTATCAGTTTGATGTGAACCATCCAAATTTCCTTCATTACTTAAAGAATCAATTGTTTTATCCTTTTTAACTTCAATTTTAAAATTTATTGAATCTATTTCAATATTGTGTTGTTGCAAGACTCAATGAGAATCATTAGAAACGGGAGTTAATTGTTGTATAATTATTCTGCTAGGAATTAAAGAAGGATTAAATTGTTCAAATCTATTTTTTATATTTTGAATAAAATCAGGCGAATTTGCAATACTAGCATGTGTTGGCAAAGAAATAACAAAAAAACTATTTGTTTCATTATTTTTAATAATAAAATCAGTGAAAAGAGTTGGATTCTCAACTAGTGGAATTAGTGTATAATTTGGATTATTTCTATATGAATCAATAAGTTTTTGAAGTTCAATTGTAAAAGTACGTTGTGTTGCTTGCTTTTGCGTAGAACTATGTGCTAAAATACGCTTTCTAGATTTTTCTGCTAATAATTTTTTCTGCTTTTGATTTTTTTTAAGTTTCATACCTTCTTATTATACAAATTGATTCTTTATAAATTGGTTTAACTTTGTGCTTATTATCAAAATTAAATTAAATTTTTTTGAATTTATTTCCTACCTTGTTTTTTAGCAGTTTTAGTTTTTTTTGCTTCCGGTTTTGAAACTTTTTTACTTTTAGCAAGAGTCTTAGCGATTTTTTTAGCAGGTTTGCTTGTGTCTTTTGTTTTTTTAGTTTCATTTTTAGCAGGTTTAGCAACCGGTTTTTTAACAACTTTTACTTTTGCTGGTTTGGTATGTTGTGCTTTTTTAGTTTTTATTATTTTCTTTGTATCACTCTTATTTTTTAATTGCTTAGATATATTCTTAGATTTAGATTTTGTTTTTTTAACAGGTTTTGTTTTCTTTTCAAATTTTTCAGAAGAATCAATACCCTTATTTAATTTTGCTAGTTTAATATCAATAGCTTTTTGAATCTTTTGTACTTTTGGGTCTTTCTTTTCAACTAATACCGACTTTGTAGGTTTTTGCACATCAATAAAATTCCTCTTAATATTTTTTACAATACTTACTTCACTTGGTTTATTTGGTTGTGGTTGTTTCTTATTTGCCATGGAAATATTATAATTTGTATTTTATTTTTTATCAAAAATAGGATTATTTAAATTTTTGTTTTTTTTCTAAAATTTTTTATTTTGTTTTTTGAATATTTATTTTTTGGAATTTTGGATTGGAATAAATAAATAGAAGTTCATTTTTTTAAGTTATAACCTAAAATTCAAACACTTATTTCTCTAAAAAAATTTAACTTTTTATAAACTAATAAAATTAGTTATTTCTTCTAAACCAATTAACAATTTTCTGCATTAATGTTGGTTGTGTCGAAACATTTTCTCTATTATGTTCTTCATAAAGTCTCTCTCTTTCTTCTCTCATTTGCATTCTTTCTGTTTCAAGTTCTTGTTTTAAATTATCATTTACCACTCCTACTATTCCTTGTTCATTTTCTTTTACTATATTCCTTGTAACATCATAACCGAATTTATGTAGTGTTCTTTTTGACATTTTTTGTGTATATTCTAATACTTCTTGATTAATATCTGCTGCCTCAATTTTTGTATCATGAACTTCGTAAGTTGCATGTCTTTGCTGTTGTAACACTTCCGAATCAACAATTGATCCATTTATTTCGCTTAATCTGTGATCGGCAATTTGTGAATGAGTTTTTAAAGTTCTTAATCATCTGTTGTGGAAATGAGATATTTTTTCTTTTGAACTTTCAATTTCTAGTTCAATTATCCTTTCATTACAAAATCTTGAATTTTGATCAAACAATTTAGTTTCAGAATCTGTTAATAAATTAAATGTTTTGTGCACATTTATTAGTTCATCGTCAATAATTTTGATAAAATCACTTATTCCTGTTTTTGAAGGATAACCATTATTAGATGATAAATACACTCTTTCTTCAACTAATCTTTCAAATTCTTCTCTTGCTTTTCTTTTTGTTGAATTGAATCTTCAAGGACTTTTCATTATTTTTGTTTTTTCCATTAATAAATCTTCTATTTCTTGATGTCTTTTAAGCACTTTAAATGCTTTGGGGATAATTGTACAAGCGTGAACAATAGCTTGAGTGTATACTTGTCTAACATCTATTACAGTTTGAACACAAGTATTTGCTTCATCATTAATATAAGTATCTGTTATTGAATCAAAACTTTCGCCTTGATTTAAACAATGTTGAAAACTATTTGGTGATGTTGTACTATAAGAAGAAACTTTGTGGTAATTTGAAGCCAAATATCTTTTTTCACTTCTTGTTAAAGCCATCAGAAACCATTAAGCATTATAAATTGTTTTCATATAGAACTATTGTTCTAGTTTTTGTTTTGCATTAGTAAAGTTTTTTTAAAAAAATAGATACTTTTAAAACATGTAACAACTCCTCTATAAAGTTTAGAAATATTACTTATTTCGTGCTTAATCTAAATTTTAGAGTATTCTAAAATATAATTGTGACATACATGTCTAATAAAGAGTATGAAAGACAAGAACTTTTTAAAACCATCTGAAAAATAGCAGATGAGCAAAGAGGTTCAATAGATGGCTGAGACTTCAAACAATACATTCTTACAACATTATTTTATAGATTTATAAGTGAGAATTTAATAAATTACATAAATTCTACAAGTAATGTAGATTACATTAATATGAAAGATGAAGATATTTCAACTGATGCAAAAAATGAGATTATCAATGAAAAAGGTTTTTTCATTTATCCCTCCCAACTATTTTGTAATGTAATTAAAGAAATTAAAAACAAAAATTTTGAATCTTCTGGTTTAAATGAAAAAATCGCCAAAATATTTAAAGCTATTGAATCCTCTTCTTTTGGAAGAGAAAGTGAACAAAATATTAAAGGATTATTTGATGACTTTGATTTCAATGGAACTAGATTAGGAACAACAATTCAAGAAAGAAATGCAAGACTTAAAACTTTATTTCTTTCAATAAATGGTATGAATTTTGGAAATTTGAAACAAAACTCAAT
>JAIRKL010000009.1 GCA_031260145.1 Mycoplasmataceae bacterium
AGCAACATAAGTACCAACAGGGATGTTTAATTGATTAGCACCAATCTCACTAACCCCCAAACAAAGGAATAAGGAGGGGATTAAGGAAGCACAAGAGCAAGCAAGAAGGGTGGAGAAGAAGGAGATTTTTTTCTTGATAAGTTTTTTTATAAATTGTGAAGATTTTAAAAGATGTAATAAAGAATACATATCTCTATATTTATTAAAAAAAACAAAATACATGACATCCACTATCTATTTTTAGAATAATTTTCCATGTTTTTTAAAAAAGTTTACTTTTTCATATATTTTTACAATATAAAGGATGTATGATATTTAATAAGAATCAAGTAAACAACACTAACAAAGTACAAAAATCAAAACAAATGAGTTCTTCTGGTTCTATAATTAATAAGAAAATGGGAAAAGAAAGAAATTTCATAGTTAACAGAACCTCAAGTAATATATTTGAACAAGGAACTGATTTTAGTGCAATAGAATATACTTATTCTAGAAGAACACCAAAACTAGATATTATTAATGAGATTTTAAAAAGGTTGGAGAAGATCGATTCAAAAATAGAAAAAATGGATACGAAGATTGATAATATGGATGAAAGAATTACCAATATTGAACTAAATCAAAAAGCCCAAGGAGAAGAGATTAATGAGATAAAAGAAATCCAAAAAATTCAAGGGGAAAAAATTACTAATATTGAATTGGTTCAAAAAGCTCAAAGGGATGAAATCATACGAGTAATTAAATTAAATAAACTTAAAAGTTAGTAAATTTTAAGTGTATTTATCGCTGAAATCAAAAGTGATCTTTTTTAAATTTAATATTTTTATGTTCTGATTTTTGAATTAATTTTTTAATCTATATTTTTTATAATACATTTTATTTTTTATTCTTATTACTAGTTTTTTTATTAACTAATTTTTTATTTTTTTTAAATTTATTATTTTTAGCATTGTTATTTCTAAAACTTTTATTTAGATTTTTCTTTTCTTCTTTTAAATGTTGTTGATATTGTTCATTAGTCATATTTTCTGGACGAGCATAATGACATTGTGGATAACCGGTGCATCCGATAAAGACACCTCGTTTACTTCATCTTTTTGCAAGGGGTTTGCCACATAATGGACATTTTTCATCAATTATTTCTTGTGGATGATGATCGAGTTTTGGAAACTCTGCATAATTACACATAGGATAAGCACTACATCCTATAAAGCTTTTATGAGATTTTGGACTAAACTTAACAACCAATTGCGATTTACATTTTGGACATAAACGAATATTTCCTTTTTCGTCTAAAGCATATTCTGGTTTTGCTTTTGGCATATTTTTTTCTGCATTATTAACAAGTTTTTTAAATTTTGGTTGGAATTGAAAAATATAGTCTTTTCAATTCTCACTATTATTACTTATTTCATCCAAATTTTCTTCCATCTTCTTGGTGAATTCAACATTAATTAATTCGGAAAAGAATTCATCTAATCCGTCTGCTACTTCTATTCCTAAAGGTGTTATTACATATGTTTTTTTATCTAAAACAGCGTATCCTCTGATAATAGGGAGGTTAGCCATGCTATTATAGGTACTTGGACGTCCCACTCCTTTTTCTTCTAATTCCTTTATCAAACTTGCTTGGTTAAACCGAGGAGGCGGAGCATGTTGAACTTCAGCAGAAGTAATAGTATTTATTTTTAGTTTATCGCCAACATTGTGTTTTGAAAAATCAATTTTTTCGGAGTTCTTTTCTTCATCAAAATTCCATATTTTTCTATAACCTGGTTCTATTATTTTGGAACTGTGTGTATAGAATTTACAATTTGCATTTTTTAAACGAATTGTAGTGCTTTCAGATTTGCAAGGTGGCATGAATGCAGCAATACTACGCATTCATATTAATTTGTAAAGTTTATATTCATCACTTGGAATTTTGTCTTTTAAATCACTTGGAAAAATAAAAGGATCAATAACACGAATACCTTCGTGAGCATCCTGTACATTTTTTCCAGTATCTGCTTTACTTACAAATTCTCGTTGAATAAATTCTTTTTCACCATAAGTGCTTGTTATATATTTTTTTACTTTCGTAACAAACATATCTGCCAAACGAATTGAATCAGTACGAGGATAAGAGATTAAAGCTGTGTGTTTTCCATTAATATTGATACCTTCATAAAGTTTTTGTGCTACTGAAGTTGCTTTTCCGATATTCATACCTAACACATTAATTGCAGCTTGTTGCATTGAAGAAGTTTTAAAAGGAACTGATGGGTTAGTGTTTATTATTCTTGGTTTGTCGATTTGGTAAATCTCATATTCTTTTTTTAATACTTTAATTAATTCTTTAGCTGATTCTTCATCTTTAAAACCGATTTCAATTGATTCTTCTTTTGTTTTTACTTCCTCTTTATCTGAACCAATGAAGTAAAGGTTTAATTTTTTTTCCAAGGCAGGATCAATATCACGAAGAATAATTGGGTATTCCATATTTTCAAGCAATGGTTTGATGATAAATCATTTGTTTGAAGAGAATGTCTTAATTTCTTTTTCTCTGTCATTAATGAATTTTAATGCAACACTTTGAACACGACCTGCACTTTGTGCATGAAGTTTTTCTCTCACTACGTGACTTAGTCCAAATCCAATCATTCGATCTAAGATACGACGAGCAAATTGACTATGAACTTCATTAATATTAATTTTTCTTGGACTATTAATTGCTTCTAGAACTGCTTCTTTTGTAATTTCTTGGAAAGTAATACGTAAACATTTTTTTTGATCTTCTTTTGAAAGTATTTCATAAACATGCCATGCAATTGCTTCTCCTTCTCTATCTGGATCAGCTGCTAAATATATGTATGTTGCATCTTTTGCTTCATGCCTTATTTCCGCAACTCTTTGGGCATTAGATTTGATTATTGTCACATCCTTTTGTTTTGTTTTTCTATTAAAAATTTCAAGGTGCAATTCTTTGAATTTTGTTCCATCAATAGTTACTTCAACAAGTTTGGATTGAATGTTACTATTTTTATTGAATTTAACAGTGTTACTTATAACTCAATTTGGTTCTAAAGTTTTTTCATCATAACCATTAATTTTTTTAAGATCTCGGATATGTCCAACAGTAGCAATAACCTTCCAACTTTTGTCTAAAAAAGTACTCAAAGTATGAATTTTATTTGGAGATTCAACTATTAGTAATTTCTTGTCCATGACTATATACACTATTATATAATTTAAATAGGCCGTCTTAGCTCAATTGGCAGAGCAACTGACTTGTAATCAGTAGGTTGTAGGTTCGATTCCTATAGTCGGCACCATTTCATTATTTTTTCACCACTTTTGCTTGAATTTTAAATTTATTTTCGCTTTAAAGCTTTTGAAATTTACAAATCTTTCATTTTTTACAAATATATTAATTTTTACAATTCTTTTAATATAAAATTTTTATGAAAAAAACGTTTAATAGAAGTAAATATTAAATATTTTAGTATTTAAATATAAGGTGCAAAACCTAAATTAATTGATGAATGGCAAATAATTCCGGAAATATGGGAACTTACAAAACATTATGTTGATTCAAAAAATAAAAAAAATTTAATTTTACTTTGTGGTTCAATTTCTCCTATTCATAATTCAAATATTCATAGTGGTGCTTTAAGGATAGGAAGAATAAAAATGAATATTATGACTCAATTCGAATTAGGAAATAGTACTGAAGAAGTAAATATTAAATATATTTTCGAAAAAAAGTTAAGGCTGAAAAAGAAGTAACATTTGATTTTTGTATCGAAACAATAATAAAAGGTGGTTGACCACAATTGATTGAAAGTAATAATTTAAAAAATGCAAATATTTTATTAAAGGATTATATCTATACAATCTCTAATTATGATTCAAAGGAAAAAACTTTTTTTCTCCCGAAAGAATAATTGCTCTAATTAATTCAATTTCAAGAAATGTATCTTGTCAAATTTCAGATACCACATTAATCAATGAATCGAAAATAATAAATACTGCAATAACTTTACAAAAATATTTGGATTTTTTAGAAAGAATGTTTCTAATTGAATATTTACCTGTTTGAAATTTGCATATTCGTTCTTCTATTCAATTAAGAACAACAAGAAAATTTTATTTTTCAGATGTTTCTATAGCTTGTGCTTCTTTAAATATCGATAGTATTTCAAAACTTGAAAATGATGAAAAACATTAGGAATGCTATTTGAAAATCTTGCATACATGATTTAAAAATATATGCTTCATTATTAGATGTTAATTGTTATTTTTTTAGAGATAATACAGGGTATGAAATTGATTTAATAATGGAATTTAATGATGGGACTTGATCAGCATTTGAAATTAAACTTGCTTCTGAAAGAAATATTGAAAAAGCAATTAAGGATTTAAAGAATATTAAAAATAAAGTAGTTTTTGAAAAAATTGATAAATGCAGAGGACTTTTCGTGATTACTTCAGGCAATAAAAGTTATGAAAAAGATGGTGTTAAAATCATTTCTCTTTATTATTTATTTTTCAAATAATTTTTTCACAACCTTGAAAAATAAAACACTTAGAATTTATTAGTTTTACTTTTTTTAGAAAAAGTAGTAATGAATATTTTATAAAAAAATTGAAAGTTTTTAAAAAAGATAAAAGGTTTATAGATTTTTGTAATTTATTAAAGAAGTGTACTTTGTTGAAAAATTAAATATTCAATCTCTTAATTTCTTAAAAACTAAATATTTGCTAAATAGATAAACTTTTTTAAAATAATTTTTCATACCATTCTAAAAAGTTTACTTTTTCATTTATTTTTACAATATATAAAGGATGTATGACATTCAATAAAAATCAAGCAAATAACACTAATAAACCAGAAAATTCAAAAAAACTCGAGTCTATAATTAAAAAGATGGGTAAGAAAATTAATTTCCATGTTGATGGATGTTCTGATGGAAAAACTAATGT
>JAIRKL010000013.1 GCA_031260145.1 Mycoplasmataceae bacterium
TTGTAAAGAAGAAGAAATAAAAAAATCTAAACAGACTTTTCCTTTTTTGGAATTTGAATTTAATAATCAAAAAATTAAAATAAAAAATATGAAAATCAGAACTAAAACAGATAAAGAAACATATTGTTTAGCATCTGGACAACATTCACAAAATGGAAATAATTATGCTGGTTATAAATCATTTCCATTTAAAAAACTTTATATTTTTGAAAATGAAGAAGGCAAAAAAACAAAAATAGATTATTTAAATTACTCAGTTTTATGTGAAAAATCTAAAGAAAATAAGAAAGGTGAGGAATTCGAAGATAGTTTAAAAGAAAAATTTGAAAATATTAAAAATAAGGAACATATTTGTATTAGAAAAGGTGAAAAGATTAGGCTAAGAAATGAAATAAATGCAGAAGTTAAAATCTCCGGAATCATCTTCAATAAGGATGAAATTTATGAAGTTAGTGGTTTTAATGGAAACTTTGAACTTAAAAGCCTTTATAAAGATTTTGGTAAACGAGTTTTTGTTTCTATTTCTAAATTTTTACAAACCTTTGAAATTATAAACATTGATTTATTAGGAACGATTTATAAGGATAATAAAAAAGAAACAATTATTAAAAAATGAAAAGAAAAGGGATTAATAAAATAAATTAGTGTAAATATTTTACATTTTAAATTTTTATTTGATTATTTTATCAATTAACCTTTTTTTGATTTTTTTTATAATATATATGTATACCCGATTTTAGTCTGGTATATTTTCAGGACAGCCTAAAACATTCCATTCTGGTGATTCCTTTATTTGTTGGTTTTAGGATGGTACTAAATTATTAGTACAGATCCTAAGATTAGTCTTTATGGCAAACCCACAGGAGGAGCGAATGACCTGGTTACTAATATAGAAATATATTGATTAGCAAGTCCTTAATTAAAAAAGCACAATCAAGAAATTGGTTGTGCTTTTTGCATTTTTAATTACATTTTTATAAAAACCTTTTCATCAAAAATCTTTTCCTTATCATCTGAAAGATTCACCAATTCCTTTTCATTATAAACAGAAACGGTATTTTTTCCAACTAATATTACATTTGCTAAATCTTCTAAAACATATTTTTTAATATTTGAATATTCATTAAAAATGATTATTGTTTTAATATTTCTTTCTTTTAATAATTCAATACATTCTTCATCTAATCAGGGAGGATTAAATAATATTAAATTAGTTAAAAATGTTGTTGAAAATAAATTAATAAAGGTTATAAATTCTTTCTTGGTAATATTTTTCTCTAAATCAATTTCATAAATATAACCAATAATTTTTGATAAATCAAAATCACATTTTTTATATATTTTATCAACATTCCCCTCTAAATTATTTAAAATTTCTTCAACAATTTCTCGATTGAAAAGCTTTGACATTTTTTCTAAATTGGTTCCAATAAAATGTTTTCAAAAAATATTTGATTTTGTTAAGGAAAAAATATCCCCGGTTTTTGTTAATGATGTTATTATTACACTTCTATGTTGATTTAGTGCATTAATTTCGTCATAAATTTCTATTTTCTTTTCTTGTAAATTGTAATAAAAATCCATTAAATCATATGTTTTAATAAATAAAATATTATCGATACTTACATTTATAGTTTTCTCAAAAGCTTTGATATATCCCATTTATAGTTTTATATATTTTTTCTCATTATTAATTTTTTCAATTAATGTTTTTTCTCCTTTTAATAATTTAATATCTTGATACTGATTTTCTGTAACACATAGCATTCTAACGTCTCCATATTTTGGTAAAATTTCAATTAATTTCTTTTCTTCTCTATCCTTTTTTGTGTGCACATTAATGCATTTATGATAAACAGAATATTGCATCATCGTATATCCTAGTTTAAATAATTCTTTTCTAAATCTTGAATAATTCTTTTTATCTTCTGTTGTATCAGTAGGTAAATCAAAAAAGATAAAAATTCTCATAAAATTAGTAGATATCATATAAAAATTCAATTTTAAATTCCTTATTATTGAACAAATCATAAATATACTTATCTATTGCTAGCGAAATTCTCATTCTTTCTTTATTGTAATACAATTCGCTTTCTAAAATTTTGATTAAATCCCTTTTTATCACTGTTGATAATATAAATTCTTCAGACTTTATTTTTCTTATATTCTTATAAGTGAAAACATCAATTATTATTCGAAAAGGTTCCATTAAATCAGATGCTAATGCAAAATGATTAGTGAATGATTTATGAAATAATGAAATTCTTGTGTCCATTCCATTTTTGACAATACTTCGACAAAAAGCAGAAAGAATAATTGAGAATCCATAATTAAGAATTGAATTAATAAACTTATTTTCATCATCGGTTTCATCAAATCTAACAAACTTTTTTCCAAATAAACTATTAAAAAAATCTTTTGCTCCTTTTGCTTCAATACTTTGAACTTCTTCAAAATTTAATTCATCTGTAATTTTTTCTTGTGTGTTTTCTTTAAATTTTAAATGTTTTAATAAATCATTTTCATAATGAAGCTTAAGTTTAATAATTTGTTTTCAAATTTTTAGTTTATATTCATTATCTCATGAAATTTGATTTTGCAGAATTTTCAAACTATTGTAATGACCATCGAATGGAAGAATTAAAACATTCGGAATATGTTTTTCATCACAGATTATTGTTAATATGTTTCTATTAGCTAACTCATTTAATAAATGGCAAGAAATATTTATTGTGATATTATTAATTAACAAAATATCGAGTTCATTTAGCAAAATTGGAATCTTTTTATCTTTAAAAAAAATAATAATATTATCAAGCTTGTACCCAATCTTTCAAGAATCTTCTAATTCTAATATTTTAAACCCCACTTAATTATCACAATTATAAAAATGTAAGATACTTTTTATAGGAAAATTTAATATCTTGGACTAAAAATTTCACAAATAGCATTATTAAATTCATTTAAAGCAATGCAAAGGTTTTTTCATTTTTCCGTTGAAGTATTAAGTTTATGATTTAAAATACCTCCTGTTGAGAATAGTGTTGTAATATTATTAAAAAAATATGGTGTTGAAACAACAGTCTCATTTGTTATTTTGTAAATTGCATTTTCTAGATTTTTTCCAGCATTTTTATATGTTATAGTTGTGATTCTTTCATTTAAATTAATATTTCTTGAATATATAGAAGATTGTAGAGTATTTACAAGAGAATTTGATAATTCCATAAAATGCTGATTTTGTTTTAAAAGATAAATAAATTCTGAAAATTTAATAACAAATTTATATAAAACTTCCTTCTTAACATCAGATTTTAAGATCGTATTAGTGTAAAAAGAAGAAGATTTAATAACATTAAAAAGTTTATTCAAAGAATCGGAACCTTCAAGTTCGTCGAATATGGTTTCATGAACTAAATCATTATAGGAATTCCCAATATTAACACCAATATCTTTTTTAATAAAATCAAAATAATTAGTCATCAAACGCATTTCTCCAAAACCAAAAACATTATTACACCTAGCAAAGAAATTATTCATAATTTCACTAGAAGTAGGTTTTTGTGAATTTGAAATATCAGAAGTCACTTTATCAACTTTTTCCTTTAATTCTTTTCAATTTTCCTCTGATGTATTTAAAAGATCAAGAATTTCTAAATCTTCAGTTAAAATAAAAAAATCTAAAATTGTTTTTTCTCAAGAAACTTCTATAAGAAATTTGCTAGCTAAAAGATCAACTAAATCTTTTACACTTCCTTCTGTTTTCTCTTTGTGAAGAACATTCATATTTAGAACGTTTAAAGTTTGTAGACTATAAATTTTAAAAGCATCGGTATTCATTAATTTTTTCAAAGAAGCAAATGTTTTCGTTCTTTCGCTAATTTTAGCACAAGAAGTTAAAGAAGTAAAACAAAAGCTAAAAACACAAGGAAAAAACAATAGTGAACTTAAAAAAGCTATTTTTTTTTTTTGAATACTCATACATTTAAATTACAGTAGAATAAAGTGTCCTAAACCTAAATAGGATACAACTTATGAATAAATTATAAATATTCTTTCAAATACAGAATCTAATTCATCTTTTGCAAAAAACAAAATGTGAGAACATAATTCAGGCAGGAGACTTTATATATGTAAGAAAGGTTCTAATAGAAGAAACTAAATCTGATATTTTTAATTCTATTTTCTTAATTAGTAATGTCATATAATTAGTAATGTCATACAAATTAACATCTTTAAGAAAGATAAGATAGTTGGATATCAAGAGGTCTATACCTCCGCTAAAGAAAAAGGAATACATTGTAACTATTTCCTGCGGATATGCAGATGGTTTTTTGTAAATTTAAATCCAAATAGACTTAAAAGAGTTAATATTAATAATATAATAAATATGCGGCCCGTTGGTGAAGCGACTTAACACACGCGCCTTTCACGTGCGCATTCATGGGTTTGAATCCCATACGGGTCACCATATGCAGTGTTAGCTCAGTTGGTAGAGCAATTGCCTTACAAGCAATAGGTCACAGGTTCGAGCCCTGTACACTGCACCATTTTATTTTTAATATTTAATAAAAAATTATTAAATATAATTTAATTGAAAACATAAAGAAAAATGAAAAGAGGTAGAAAAAATGACCTTGCTCTTTCTAGTGTTCTTTTATCATTAAAAGAAAATTCAATTTCTAGAACAAATTTTATTCTTAAGAATTCTTTAAAACAGACTACTTCCTTTTTTTCTAATCATTCAACTCTTTCATATTGTTTAAAACGTATTTCAATTTCTCTTGCTTGTTTAGCAATTGGTTTAACTCTTATTTTCATCTTAGTTAGGTGAAATTTGGAAAAAACTGGAATTGAAGCCTTTATGCCTGATTCTTTAGAAAAAAATAATTGAACCGAAGAACAAAAACATAGTTATTACAATAAACTTTTACAACTTAATAATTTAGACGGAAATTTATGAAATCAAATTCTTCATTTTTGATACAACATTATTCCTTTTTTTCCAAAACACATTCTAACCTCTAATTCTGTTGTAAATTTTGAAACTGGACAATTGGAACCAATATATGAAACTCGTTTTATTTATTTTGGTGTAACCATGACAAATGTATTAGGTTCTCAGAATTTAGATGTTTCTTCAGAATTTGAGACAGCAATGCCATATTCTTTTACTTATGGTTTGATTACTATTACTATTTCTTATCTTTTAGGAGTTCCATTGGGAATATTAGCTGCTATTAAAAATAAAAAAATTTCTGGAAAATTAATGAATTCGGTATCGTTATTTATTTATTCATTACCTTCAGTAATAATAATTATGTTCTTCTTTTTATTACCAGTTGGATTTTTTTCTCAAAGTAGTTTATTTTTTTCTGAATCATTTTGACCTAAATTTTGACCCGCATTAACTATGTGTTTTTTATTTGTGCCATTCAACATTATTATGACAAGAAAATACTTCGTTGAAGAGATTCAAAAAGATTATGTTTTATTTGCATATAGTAAAGGTTTGACTACTAATATGGTATTTTTTAAACATATTTTTAGAAATACATGTGTTGTTATTCTTCGTTCTTTACCGCTTGATTTAGGAATGGCAATATTTGGATTTAGTATTATAACTGAAACTCAATGAAATATTCCTGGTTTGGGTAAAATGCTTACAACATGTTTAACACCTGCTTCCAATGAACCGATGGTAATAATGATGTATATCACTATCTCTTCTGTTCTTATTACTTTTACCTCATTGCTAGCTGATTTAATAATGATTTGATTAGATCCAAGAGTTAAAATTCAAGGAGGTAAAAAATAAAATGTTGAATAAAACTAAAAATAAGGAATATCAAATTTGTGATAGAAAAAAATACGCTGAACAATTTTATCAAAAGTATCATATTCAATATGAAAAAATTAATAAAAAATTATTTGTTAAGGTTAATAATTTAAATGCAGATAAAACTCTCTTTACCCAAAAAAAACAATCATTTTGATGTAATGTTTTTAAAATTCTTCTTACTAGTCCTATGTTTATTATTTCTACAGTCATTCTTTTAAGTATTTTCATTCTAACATTTGTTTTTTCAAATGGAAAAGTAGCACAACCAAGGCTTAATAATCCTGGTACTGCTCCTGCAAATTGTTCATTAAACCATTTATTTGGCCTTGGATTTGTTGGAGAAGAATATTGAAATGAAGTATGAATTGGAACAAAGTGAACCATTTTTTTAACAATTTGCATCGTTTCTATTCAATTATTTGTTGGTTTATTAATTGGTTCTATTTGAGGTTATTTTAAGAAAACTGATATTGTCTTTATTAATCTAATCAATATTATTAATCTTATTCCTTCTTTAATTTTTATTTTATTAATTATTACACTAGCTGGTATTGGTTTTTGACCTATCATAATTGCAGTTTCCATTCAATCGTGAATAAGTTTTGCAGTAGCAACAAGAGTTCAAGTAATGTTAGTTAGAAACTATGATTATAATGTTATGTCTAAAATTTTAGGAACAAATTCATTTAAAATAATACTAAGAAACATCTTGCCTAGAATCGCTCCTGTAATAACTTCCATTGGCGCTTTTGCAATTCCGGATGCTATTTCTTGAGATCTTTCTCTTTCATATTTAAATTTTGGTTTTGTAGATGGAGAAACTACAACTTCTTTGGGTTATTTAATTCAATATACTTTAAACTCTAACAAATGATTTCAATTTCCAAATTTAATAATTTTTCCAATTGCAATGGTTGTAATAATTTCATTCTTTTTCTTTTCATTATGTCATAAAATTTCTGATTCATTAAATCCTAAAAATCATAATAAAATTAGTTTTTCACAATTGAAAGGAGGAAGAAAATAAAAATGAATAAGAAAAGAAAATCAGAAATCATTCTTTCAGCAAAAAATATTAATACTGGTTTTATTTCTGGGAATTCTTTTGTTTCAATAAATAAAGATATTTCATTTGATTTATATTCTGGACAAATTTTAGTAATTATTGGAGAATCTGGAAGTGGAAAATCAGTTCTCTCCAAATCTTTTGGTGGTATGAATGATGAATCTTTCTTCTTTTCATCTGGCTCATTAAAATATTTTAAAGACAAAAAGCCAATCGAACTAGTTGATATTTTTAACTCCTCAAACTCAGGCTATTATTCTAAAAAAATGAAAAAAATTTATAAAAATAAATTAAATAAATTATCAGAAGAAATAAATGTTAAAAACCAAGATAAAAACCAAAATATAGTGGAATTAAATTTTTTAAAAAATGATTATCTTCAACTTAATAATGAATATATTAATTTTGGCAAAACAACAAAAAAATATTCAAAACACGATGCTAGTAAACTGATTAGAAAAATTAGAGGAAAAGAAATCTCATATGTTTTTCAAGATCCAGCACTTGCTTTAAATCCACTTTTAACAGTTGGTCAACAAATTACTGAAGTTTTGAAAATACATAGAAATTTAAAAGGAAAAGAAGCTTATAATGAAGCAATAAATTTGTTACAAAAAGTTGGAATAATAAATCCAGAAAAAGCTATAAAAATGCTTCCTAGTGAATATTCTGGCGGTATGAGGCAACGAATTGTTATTGCTATTGCATTAGCATCTAATCCTAAAATTCTTATTGCTGATGAACCAACAACTGCTTTAGATGTTACAATACAAAAACAAATAATTCAACTTTTATTAAATTTAAAGAGAGAATTAAATATTGCTATTATTTTCATTACCCATGATTTGGGTGTTGTAGCAGAAATTGCTAATAGTATATGTGTCATGTATAATGGAACATTTATTGAAAAAGGAACTAAAAAAGATATTTTCTTGAATCCAAAACATCCATATACATGAGCTTTAATTTCTTCTATTCCTCAATTTTCAAAAAAAACTGATAATCTTTTTTATTTAAAAGGTTCCCCATTACCTTCTAATTTTTCAATTGATTATGACCCTTTTGCTCCAAGAAATGAAAATGCTTTAAAAATTGATTTTCAATACTTTCCGCCAACATTTAAAATTTCATCAACTCATTTTGTAAAGTCATGACTTTATTCAAAATATTCTCCCGCTTTTGAAATACCAAAAACCGTTTCTGATGCTATTTCATATTTAAAAGGAGTAATAAAATAATATGAAAAAAGTAATCACTTTGCCAAATACTTTAGCTAACACTTTAATGAATAAAAATAAAGATGTTAGCAAAATGAAAAAAATACTTCTTAAAGTAATTAATTTATCTGTTAGTTTTAAAAAAGGTTTAACTTCTAAAAAAGCATTAAATGAAGTTTCTTTTGATATTTTTGAAAATGAAATTCTTGGTGTAATTGGTGAAAGTGGTAGTGGAAAAACAACAATTGCAAAAGCGATTATGGGTTTAAATAATTCATGCGGACAAGTTGTTTTTGAAAATAAACAAATTAATGACTACAAAATTAATTTGAAAAAGATAGCTAATTCAATCTTTTTTTCAATTGAAGAAACTAAAATTTTATTAATTAAACTAGTAAAAAGATTAATGAAAAATTTAATAAATTTTAATAAATATCATTCTTTAGTTAAACAAATTTGCAAACTTTTAAATAATTCATTAATACAATTAAATATTTTATCAACACTTTTAAAAGATGTTGGTATTGTCACAAATGCTGTTGAAAATGAAAAAGATAAAAACAAGAATAGCGATAGTTTATCAACTATTAAACTTATTATTGCAAAAGTAAGAAACTCTTTATCAACTCTTTATGATTTGAAAAAATTCTTTTCAAGAAAGGAAAAAGAGTTTGCCTTTGCTAATAAAGAAAATACACCTTTTGTTTTCGAAACTGAAAATGACACAGTTTTATTAAATAAAGTAAATTCACTTTCCAGATTAATTCTAAGTATTGAAAAAATTGTTTTTGATAAAAAAACAATTGAGATTACAGAACACAAATATGAAAAAAATAAAAATCAAAAATTATTAAGAAAAGACATTCAAATGATTATGCAAGATCCTTCAATTAGTTTAAATGAAAGAATGAAAATACAAGAAATTATTTTAGAAGGTTTTTTAAACTTTAAAAAAGTTCTTATTGCAAATGGTGAAACTCAAAACTCTATTCTTGAAAAAACTTTAAGTTCTATTGGACTACCAAAGGATATTTTAAACAAATATTCTTTTGAACTTTCAGGTGGACAAAAACAAAGAGTAAGTATTGCAAGAAGTATTATTATGAAACCAAAAATAATTGTTGCTGATGAACCAATTTCTTCATTAGACGTTACAATTCGAGCACAAATTTTAAATCTTCTAAAAAAAATTAAGAATGAGATGAAACTTTCAATCCTTTTTATTTCACATGATTTATCAACAATTCATTATTTTTGTGATCGAATTATTGTTGTTTATAAAGGTAATATTGTTGAAATCGTAGATAGTGATGAATTACATAGAAATCCAATCCATCCATATACTAAAAAACTTTTATCTAGTTCTTTTATTCCTGAAATAGGTAGCAAAATTTATCCCGAAAAAGAATGTGAATATAACAATGAAGATGAAAAGTATTTATTCTTTCCTCGTAAATTTGTTGAAATTCTTCCCAACCACTTTGTTTTTTGCAATGATTATGAAAAAGAAAGTTGATTAAAAAATTTAAAGTAATTTTCTTTTATTCATAAATAAAATTTTTCATCAATAAAAATATAATTGCTTATATGTATAAAATAGCCTTAGTTGGTAAACCAAATGTTGGCAAATCAACTTTATTTAATCGATTAACAAATTCTAAAAAAGCTATTTCTTTAGATATTCCGGGAACTACAAGAGATCGTATAAATGGAAAAGTTGAATGACTTAATAAAATTTTCTTTATTACTGACACTGGCGGTATCACAAATCAAAATCTTAAATTCCAAAAAGAAATCTCTCAACAAGTTAATTATGCAATTGAAGAATCAAACCTCATTCTTTTTATCGTTTCCGCAAAAGATGGTATCGATAATGATGATAAGTATATAGCAAAAATATTAAAAAAAAGTAAACTTAAAAATATCATACTTGTTATTAACAAAGCAGAAAAACAAGACATCAATTTGAATCAATTTCAAAATCTAGGCTTTAAAGATATATTTTTAATTAGCGCAGAACATGGAATTGGAGTTGGTGATTTACTTGATAAAATTTCCACATATACTTCTGGTGTTGAACTCGAAGAAAAAACACATACAAGTTTTTGTATAATTGGTAAAACTAATGTTGGTAAATCCACATTAATGAATACAATTTTGCATGAAGAACGTGTTCTTGTCTCGCCAATTGAACACACAACAAGAGATGCAATTGATCAAGATTTTTTTTACAACAAAGAACTTTTCACATTAATTGACACTGCAGGTATTAGAAGAAAAGGACATATCTCTGATCCTGCTGAAAAATTCTCTGTTATGCGAACTGAAAAAGCTATTGAAAGAAGCGATATTATCTTATTTGTGATTGATGGTTCAATACCATTTACTGAACAAGATGAAGTCATTGGTGGATTAGCATTTAAAGCAAATATTCCAACCATCATTGTTGTAAATAAATGAGATGATGTAAAAAAAGATACTTCAACTATGAATAAAATGACAAAAACTATAAGACAAAAATTTGTATATCTTTCTTGAGCTCCTTTAGTCTTCATAAGTGCTAAGAATAATTCTCGTATTGAAACAATTTTTACTACCTTAAATGAAATTCGAAGGCAATTAGAAATAAAAGTTTCAACAGGTTTATTAAATGATTTAATTAACAAAGCGCAAATTAATAATCCGGCACCTTTTTTTAAAGGTGGAAGAATAAGAATTTCATATGCTACCCAAACACAAAGTCAAATACCAACATTTGTTTTGTTTTGCAATGATCCTTCTTGACTTCATTTTACATATGCAAGATATATTGAAAATCAAATTAGGGAAAGTTTCGGAATCAAATATGTTCCTATAACAGTTTATTATAAAGATAAAAATGCCAGAATAAGAACTGATAATAAATAAATATAAATATTTAAAATAACAATGATAAAATTTGAAAATTTGGAGAAAAAAAGACAATTTATTGCTCTATTAATTTCTTTGATATTAAATACAATTGTATTTGCTTGTGAAGTTATCATAGGATATTTAATTAAGTCAGTCAACATAGTCGCTGATGGAGTTGATAGTTTTGGTGATTCTTTAAGTTATAGCATAGCGATATATGGTTTTTTCTCAGTTAATAAAAAAAACAAAGATGATAGTGGGATGTTGATGGGAATTGTTCAAATTTTTTCTGCTGCTTTTATTTTAGAAGAGATTTTACGTCAGATTTTTTTACATAATCAAGCTGATTTTTCTAAAAGTCTTATTGTTGCTTTAATTTCTATGTGCATTAATATTATTTGTGCATTTTTATTATGAAAAGCTAAACATATTGAATTAAATATGAAAGCAGCGTTAATCTTTAGCTTTATGGATGTTTTCATGAATTTGTATACAATACTTTCTTGTTTAATTGCTATTTTCATTTGGCCAAATGAAATATTAGATATTATTGGTGGTTCATTATTTTTCATAATTATTTCTTATGCTGCAATAAAAATTTTTATTGAAAGAAGTAAAAGAGTTAATGAATTAAAGAACACTATTGTTGTTCAATAAAGTTAAAACACACTTTATTTATCTTAAATTATTTTTTAATTCTTATTTTTGAAATTCATTTGAAACTAAAAAAAGTTAATGGAAAAATTCCATAAGTCAACAACATAATTGTGTTATATAAATATGTATTTTGTCCAGTTCAAATATAAAATGGTTTCATTTGTTTATTAAAAGCGATAAATTGAAAATATAAATCATTATAACCAATCGAATGAAAAATTTGGCTTAGAACATATAAGAAGTAAATATAAAAACCACAGAAAATAAGAAAATGTTTTGAATCACTAAAATTAAAATATCGTTTAAAGTAAAATATTATAAAAACAAAAAATGGAACTAATAAAAGATGAAAACAAAAATTATGTCATGTTGAAAATCAATTTCATCATTGTAGACTTTCAATATTACTTTTTTCTTTTAAAATTCATGGTTGTCAATTATAAATATCTATTGGTAAAAACAAAATTGCGATAAAAGTAAAAATTGTTAAAATATTAAAAAAAAACGATTTATTATTTTCCTTGCATAAAATAAAAAAAATAAATGGTAAGATTACAGCACTTGAAATATTAAATGGCAAAACAGTTTGAAATTTAAATATTTCTTCATTTCCATTTTTACGAGAAAGAATAAAAAAGATAATGTATAAAATTATTTTTACTAATTCCAATATGTTAAAAAAACAACAAGCAAAAAAAAGAATAAAAGTTATTTTTTTATTTTTTTGTAAATCAAATATTAAACACTTGTTTAAATGATTCATACAATACCCTTATATTATAAAAACAATAAAATTTAAATAATTAAAAACTAATTTAGTTTTCTTTAATCACCTTCTTTATTAAATCTTTATATTTTTCTTCATTTTCATCAAAATATTTCTTAATACTTTCTTTTCCTTGTCCAATTCTTTCATTTTCAATATACATTCAACTTCCTCTTTTTTCTATTATTCCCTTTTCCAATGCGTATTCGAAAACTTCATTTTGATAATCGAATCCTTTATCATAAAAAATATCAATTGTTGTTTCTCTTAAAGCGGGAGCAAGTTTATTTTTTACAATTTTAGCATTCGTCTTTATCCCAACAATTGAATTTCCATTCTTTAATATTTCTTTTCTTCGCAATTCAATTCTTATTGAAGAATAGAATTTTAGTGCTTTTCCACCAGTTGTTGTTTCAGGATTCCCATACATTACTCCAACTTTTTCTCGAAGTTGATTAATAAAAATTATGCAAGGTGAATCATCATTCATTAATGTTTGCATAATTCTTAAACCTTTTGACATATTTCTTGCGTGTAATCCAATAGTTTGATCACCAAAATCACCTTCCATTTCAGCTTTTGGAACCATTGCAGCAACACTATCAATAACAATCATATCAACAGCATTAGCTTTAATTAAAGCATTAATAATATCAAAACCTTGTTCTTCATTTAAAGGGTGGATAACCAACATTCGCTTAATATCGACGTTTAATTTTTGGCAATAACTAGCATCTAATGCGTGTTCAAAATCAATATATGCTATTTTTCCTTCATTTTTTTGTTGACATTGTGCAATTGTTTGTAAGGCAATAGTTGTTTTTCCACAACTTTCATTCCCATAAATTTCTATTATTCTTCCTTTTGGAAAACCACCAATTCCTAATATATCATCTAACATTAAACTTCCGGAAGGAATAATGTTTTCCTTTTTAATTTTTTCTTGACTGAAAAAAACTTCCTTTCCAAATTTGTTCTCGATGTTTTTCAATGTTTCTTTTAAAAGCTCCATACATCCTTTATATTGTAAAAAAAAATGAAAAAGTAAACTTTTTTAAAAATTCTTCATTTTTTCATTGATGTTGTACTAAAAGTACTATTTATTAATATTTAATTTATTTAATACATTGATATTAAATTTTTTAGTATTTTTACTTCTTAGTCAATTTTTTTTTTTTATATATAATATTTGTGTAATTATGGCAAAACAAAAATTTGATAGAAGTAAACCACATGTTAATATAGGTACTATTGGACACATTGACCATGGTAAAACAACATTAACTGCTGCACTTTGTACTTATTTAGCAAAGCAAGGATTAGCAGAAGCTCGTAGATATGATCAAATTGATGCTGCTCCCGAAGAAAAAGCTCGTGGTATTACTATTAATACTGCTCATGTTGAATACGAGACAAAAAATCGTCACTATGCTCACATTGACTGCCCAGGACACGCTGATTATGTAAAGAATATGATTACTGGAGCTGCACAAATGGATGGAGCCATTCTTGTTGTTGCTGCTACTGATGGTGCTATGCCACAAACTAGAGAACATATTTTACTTGCTGGTCAAGTTGGTGTTCCCCGTATAGTTGTATTTGTTA
The DNA here is from genome assembly GCA_031260145.1 of Mycoplasmataceae bacterium. GTDB lineage: Bacteria > Bacillota_I > Bacilli_A > Mycoplasmatales > Mycoplasmoidaceae > Malacoplasma_A. The sequence continues at coordinate 14,046 of JAIRKL010000013.1, forward strand.
ATAAGTGCGATATTGCAACTGATACTGAAGTTCAAGATTTAGTTGAAATGGAAATCCGTGAATTATTATCTAAATATGGTTTTGATGGCGATAATGCGCCTTTTGTGTGTGGTTCTGCACTTGGAGCTTTAAAAGGTGAAGCACAATGAGAAGCAAAATTAGGAGAATTAATGGAACAGGTTGATTCATATATTCCTACTCCAACTCGTGATGTTGATAAACCATTCTTATTAGCAATTGAGGAAGTATTTACAATTTCTGGACGTGGAACTGTTGTTACTGGTCGTGTTGAACGTGGTGAAGTTAAGATTAATGAAGAAGTTGAAATTGTTGGATTAAATCCTACAAAGAAGTCAGTTGTAACTGGAATTGAAATGTTTAAAAAACAACTTGATTCCGCTATGGCTGGTGATAATGCTGGTGTTTTATTACGTGGTATTGTTAGAACAGAAGTTGAAAGAGGACAAGTTCTAGCTAAACCCGGTTCAATTAAACCTTACAAAAAATTCCTTGCTCAAGTTTATGCACTTAAAAAAGATGAAGGTGGAAGACATACTCCATTCTTTAGTGGATATAGACCTCAATTCTATTTTAGAACCACTGATGTTACAGGAACTATTACATTAAAACAAGGTGTTGAAATGGTTATTCCTGGTGATAATCAAGAATTAACAATCGAATTATTAACTCCAGTTGCTATTGAAAAAGATACTAAGTTTTCAATTCGTGAAGGTGGAAGAACAATCGGTGCTGGTACAATTGTTGAAATTATTGAATAATTTTTTTAATAAAATATTTTATTCATATTTTTTTTATTAAAAAATTTCAAAATAATAAAATAAAATTAATTTAAATAACTATTTCTTTTTTTAGTAAGAAAACTTTCAATTTCATCAATAAAAATAATGACTTGTTTCATGGAATCTCTTTCTCTTATAGTTACAGTATTTTTTTCTTCACTTTCAAAATCATAAGTTATACAATAAAAAGTGCCAATTGCATCTTGTCTTCTATATCGTTTTCCTATTGAACCGCTTTGATCATATATGCAAGAAAATAAACCAGAATCTAAAATCCTTTTGTATAATTCAAACGCTTTTTCATTTAATTTGCTGCTCAAAGGTAAAAAAGCACATTGATATGGAGAAAGAGAAAAAGGTAATCTTAAAACTTCTCTTTCATCATTAAAATCGACTTTTTCAATTTCATATTTTTCGCAAATTAAGGCATAAAATAATCTATCTAAACCAACAGAAGGTTCAATAACTTCGGGAATTATTTTTGTGCCATCTGGTTCTAAATAATAAAGTTCTTTTCCACTTGTCTTAATATGAGAAGTTAAATCATGTTGCCCGCGATGAGCAAGTCCCCAAAGTTCACTCATACCATGTGGAAAAAGATATTGTATATCAATTGTTTTTTTGGAATAAAAAGCTCTTTCTTCATCGGGAACATTAAGGAAATTAAAATTCTGTTTATTAAATTTTAAAATATCAAAAAGAAAACTTTTAATTTTTGTAAATCAAACTTCAAAATCATTCATTGAATCTTTCGGATAAGTGAAAAATTCAATTTCCATTTGTTCGAATTCACGAGTTCTGAAAATAAAATTACCAGGAGTTATTTCATTTCGGAAACTTTTTCCAATTTGACAGACTGAAAAGGGTAACTTTGTTCTTGTAGTTCGAATAATATTCATGAAATTTGTGAATATTGGTTGACATGTTTCAGGACGTAGATACACTGTGTTTAAAGCATCTTCAGTAACACCAATAAATGTTTTAAACATGAGATTAAATTTTCGTATGTCTGTTCAATTACTTTTTCCACAATTTGGACAAACAACATTATTTTCTTTCATTAAATTCAATAATTGTTCATTAGAAAAAGTTTCACTTGCACTAATACCTTTTTCTTCCAATAATTTATCTGCTCTAAATCTATGTTTGCATTCCTTGCAATCAATTAATGGATCGGAAAAATTAGCTAGATGTCCACTTGCAACATATGTTTTTGGATTATTAATAATTGTTGAGTCTAAACCATAAGAATTTGGTAACTTAGTAACAAATTCTTTTCATCATAGATTCTTTAAATTATTTTTAAGCAATACGCCTAAAGGGCCGTAGTCTCATGTGTTGCTCAAACCACCATAAATTTCACTATCTGGAAACAAAAAACCGTAATTTTTGAGAAAATTTACTATTTTATCTTGCTTCTCATTTGCCATCGCCTTTATAATTATATTATAAAGGTGCTATATGGAAAATAAGAAAAATATATGAAATATTCCAAATATTTTATCTCTTTCTAGGATATTTTTTTCCTTTTTATTGATTCTAATTTTTTTATTAGGCTCAGATCTTTTCAATGTAATCAAAACTGATTTTAAAATATCTGATAATTTTCATCTTCCTCTTACATACCTACTTTGTTTTTTGATTTTTTTAATTGCGAGTTTAACTGATTGATTCGATGGATACATAGCACGTAAATACAATATGGTTACAGTATTTGGAAAATTTATTGATAGCATTGCTGATAAAATACTTACAAACTCAGCACTCTTTCTGCTAGCGTTTTCAAAAATAATACCAATTTGAATAGCTTTAATTTTATTAATTAGAGATTTGATTATTGATACTATGAAAGGTATTTTAGGAAGCAAAGGAATAATTGTCGGTGCTAATTACTTAGGGAAAATTCGTGCTTTTGCACTAATGGGAATTTTGACAATTTATTTTATTTTCAATATCAATACACTTTCGCATAATGGATGTTTATTAAATACAATCCCTTATTCTCTATTTTCTCAATTACTTCTTGTTCCAATATATTTAGTAACGATACTTTCAATAATCAGTGCAATTGTATATTTAAAGCATTATTGAAAAGATTTAGTGAACAATGATAATAAATAAGAATAAACAATGAATTTTAGTAACCGGTGCAAGTAAGGGAATTGGTTTTTCAATTTGTCAATTAATGCTTGAATTAAATTACAATGTTATTGCAGTTAGTCGTGATACAACAACATTGGAAGAATTAAATGTTGATAGCGAAAAATTATTAATAATTCCTTGTGATTTATCAAAAAATGAAAATGTCTTTTATCTATTTGATGAAATTGAAGATTTTAATATTACTCATATTTTTAACAATGCTGGTTTAGGACTAATTGGTTCTTTTGCTGAAACTGATATTTCAAAAGAAATTGCAATCATTAATACTAATATTTCTGCATTAGTAATATTAACTAAACTTTTCCTGCAAAAATTTAATAATGAAAAAACTAATGGAAAAATTATTAATATTGGTAGTCTAGCTGGCAATGTTTCAGGTCCCTTACAATCAGTCTATTATGCTTCAAAAGCTTTTGTTAACAATTTCACTGAATCAGTTCAATATGAAATGAAACAAGAAAATAACTATGGTAAATTAATATTGGTTTTGCCAGGCCAAGTGAAAACGAATTTTAGAAAAAGTGCTGGAGGCAAGGTTCAAGAAGGATACAATGTATATTGATATGTTAAGAAATTAATTTATTTAGTTTTCCATAGTAATAAAGAAAAGATTGTAATTGGTGTAAATCATAAAATAACTGATTTCTTTTCGAGACTCTTTTCTTCAAGAATTTCTAAAAAATTTCTTTATAAATTTGCAAAAGAAAAATAAATGAATGAAGAATTATTGTTCAAACTAACAAAAATTCCTCATTCCACTGGAATTTATAAATGATTAGGGAAAGATAAACAAATTCTTTATATTGGAAAAGCTAAGGATTTATTTGTTAGGGTTCATCAATATTTTGATTCTAATGTTTCAATCAAAACAAAAGAATTAATTAATAATGTTTATGATATCGATTTTATTGTAACAAAAAATGAAAATGATGCCTTAATTCTTGAAAATAGTCTAATTATTCAATATAAACCTAAGTTCAATATTCTTCTTAAAGAAAATAATAATTATCCTTTTATTATTCTCACTGATGAAAAAAATCCTAGATTAATTTATACTCGAAATTTCAATAAATATTCTGGAATATATTATGGTCCTTTAGCATCAAGTATTTTTAAAAAATACGATTTATACAAATTATTACAAGAAATTTTCCCATTACGAAAATGTGAAAAAATACCAAATAAAAAGTGTTTGTATTATGATATGAAATTATGTGTTGGTCCTTGTATCAATGATATTGAAAATTCATTTTATGAAAATATTAAGAAGCAAGTACAACAATTTTTTGATGGAAAAAAGCAAATTATTAAAAATCTTGTTTTAAAAGAAAAAAAAGAAGTTAAGTTATTAAATTTTGAACAAGCACAAAAATATAAAGTATTGATTGAATCAATTAAACATATTAAAAATTTTGAAAGTATAATAATGCTTTCACAAAATGAGGAAAATATTGATGTTATTGGAATTTATGAAAAAAATAGTATTTTTTCTTTAATTATTCATAGATATCGAAAAAATGTTTTATTTGAATGTTCTAAATATATTGAAGAATATTATGATAATTTATTAGAAGATTCAATTTCCTCTCTATTAAACCTTTACTATTTAGAAAATAAAAATAAACCAAAAAAAATTTATTCTTCTTTCATCTTTTTTTCTTTGATACCATTATTTTTACCTAAAAAAAGTAAATATTCAAAAATAGTTGAAAACGCAAATGAAAATGCAAAATCTCATTTTCAATCAAATTATTTAGTTTTTCAAAAATTAAAAGAAAGAACTAGGGATGCATTAAAAGAATTAGAAGAAATTTTAAATATTTCCAATATTAACTTAATTCACAGCTTTGATATATCTAATTTTTTTGAAAATGATAAAGTAGGAGCAATGATAGTGTTAGAAAATGGAGAATTTAATAAAAAACTTTATCGAAAATTTATTATAAAGAATGTTGAAATCAAAGGGGATTATTGATATTTGGAAGAAGTGGTTAGAAGACAATATAGAAATATGATTCAAAATGATCAACAGTTACCAAATTTAATAATTGTTGATGGAGGAATTATTCAAGTAAATTCGGTGAAAAAAGTCTTGGAAGAATTAAAATTAAATGAATTAATAATGGTCGTTGGATTAAGTAAAGATGACAAACATAAAACAAATGCATTAGTTTTAGAAAAAGAAACAATAATTTTAAATAAAAAAAGTGGTTTATATTTCTTTCTTTACAATATTCAAGAAGAAGTTCACCGTTTTGCTATTAGCTTTTTTACGAAAAAACATTCCGAAAAATTTATTAAATAAAAAAAATATTTATTTTTGGCAATGTGAGCAATATCAAGAAGTTCTTCCATTAATTTTAATTCTTCGGATTTTATGCTTACAAATTTTACACATTTTTTGGTGATACACCATTAATTTATCTTGATATTTTCCAAATTTATTTTGTGAACTTTTAAAAGAATTAACAGTTGTTCCACCTTCTTTTATTGATTCTACAATAATTTTTTTACAACTTTTTATTATTTTTTCACAATCGTTTAAAGAAATATCTTTTGTATTCCTTGTTGGTAAAATTCTTGAATCAAAAAGAATTTCATCAGCATAAATATTTCCAATCCCAGCTTGAAAAGTTTGATTCAATAAAAACGTTTTAATTTTAATCTTTCTGTTTTTTAAATTATTGAAAAGATATTTATTATTAAATTTTTTATCTAAAACATCAATTCCAACTTTTTTAAGTTCATTGGACTTTAATAAGTCCTTATTTAAATAAAAATGAAATGTTCCAAACATTCTAGTATCAAAAAAATTAAGAAACATTCCATTTGAAAGCGTGAATTGAACTCTCACTTTTTTAATATTGGTTTCCTCCTTCGTTTGTAAAAAAAGTTTTCCTTCCATCCTAAGATGAATGAGAATATTTTTTTTATTTGAAAGTTTTAAAATAATATATTTTCCATTCCTTTCAAAATTCAAAATTTGTTCACCAATAATTTTTTTCTTAAACTCATTAATAGAAAGATTTTTAATTATTTTAGAAATGAAAACATTAACATCAATTATTTTTAATTTAGTTTTTGAAGAAATTTCGTTATTTAAATTTCTTACAACAGTTTCAACTTCCGGAAGTTCTGGCATTTTATTTACTGAAAAGTTTAACAATTTCTTTCACAAGTTCTAGTGATTTATTCATTTGTTGAATTGAACAAAATTCATATCTTCCATGAAAATTAAAACCACCTGCTCCAATATTTGGACAATAAATACCCATATATGTAAGATTCGAACCATCAGTACCCCCTCGTATCGGTTTATTTAAAGGTTTTAATCCAATGTTTTTCATCGCTTCTTTAACTACATCAACAATTTCCATTCTATTTTTAATTAATTCACCCATGTTATAATATTGATCCTTTAGAATAAGTTTTACAATTTCATAACCATATTTCTCATTCATTTTGTCTTTTATGTTTACAAACATATTTTTTTGTTCCTCGAATTCTTTTTTACTATGATTCCTAATTATGTAACTTGATTTTGCGTATTCGCAAGAACCTTCGATGGAAGTTAAATGATTAAAACCTTCATAATCCTGTGTAAATTGAGGTTGCATTTTCTGAGGTAATTGAGAATAGAATTCAAAAGCAATTAAAGAAGCATTAATCATTTTATTTTTTGCACTGCCGGGGTGAACTGATTTACCATAAAATTCTAATTTAGCACTTGCAGCATTAAAAGTCTCATATTCAATACAAGAAACATCATCACCATCAACTGTGTATGCAAAATCTGGCTTAAAAATATTAATATCTATATGAGAAGTTCCTCTTCCTATTTCTTCATCAGGAGTAAAACAAATATAAATGTTTTGGTGTTTGAAATCGGAATTATTCACAATAAAAGAACAAAGTTCCATAATTACACTAACTCCTGCTTTATCATCAGCACCTAAAAGTGTGTTTCCATCTGTTACAATGATATCATCACCAATGACCTTTTTAAGATCCTCAAATTCGGAAGGATTCATACTTCATTTTTCATTGAGCTTAATTTCTTTTCCATCATATTTTTCAATAATCCTTGGATTTACATTTTCACCAGAAGCATCAGGAGCGGTGTCAACGTGAGCTAAAAAACCAATTGATTTTGTTGTTTCATAATTAGCTGGGATAAAACCATAAACATATCCGTATTCGCTTACTAAAACTTGTATTTTCATTTGTTCAAGTTCATTTTTTAAAAGATTGATTAGATTTCATTGTTTTTCACTACTTGGTGTAGTAGAAGAATTTTCATCAGATTGAGTATCAATTTTTACATACTTTAAAAATCGTTCAATTATTTTTTTATTTTCCATATTATCCTTCTTATTATCTATTCCTTTTTTATATATTAACTATTATAATTACATTATAATAACCCTCTACAAAAACTAAAAAGGAATAATAAAAAAATCAAAATTTATAAGAATGTATAATCATAATTTAATCGAAAAAAAATGACAAAAAAAATGAGCAGAATCTAAGATTTTTTCTTTTGATGTAAACAGCTCAAAACCAAAATATTTTGCTTTAAACGAATTTCCTTATCCAAGTGGTGCTGCACTACATACTGGGCATGCATTAGGCTGAAGTTTTATTGACATTCATGCTCGATTTAAGCGCTCTCTTGGCTTTAATGTTTTCTGCCCTTGCGGATGAGATTCTTTTGGTTTACCTGCTGAACAATTTGCAATTAAAAACAATAAAGATCCAAATATTTTTACTCAGCATAACATTGATACAATGAGAGAACAAATAAAACAATTCGGCGGCATTATTGATTGAACAAAGGAAATAGATGCTACTAATCCAAAATATTATGCTGGAACCCAATGAATATTTGCTCAATTAATGAAACATAATCTTGCTCAACTTAAAGAAGTAGAAGTTAATTGATGTGAACAATTGCAAACAGTTCTTGCTAATGATGAAATTATTATTAAAGATAATAAAATGTATAGTGAAAGAGGAGAATATCCTGTTATTAAAAAACCTTTAAAGCAATGAATATTAAAAATTACAGATTATGCAAAAAAACTTAGTGAAAGTTTGGATGAAAAAACTTGACCAAGTGCAATAATTCAAAAACAATGAATAGGTGTAAATGAAGGAACATTAGTAACTTTTAAGACTGATAAAAAAAATTTAAAATTGACAGTATTCACAACAAGAATTGATACTATTTTTGGTGTTACCTTCTTATCAATTGCTCCTGAAAATAAGCTAGTTTTAAAATTAATTAATAAAAAAACAGAAAAAGAAGTAAAAAAATATATTGAAATCACTAATTCTAAAACTGAATTGGAAAGAAAAGAAAACAAAACAAAAACTGGTGTTTTTACAGGTTCTTATGCAATTAATCCTTTCAGTAATAAAAAAATTCCAATTTATGTAGCTGATTATGTTTTAAATAATTATGCTACTGGAATTGTAATGGGTGTTCCTTCATGTGATCAAAGAGATTATGAATTTGCGCAAAAGTTTAATTTACCAATAATCAATATTATTGAATCTTCTAAAAAAGAAAATCTAGTGAATATTGAGGATGGTAAACATATAAATTCGAAATTTTTAAACAGTCTGAATATTAAAGAAGCTAAGAAAAAAGCTATTGAATTCGGTGTTTCGAAAAAAATTGTAAAAATTTACACAACAACTAAACTTCATGATTGAACTTTTAGTCGCCAAAGATATTGAGGAGAACCTTTCCCAATAATTTATGATTCAAAAAAGAAACCTCAAATTGTTAATTTAGATTCTTTGCCAATTGAACTTCCAAAATTTCAAGACTACAATTTTGAAAAGAAAGGTTTTTATTCTAATCCTTTAGATAATGCAGAAGATTGAAAAAAAGTTGTTATTAAAAATAAAAAATATATTAGAGAAACAAACACAATGCCAGGTTCTGCAGCAAGTTCTTGATATTTTTTAGCATATATATTAAAAAATTCCGATGGTACATATGAAAAAATAGATTCTAAAGAAGGAAGAAAAAGATTGGAAAAATGATTACCAGTTGATATATATTTCGGTGGAAAAGAACATACAACTGGACATGTTTTATATGCGCGATTTTGATTTAAATTTTTGCAAGAGGCAGGATTTATAAGCAAAAAATTCAAAGATTTCTTTTCTTTAAGAGCAGACCATGGAACAATTTTGGCTCATGATGGAAGAAAAATGAGTAAAAGATGAGGAAATGTTGTTAATCCTTCTGAAATCATTAATACTCATGGTGCTGATGCATTAAGAACTGGAATCGCTTTTATGGGTCCTTATAATAATACTTTTCCTTGATCTTCTAATACAATTGATGGCGTAAGAAAATGACTAGACAGAATATATTTATTATTTACAAATAATGGTGCTATAAAAATTAGGATAATTAAAGATATCAATGAAATCAACAAGGATTTTATTGAAACATACAATGTTTTCATTAGTAATGCTAAAATACACTTAGAAGAAAAAAAACATAATATTGTAGTTTCTGATATGATGATTTTTATTAATGAATGTTATAAAAATACCTTAATATGCAAAGAACATGTTAAAGGTTTTTTAACTATTCTAAGTTTTTTTGCTCCTCATGTTGCTGAAGAAATAAATGAAATTGTTTTTAAAGACAATACTTTTCTTTACAATTCTGATTTCCCAAAAATTAATGAGGTAAAAAATGAAAATAAAATAATCAATTTACCAATTCAAATTAATGGAAAACTACGAATTGTTATTGAAATTAATAAAAATATGACTAAGCAAGAAATAATTGATTTTCTTATGAAAGATTCTTTGTTTACAAAATACCTTATAAATAATTCTTATAAAAATGTAATATATGTTCCAAATAAAATAATGAATTTTATTATTTAATAAATAATTAAGCGCTTAAAATTGCTTTAAAATTTCTAGTTTTTTGTTCTAAAACACTTCATAGGTTTCTATTACAATCATTTTCTTGAAGTTCATTAGATAAGTTTAGAAAATCACTTAGTTTTAAATCATAAATAGAAACTGAAACATTAGAAATATTTGAAATTACTTGTGCTAGTTCATTTATCGTTTCTATACTATTAGAAAACATTTCACTAATTTGGAAAAGGGTTAAATCTTTCAATGTTTCATAATTAGGTAATAAGGAAACAGAAGAAAAAGTTTCTAAACATTCCTTTTTTATTTCTTCAACCTCATTAACTTTTTCAAAAATGTCATACAAAGTATAACAAAAATATGATCAATAAGAATTTGGAATATCTTTTTTATTCTTAATATTATCAGAATTTAAAAAGTAATTAATATTAGTTAATGTTGAATTAACATCGATTGTTTCAATGATTTTTCCAATAATATTTTTCGAATTTTCAATAAATTGATTAACTAAATAATTATCTTCAATGATACTAGCGATTTTTTGAAATTTTAAATTAGCATATTTAGGAAATTTATTTATTATAGAATTTAAAAGTGAAAGAGAAATGTTTTTAAATCTGCTCTCTTTATTTCTTAATTTTTCTTTAAAAAGTTTTAGAGTTTGATTAAATTTTTCTCACAATACAACATCAATTGCAGATATTTTTTTTAAATCACCATTTCTTGAAGAATTTATTAGTATTTCAAAAGTATCAAATTTGTTAAAAGTTTCCATATGATTTTTATAAAGAATTTCATTCGCAACAAAGAAAAGTTTAAAAGTTAGGTTATCTTCTGATGAATTATCAAATTTTTCTTCTAAAACACCAACTGCGACTTCTTCAAATGTTAAATAAGAGATATGAAATAAAGAATCATTTGCGATATTTCCTAAAATATTCAATGTTTCTTGTTTTAATGCTGTTGTATCAGTTTTTTTAGAACAACTTGCAAGGTTTGAAGTTAAAGGAATAATGGAACTTGCTAAAATAATTGAACAAAAAAATATTTTTAACATATTTTTTTTGCAATGGAATAATTTCATAAAGTTTGGTTTCATTTTTATTATATTTTATGGTTCTAAATTTTCAACTTATAATATATAAATATATTATGAAAAAGTCTATTTTTAAAAAAATTCATTTATTTTTTTTATTTTCTTCTACATTACTTATTTTTTCTACTTTTGGCATTTCAATAAATAAGGTTATTGACTCTAAAAAAACTTCTAATTTTAATTCAAGTCATTTAAATTGTTTTCCTGAAAAAGAAATATGTGGCAATGAAAATGGAACAAATTGAAGTGGTTATATTTCAGGCAAAATAATTTGTTCAAAAGAAACTGATATTTTTGGAAATAAATATGCAATTGTCCACAAAGTTAAAGAAATTTTTTCAGATGAAGATATAATAAATTTTATTTTTAATCCTTCTTTTAAAAGAAATTCTTTTCCATATTCTGCTCATAACTTAATAATCCCTGATTCTATTATTTTTTCTGATGGTGAAAAATTACCATTGCGTATTATTGATGAAAAAGCATTTGCATTTTGCGATATTTCTGGAAAATTAACAATTGGGAAAAACATTGAAATTATTGCTAAATGTGCTTTTTACGGAAATAATCAAATAGACTCTGAATTGATCTTAAGTGATAAAATAATCTTTGTTGGTGAATATGCATTTATGTACTGTGTAAAAATTTCCCATCTTTCATTAGGAAAAAATATTAAATATATTGGCGCTTATGCATTTTCAAATTGTTCAAATATTAGTGGTGAATTAAAATTACCAACTTTTTTAAATGAAATAAATGAATATACTTTTGCAAATACAAGTATTGATAAAATTATCTTTAATAAAAAAATAAAAAAAATTGGCGCTGGTGCTTTTGATGAATGCGGTAGTTTGAGAGGCGAATTAATAATCCCTGATTCTGTTGAAGAAATTGATGCTGATGCTTTTTATTTAACTAATTTTACTTCTTTAAAACTAGGAAAAAATATTAAAAAAATCGGTATGTGTGCTTTTGAAGGATTAGATTTAAAGGAAGTTATTATTCCTAAATCTATGACATCAATTGGTGAATGTGCATTTGCTAAATGCAAATTAATTAATATTATTAATTATTCACCTTATTTTAAGTTTGCTAGTGAAAAATCGGTTGGCAAAGCAAAAGTTTTATTATCTTCTTCTCATATTTCAGATGATATTGATTATGAAACTGATGATAGCCTTTCTTTCATAGATAGAGAAGGTAAAAAATGAGGTGGTCATGAAATTGTTGGTTGCTTAGCAATAGGAAAAGTTAATATTCCTGAAAATGTTAGAAAAATAGGTATTGAAAAATTTTCAAATTGTGCAGGAATTACATCAATAAACTTTTCCAAAAGTATAGAAGAAATAAAATCCTCTGCTTTTAATTATTGTTCAGGTTTAGCTGAAATAAATATTCCTAATAGAGTTGAAAACATAGAAGATTATAGTTTTGCAAATTTAGAAAAGGTTGATAAATTAATTATCGGAAAAAATGTTAAAAATATAGACAAAAGTGCATTTAAAGATTCCAAAATAAATAATATTATTAATCATTCGCCTTATTTTAAGTTCGCTAGCGAAAAATCGGTTGGCAAAGCAAAAATATTATTATCTTCTTCTCATCTTTCTAATGACTTTGATTATGAAAAAGATAGTCCAATTGCTTCTCTTGCTTGTGGAGAAATAGCCATTCCTTATGATGTTAAAAGAATAGGTGATTTTGCTTTTTATGATTGTGTAAATTTAAAAGGAAAATTAACCCTGCCTCAAAATTTAAAATATATTGGTCTTTATTCTTTTTCCTTTTGTTCTTTTGAAGGGAATTTAAACATTCCTGATTCTGTTGAATTTATTGGCGAAGGTGCTTTTCAAAATACAAAATTTGAAGGATTTTTACATATTTCTGAATCCATTTCTTATTTGCCTAATTGTGTTTTTTCAGATTGCAATTTTCATGGAAAATTAATCTTACCAGAAAAAATAGATTCAATTGGGAATTTTTGTTTCGCAAATTGTGAAGGATTCACTGGTGATTTAATAATTCCAAAAAATATTACTGAAATTGGTATTAATGCTTTCTTTAATAATAGTTTAAATGGTAATGTATACTTATATTGAAATAATATAGAAATTCTTTGTAGTAATTTATTTGCTTGTAAAAGAAATAAAATTTCTCAAATTAAAAATATTGTATTTCTTGTTAAAGAATTCCCAATACTAAATAATGATGAAGATGAAGAGAAAATATTTTATGAAGATTGAAATTTGAGATATTTAATTTGTTCTTCAAATACTAATCCGAGTTGTTTTAGTGCTTTAGAAGTTAGAAAATTAAAATCAGAATATATAAATATTATATTTCAATATGTCTAATATTCTAATATTTTAGAAGAAATTTTAAGTATAAAAATTTACAACTTCATAAAAATTTATTTTAAATGAATATTATTTATTAAAGTTCAAAACTAATAGATTTTTTATTCACCTTATCAATAACTTTCTTAATAAATTCATCAACTTTCATAGAAATAAGTTTTGAATTTTCAGAAGAACTAAAAATTCTTATTGAAATACTCTTACTTTCCTTTTCTTTATCTCCGATTATTAAAAGGTAAGGAATTTTTTCAGTTGAATGAATAGCAATCTTTTGTTGTAAAGTTCTATTTTCTAAATCTAATTTAACTCTCAATCCTGCATCTTTTAATTTTTGATATACTTCTTCACAATAATTACTAACCTTAGTATTAATATTTAAAATGCATGCTTGAATTGGATTAAATCATAAAGGAAATTTTCCTTCAATAGTTTCAATATACATTCCTAAGAAACGATCGATTGAACCAAAACAAGCGGCATGAAGCATACAAGGAATATGTTTTTTTCCATCTGCTCCAACATAAGACATATTAAATCTTTCAGGTAGGTTCATATCAAGTTGGATTGTTCCAATTTGTCATCATCTTCCTAATGCATCTTTAAAAGAATACTCTAATTTTGGACCATAAAAAGCACCTTCTCCGGGAGCTAGAGTGTATTTTAATTGTTTCTTTTGTAGAACATTTTCAAGATACTTTTCACTTGCATCTCATATATGTTCACGATTAGGAATACGATTTTCTGGACGAAGACTAAGAACAATTCGAATTTCATCGCCATGAAAACCAAGAACTTCATAAACTTGTTGATAAAACATATCGTGCATATTTAAAATTTCTTTTTCTAATTGTTCTTCAGTACATCAAACGTGTGCATCATCTTGAGTGAATTCTCGACATCTTAAAAGTCCATTTAAAGATCCACTTGCTTCAAACCTATTAACTTCTCCAAATTCCGCTAAACGTATTGGTAAGTCACGGTACGATTTTGGACTATTGTTAAAAATCAATATTCCTCCTGGGCAATTCATTGGTTTAACAGCAAATTGCATTTCATCTTGTGTTTTTCCCCCATAGTTGTGTTCCCCATAATGTGCTCAATGTCCACTTTTTTCTCATAAAATTCTATTCATAACACGTGGAGTGTGTCCTTCAACATATCCATTTCTATATTTAACTTCTCTTAATCAATTAATAATAGTTTGTCACATAAATCAACCATTTGGATGCCAAAAAGCGGATCCTGGTGCATATTCTGGTTCTCAATGACATAAGTCCATAGCTTTACAAATTTTTTTATGATCTCTTCTTTCACATTCTTGTAAAAAGACAAATCAATTATCAAGTGCAATTTTAGAATCTCATGCAGTTCCATATATTCTTTGTAACTGTTTATTTTTTTGATCACCTTTTCAATATGCGCCAGATATTTTTGTTAATTTAAAGTATTTTAAATAACGAGAACTTGGCACATGAGGACCTACACATAAATCAACATAATCACCAATTTCATAAATAGAAATAATAGATGAAGAGTCTAAACTATTAATTAATTCAATTTTGTAAGGATTATCTTTGAAAATAGAAAGAGCTTGTTTTTTGGAAACTTCTTTTCTAATGAATTTTAAATCAGTATCAACAATCTTCTTCATCTCATTTTCAATTTTTGGAAAATCAGCTTCCGAAATCTTTTCTTGTGAATCAATATCATAATAAAAACCTTTTTCTATTGCTGGACCAATAGTAAATTTTACATTTTTATAAAGATTTTTTAAAGCAGCAGTTAATAAGTGCGCAGTGGAATGACGAATAATATCTAAACCTTCATCTGAAGATTTGGAAATAAATTTAACAGATTCGTCAGAAATATTGGAAGGTATATCAAAAGATAAATCTTTAATTTCGCCATTTATTTCTATTGCAACTATATCTTTTGCATTGGATTGTTTAACTAATTCGAATCCCTTAATATAAGTGATTTTTTCTTGTTGTTTTTTGTTTTGGTTTTTTGCATTTTTTTGTTGTTTCATTTTCGTAGTTTATTTTTTTGTTTTTTATTCAGGACAAAACCTGATTTTGTTTAAATTATAGTTTTTTAGTAAAAATACTAAATTGTCGCCGTCGTTGCTTTTGTTGATTCAACATAAGCTTGTGTTAAACTATGTTTTGAAACTTTTAAAACATGTCTTTTTACAAAATAATAAGCAAAAATAATAACCATAGAAATTAAAGAGGTTATAAAACTAAAAACACCTAATAATAATACACTTAAACCTATAGCATGTTCAATTTGTAATTGTTCTGCTGCAACAGATGCATTATCATGAGTTAAAAGCATAATGCCAACAGAAATAAGAACAATATCAATTAAAACTATTTTAAAAAGTAGTAAATACATACGTTTACGATATTTAAGATATAAAGACATATTTACAGGATGAAATTCATCTTTGTAATTTTCTTCAGCTTTATTTTTTAATCACTCATTAAACTTTGCCATACATGTATATTATAACATTTTTGATTTTTTAGAGAAAATTAATGAAAAATTAAAGTTTTTCCCTGTGAGATTATGAATATTTTTGTTCTATTTTAACACAACAACCAATACCCTTTAAAGAAAAATTTGCAAAATTATTATCATAAATATTAAGCATTTGCATTTGAATTTCTTCAAAAGATGAGAAAACTTGTTTATTAGTGAAACTTCTTGAAATTATGGTTTTAAAATCTTTTTTTCCAGTTAGTGTTATCGTTCTAGCATTGATTTTTTTTGTTTGTAAAAAATCTCAAATCTTTAAAATATGTTTTTTAATTATTCAAAAAATATCATCATAATTATTAATTGGTTTATTAAAAGTTTGAAAAATTGAGAATGATTTTTGAATATTTTTTGATTTATTTACTTTATCATCTCCACCCCCATTAGCATTCAAGTGAAGATTAAAAGCATTAATTCCAATAACTTTTATAAGTTCATTAATATTAAAAAAAGCTAAATCTTTGATTGTATCGATTCCACTTTTTTTTAATAAAGAAGAAGTGCTTTTTCCTATCATATGCATTTTTTCTATTGGCAAAGTTCAAAGTTTTAAGATTTTATCTCTTTCAAACATTTCAGTGATACCCATTGGTTTTTTAGAATTGCTTCCCATTTTAGCCATGAACTTATTATTTCCTATCCCAATAGAACATGGTAAACTGAGTTTTGAAAAAATCAAGTTTTGAATTTGAATTGCAATTTGCATTGGTGTTTTATTTTTCGAAAGTCTAGTGATATCCATGTAACATTCATCAATACTTGCAATTTCAATTTCATTAGTAAAATTTTCTTTTAATAATAAAATGAATTTTTCTTGATATTCTTGGTAAAGTTCATGATTCGGTTCAATTAATACTGCATTTTGACATTTTTTTATCGCTTCAAACATTGGCATCGATGCTTTTACTCCGTATTTCCTTGCTTCATAATTTGCAGAACAAACGACTCCTTTATTATTTTTCCCTCCAACAATTACTGGGAGTTTTTTTAATTTTGGATTAATAATTGTTTCTACCGATGGAAAAAAACAATTCATATCAATATGTAAAATAATTTTCATATTTAATTTTCATTAACCCTTTTAAGAGAAAAATTATTTTCCATGATTGGTTTTTTTCTTCCTAAATATTTAAAATTTCCATTAGAAAGTTCTTTGAAAAAATCTACTTCAGTATCATTATTATCAGGATTATAATAGGTTCATTGAAAAGTTCCTTCCTTTGAAAGTTTTGGTTTGCCATAAGGGAAATAATTAAATTCTCCCAAATGTTCAAAATTGTTTCTTTCAACAATGTTAAAAAAGAAATAAGTACATTCTGTGGATGCAAAATATTCTACAAAAGTATTTTTTCTATCATTGAAAATGATTTTTTTCATATATTCTTTAAATTCTTGGTTCACTCCTCTATAACTGAAAAAAGTAGTGTTTTTAAAATTTGTAATATCTAAATTTTGAGTTATAAATGGAGTTGAACTAATTGAATTTATTTTATATTTATTAATATATGTTTCTAAGAATTCCTTATCTTTTATGGTTTCATCAATATTAGTAAAAAAATGAAAGCTACATTTATTTTTAAAAATAAAAAATTCTGCTTGAAAAAAGTCTCTTAAGCATAAACAATATTTCTTTTCTAAAAAGCACCTATTTTCTTTTTTTTGTTTTAAAAGTGGTTGAATTACTTTTATATACAATTCTTGTAAGTTATGGTAGGTTATATGGAAACTTCCAGTAGTTCCTCCTGAGCGAAGTCCTCATAAAGCAAAATTATTGCTAAACTGCTTTAAAAACTTAAAAATTTCATTTATTTTTTTTAATGGCTGTAGAGTTTTGAAGAAAAATTCCGGAATATAGTCATATTTAAATTTATTAGAATAACTATTTCTATCTAAAAGAATTTCAATCCCTTTTTTTTTGATTTCTTCAATATATTCTTGAATAACTTTTTCCTCTTTTGAATTAGGAAAATGAATATCAACAAATTTTTTACAAACTATTGAAAAAATGAAAAAATAAATCATATTTTGATATCCTAGATTGTAGGCAGTTGGGATACCAATAAGTTTATTTTGAAGGTTATTTTTTTCAATATAAACTATTCCATTGTACACATCATTTAAAAATTCTTTAAAACTTATTGGTTTACCATCGATAAATGCAATTGGTTTTTTTTGAAAACGATGCTTATATAATCACTTCAAAACTTCAGATTCAATTTTCATTGATTCAATTATATTTTTGAAAATTTCAAAATATAGATTAGACCTAAAATATAGGAATGAACACATCATTTTTATGAATTATCTATATTTAATACACTAGAAAATTTGATAAATTTATTCTGTTTTTAAGTTATTTAAAATAATAACAGTATCGAGTTTATTTTCTAATCTATCTAATTTTTCCCCTTGGGATTTTTGGTTTTCTTTTATTTCCTTAATTTCTTCCCCTTGGGCCTTTTGAACTAATTCAATATTAGCGATTCTTTTATCCATATCATCAATCTTCATATTTATTTTTCCTAATTCCACATTTATTAATTTAATTGATTTTAATATTTCCTCAATAATAGTAGGTTCTGATGGTGGCAGAGGCGGTGTTGACTCGGAATAAATAAATTGTGTTGTATAAAAATCCAAACCAACATTAGTTTTTCCATCTGAACATCCATCAACATGGAAATTAATTTTCTTACCCATCTTTTTAATTATAGACTCGAGTTTTT
>JAIRKL010000007.1 GCA_031260145.1 Mycoplasmataceae bacterium
TCTTGCAATTTAGTCTTGTAATCATCAATAATTTCATCCTTGTTTAAAAAAGAAAATTTAATTAATGTTTGTTCAATAAATTGTTGGCAAACATTAATCCCTTTATCAAGAAATAAGCAGCCAATTAATGATTCATATAAATCCTCATATATCCTATTTGGAATTTGATTATTGGGAAGATTAATTATCTTAATTTCCTTATCTAAATTAAATGTTTTAAAACAACTCGAAAGTGTTGTTCCTTGTGTTAAAAGCATTCTTTTTTTACTCATTTCTCCAACATTTAAGGAATTAAAATTTTTATAAATGTACTTACTTACACAAAATTCTAAAATTGCATCTCCTAAAAACTCAAGTTTTTCATAATCTTCAATTTTCCTTTGCTTTGCATAAGAAGAATGTGTAAATCCTCTTAAGTATATTGGGTTATTGGTTTTTATTCCATATTTTTTTAAAAACTCATATATTGTTTCATTAATCTTACCATTATTATTTTTAACATCATCGCTCTTATTAATCCCAATATTTTTTATTCCAATATTATTTTTAATATTATTTTCCATGTTTTAAAAATTCAAGAACAACATTTTTAATCCTTTCTTTATCTTCATTTTGAGGCGAATGTTTTAATTCTGGTAATAATTTAAAATAATAATCTCTTTTATCCTTAAATTTTTCATCGAAATAAGTTTTCGACCTTTCTGGATTTATTGTTTCATCTTGTTCTCCAAAAATAATAAGAATTGGTTTTGAAATTTCAGAAACATTTTTATCCAATATTTCTAAAAAAGATTGAGAAAATAAAGAGATAAGTAACTTTCGAGGATCGAAAGAAAGATTTGTAGGATTTTTTGCAAGAAAAGGAGTGAATAAAGGACCAATTGGTTTAATAAGTTTCAATCCTAACCGATGAATATGAATGTGAAGTGAACAATGTCCAAAATTAAAAGGATCAATTAAAACTAGTTTTTTTATATTGTCAAACTTATTAACAATAACAGAAGAGATAGCACCACCCATAGAATGACCAATTAAAAAAAAACTCTTTAAATTTAAACTTTTAATTTTTTCTTCCACATATTCTAAATATTCTTCCATTGAATATTGATGATCAAATTCCTTATTTTCACCATGATTGGGAAGGTCGAAGGAATAAATATTGTATCCCTTTTTATAAAGTAGAATAAGAAAATTAATTGATTTGTAATAAGAAGAGGAAAAACCATGAATAAAAACTATGTTTCCTTTTGAAAAAAGTAGGTGTTTTAGTTTAAAGTCAATTGTTTGAGTTAAAATTTTCATTATATTGTAAAAGTGTGTATACAATATTTATATTTTTTATTTAAACCTAAATAATATTTTTTATCTTAAACTTAAATTCCTTGTTTTTCGAATCATAATTTCCAATAACATAAGTCTTATCCTTCAAAGAACCAGGATTAATGTGTAAAAAACCATGTTCATTTTTAATGTGAGGAATGTGAGTATGTCCTGAAATAACAATTGAAATATTAAAATCTTTTATCAATGATAGTCGGTGTTTTTTTCATTCTTCCTCATTTTGTTTTTCTTTTGCTTCAAATTTGTTATATATAGTTGCATAATTGGAATCATGTTCGAAGGTATGAGTTAAAAGAAAATTTATTTCATTTAATTGAAATATTTTAAATTCATTCAATAAAATTTCATAAGGATTAAGTTCATACATATATTTTTCATATTCCTCTCTATTTTGAAATTCTTGCGGTGTTTTAAGATTAACATCGTGATTCCCTCTAACAAAAAAATCAATATTCTTTTCAATTCATTCCTGACTTATTTCATGTCTTGGTGTGTTGAAGTTATAAAGATCGCCAGTGTGAATGATTAAATCTGGATTTTCCTTATACTTAATTTGTTCAAATATTTCTAAATCTCCATGATTATCTCCAACAATTAAGATTTTTTTAATTTTATGAACAAATGGAATTTTAGAATCTTCTTTTATATCTTTATATTTTTTATATAAAGGATGAGAAGGATTGTTTTTAGACGTAGTATTTCAAAATGTGAAAATATTAAGATTTATGGAATATTTAAGTTTATTAAGTAATTTAAGCATATCATATTTTGCTTCCTTAATGATATTATCTCCTCAACAAACTCACAAATCCTTAATATTGAATTTTTTTATTGTTTCTTCAATATAAAACAAATTTTGAATATGCAATTGTTTATTAAATGATTCCAAAGTTTTAGGATTTGTTCCTCTCTCAGGATACATATTCATCATCATATAACCGTCAAACCCTAATTTAGAAGCAAGATTAATAACAGTATTTACAGTAGAATCACTTATTTCGTCACATGCAGCACTTGGGTTCATCCCAATGATCCCAAGAATTTTTTCTCCTTGTTTACCTAAAACATATCGATATTCTTCATATGCTTTTGGAATTATATAGTCTGGTTTGAAGGATTGTTTAAAATATACCCTTCTTTTTGTTACAATCCCCATTATTTTATTTATATTTATTTAAATTAATTTAAATAACTTATGAAAAGCTATTAAAAAAAATCATAATAAAAAAACTTAAAAAATAAAAAATGTTAATTTATAATTAATTTAATTAAATAAACTATTTGAATATGATACCGAACAAACATAAAAATAGAATAATTGTTTGGGATTTGTTCGGGGGGGGGCAGAACTCAATTTGAAAATCTTTAAAAAATGAAAAACAATATGAAATATATACCTTTGATATCACAAATCCTACACGAAAACTCCATTTTAAACAAGATTTAGCTTCTGATAATATAGAAGAAAAATTTGAAAAATATCCTAAACCTGATATTATTGTTGCAAGTCCTCTTTGTCAAAGCTTTTCTTCTGTCCTTTCTATGAAAGGAGGAGGAACATGCTTTTGAAAGATAAAAGATGAAAAACTTATATTCAGGACAAAAAAAGAATTTGAACAGTTAAAAGCAGGATTCACAAGATTTTTTAAAGCTGACACACAAAAGTTTATTGCAGAATTAGGAAAAAAATGTATTGATAACACGATGAAGCTAATTGATTTTTATAAACCAAAATTTTGGTATATCGAAAATCCGAAAACCTCATTAATGTGAAAATATATCAAATTAAATTGCAAAAAATGATTAAAAAATGATTATCACTTTAATGTAACAAGTTATGGCAAATATGGTTTTTTAATAAGGAAAGACACAATTTTCCTATCAAATATTAAAATGAATCTTCAATATGGAAAGACTACTCCTCCATACCATATTGAATATGAACAAATAGAAGAAAAAGATTTTAAAAATAAATTTTGTATTAAAAAGAATAGTCAATGCTTCAGAAAATGATATGTACAAAATGGACATTCTTTTAAAGAAGGTAAAAAATATGCAACATTATTTCCCAAAGATGCAGGGTTGGGAGTTTTGCAAAAGAAGGATAATAGGTACCAAAAAAATAAAATATCAAACGAACAAATATGTGAATCTGGCAGTGTTTCGTCAATCCCTTCACCTTTAATAAAAGATATTTTTAAGCACTTTAAATAATATGGAACAAAAATACTCAAAATATGAAACTGCTATATTTACTTGTAAATTATTCATGGGTTCTTCAAATACTTCAACAGCTTCATTTGAGGCAAATATTGATTTTT
>JAIRKL010000008.1 GCA_031260145.1 Mycoplasmataceae bacterium
CACTAATATTGAATTAGTTCAAAAAATCCAAGGGGAAAAATTAGATAGATTAGAAAATAAACTCGATACTGTTATTATTTTAAATAACTTAAAAACAGAATAAATTTATCAAATTTTCATATGATTGTTAGTTCAAATTAGTTATTGATGTAAATTCCTTGTTAAAATAAATCAAAATACTTATATAGAATAAAACCATTGATTGTTTTACAATAAAATAATAAACTTATAAAAAGTTAAGAATCTTTTTTAAAGATTAAGTTGCATTTATTTCGTGGTTTAAATTAACTACATATTATTAATATGAAATTAATTTTAAACTAAAAAAGCACCCAAATTTCTTTGAGTGCTTAGTTAGTATAGTTATGTAAGAATAGCCCACGTTCTGTTTTAATCAATCATTTATCTATGAAACTTTAAAATATCATCAACAATTGCTTGTTGTTCCCCTACCATAATTTGGGTTTCTTGCTTTAGGAGGTTGCCCGTTTCATTTTTATATTTCTACAAAACTCGTTTCTGTTGCCCTTTACGATCTCCATTCATTTAAAAGAACTTTAATCTTCATCACCAAACTAATAATGGTGTAATGGATTTAACCATTCTAAAACACTGCTGATAAATATTAGATATCAGCGCAAGCATGGAACTTCCTCTGAAAAATCAGCGATTGAATACTTACATCTATGTTATACATAAAAAATAACTTTCTAGTTAGCCTTAACTTCGTTTTTCACTTCATTTCCAACTTTTTTTCAAAATTTTAAAAATACTTCTTCCTTATCTTGTGGAAAAATATTAGTAAACACATATTCCATAAATCATATAGAACAAAAGAAAATAATAGTAAAAATCGAAAGAACAAAAATATAAAATGGCAACACAAAATTTATCCCATGAATAATTACATGAGTTGCAATTGAATTACTTCCTGGATTTTTAAATCAATGAATTTCAGGATTAACATAAAAATCTATGTCATTATTTCAAATCCTTATATTACCTCAATTTTTCATCCATTCATATAAAGGATTCAATACATTATCACCAAATAATGGTGTCCTATAATAGCCAGTAAAAAAATGATAACCATAAAAAATTTGATTAGTAAATACTAAAATGAAATAAATTGGAATAATTCAAAACATATTTTTAATAGCAATCCATTTATTGGGAATAATTATTTTTTTACCATAAACAAAAATAAAGTATGTAATGAAAAAATAATGATATCCGATTCTATCAAAAAACATTGTTTCATCTCAAAGTGCTAAATTTCATTTCATCCCAACTAAAAAATATGATAAAAAACCAATTAGTGAAAAAAATAAAATATATTGGTCTAAAACTTTTGTTAACTTTTTATTTTTATTTAAATCATATAATGGTTTAGCAATAATAAAAAGTTGTGTTATATTACAAATGTTTAATGGTAAAACATC
This sequence comes from Mycoplasmataceae bacterium, assembly GCA_031260145.1. GTDB lineage: Bacteria > Bacillota_I > Bacilli_A > Mycoplasmatales > Mycoplasmoidaceae > Malacoplasma_A. The sequence continues at coordinate 1,443 of JAIRKL010000008.1, forward strand.
ATACCAACTTCAACCACTGCTAATTTCTGCACGAAAACGAAATCCGATCTCGCTTATGGAAATAAATCTTCAAAATAAAAAAATAATATAAAATCCAGAAAAAAATCATAAAATAATTTTATTTTGTTTTTTACCATTGGCAAAAAATACTAAATAAAATCCATATGAAATAACATAAAAAGTAAAAATGAAATCCGTTATTCCCCATTGACTAACATTTTTGCTTCAAGAAAAACATGATGAAAAAATTATTGAAAAAACAATAGTTGAAAATAAAATACTAAGTTTTTTTCAACCAATATGTTTTATATAATTTTGTTTTAGTTCAATAATTAAACTTTTGATTGGAAAAACACTTGTTCCCAATACACAAATTAATAAAATAATTTGCAGTAATTTCACCCCTTTATTATAATATAACCATGCCAAATAAACAAGCTAGTAATGGAGAAAATATTTCTAATCCAGAAGAACAAGCTTTAAAAAAACGTAAAATAATTAAGTGAGTTATTTTATTAACAATTATTGCTATTTTTATAGTATTTATTTATTTTTCTTGTCGGCCAACTAGTGTTGCAATTGATGTTACTAATATTACCTTTTCTGACAATAAAATGTTAATTACTGATCAAAATAATCATGTTTTTACAGTTAATAATTATTTAAATAATACATCAAGTGAAATCTATTATTCTGCTAATAATAAAACAGCTTATATTTTTTATGTTGCTACCACAGAAGGCAAAATAAATTTCCGTGTTCTTGACAAAGATTCAATTAATGACGGACACTATGTTTTTATTGGTTCAATGGTTCCTTTTAAATGTGAACAAACTAATACAAACCTAAACAATTGATATAATTCTTCAATTTCAAATCACTCATTTATACCAAATGAATCTACTCCTTGATGATATTATGTTTTACAATTTGCTCCAACTATTATTTTTTTAATTTTAATTTTCTATATGTGAAAAAGAATGGGTTCAGGTGGTATGGGACTTGGAAGTGGTGAAGAATCAATATTCTCTATGGGAAAAAGTCAAGGAAAACTTGTAACTTCAAATGTTAAATTCTCTGATGTTGCAGGAATCAATGAAGAAAAAGAAGAACTAATTGAAATTGTTGATTATTTAAAACAACCTGCTAAATATTCAGCTATGGGCGCAAGAACTCCGAAAGGTGTAATTTTATATGGTCCTCCTGGAACTGGTAAAACCCTTCTAGCAAAGGCTGTTGCTGGTGAAGCAAAGGTTCCTTTTTTCCAAGTTAGTGGTTCTGCTTTTGAAGATATGCTTGTTGGTGTTGGAGCAAAAAGAGTTCGTGATTTATTTATGAAAGCACGCAAAGCTTCCCCATCTATTATTTTTATTGATGAAATTGATTCAGTAGCAAGTAAACGAGGAAAGTTTGATATGAGTGGTGGCGGTGGAATTGCTGATCAAACAATTAACCAACTTTTAGCTGAAATGGATGGTTTTAGCACTAAAACTGGTGTTGTCGTTGTCGCAGCTACTAATAGAATTGACACATTAGATGATGCTATTTTACGTCCTGGACGTTTTGATCGCCACATTCAAGTTAATCTTCCTGATATTAAGGAACGTGAAGATATATTAAGAATCCATTCCAAAAATAAAAATATTTCTTCTTCTGTAAACTTCAATGATATTGCGAGAAGAACCCCAGGAATGAGTGGTGCTCAGCTTGAAAATGTTTTAAATGAAGCAACATTATTAGCTGTTAGATTTGGAAAAAATGTTGTTGGAATGAAAGAAATCGACGAAGGAATTGATCGAGTTATTGCTGGACCTGCGAAAAAATCACGGGTTATGTCTGAACAAGAAAAAAGACATATCGCAGTTCATGAAGCTGGACATGCAATTGTTGGTTTGTTCACACCCGGTTCTGATGTAGTTGAAAAAATAACAATAATTCCAAGAGGACAAGCTGCAGGATATACTGTAAGTAACCCTGAAAAACATGAACCTGTTATTCAAACTAAAAAAGAACTCTTCAATCTTGTTACTGAATTAATGGGTGGCCGTGCTGCTGAAGAAGTTCAATATGGATGAGATAATATTTCAACAGGAGCTGCTAATGATTTATATCGTGCTTCTTCAATTGTACGTTCTATGGTTATGCAGCTTGGCATGACTGATGTTTCAATGAGCCAATTAATTCCTTCTGAAGGAACTAATAACCCTTATCAACAAAAACTTTATAGTGATGATACAGCTAACAAAGCTGATGCTGAGGTTGAAAAAATTATTAAAGAAAGATATGCTAATGCTAAAAAAATTGTTAGCGAAAATAAAACTGAACTTGATTTAATTGTTGAAACATTAATGATTCTTGAAACCATTGTTAAACCACAAATTGATTTTATTCATAAAAATAAAACTCTTCCTCCTGAAGCAATAAAAATGAAAGAAGAAAATTTAAAAAAGTTGCAAGAGAAAAAAGAAAATATTGTTAATGTAAATGATACAGTTGTTGATTTAAAAAATGAACAAGTTAAAAATGAAATCACCATTGTTAAAAATTCCGAAAACTCCAATTTTGAAAAGAAAACTAAAAAATCCTCTTCTAAATCTAAAAAGAATATTGATTAATTAGTATGAAATTTTATGCTATTAAGAAAGGAAAGAAAACTGGTATATTTTCTTCTTGGGAAGAAACAAAGGAATTAACTGATAAATTTCCTGGTGCTATTTTTAAATCTTTTTCAACAAAACATGAAGCAAATGAATGATTAACTTCTTTTGAACAAGTAAATAGTTGCGATAGAAATACTAAATTACTTAAAAAAGAAAAAATGAATGAATCGAATATGAATATTTATTCAGCTTACACCGATGGTTCTTATGATAAAAATACATCTAAAGCATCATATGGAGTTGTAATTTTAAAAGGAAATAAGATTATATCTAAATTTAATGGTGTTTTAAAAAATGATTGATATGATGGTAGGAATGTTCTTGGCGAAATATATGGAATTTTAAAAACTTTAGAATTTTGTAAAAGGAAAAAAATAAATTCCATTTCCATATATTATGATTATCAAGGTTTGTCTTCTTGAATAAATAAGGAATGAAAAACAACTTCGAAATTAGCACAAGTTTATGTTGAAAAATACAAAAAAATAACATTAGAAAATAATATTGCTGTCTCGTTTGAAAAAGTTAAAGCTCATACTGGAAATATATTCAATGAAATAGCTGATAAAGAAGCTAAAAAAGCCCTGGGTTTGAATAAAAGCAAATAAATTTATTATTTTTTATTTTTTTCCCACTTGATTCATTTTTTTTCTATAACAATAATAACACTAAGTAAAAATGCCAACTCCAAAACGAACCTCATCGTATTTTCAACAAGCATATGCTAAAACTCATTGATACAATCGTACTGGTGAACAAGCAACTGAATTAACATTTATTAATGAATTAAATAGTATGATTGATTCATATCAAAATAATTCTGATTTTTTAGTTGTTCCTCTAATTAATAATCCAAGAACATATGAGGACTATGTTATTAAAAATGTTAAGACAAATAGAATTTTTCAATTAGCCCTTCCTGCTCCTAAAGCTGTTTTTGAATCTCCTGAATATTTGCAAGGAATGAAAAATCGTTTTTCCCATTTTGATTCAAGTATTTTTGGAAACGAAATAGTAAAAGTCGATTGTATTGCTCCTGTTTCCAATGGAAGACACTGAGTTCTTGCTACTCATTCATTAGAATTAAACTCTGAAAATAAAACTTCTATTTTAACTCGTGGAAAAACAATTGACTCTTTAAGAGGCAATCTTGACGGAACAAAACAACATGATTCATGAAGTTGTGGATTCCACGCTCTTGATAATGCAAAAAATTTATTAAATGGAAATTTTTCTCTTAAAAAAGTTGAAGAACCCATTCCCCAACAAGCACTTGGAGTTGAAATAAAACCACAACCACAAGTTCAAATGCAACCAAAGGCTCAAATAATTTCTCCTAAATCTAGAGTTGAACAAGCTTCTGTTCAAAGACAACAAGTTCAACCACAAGTACAATTTGATGCTTGTGGAATCAATTATTTTAACCCTTATGGACTTTGAAGAGAAGATAATCGTTTTGGTTGTGAACCTGTTAAAATTCTAGCTCAACCTCTTACTTACACTCCTTATTTATATAGAAACCCAAATTCTACTGAAATTAGAACTATTTATCTTCCAAAAGAACATATTCATCAAGATGCTTATACATTTATAAATTCTCCTTTCGCTCAACCTGTACAAACTGAACAATCTAATATTCAAAAAATAGAATCAAAACCTACAATTTTTGAAAGAATTATGAATTTTATTCGTAAATAATAAATAATTTTTAACTAATTTATTTGCTTTTTAATAATAAAATTATTAATATAATATTTATATAAGTGACTGTTTATAACAAAAGTAAAATTAAAATTGTTAACACTATTGGTCCCAGTATAACCTTAAAACTTTGAGATAAAAAAATTGCTCAAGAAAAACCAGAAATGGTTGCACAAGCTAAAAAGAATTGTGAACAATTAATTCTAGCTGGTTCAAATGTCGCTAGATTTAATTTTAGTCATGGTTCTCACGAGGAGCAATTAATAAGATATGAATTTTTAAAAGAAGCTAGTGAAAAATTAAATATTCCATATTCATTCCTTTTAGATACAAAAGGACCAGAGATACGTGTTTATGGTTTTCCAGAAGAAGGAATAACATATCAAAAAGACGCTGTAATTAATATTTATACATTAAAAAAAGACCCTGCTACTTCTGAAGGTTTTTGTGTATATGATGCTTCTGGCAAATACAATATGGCAAAAGACTGCAAAGTTGATAATAAAGTTCTTGTTGAAGATGGAAAAATGATTTGTACAATACAAAAAGTTGATGTTGAAAATGGGATTGTTCAAGTTGTTGTGGAAAGCACCCACCTTGTTAAAACTAACAAGCGTATAAATTTACCAGGTGCTTCTTACTCAATTCCTTTTATTTCTGAAAAAGATGAAAATGATATTAAATTAGCTTGCAAATACAATTTTGATTACATTGCTCCTTCTTTTGTTAATAATGAAAACAATGTTAAAGATATTAGAAAAATCCTTAATGAAAATGGTGGAAAGAACATTAAAATAATTTCTAAAATTGAAAGTACTGATGGGATTAAGAATCTTAAAAAGATTTTAGCTGTAAGTGATGGAATAATGGTGGCTCGTGGAGATTTAGGCGTTGAAATTCCTTTTCAAGAAGTCCCTTTTTATGAAGAAATGATGATTAAAATGTGTAATGAAGCAAATAAGCCAATCATTGTTGCTACTCAAATGCTTGATTCTATGGAAAAGAACCTTCTCGCTACTCGTGCAGAAGTTATGGATGTTTATGTTGCTGGAAAATTAGGAACTGATGCTACCATGACAAGTGGTGAAACTGCACAAGGTTTATTCCCGTTTAATGTTGTTAAAACTATGCAAACAATCAATCAACAATCTGAATTTAATTTCAATTATGAAAAATCTATTAAACGCTTCAAATTATCTAACCAAAAAAGAACATATGCTGTTAAAAAAGCTCTTGAAATTGCAAAAATTTCAAGTCCTAAAAATCAAAGAACTTTAAAAGTTTCCTTCCCATATGAATTTATTGTTATTTTTGAAAATGATTTTGAAGTTATTGAGAAAATTAGTAATATTCGACCAGCTGCTGCAATAATCGTTGTTACTGATTCTAAAACTTTATATACTAAATTTGGTTTATATTATGGTATTTTCACTTATTTAGTCCCAAATCTTAAAATAGCAAAAAAAGATAATAAAAAAGTTGCTGAAAAAGCTGTTAAATTTTATTCCGTTGGAAGTGGAAAATACAAAATCTATTTAAATTTAAAATAGTTTTATTTATCTTTTGAACTAATAACAATTTCTTCAATCCATTCATTTTGTCCCTTCGCCTCATAATTTTGTTTAATTCTTGATTTTTTAATCAAAGTTGAATAAAAAGTTTTTGAATCTTCCTCTTTTTTTGTAAAGAAAGAGATTAAAATATTCATTGTATTAAAAGAGAATTCAAACATTCCTTCTCCTAAAAAATATTCAAGAATTTTTCCATCTTCTAACACTATTTTAACATTACAAGGATCGATTAAAGAAATTGTATTTTGGAAATTTGCAAAAATTGATATCGATTCATTTTCGATGGTTTTTAAAGTAACACTATAAATATTTTCTTGATAAAAAACATTTTTATTTGGTGTCATTATTTTTAATTTAAAAAAATTATTAACCATTTTAATTATTTCCTATTCAAAATAGAATCAATGGAGCCTATATTTCGAAATTTATTCTCATCTATATCATCTACTTTTCCTTCAATAATCATTTTAAAACTTCTAATATTATCACTTATACTGACATATTCCCCTTTTATTCCACTGAATTTTTCAGCAACAAAAAATGGTTGACTAAGGAAGTTTCTAATCTTTCTTGCTCTGCTAACAATAAGTTTATCTTCATCATTTAAATCATCAATTCCTAAAACAGCAATTATATCTTGCAAACTTTCATATTTTTCAAGAATTGTTTTAACTTTATTTGCAACAGCATAATGTTCCATTCCAACATTCATTGGATCTAGTGAAGTCGATGAAGATTGAATAACATTGATTGCTGGATAAATCCCTAATGTTGCAATTTTACGATCTAAAACCGTTTTTGCATCAAGATGACTAAAAATTGCACTAGGGGCGGGATCTGTTAAATCATCGGCTGGAACATATATTGCTTGAACGGAAGTGATTGAACCATTCTTTGTAGAAGTAATTCTTTCTTGTAATTCGCTCATTTCACTTATTAAAGTTGGTTGATAACCAGATTCGCTTGGTAGTCTCCCTAACAAAGTTGAAACTTCGCTACCAGCTTGGGAAAAACGAAAAATGTTATCAATAAATAATAAAACATCTTTTTTTTCTACATCTCTAAAATATTCTGCCATTGTTACCCCAGTTAACGCAACTCTCATTCTTGCTGCTGGAGTTTCATTCATTTGTCCAAATACTAAAGCAGTTTTTTTTAAAACACCACTGTTTTTCATTTCAAAATATAAATCATTTCCTTCTCTACTTCTTTCGCCTACTCCTGTGAAAACACTTATTCCATTGTGTTTTAATGCAATATTATTTATCATTTCTTGAACCAGTACGGTTTTTCCAACTCCTGCGCCACCAAAAAGACCAATTTTTCCTCCTTTTAAGTATGGAATTAATAAGTCAATTGCTTTTATTCCTGTTTCTAAAATTTTGGTTTCATTAGATTGTTCATATAATTTTGGACTTTCTTTATGAATTGAAGAAACTAATTTTTCTCCATTAATAAACTCTTTACCATCAATTGGCTTTCCAATCACATTAAACATTCTTCCTAATGTTTGTTTTCCAATTGGAACCTTTATTGGTGAATGAGTTTGAATAACTTCAATTCCTCTTCTTAAACCATCAGTTATGTTAAAGCTTATGCATTTCACCATGTTATCGCCAATCAATTGGCTTGTTTCTAAAAAAATATCTGTGTCCTTAATTATTAAAGCGTCGTTAATCTTTGGTAATTTATTTGAAGGAAATTCTACAGTAACAATTGTTCCTATTATTTCTCTAATAATTCCATTATCATTATTCTTAGACATGATATTAGATATTATTCATTTGTGATGCTACCTCTTCAGCAAAATCTACAACTTTCTTTTCAATTCCTTCTCCAACTTGATATCTAACATAAGTTAGTAAGTTTCCGCCATTTTGATTAACATGTTGTTTTACTGTTTTAGAAGAATCTTTTACAAAAACTTGTGCTTCTAATGTTACTTCACTTAGAAGTTTATTAACCTTTCCTTTTATAATTCCTTCAATTCTTAAAGAAGCTTTTGAATCATTCATCATAGCTACAAATTTTGGGTCAGTTGTCATTTGTTCTTTAATTATTTTTACTTCATTTTCTAATCATTCTTTTTCAACATTGTTTTCATTTAAGTATTTAGGACTCATTGCTGCAGCATGCATAGCAATATCTTTTCCAACAATTGAATCAATTTGCTTGTCAATTACAAGAAGAACGGCAATTTTTTTATTTGAGTGTTGGTAAAAACTAAACATTTGTTCATCATTTTTTGAAAAAATTTCATATCTTCTTAAAGCTATCTTTTCGCCAATCTTTCCAGTTAAACTTTTACAAGCATCTTCTACTGTTTCGCCATTAGAAAATTTTAATTTTACAAAATTTTCAATATTGTATTCTCCGCTTTCGATAAGAAGTTCTCCAATTTCTTCAGTCAAAGAAACAAATTCAGAATTAGTGGAAACAAAATCAGTTTCACAATTTACTTCAAAAATTACTGCGAGATTATCTTTAATATAAACTTGTGCAATTCCTTCGGTAGCAATTGCATTTGCTTTTTTTGCAGCTTTTGCAATTCCTTTTTCTCGTAATCATTGAACTGAAAGTTCTAAATCATCATTTGATTCTTTTAAAGCCTTCAAAGCATCACTCATACCAGCTTGAGTTAAATCACGGAGTTTTTTTAATAATTCAATATTTGCCATGTGTATATGTAAATTATATATATGGATAAATAAATCAAATAAAAAATTTATAGATTATTTTAATTAACAAACAAACATAATCATTAAAGTTAAACTTATAAAGTAACATTTTATAATTAGATTATGGCAGAACCTCAAAAACCAGCAGCAGGTGGACAAGCAAAACCGGATGAGAAAAAAGAAAATAAGGTATTAAAAGGTTTAAAAAAAGCATTTAAGATATTTTTTTGCATTGTTTTTTTCTATATTGTAGCAGGCTATTTTGTTTCATGAATTGTTATTCGCATATATCGATGAATATATGCTTCCATAGCACATGTATCTCATAGCGCTAAAAAACTTAGATGTGCAAAAGCTCTTTTAATAATTTTCTTTGTCTCGATTTTTGGAATACTTATTCTTTTTATTGCACTTAATTCAATTCATTACTTTTATAGCAAAGATAATTCTTATATTTTTCCTTGATTTACTATTCATTTCCCTGAACTTAAACTTCCTTCTACTTGAAATGAAGGATTGCTTCCACTTTCTGGAAATCATAAAAGTCAAGGGTTGTGATTAGTTGGTATTTTTAGTATTCTTTTTGACTATAATACCTTCTTTTTACTTTTATATGTTGGTGCTATTTTTGCTTTCTCTATTTCTATAATTCTTCAATTTTTTATTATTGTCACTTATGAATGAAAAATTGCTAAAATTAAACAAAAAGATGAAGTGCGTTCACAAGAAGCTGAATACAATGGATATGAATACAAACCTAATCACCCATTTGTTGATATGATTTGTAAATTCACAGGATATAGTTACCAAGAAAAAATACAACATAAAATTGATCTCGTTAGTGTTAAAAATAAAATGCTCCCAACTCTTAGTAATGGAATGCTAGTTTCCAAGAAAAATAAAATAATATTTTATCGACAATTTTGAAAGAATCATGCTGCTTTTATTGGTGCTTCTAAAACAGGTGTTACTAATGATATACTTAATTGGGTTATTGCTGCAAGTTATTTTCATTTTCCCGTTATTTATATCGATTCTGATGGTGATTCGAGAACTTTTTCTAAAGTTAAAAGTATTGCTGATGTTTATGGTTCAAAATTTGCTCATTTCAACTTTTTTGATCAAGAATACAAATACAACCCTTGATACGGAAAAAGTTATGAGGAAGCTGCTGATATGCTTACATACACTTTTTTAGGAAAGGAAGAAATTGAAAATTTTGGTTTAACAGGCCACGCTAAAATAATTAATGATATTTTTGCATTAATGAAAATCAATAATGACAAAATAAATTTTAAAACAATTCTTCTTTACCTAGATAAAAGTTTTTTAACAAAAGAATTTGCGCAAAATCCAATTGCAAAACCATTAATAGAAGATGAAGAAGTTGGAAAAATTACTTCTAAATTAACAAAAGATATTAAAAATTTTGTTACAGTTTTCGGAAAACATCTTTCTGATGCAGATACTCCTTCAGTTTATACAATTGCTGATGTTGTCACTCCTACAAAAAATGGTTCTATGCTCTATATTTTAATTCCTAACAAACTCGGAAAAGATATGAAAAAAGCAATAAAAAGATTAATCTTTAAAGATATAGTTATTTCCTCATTTGTTGGTAAAAAAGATAGAGAAGAGAGAAAACTTAATGTTATTCTATGTTTTAATGGTATATTTGAGTTATTCTACAACCCAAATGAAGTAAGTAGTAGTTTTGCTTCTTTAACATCAAATAATTTTTGTTTAGGAGTTGATTTACGTGGCTTTACATTTGCTTCTGGAGATATGGATATCATTAAAGAAGGAATATTTTGCTGTTCCTCTTTATTTATCCATAAAAACAGTGATAAAAATGTTAATACAATTTTAACTGATGTTTTAGCGGCAAGCAGAAATGTTACATTAACCTTCCAATCTGATGAAATTAAGTGAAAAGATAAGAAAAATAAAAGTCTTGAAAATTTGAAAAAAGCAAAAGGAAATGAAGAAGAGGCTAAAAAGAAAATTATTACTAATTTAAGTTCTTTGCAAATAGGACAATTATATTTCAAAACTCTTCATCTTACCCACATAGAAAGATTCCAAAAAAGTTCAAATATAGAAGAAATTATTTATCAAGTTCCTATTGAAGCTCAATTGTATACTGATACATTAAAATTAGCTAGCTAAAAATATAATTTACAAAATTATTTTTATGTTTTTTTCTATTATTTCTTCTTCAATATTGCAAGATGAAAAAAGAAGTTTAACAGTTTTAGAATATATAGGAATTTATGTTCTTATTCCTTTAATTTTTTTAATTGCAATCGCTTTGCTTTCAATTTGAATTAAGAACAAACAAAATATTAAATCATTGAGAAAAATTTATCGAGAATATGACGATATAAAACTTTTTTTCTATTGATTGAATGTTGGATATATTGAAAATTTTTCCAACAATGAAAAAATAAGAAATTTTACTCAAACAATTAAGAATAAAAAAAAAGAAATCGAAGAAAAACTTTTAATTATTAATGGTTTAATAAAAATTCATTCAATTGATGTTAAGAAATTCTATTTTAACAAAAAACTTTATGAAACAATTAAGAAAAATTTAAGAATTATTGAATCTTCTAGGCAAAGTATTGAAAATGATATCAAAGAAGTTAAAAAAGCAATCATAAAAATTAATGATTTCTCTTTTTCATTAATCAAAATTTATAATGATTCTTTAAGTTTTTACCACAAATATTTGTTGAATAAAAATTATAAAAATGATGAATTTAAAGTACTCATTTTAAAAATAAAATCAATTTTATTAGAAACACAAAATAGATTTTCTAATTCTCAAAATTTGATTTCTATAAAAAAAACTATTTCAAAAATTATCGAGGAACTAACACAATTTATTTCTAAAATCGAATATCTTTATATTTATGACGAACTTTTAAGATATTTAAATATTTTAATTGAAATGAAAATTATCCCCTACCTTAATTCAAAGAATAATTTAAAAACCTCGACCACAATAAATTTAAAACAGCAATTAATAATTGGAAAAGATGCCTTGAATAAATTAGAATATTATTTACACCAATTAGATTTTAATCAAATTCAAGCATATGCATTAATTGCACAAAGAAGTATTGAAAATTTTTGAAATAAAATATCAAATGAGGAAAAAATAGTTGAAATTATCAATATTAATTTTGAATTCATTGAAAACACCTTTTCTGAATTTGAAAAAAACATGGATTTTATTTTCGCTTCACTCGTTGATATTGGAAAAAATTTTGATGCAGATGAAGAAGTTAATGAAAAGTTAAAATCTTTCAAAAACAAATTAGTTGTTATCATCTCAAAATTTCAATTATTACGAGACACATATAAAAAGAAAATAAGTAACAATAATGAAGAAATTAAAAAAAATATTTCTAGTCTTCTTTTTAATACTAAAAACTGACTAAATGAATGAACTGATTTTGTTAATATTTTATTTGAAAAAAATAAAAAATTTAGATTTATCAATGACCTTTTTTCAGAAATACAAAATACTATTTCCCACCTTAAATGTTTAAATAGTTCATTAACTTCAAGTGATAATTCGAAAGAAATTGAGGAACTTAATATTTTTTCTAAAAGAGTTGAGGAAATTTTTAATGGTTTTGAAAATGATTATGAAAAAACTAAAATTGAAATTTTACAGATTAAAAATGATCTTTTTTCATTAATCCAAAAAATAAATCTTGATTTTTATCTTTTTAAATATCTTCAGGCTCTTTTCTTTTTCTTAAATAAATACCGATATGAAAATAAACAAATTAATGATTCTTTAGAACAAATAGAAAATAATATTAAAGAAACTAATGTTGAAGACTCATTGGTAAAACTTATTGAAATGGCAGAAAAAATAAAATTATCTTCCAAGTTTTCGGGGGAAGAAATGAGATAATGTTAATAGGTTGTTTTGTTGAAAATAATGAAAAAAACAAATATTTAGAAGGTTCTTTTTTGCAAGCAAAAGAATGCAATGCTGATTGTTTTATGTTTTATTTAGGCGCTCCCCAAACTTCTATTCGCAAACCTATTGAACAATTAAATGTTGAAAAATTTAAAATTTTAATGGAAAAGGATAATTTCAATTTTGATAAAGTTTTTGTTCATGCACCTTATATTTTAAATCTTGCAACAAATGAAGAAGAGATACAAAAATTTATAATTGATTTTCTTATTAAAGAATGCAAAAGAGTGTCACAAATTGGTTGTAAATATTTAATAGTTCACCCAGGAAATGCGGTTAAAAATATGGATGTTAATCAAGCTATATTAAATTGTGCAAATATTATTAACTCTGTAATTGAAAAAAATAATGATGTTTGCATATGCATCGAAACAATGAGTGGAAAAGGAAGTGAAATTGGCAGAAACTTTTCTCAAATTTCTCAAATCATCAAACTTGTAAAACAAAAAGATAAAATCGGTGTTTGTTTAGATACTTGTCATATTTGAGATAGTGGATATGATTTATCTAATCCTGAATTTATTATTGAAGAATTTGAAAAAGAAATTGGAATCTTCTTTTTAAAATTAATCCATTTTAACGATTCTAAAAATGTTTGTGGAAGTTTTAAAGATAGACACGAAAATATTGGATATGGCAAGATAGGTTTTTCTATTCTTATTGATTTCGCTTTTCACCCTAAATTTTCCAATATATGTAAAGTATTAGAAACACCAATATATGATAATCTAATTTTCACTTATAAAAATGAAATATTAAACATTAAAAATAATTCTTTTAACGATTGAAGAAAATAATTCTTTTTAATAAAATCTAAAATAAAAAAAAATAATCATTTATGTAATAAAATAAATATTCATTATTGATTTTATAATTTATTTATAAAACAAAACATGATATTAATCAATGAAATTCTTAAACTTTTTGAAGAATCTTTTAAGAAATTAAATATCAATCTCACACCTACTATTTTAGAATCTAACAGACCAGAGCTTTCTGATTTTCAATGTAATGATGCATTAATATTATCTAAACAAATGAAAAAGAATCCAAAAGAAATTGCGAAAGAAATAGTTTTAAATATTAAAAAAAATAATATTGAAAAAATCTCTATTGATGGTCCAGGATTTATTAATGTAACCTTAAAAAAAGATTTCATTGCTTCATTAATTAATAAAATCAAAAATGATGTTAATCTAGGTTTTTTAAAAAATAAAACTGGTGAAAAAATTATTGTTGATTACGCTGGAATGAATATTGCAAAAATAATGCATGTCGGTCATTTGCGTTCTAATATCATTGGACAAGCATTATTGAATCTTGGAAAATATGTTGGTAATGAAATGATAGGTGACGCTCATCTGGGAGATTGAGGGACTCCAATGGGTGTAATAATTGCTGAAATATATGAAAGAAACCCTGAACTTGATTTTTTCAACCCTAATTTTAAAGGCAACTATGAACAAGTATATTTTCCATATACTGTTGAACAACTTATTTCAATATACCCTATTGGTTCGATTAAAAATAAAGAAGATGAAAAATTTCAAAAAATAGTCCAAGAATATGTTTTAAAATTACAAAACAAAATACCTGGAATCTATGATATGTGAAAAATTATTAGAAAAATGTCAATTGAATATTTTACAAAAATTACAGATTGGTTGAATGTTCATTTAGATTATTGATATGGCGAATCTGATGCAAATGATTCAACAAGAAAGCTAGCAGATAATTTAAAAAAACAGGGAATTTTAAAACTTTCAGAAGGAGCAATGGTTATTGAAATACCTCAACTTTATAAAAAAAATATGCCTCCTCCATTTATCATGTATAAATCAAATGGTGCTTTAAAATATGAAGCAACTGATTTAGGAACAATTTGCAATAGAGTTGAACAATTCCATCCTAATAAAATATTTTATGTTATCGATAAACGTCAAGAATTGTCAATGTTCTTAGTTTTTAACGCTGCTAATAATATTAAATTATTTAAGATAGAAGATTGTGAATTCATAGGTTTTGGTACAATTAATGGAGTTGATGGAAAACCTTTAAAAACCCGAAATGGTAATGCTGCTACATTGCAAACTACAATTAATGAAACCTATGAAGCTGCTTTGAAAATAATTTCGAATAATAAAAACGCAAATTATGATAAAGAACAAATAAAAACAATCGCATACTATGTGGCATTGAGTTCATTAAAATTTGCTGATCTTTCCAACTCTTTCTCAACTGACTATATTTATGATGTTGAAAAATTCACTCAATTTGAAGGAAAAACTGGACCTTATATTTTATATACAGCTGTTAGAATTAAATCAATTTTAAAAACCAATTCATCATTTCAGGATTTCAATATCATCATCACTAATGATTTTGAAAAAAATATCATTATTAATTTAAGTAAATATTCCACCATTATTTCTGAATGCTGAAAAAAAAGAAATCTTTCTATTTTATGCAACTATATTTACGAACTTTGTTCATCATTTAATATCTTCTACCACAATTGTCCAGTAAATAATGCTTCTTCATTCGAAGAAAAAGAAAAAAAATATTCTTCAGAAGAAGTCAAAAATTCTCGTCTTATTATTTGCAAAATGGTATTAAATGCAATCGAAAATTTTGCCTCAATTATTGGAATTTTTATTCCTGAAAAAATGTAAAAAAATATTAGGAAAATTATTATTAAAATCATTCCAAAAATAATGGTTCAATAAATAAAATTTATTAATATAATATATCTATGAAAAACGATAAAACTTTCAATATAGAAAAAGTTCAAAAAACTAAATTATTAGATCGAGTTAAATTAGATCCAACAGGTGTTATTGATGTATCATCAATTCCTCATTATGATACTGAATATGCTACTATGTCTCTTAAAGAACTTGAATACACATTAGAATTTGAAGAACATAGTAAATCTGATAAAAAAATTATTAAGGAACTTATTGCTTATAAACTTAAAAATAAGTAAATATGGAAAAAAAAAACTATATTATAACCATTAATGGTCCTAGTAGTAGTGGTAAAAGTTCCGCTGGATTAGAAGTTGCTAAATCTTTAAATTTTTCTTTTCTTTCTACAGGAAATGTTTATCGTAGTTACGCATGAGTTTTGCAAAATCATAACATTGTTAATTTTGTTCAAAAAAAATGTCTTGAAATAATGGAACAATATAATTTTGAATTTGTTGGTAAAGATGTTTACTACAACGGAAAAAATATAGCTAATGAAATCGGCTACGAAGAACTTGCTTTAAAAACAGCAATGCTTGCAAGAAAAAAATGATATAGAAAATGATTAAACACTAATGTTATCCTTCCTTTTATAAAAAATAAAAGTATCGTAATAGAAGGACGTGGGCTCAAAGAAATTGTTCCTAATCCAGATGCAGATTTTTTTATTAAATCCACTATTTATGCTCGTGCTTTTCGTAGAATAAGACAATTTAAAAAAAGATTTGGAATTAGCAATGTTAGTCTTGATACAATATATAAACAAATTCAAAAACGTGATTATTTAGATATCAACCGCAAAATTGCTCCATTAAGAAAAGAAAAAAACGCAAAAGTTATTAATAATACTGCATTGAAAAGAATTAATTCAGTAAAAAGAATGCTTTTTATAATCCACAAGCGTTTTCCAGAACTTACGATAGATTGAAAAATCCCCGGTTCATTAAAATAGTAAAACTTAATTTATCTAAAATTTCAAATTACTATATAATTTATTTTCCATTATTGTTTTAATATTATTATTTAATAAATATAATAACTTAAATATGTTAGAACAAGATAAAACACAAACATTCACACTGACAGAAGAAAAACAACATTCCTTAAGTCTTGAACGATTTTTATTAGAAATTAAAACTGATCCTTCTATTGGACTTTCAGATGCTGAAATAATACAAAATCGTGAAAAGTACGGTGTAAATAAATTTTCTGAACCCAAGAAAGTAACATTTTGAAAACTTCTTATTAACCAATTTAAAGATTTATTAAATATTATGCTAACAATAATAGCGTTAATTGATTTTATTACATTACATTGAATGGGCGAAGCTGGAAAAGATCATTTAATCCAAGGAATAGTGATTATGGCGATAGTTGTAGTTAATGTTGGATTAGCTATTTTTCAAGAATCCAAAGCCAATAACGCTATTGAAGCATTAAAAAAAACTGCCTCTCCAACCGCTAAAGTTTTACGAAATGGAAAAATTCAAACTATCCCCACTTTTGATTTAGTAGTCGGAGATTTTGTTTATTTAGAAGATGGTGTTATAGTACCTGCTGATTTACGACTAATCGAAACAAACTCCTTAAAAATTGAAGAAGCAGCTTTAACAGGCGAGTCTATGCCAGTTGAAAAAGATGCAACAAAAGAAATAAGTTCTACAAATGTGAGTATTGGTGATAAAATAAATTGTGCTTTTAGCTCAACAATGGTTACCTATGGAACTGGAATCGGTGTTGTTATTGCTGTTGGAACTTCAACTGAAATGGGAAAAATTGCTAATTTATTAACAACTAATACTAATGAAGAAACTCCTCCTCTTAAAAGAAAAATTAATAGCTTAACTAAAATATTAACTATTTTTGCTTTTTCACTTCTTGTAATAATGATTGCATTAAATGTTTCTTTTGGCTTAATAAAATATAGTGGAATTTCTCATGTATCCCCTGAGTTCTGATCAAATCTTAACACATATATAAACACTGCTGCATTAGCTATTTCTCTTGTTCCTGTCGCTCTTCCTGTTACTACAACTGTTGTTTTAGGAATGTCTGTAAAAGAAATGGCAAAGAAAAATGCATTATGCAAAAGTTTAACAATTGTTGAAACTATTGGAAATGCGAATGTTATATGTAGTGATAAAACCGGAACATTAACATTGAATAAAATGACAGTAACTGAACTTGGAGATTTTGATGATATAATTTCTAAAAAAACAAAAAATGTAGAACAAGCAAAAGAAGATCTTCCTCGTTATAAGCATCTTATAAGTATTTGTATGTTTTGTAATAATGCTGACATTGATTTTGAAAATAATAATTCTGAAGTAGGTGATCCCACTGAAATTGCTCTTTTATATTTAGGACAAAAAACTGAACTTGATATTTCAAGAACTAGAGACAAATATAAAAGAATATTTGAACAACCTTTTGACAGTGATCGTAAACGAATGACTACTGTTTATAAAACCAAATATTCATACACATCTTTCACAAAAGGTGCTGCTGAATCAATCCTAGAGTTATGTGATAGAATTCAAACTAAAGATGGAGTAAGAGAAATAACAACCCAAGACAAAATCATAATAAAAGAATTTCTTAATTTGCTATCTCAAAAAGCTCTTCGTGTTTTAGGACTCGCTTCTAAGAATTTTGTAGATGAACCTAAAAAAGGTGATAACTATGAAACCTCAATGATTTTTGAAGGTTTTGTTGGTATGATAGATCCTCCTAGAAAAGAGGTTTACGATGCGATTTCTACATGCCACGAAGCAGGTGTTAAAGTTGCTATGATTACGGGAGATCACCAAATAACTGCATTAGCAATTGCTAAGGAACTTGGAATAGTTAATCAAAATGATAATATGACTTTAACAGGAATTGAAATTGATTCCATGAGTGATGAACAATTAAGAAATGTTGTTAAAAAATGTTGTGTTTTTGCTCGTGTTTCTCCAGATAACAAACTTCGAATAGTTCGTGCTTTTAAAGCAAATAATGAAATCACTGCAATGACAGGAGATGGAACAAATGATGCACCTGCACTAAAAGCTGCAGATATCGGAATAGCTATGGGAAAAGGTGGTACTGATGTTGCAAAAGGTGCCGCAGATATTTTATTATTAGATGATAATTTTTCAACAATTAAATCTGCTATTAATGATGGAAGAAAAATAACAAGAAATATTAAAAATGTTATCTCCTTTATTATGGCAACGAATCTTGCAACTGCGTTGTTTATCTTTGTTTTCACGTATGTATTTGCAATTGATCCTATGATAGTTACACAACGTCTTTTGTTAGATCTTGTTACTGATACTCTTCCATGTATATGCATTGGATTAAACACAAACAACTTTGGTTTGATGAATAAAGTTCCTAAAAAAGGTGAAAAACTTTTTGATAAAGCAATGATTATTGAAATAATTCTTAATACTCTTTTCATTTTTATTTCTGTATCTGTTTGTTTTTTAATTTCTTGATACCTATTTGAAATGGGTGGAAATGGTGGAAAAAATTTTGAATGATTCCCTATTGATATTTCTTGTTTCATGACTCTTAGTCTTTCTCGTATCCTTCTTTCTTTCTCCTATGTTTCAAGTTCTAAATCAATATTTAGCAAAGAAGGAAAAATATACAATAAACTTTATTTAGCTGTTGGAATTTCCGCATTGCTTCTTTTCTTATTTGTTTTCACTCCTGGACTTAACGTAGTTGTAAAAACTCCTCCTTTCTCCGATATTAACTGATTAATTCTTTTTCCTATTATTCTTCTTCCTCTTATCTCTATCTTTGGAAATGAGTTTAAAAAATTTATTTTGAATTTAAATAAGAAATAAGATAAAAGAGTTTTTCTCTACTTACTAACTATTTCTCACTAATGCTTTTTAAACATGAAGAAATCTTGTTAAAAATTAAATTTATTCCTAAATTTCGTTTAGAACTAACTGGAATAATATTTTCTTTTTCAATTTGTATTATCTTTGCTATTTGTTCAATGTTTTTATTTAAAATATTTTTGCTAACCTTATCAATTTTATTTACTATTACAAAATAATTCTTAAATTTTGATTTTAAAAAATTACTCATAACTTTATCTTCATTACTAAAAACATTAATGTCGATAATTTGGAAAACCCCAAATAAATTGATTCTATTTGTTAAATATTTTTCAATAATTCCAACAAGTTCAATTTTCTTTTCTTTCCCAACATTTGCAAAACCATATCCAGGTAAATCAATAAGCCTAAAATCTTTAAATTGAAAGAAATTAACCAATCTAGTTCTTCCTGGTGTTTTTGAAGTTATTGCAATTTTTTCCTTTGCCATAGAATTTATCAAACTTGATTTTCCAACATTGCTTCTTCCAACAAAACAAAATTCAGTTTCATTATCTAAAATTCATTCTTTTTCAACAAAAGAGGATTTAATAAATTTAGCCATAAAAAATCTTTAAGTTACTAAAATTATAGGATTTCAATTAATAAAATTAATTTTTTTTCTTTTTCTCTTTAAATTTTAATGCGAATTATTTATATTAAAAAAATATAATTAACTAAGTTTTACTAGTTATTATGTACGAACAAATAAATAATCAAAAAGAATTAAAAGGTAAAAAACTTTTAAATGAAGAAAAAAAGTTTTATAAAGATATTATTTTGATAAAAATGAAAATTACAACCAAATCTTTCTTGGTTGGAAAAATATTTTCAGCAATAAATTTTTGATTCTTATTATTAGTTTCAATGTTTATGCTTCTTTTCCTTATTTTTGGTTGAAAAAAAGAACATATATTAATTGCAAATTTCGACATTGATTCTGTTTCAATCATTAATCAAGTTCATATGTTTATTTGAAAAATAATTGAAAAATTAGCCACAATTCTTAAAATAGATCCTTGAAAAACAGTCTTCTTCTTTCCAGTTGTTATTCCATGTATTTTTTGATTCTCTTATATTCTTGTAAATATTTTCAAAACTTCTACAACTAAAGAATACAAATTTTATAAAACAAACATAATTTATTGCTTTTTTTATATCTTTGCTAACATTCTTTCAATTTTCGGAATAATGTTTGGACTTGTTGCTGGAATTATTTTTTTAATTAATTACTTTAAACAAAATAAGCTTTTAAAAGAAAGATTAATGAATGTTCCTAAGAATTCTAAAAATAATATTTCTGATATTAAAAAAGTTAATGAACATAATAAACACTTAAACTCCTCCTTCAAATCTCAAACTCGTAAAATTATTATTGATGAAAAAAATCATTCTCGAATAGTTAAAATGCCAACTAAAAAAATAAAGGTTGATATTGAAGAAAAGAAAGGAAAAAAATAATCTTTTTAATAATTTTTTCTAGGATTGGAAAATATAATACTATATAAATATAGAAATGAAAAAATCATTACAATTATTTTTCCTACCCTTCATAATTCTTTCTCTTACTCCTTTAACAAGTTGTGCAAAAGCGGTTTATTATTCAATGCCTCTTGTTGTAACCAACCAACTTTTTGACTCTTCCTCTTTTGAAGAAAATTCTAAGGATTTAAACACATTCAACACCTCTTTACTCTCTAATTCTACTTCCTATTCTTCCAAATTTAGTGATTATTTAAAAGAAATAAAATTCTCTTATGATAGAAATGATTCCTCTTCTTGAGTCTATACAAATCCAAATACTTTCAAAAAAGAAAATAGTGGTGAAGAAAAAAGAAAAATATATGAAGGTAATTTTAAATGAAGTCTTCCTATTGTTATTGAAACAAATTTGCAAAATAATGATTATGATGCTAAAAATCTTAATATTATTGCTATCAATAGTGCAAACAGAAATATCTCAACATATCTAGCTAGCTTCTTTAAAACATTGTTTTCTTTCCTTTCTCAGCCTGCAATTGCAACTAATCCAAATAAAGATTTAAGAGAAAAATGATTAAATGCTTTATTTGGTACACACCCTGATATTAATGATTCTTCAAAAATTACTTCATCTACCTTTAATGAATACCAAAATAGTTTATTTTATGATTTTATTTTTTCAAATACCAATAGTTTTAGTCAATCAAATTCATTAGAATTTGATGTCTCGTCAGTTGATTATAATTTTACTTCAAATCATTTTGGTCCTGGTCCATTAATTAGTTCTACAAATGTTTTAGATTTACTTTCAAGTGAAGAACTTGAAAGTATTTTAGCAAATGAATATTACAAAGCTGAAGGTGGTTCAACACATAAAATTTATATTGGAGCTGATTCGAATGAAGTTTCAAAAGTTACTAAACTTCAACAAACTGCTAAAGCTCTTCCTTTAACCAAAGATGCATCGATAAATTATAACAATCATATAAAATATAACACAGTAAAAGATGGGAGTGACAAAGGGAAAATAGTTTCAGCATCAGTTATTGAAGTTCCTATTTCTCTTCAAGTAAACAAATTAAACTTTGGTTATTTTAACTATAAAACAAATAAACAAACTTATAACCCTAATGAGTGATTAGCTAGTAGTGAAGAAATTAATTCAGTAGCAAAAGGCTGTACTTCATGAAAAAAATATAAGGATTTTTCAAAGACTGATATTGATATTAAACATCGCACCATTGATACACAAATTATTAATAAAGAAAAAATATATTTCTCAAATGATTCCAAATCCACTGATTCTTCATTATCCTCTTATTCTTTTGATGGTTTTGACCCATTAATAAGTAAAATATTCACTAACAAAGGAAACTTTATTGCATTCGCATATTATTCTGTAATTGTTGACACAGACACTTCTGGAAATACACATCTTTTTCCTTATTGTTGAAATGTTAGTGGCGTAACACCATTGTGAACTTTATTTGAAATTCAACAAGATGGAACAATAACACTTGACACTAAATTATTTAAAGAAAAAAATATTCCTGGTAAAACTGCTGAAGATAAATTAAAATATCTAGATCCAATTGAATGTGCTAAAAAAACACACGATAAAATAATTAACTTTTATTCTTCCTATATCCCTTACAATAATGAACCTTTCCCTTCTAATATCTCTAAAAAAGATTTAATTGAAAAAGTGTATTCTTTATCTGCTTTTTCTTCTTTATTTGCTAATTCTATTAGCAGCGAATCTTCTTCTTCTTCTTCATCTACAAAAGCTTCTGATGTTTTTAAACAAATTTAAGTTTAAAGATAAAATCAAAACATTTTAATTTAAAATTTAGAATACTGTCGACAAATTCTTGAAACTAAAATTCCACAAGCTATAGCTACATTTAAAGAAGAGGTTTTTCCATAAGTAGGGATTGTGATTAAAAAATCACTTTCTTTAATTAATCCTTTTGAAATGCCATTTTGTTCATTTCCTAAAATTAGACATGTTTTATTATCATATTCGATTTTATCATATTCCTTCGCATCCTTTTCCAATACACTTGCGTAAATTCAATATTTATTTTTCTTTAATAATTCAATAGTAGAAGATAAATTAATAACTCTTATCATCGAAATATTAGCAATAGCACCGGCACTTGTTTTTATAACTAACTCATTTATTTGAACTTGATTATCTTTTTTATAAATAATAGCATCGACTTTGAATGACTCGCATGTTCTGATTATTGAACCTAAATTATAAGGATCCAAAATAGAATCTAAAATAACAACTATTGATTTTTTTTCTTCGTTTTGATTTTTGATAAACTCTTCCAAATTTTCAAATTTCTTATTTTCAAAAGTTTCGATTTCAATTCCTTGGTGATTTAGGCTTTTATCTAAATAATTGAAATATTCTTTTTTTACAAATTCATAATTAACATTATTTAGTTTTAATAAATCAATAATCTTTTTATCATTGTTAATCAATCTTACAATTTTACTATTTTTAATGTTATCCAATAATGCTTTTTTTCCATAAAGTTTCATTTCAAGAATTATATTTTGTGCCTAATCTAAATAAACCAAAATAAAAATTTATTTTTTAACATTTTAAATATTTTATTAATTATTTTTAACTACTTAGTTAAATTTTTTGATAATTAATAAGAAAAATATAAATTAAAATAGGAAAATGAAATTCAAAAATAAAATAATTCAAGAAGCTTACAATAATATGATTGATAATATTTATTCAATTGCAAAAGTTGAATGTCCAACAATCACAAGAGGACAAACACAAGAAATTATTAATAAATTTGATAAAGTAAAAGAAAAATATAAAGAATATGAATATTGAGTAGTTATCGATTTAACAAATGCATATCGAACTGTTTTAAAAATGATTAATTCTGATTCTGGCAAAATCCAAGCTCGCGATGCATTATATTTAAATAAGTTAATAGGAGAACATACAAACGGAGAAAAAACTGGTGTTTGGCGTGATAGAAATGTACGAATTCATAAAGTTGGTTATAATCCACCTTTTCTTCCGCAAACTAAGTTCATAGAAAGAATTGAACAAGTAACGAAAAAGAGGAAAATTACATTTGAAGATATTGTAAAATTACAAGCATCAATTTGCAAAATGCAAATGTTCAATGATTGTAATAAACGTACCTCTTTGGTTTTTTGTAACGCAATTGCAATTCAAAATAATATTGAATATATCAAAATTGTTGATCAAGTAAAATGAATCGACTTATTACTTGAATATTATGATGATGAAAAAAATCTTGAAAAATATGTGAACTTCATAAAATCATCGTCTTTGGAAATATTTGAAAAGTAAAAAATTTTTTAAGAAGTAGTTAAATTTTGTAAAGCTTATTCTTCTTCTTCTTTGTTCTTTTCTTCTTTCTATAAACTCAGTTTTCATTGTTAATGTACAAAAAAGTTCATTAATTTTTTTGATGTGGCTGGTAAGAATTTTAATTTTCTCTCCTATTTTTCTCATTTTTTTATTTCAAAATAACGGTAATCAAACAAATTCACTTTATGATTTTATTCAGTAAATTGTTGTAATTATTCTTGTGGTTCTTTTTTACTAAATTATTAATCTCAAACTCATCATAACGATATGATAAAATTGACTAATAAAAATATCATTGCAATTCAAGAATAGAAGGATTCACTGCTAATAAACAAGATATTAAATTTTTAAAACCCCTAATTATTTTCCTCACCTATTTATATTAAGTTTTAATATAATAATATTAGATAATGTTACTACATTATTAGAATGTTCTTTGAAAACTAAATAGAGTCCGTCAATTTTTTTACGAGAGTTTGATCCTGGCTCAGGATTAACGCTAACGGTATGCATAATACATGCAAGTCGAACGGATTGTAGCAATACAATTAGTGGCAAACGGGTGAGTAATATATATTTAATCTGCCCTTTAGAGGGAAATAACTAGTCGAAAGATTAGCTAATATTCCATAGGTAATACATCATAAGATAGTATTATTAAAGTTGGGTTAAACCAACGCTTTAGGATGAGAGTGTATCTTATCAGATTGTTGGTGGGGTAATGGCCCACCAAGTCTATGACGAGTAGCTATGCTGAGAGGTAGAATAGCCACAGGGGAACTGAGACACGGTCCCCACTCCTACGGGAGGCAGCAGTAGGGAATTTTTCACAATGGGCGAAAGCCTGATGGAGCAATACCGTGTGTGTGATGAAGGTCTTCGGATTGTAAAACACTTTTATTTGGGACGAACGATTCTACTAGGAAATGAGTAGAAAGTGACTGTACCATTTTGAATAAGTAACGGCTAACTTCGTGCCAGCAGCCGCGGTAATACGAAGGTTACAAGCGTTATCCGGATTTACTGGGTGTAAAGGGATGCGTAGGTGGACTTGTAAGTCTGGTGTTAAATGGTACAGCTCAACTGTAGCTCGCATTGGAAACTATAAGTCTAGAGTATGATAGAGAGTTGGAGAACTCCATGTGAAGCGGTGAAATGCGTAGATATATGGAAGAATACCGGCAGCGAAGGCGCCAACTTAGGTCATTACTGACACTTAGGCTCGAAAGTGTGGGGAGCAAAAAGGATTAGATACCCTAGTAGTCCACACTGTAAACGATGATCATTAGAAATTTGTATGATATACAAGTTTTGTAGCTAACGCGTTAAATGATCCACCTGAGTAGTACATTCGCAAGAATGAAACTCAAACTGGAATTGACGGGGACCAGCACAAATGGTGGAGCATGTTGTTTAATTCGTCAGCACACGTAAACCTTACCAAGGTTCGATCCCCTGCAAAGCTCTGGAAACAGAGTGGAGGTTAACAGGGAGACAGGTGATGCATGGTTGTTGTCAGCTCGTGTCGTGAGATGTTAGGTTAAGTCCTGCAACGAGCGTAACCCCTTTCGTTAGTTAATTTTCTAACGATACTGCCGTACGATAAAAAGTCGGAGGAAGGTGGGGATGATCACAAATCATCACGTCCTTTATATCTTGGGCTACAAACGTGCTACAATGGTAGATACAAAGAGTCGCAAACCAGCAATGGCTAGCTAATCTTAGAAAGTCTATCTCAGTTCGGATTGAGGATTGCAATTCATCCTCATGAAGTTGGAATCATTAGTAATCGCGAATCAGCTATGTCGCGGTGAATACGTTCTCTGGTCTTGTACACACCGCCCGTCGCACTATGAGAGCCGTTAATACTTAAAACCGTTTAGCTAACTTTATTGAAGCGGACGTCTATGGTAGGAATGGTGATTGGAGTTAAGTCGTAACAAGGTACCCGTACGAGAACGTGCGGGTGGAACACCTCCTTTCTTCGGAGTTATTTTTTAACACGATTTCGTGTACTTATTTAAGTCTATTAAATATTTTCTCAGATATGAATATTTAATAGCGGGACTCTATTTAGTTTTGAAAGAAACATTCGCATTTTATTTGTCTTTAATAATTCTTCAACTTAAAATATATTTTTTCCTATGATAAGTGAACAAGAAATATTAAATTTTTTTAAAACAATACCTGTTGGTATTGTTCTTGGCACTCCAGAACATGTTATGATTTATGGTGGGGTGAATGAAAATGGTAATATTGTTTACTTCAATAATTTTGTTGAAATGGAAGCATCACCATTTAAATTCTTGGAAAAAAATCACGTTTATTCTGTTCTTAATCTATATAGTTTCGACGAAAAATATTATCCACAATTTATTGAAGAGGCAAAAAAACATTCTATACAATTAACTGATGAAGTACAAAAACAAACATTTAAGAATGTTCGCTTAATAATAAAACAAGAAGAAGAAGAAAGAGGAGCAAGAAAAATTGCTATTTCAAGAATAATGCGTGAAAATAATATAACTTTTGAGGAAGCGAAAATACTTTTTGAGAAAGAAGAAAAAGAACTTTTCAAGAATATTAAAAGTACTTGCAATTTTCATAATGATAAGAAAATTAAAGAAATGGTTAAATTTAAATATCGAATAAAACTTTTTAATGAATTAAAAGCACAAAATCCTGAGAAAAAATATCAAGATATTTGAAAACTAGTTGATGAAGAAGAGTTGAAACAAGGAAAATATTCAAATCAGGAATGAAAAAAAAGAGTCATAAAGATTTACTCACTTTTTAGTTTTGCTTACTCAGAAGAGTATAATGTCCGTGTTTTTTCAAGCAATAGAGAAAATGAAGGAAATACGATTTGATGAAAAAGCATGGATTGTGCCGGTTTTGTTGCCTGTGTTATAAATGCAACTTTTAAAAATGAAAATCGATGCTTTAGTAATCAAAGTGCTTCCAAAACTTTTGGATTTGGAAGTCAAAGTTCTCAATTTTTTCATATTCTTCCTCAATATATTCATGAAACAATAATAAGTAATGCATTAAAAAATATTGGTTTAACTGGTAATGATGTATCACTTTTCGTTGAAGAGGAAACGAAAAAAAATCCACATCCATATTTTCGAAGAAGTGATGATGATTATTTAGGTATGCATCAAAGTCCTATTGCTACAAATGATAAATTCTGAAATAGGATGAAAAAACAAGTAGAAGGATTCGATTTTTGTATTCGTAACTATGATAAAGTTTTCAATATAAAACAAACTGATAGAAATAGTATTTTAGAATCTTTTCGTGCTAAACAAGGAAATATAACCACTACAAAAGCTTTGAAAGAAACATATAAAAATGGTTTTGAAAATGCAGAACAATTGTGTGAATACACATTGCTTTTAATACAAACATCAGATTTTTGTCCTAAACATAGAGTACAAAAAGCAAAATCATTTATTAAGCAAAATGTTTTTACTACAGGACAATTGTCTAATTTTATGGAAGAGTGAAAATTTATGGATGAGAAAGATAAACTTAATGAAGAACTCACTATTTTAACAAAAAAAGCAGCGGAAATTGAAACAAATACTTCAATTTTTAAAAGTTTTAGACGATATTGAAATAATAGAAGTGTAAGAAATACAATACTAAAAATGGAGGAAAATGAAAAAACATTACAAGAAATACTCGCACAAAAAGAACCGCCTACACTTGCATTAACACAAGAACTTACAATTCAATAATTTATCAAAATTTTTTAATTGATTATTGATATTTTTAATAATCATCTAATATATTAGATGTAGGTTAAATAAAAAATATAATTTCAACATATTATATATGGATATAAATATTAAAAATGAGGCCAACAAAATTTGAGATGTTGCCAACATTTTAAGAGGTCCTTGAAATCGCGAAGAATATAAAGATGTAATAATTCCTTTTTTGATTCTTAGAAGATTTGAATGCATTGCTTCATTTAATCAAATAAAAGTTGAAAAAATATTAGAAGAATGATATTTAAGACATCCTGAACAAAAGAAAGATAGGGAATTATTGGATGAAAATGAAATTACAAGAAGATTAAGAAAAGAAAATATTGAGTGTTACAATATTTGAAATTCTTCCATGATTAAATTTGAAGATTTAGCAAATGCTAACAAAAACCTTGAAGAAAAAATAATCGAATATATTAAATGTTTTCCACAAATTATAAGAGATATTTTTTTAGATACAAGCAAAGACAAAAATAAGAAACAAAAAAATTTTGACATTGAAAAAATAATTAATCGACTTTCATCAGAAAAACTTCTTGTTCCAATAGTTAATAAATTTCTTGAGTTTGAACTTTATCCCCAAAACTTTTCTAATCAACAAATGGGATATATTTTCGAAGAACTAATAAGAAGATTTAGTGAAAATAAAACCGCTGGAGAACATTATACTCCGCGAGAAGTTGTTGAGTTATTGTGTAAATTAGCTATTTGTAAAACAAAATTTAAAGATTCACAAGTTATTAATTTAGGAGATTTTGCTTGCGGAACTGGTGGAATTTTAAGTAAGTGTTATGATATTTTACTTCAAGAAACAAAAAAACAAAAAGTAGAAGGTTTAAAAATTAAACTTTTTGGACAAGAAATTAATCCTATGTCCTATGCTTTCTGTGTTGCTGATATGTTAATAAATGGTCAAGATCCAGAAAAAATAATTTGTGCTTCCACACTAGAAGTTGATAAAACTGGCGATGAAAAATTTGATTTCATTATTGAAAACCCTCCTTTCGGCGAATCTTGAGGAGGGAAAGGAAAAGAAAATGAAACTTATGAAATCAATAATTCTTCTCGTTTTCGAACCACCGTTGTAAAAAATAAGGGAACTAATGAAAATAAAATAGGGAAAGGTGATATTCAACTATTTTTTCATATGGATGCATTGCACAAACTTGATAAAAATGGTAAAGCTATTATTATTTCCAATGGTTCTCCTTTATTTAATGGAGATGTAAATAGTGGTGAAAATATGTTTCGTCTTTCTTGTTTGAATAAACTTGAATGCATTATTCAATTACCTTCTGAACTTTTTTATAACACTGGAATTCCAGTATATATATGAATATACAATAATTTTAAAGAAGAAGAGTTTAAAGATAAAATTCAACTTATCGATGCTTCTTCAATGTGTGTTAGATTAAATAAAGGATTGGGAATGAAAAGAAACAAAATAACTTCTGGAAAAGAAAATGAAACATCAGATCAAGTTGAAGAAATAGTTAAAATGTATGAACAAAAAATTGATAATGGTGATACTTCTAAAATATTTAATGTTAACCACTTTAAAACTAAAAAATGAAGTATCAAAGTAAAAAAACAAAGAAGTTACATTTTAAATCAGGAAAATATTGATAAACTCAAAGATTTCTTTTTCTTCGATGAGGAAGAATATAAAATTCTTGAAGAAAAAGGCCAAGAAGCAAGAATTAAATTAAAAGAAGAGTCTAAATTCAAAGCTTTAGCTGAATTAAAATCGAATATATATATATATAGGTATATATGAAGTTCTTGAAAAAAATGTTTCACAAATAGTTTTTCCTAGTGAAAAAAAGTTTGAAAAATTTATCCTTTCGACTCTTCCTAAAACTGTTAATTTAAAAGAAAAAGCTATCATAGTTTTTTTGAAAAAACTTTATCAAACTTGTTCACAAATAGATGATACAGCTGAAATAGAAGATGTTTATGATTCAGAAAGGAAAGATGTTGAATACATTCCTTTTGAGATGGATGAAAAAGAATATTTTAAAAAAGAAGTTGATCCTTTTTTAAAATCTATTAATGGAACTTCATTAGCTTCATTGGATAGTTTTGAAGGAACAATGATAGAATTTAATTTTAACAAAGAATTTTATAAACTAACAATTTTGCGTTCTTCAAAAGATATCTTAAATGATATTAAAGCAATTGATGAAGAATTAAATAAATTGCAAAAGGAGTTGTTTGAGTAGGAAATATGAAAACTAAGAATGTTAAAATCAAAAATTTTTTAAATAAGCATTTATTTATTATTTCATCAATAATTATTGGTTTTGGAATTATTTTTCAAATATGTCTTCCTAATTTATTAAAAAATATAAAATTAAGTGCAGAAATAAAACTTTCATTGTTATCAATTATTTCTGCTATTTTAATTTGGTTGATGACAATTATTTCTCTATGAATAACAATTAAAGGAAAAGACAATAATATTTATGGAATAACTGCTGTCGAATTTAGAAATTTAGATACTAAAAGGCTTCAATTATCATTTATTGTCATTTTTGGATTAATTCTTTTATTTTTGGATTCGTTCTTCGCTATTTTTGAAACTTGTGAAGCTATATTTTTAGCTCTTATTTTAGTTACTATTCTTTTTATTTTAATAATAAGTTTTCAAGAAATTCCTTTGCTTATGATGAAAGAAAATACATTAAAAAAGTTTATTAAAAAATTTTTTTTTAATAATATTAATAAAAAAACAAAAGATGATAGCAAAACTTATGAATTTTTTGAATTTATAAAAAATGAACAAAATACTTCAATTATCCTACGAAATATTTTTTTCAGATTTGATATTTCGAAATTCATAGAGGAATGAAAACTTGATATAAAAAATAAAAATGATAAGAAAATTATTAAATTCTGTCTTTATTTACAAATTACTGAATTGAAAAATTTATCATTAATCGATAGCACAAATTTTTCAACTAATTATAACAAAATTGAAAAAATTGAATTTCCAATGTTGTTTCAAAGAATGGTTGATAATTTAAATTGAGTTATTTGAAAATTTAACGATAATGATAAATTTTATTTCATTTATGAAACATTAAATCTCCTTAAAAAATGTAAATTATGTCATGATTTTGAAGATATTTATGAAAATTTTTTAAAAAATATTTTCTTTGAATTACAAGATATCAAAATTTTAGAAAATAAAAAAGAAGAAGTGCCAAAAGAAATAAAAAATGTGATTTTTAAAACAATTATTTATTTGGTAAATAAAGATTTATACGAAAACAACTCATATACTTTGTTTCTTTTAAGAAAATTTTTTTGTAGATTACCTAATTTTGAAAGCACTTATATATATTCATTATTTTTAATATTAACTTCTTGAATTCGAACGCAAAAAGATAATAAAATAATTAATATTTTTTTAGATGAAAAAGACTTAATCGATAAAAGAACCAATGAAGGGTATAAAAGTTGAAGCATATTACTCTACAATTTTTATAATAGAAAAATTATTAAAATTAATGATGTTTTTGAAAAATTTGAATTAATAAAAAACGAAATTCTGCCAATTATTCCTTTTGGAGTTCCATATTTTATTAAACCATTTACTTTTTTTGAAGTTTCTAAAATGTTTTTTGAGATTTTCATAAATAATGAAGTAAAATTTAAAAACTATGAAGAATTTGTAGATTTTTTCAAAATTACAAATGAAAATGATGTTAATGATGGCAATCCAAATGGTTATATGGAACTTTTTTTTGAAAGAATAATTAAAGAAAAAAATGGAATAGAATTAAATTTTTCTTCCTTTTTTACTAAACTTAAAATTAAGAAATATCCTTCAAAACAATTAATCAATTTTTCAAAACAATTTCTTGAACGAAAAACAAAAACTGAATTTAATAGAAAAAGTGAATTAAAACTCCAAAATATTGATTTGATAAAAATTAATAAATACATAAAAAATTCGTTAAAATCCATATTATTTTTTGACACTAGTTTAGACTTAACTTCTTCTGAAATTAATTATTTTGTTTTTTTTCATCGAAAATTAGACAACAATTTCTATACTAATTCGAGTTACAAAACAAACTTAGAACTTAACAATAATGAAAGCTATATATGCGATTCGTTTATTTCTTCTTTTGAAGAAGAATTACGAAATTCAATTAAAAATAAAATAATAAAAAGAAAAAATACAAATAAAGAAATAGGTGATTTTTTAATAAAAAATAAAAATGAAATTATTTCTATTTTGTTTCTTCCTGATCTATATTCAATCTTCGAAGGTTTAAAAAAAGTGGAAGAAATAATGAAAATTGAAAATGAATTCAAAGAAAAAATTTTAGATAAAGCTAATTTCTTTTTCCCTTTTGGCGAATTAAATGTTTTTTTAGAAAAAAAACCTATCAAATTTAATTTCGAAATAAATGATGAGTTATCTGAAATTAGGCTAGTTAATGAAAATGAATTAAATAATTTAATAGATCATGATTTTAAAAAAGAAGAAGGAAAATATATTATTTATGAATTTGGAAAATATATTGAATTTTCAAAAGAAGAAATATTTGATTTAATGAAAGATAATTATTATCTTATTAAAATTGCATTTAAATATAAAATTGAAATTAATAAAGAAAAAATTTATTTTGTTGAAGAAATCTTAGAAAATGAAGAAAAGGAGAAAAAAAGTTAAAATGGGAAATAATAATATAAAGTTGAAATATACTATTTTGCTGCAAAAAAAATCAAATATACAAGCTGGTTTAGCAGAAGAAAAAAATGGCCAAGGAAACATCCCTTTCTTTACTTCTGGAGAACAAATTTATTTTGTAGACGAAGCGTTTGCAAAAGAATGCTTAGTAAATGGAAAGAATATTTTTTTATCAACTGGTGGAATTGCTAGTGTTAAATTTTGGAATGGTTGTACTAGTTATTCTACTGATACTTTTTCTCTTAAATCGAATAAATATTTTGATTCATCTTTTCTTTATTTTTTAATTCTTGGAAAAATAAAATATATAAATATCTTTTTATTTCGTGGTACTGGTCTTAAACACTTAAATAAATCAGAATTCCTCAACCTCTCAATCCCCTTCTACTCTCTTCCTATTCAAACCAAAATAGCAAATTATCTAGATAATAAAACTTCAAAGATAGATAGAATAATGGAATTATTAAAAAAGAAACAAGAATTATTAAAAGAATATAAACAATCATTAATTAATGAAACAATAGAAGGAAAAAATCCTAATTGTTTCATTGAAAACGAAGAGAGAGAGTTAATAAGGAAACATGAAAACTATAAGAATGTTAAATTAAAATATTTAATCGATAAATCAGTAGTTGGTAGTGATGCACCACTTTTAAAAATAACAACAAATAAAACTTTCGAAAATATTTACCCAATCTTAACGAATCAAACTGAAAATTTTGGAATTGCAGGTTATGTACCTTATTATGATATTTCTAAACCTTGTATATCAATTTCAACAAGGGCTTCAATTGGTAATATTTTTTTTCATAATTATAAATTTCTTTCTTCAGGAAGAATAGTTTGTTTATTTTCATCTAAAAATGATATTTTTTATTTAAAATGAGCCTTAAAAAATATTAATTGAATTTTTTTTTCATATGGTGTCGCACAACTTGTTATTAATGAAAATGTTATTCTCAACCTCTCAATCCCCTTCTACTCTCTTCCTATTCAAACTAAAATAGCAAATTATCTAGATCTTAAATCAGAAATAATAAAAAAAGAATTAGAAAATATAAAACAGCAAATAGAAAACTTTAAACATTATAAACAATCATTGATTAATGAAACAATTGAAAATGGAGGTGTAAATATTTAAATGCAAATTGAAAAACAATTTCAAAGAAAAATAATTAATTATCTTGTTGAAAATAATGGTTTCTTTGAATCGAAGAATGATAATTACAATACAAAATATGGTATTGATTGAGAAATGTTGCTTCAATTCTTAAAAAATTCCACCAAAACTAATAAAGAAACCTTAAATCAATTCCAAAAAAAATATCCAAATGAATGAAAAAATAAAATACTTGAAATAGTTAATAATAGTTTGTGTTATTCACCGTTAAATGAATTTTTAAAACAAAAACACCAAAATTTTGAATTCTTTTTAAATGAACAAAAAAATCCAGAAAAAAATATTGTTAGTGTTATTGAAGAATTATCTTATGAAGCATTAAAAACGGATAAAGATCCACGACTTGATTTAGTGATTTTTATTAATGGTTTTCCAATAATGACAATCGAATTAAAACATACACAATCAAATCATACTTTCTTTTATGATAATAAATCTTATTCTCCTAATGTTAAAGCGGCAATTGCACAATACAGATATACTCGCAATCCAAATAATATTTTATTTTCTTCTCGTGTAATAACAAACTTTGCAATGGATGAGTATGAAATTGAAAAATGTGATAAATTAGAAGGAGAAACAAGCAAATTTATTCCCTTTAATAAATGGAAAAGCTTTCCTAATGAACCCGAACAAACCTCAGAATTTTTCTGAAAAGAATTTTTAACAAAACAAAATATTATTGATTTAATTGATAATTGGTATTATCAAGATAATAAAAAAAATAATATTTCTCCAAGATTTCACCAATTTGATGCAACAAATAAAGTTCTACAAGATATTGAAAAAAATGGGATAGGCAAAACATACTTATTCCAAGAAGCAGCTGGAAGCGGCAAAACAAAACAACAATGTTGATTAGCTTCAAAACTTTATTGAATAAGAAAATTTGACAAAATATTTTTATTAAGTGATCGTAATGTTTTGGATGAAAACATGGCAAATGATTTGAGCGAACTTTCAAAATCATTAGATATTTCTGGAAGCTCTTCCAACTTTGTTCAAGCAATGAGTTCCTCTTATTCTGATTCTTCTTTAAAACAACAAATACAAACAAAAGAACATAAAGTTATATGTTCAACAATCCAAAAATTTCCCTATATTAAAGAAGTTTTAAAAATATTAACAAATAAAAAATTTGCAATTATTTTAGATGAAGCGCATTCTTCAACAGAAGGAGAATATTTAAGATCTGTTAAATTAGTTAAGGATTTAGCAAATGAAGGAAAGAATATCTCTATTTTTGCTTTCACAGCTACTCCTAAACAATCAACATTGGAACTTTTTGGTTCCTTTAACGAACAAAAAAATATAAAACAACCATTTTATCTTTATTCTCACAAACAAGCAATAAGCGAAGAAATGATAATTGATGTTTTAAATAATGAAATAAAAACAGTAAAACGAAGTGAAAAACTTAATGAACCAGAAATAGATAAAATATTTGAAGATAGAACACAAGCAGCAATAAAATTAAGAGAAGAAATTAATAACCGTGATGATATTTTAAGAAAAGAGTGTGAATATGACTTGGACTTATTTTTCGAAAAAGTTGAACCATTATTAAATCATACTGCTAAAGCAATGTTTATTTCTTCTAGTAGGAAAAATGCACAAAAAAGAGCTTACATATTAAATCAAATATTGGCAGAAAGAGGAAAAAATATTAAGGTTCTTGCAGGTTTTAGTGGAATTTTAGACAAAGAAGAATTAGAAGAAGAAGAAATAGAACGTATAAATACAAATGAACAAGAAGATGAAATTAAACTTTCAAAACAATTAACAAATGATGAAAGAATAAAAGATATTGGCGAAACATTTAAATATGGAATTAAATTAGGAAATAATAAATATGATAATTCTTTTCGTATTTTAGTTTGTGCTAATAAATTCCAAACAGGATTTGATGTTCCTTCTTTGTGCGGTTTATTTGTTCATAGAAAAATGACATCATCTGTTAATGCTTTCCAAACGTACAATAGGCTAAATAGAAATTATAGTTTTAAAACAGATGATGGAATAATTTACAAAAAAGAAAAAACATTCATTTTAGATTGACGGAATTCAATAGAATTTATTTCAAATTCTTTTACAGAATTCAATGGTGAAAATAATATTGATAAAAACAAATTAACTAATAAAGAACTTTTATTACAAGAATGTGAAAAAATTCTTATAAAATTAAACTTAAACACAAGACTTGATGATATTATCAAATACTTTAAAAATGAGTTCACTGACTTTAATTCATATAAAAAAATGAGAGATAATATCATAGAACTTGATAATTATTGCAATCAAATAGAAAATTTAAAAGAAGAGTTTAAGTACGAAAGAATCAAACTCTTAAAAAAATATAAAGAAAATTATCAATGACTGTTAAATTTAGAAGAAAAGGATGAATATAGTTCTGGAAAAAACATAGATTTTTATAAAAACTATTGTTTCATAAAAATTGTAATAAATTGTTCGCGATTCAATTCTTATGATAAACCTGACTTTAAAGACTTAATAAAAATATACACAATTAGTATTGAAGAAAAAGAAAAGAAAACAAAAAAAGATGATAATATCATTGTTTTGAATTTAAATGATGAAAAACCTAAAAACTATGATAAAAAAATATCATTAAAGAAATTAATAGAAGAATATAATTCAAGTTTTTTAAATCAAAATGATAAAGTAAAAATGGTTGATATTATTTATGAAATAATTGAAAAATGTTCTAAAGATGAAGAATTAAAAAAAAGAGCTAAAAATAATGACTTTATTAAATGAAGAGGAGAGTTTATTGAAAAAATAAGTGATGATTTAAATAATGAAGATGACTTTTATAGCATGGAAAAAAAGGAACTTTTCATAAAAGATTTAGCAGAATCTTGTGGAAGTGAAATATATTCAAAATTAAGGAAAAATGATGAAAATATAAAAGAATAAGTTAAATAATAAAATACTATGAAATTTGATAATAAACTTTTGAATAAAATTTTTTCTTATTCTATTAAGAAAACTGAGAATTATTTTAAAAAAAATCTACAAAAATTAGATGAAAAATCTATAACTGAGAGAATTAAAAAAACATTTTTTAAAGATCTTTTAAAGTACCGAAAAATTCAAAGAAATATTAAAAATGAATTTAAATATACGAAGGATGAGTTTATTAAAATATTTGATGGATATTTAAAACAACAACATAAAAAATTTCAAAAAGAATAAAAATCTCAGTTTTTTTATTTAAAATATCAAAAAAATTTACAAATTATCTTTGGAAAATTAAATTCATTATTTGTTGAAAAACACTTGTTTCTTCTCTTGGTTGACTATTAGGAAAGGAACCTTCTAAACTATCTTCTTCTCTATTTTCATCTTCATTTTCACTATTTTCAAGTTCAACTTCATTAAAACTAACATCAAAATCATCTGGATTCGATTCGAAAGTTAAAGGTTCATAAATTGGTTCATAGTCTAATTGTTCTTCTTCACTCATGAAAAATGAATGTTCTGAACTATCTGAATCTAGACTTTCCAATGACTCTTCACTAAAAGGCTCATCTTCAGAAATTTCTGTATGAATTTCCGAAGTAGTTGGAAAAACAATGTCCTTATCTATAACTTCTTCTAGAAATTCTGCTGAATTAGGTTCACAAATCGGCAATATTTCTTCTTGAAAATCATTTGTTAGCACTTCTAAAGAAACTAATGATTCTATTTTATATCTTTCTCTTTCTTCTTTAATGTATTGTATTTGTATTTCGTGTTGACTTTGAGTTTGTGAATTTATTTCTTTTTGTTCTTCTAAACTTTCCAGCCTAGTATTTTCTATTTCTAATTGTTGTGTTCTTAATATAAATTCTTCAATTGGATTATTTGGTATTTTTGTAATTATTCTTTCCATTTGTAATTCATCACCATTTTTTCTTGTCCCTTTATCAATGAAATGAATTAGACTAGGAAAAAGTACTTCTGGTTTTCCTTGGCTAATATCTTCTTTTTTAATAACCCCAAGTTTTGGAAATTCTATAACTATTCCACAAACTTGTTTTAAAAGTATTTGTTGTGCAAACTCAAGTTTTGATTTTGTAATTTCAAATTCTAGTTCCATTAATTCTTTTGAGGAAGGTTCTTCGGTTAAAACATCTAAAACTTTTGTTTTTAAAGAAGAAATTTGACTATGTTTTTCTTCTAAATTATTAAGTGCTTCAATCATTTTTTTAAAACATTCTGCTGAAGGATTTTGTGAATTTAAACCATTTTTTTGAATTAATTCTTGTTTTTGTTGTGAAATAACATCTAGTTTATCCTTCATTTTTCATTTTGTTCATGGAAAATGTCAAGGAGATTTTAAAAAATCTTGACATTTTTTTATTTCTTTTTCTTTTGTTTCAAATTCCCTAATTAAAAGTTCATTTCTTTTGCATTCACGTGCTGCCTCATATATTAATCTTGTTTCTGTTTGTTTTAAATCACTAACAAAATAGGAATCAACCAATTCATTTTCATCTAAAAAAATTTTCTTTTCCTCTTCTTCTAAAGAACTTAAATTTAAAATCACTTCTTTTCTTGAGTTAGCAATCATGAAAAAAGACATTGTTTTTAAATCTTGGTGTTCTAAATTAGTTTGTAAGTGATTTCAAATCCCATTTGTTTGACAAGAAGATGAAAAAGGAAAAGAAATTCAGAAATTTCGTTCAATATATTTTTGTTGATTTTTGTTCATAACATGCATCATTATAACAAAAAATAAAAAAATAGCGTTTTTCGGATAAAATGTCAAATTAATTTAATACCAAGTAAAAACTATTATTAATTAATATTTTTTAAGAATACTATATAGCTTTTTTAACATATAATGGTTTTAATCTTTCACAAGAACTTGAAATAAAATCATTATTTTTTAAATGAAAAAAAAAGTTTTCAAAAATATTAATACCCTCATTATCCTTAATGATATCAAGTTTATCGTTGTTTGCAATTTCTAAAATTTCTTTTTCATTCTTTAATTCAATTTCGCCAATCAATGAATTTTTTTTATAAACACTAGTATAAAATTTTCCACCTTTTGCATCAAGAATTGAAATTTGATTTTCCTTTGTAGTTTGCAACTTCAATGAATTAATTTTAAAAATTTCAATGTCTTCATTAATATCTTTCCATACTTTTGTGATGATATTTCCAATTCGACAACCTGTGAAACTACCAGGACCATTTGTTAAATAAATTTTCTTAATTTCAGAAGGTCTAATATTAATCTTTTTAAGCATTTTATTAATATAGTCAATAGTAATATCTGTTAAATTGTTATTTGTTGGAATGGAAAATTTAATATTGAAAAATGAATTATTTTGGAAAATACCAATGTTTAAATCTTTAAAACAAGTATCAATAAAAAGATAACATGGTTGATTTCTTTTAATCTTATATTTTAAAATTGAATAAAGGTAAAAAAAGGCATACGAAAGAACAAACAATATACTGCCTCCAATAACGCACATATCAGGAATATTAAAAACTGGTTCTCAAAAAGAAAATTGAAGATAGTCTAAGACACCAGTTGTTTTTATTCCATCAATATTTTTAGGGATAAACCTATCAAAAAAATTAAAAAAACCGCCAAAAGAGACTGCTGAAAGAAAAAATACACAAATTTGATTAATTGGTAAAAAAAAAATTAATGATAAGAATAAAGTTGATGATAAAAATTGAAATACCCCCGCTAATACTGGATTATCATTCATAGTGCTAAAAGCAACACCATGGTTAATTTCTCGATTAATATGGATAAAGTGTTCTTTCACTTTATCTAATGAGTTGTAAACTTTATTATTTAGAACCAAAAAACTCATAATTAAGCTTAAAGAAATTACCAAAAAAAATGAGATAATACTTGGGATAATTTTGTTATAAAAAAACTCTTTATTAAATGTAAAATATTTTTTTATAAACATAATATGTTTTATATAATTGTATTATATGAGTGAAAATAAGGAAAATTTGTCTCAAAATGAATTAGAAAATGATGTTTTAGAAGCTCCTAAAAAAGTTATTTTAAAAGATGAATTAAATATCAATAACAACCTTGGTTCTTTTGGTGAAACAAAATTTGGAAAACAAGAAGATTTCATTGAAGAACAAGAAGAAAATAATGAAACAAAATTAAATTTTAAAAAATTTGAAAATACTGACAAAAAAAAAGATGTTAAGATTAATTTTGAAAAATTTAGTAAGGAAAAAGTTTATAGTGATAATTTTTATGGAAAATTTAAAGCTAATTTAGAAAAGAAATTAGAGACAAGAAAATGACTTCTTATTACTTGACTTTCATATGTGGGAATAACAGTTCTTTTCGTTCTTATTGGCGCTTTACTAATTTATTTTGATAAACATTATTTAACACAAAAGAATGCTGTCAATAACGGTAACTTTGTTCCTTTACAAAATTGTGGAAAAGCAGGATATATTATTTCCTTTATCTATGCATGCATGCCTGTTGTTCCTTTTTTTGTTCTTTTGATTACATGAATGGTTGGAATTAATAATGTCGTTAGAAGTCTTTCCTTTCATTTATTTTGCATTTACTACTTTTTAATCATTTTTTTATTTTGTATATTATCCGTAATTCTTTCTTCAATTTATATTGTTGAGTTTAATAATTATTCAGGAATCTTAAAAGAATAATATCTAAAAAGAAATGCTCAATATAGTCCTTATTGAACCATTAATCCCACAAAATGTTGGTAATATAGGCCGTACTTGTGTTGGAATGAATGCAAAATTGCATCTAATCAGACCGTATGGTTTTTTCTTAAATTTTTTTTCTAACAAAGAACTTTCTCGAAGTTGTGTTGATTATTGAGAAAAACTTAATTATCAAGAATATGATTCTTATGAAGATTTTATTAAAACTAATTCTTCTTCAAATTCAATCTTTCTTTATATCACTCGTTATGGAATTAAAAAACCAGATGAAATAAAAATGGAAAAAGAAAAAAATATTTTTATCATTTTTGGAAAAGAAACTACTGGAATAGATAAAGAAATTTTAGCCAAAAACAAAGAAAATACAATAAGAATACCTTCTACTAAGGACGTGCGTAGTCTCAATTTATCAAACTGTGTAGCTATTCTAGCTTACGAATATGAAAGACAAAATAATTTTTTTGGTTTAGAAAAAAAAGAACCACATAAACCTTTTTTTCTAAATGAATTAGAATAATTTTTAATAATATTTTTAAAATACAAAATAAAGAAAATTAGATAAGGAAGAATACTTCTTAAATATTTGATATTTTTTACATTTATTTTTTTTAAAGAAAAAGTTAATTCATTTGTAAAACATTAAATTTAGTGATTTAATGAACTAGGACATTAACCATCGGTATGAAATCTATGTTTTAAATTCACTTTTCATTAATGAAAACTTCATTATTTCAAGTATTAGTGTATAAATTATTCTGTTTTTAAGTTATTTAAAACAATGATATTATTAACTTTGTTTTCTAATCTATCTAATTTTTCTCCTTGAATTTTTTGAACCGATTCAATATTAGTTATTCTTTCATCAATATTATCTAATTTCAAATCAATCTTCTCCAATCTTTTTAAAATCTCATTAATAATATCTAGTTTTGGTGTTCTTCTGGAATAAGTATATTCTATTGCACTAAAATCAGTTCCTTGTTTAAATATATTACTTGAGGTTCTGTTAACTATGAAATTTCTTTCTTTTCCCATTTTCTTATTAATTATAGAATTAGAAGAATCAGTGCATTTTGATTTTTGTTCTTTGTTTGAGTTACTTGTTTTATTATTAATTACCATACATCCCTTATATTGTAAAAATAAATGAAAAAGTAAACTTTTTAAGAATGTTTAACAAACTTATTTTAAAAATGATAATAAAAACTTCTCAAAATTATAATCTAATTGTATAGAAAATATAGATGCTAAATGTTGAAAAAATAGAAAAAGATAACAAACTTCATTTTGTATGAACAAAACATATCTTTTTTCTTGCTAATATCATTTTTGTTTTTACTATTGCAATTTCATGATTGGTTGTTTCTAAAACTGCAGATTTAATTAATATTAATCATCTTTCAAAATATATCCCTTTTATTATTATGACACCGATTTCATTAATCTTATGATTTATCTCTTTTTATTTTAATCAAAATGATATAAAACTTTTTAAAATAAATACATCTTCCAAATACTTAAATATTTATTTTCTTTCTCATCTTTTTTTTATTTTAAATATCCTTCTTTCTTCTTTACTTTATATTTTATTAGACATAGTATTACCTCATAATAATATTAAAATTCAAACAAGTACCATTTACATAATTCAACTTTCATTTACTGCTTTTCTTTCACTAATATCAATAGTTTTAAATAAACTTTCAATATTTAAAATGGAACTTGATATTTATAAAAAAAAATATGATAAATAAGAATGGCCGAAAGTATTCTACAAGGGTTTTTAATTAAGAAAATAGATTATCGAATTTTTGATGAAATAATAACAATTTTAGATAAAAATGGAAATCGAATAAATTGCATAAGTTTAGGAAGCAAAAAAATAAACTCTAAAAATTCACGAAATCTTTTTATCGGTTCTTTCAATGAATTTATAATCTTTCGTTCAAGTAGTGAAAAAAGATTGTCGAAATTAAAAAAAACAACAACTATTAAAATTTTTGATTGAAAACACACCAATGATAAGTCTTTTATTCTTTTGAATAAATGTATCCTTAATTCTTTATATACAAGCGTGGAATTTTTTCTTTTTTATAAAAATATGATTGATGTCATTGAAAGCAATCAAAATGAACAAATTAAAATTTTAATTATTCTTAAAAATTTCATTACCCTTTCGATGTTATATATTGATGGCGATATTCCTTATTTAAATGAATTTTTAAATGAAAAATTTGTTATGATTCCTAATCATAAAAACTTCATCAATAATTTAATTCTTTATCTTAAAAATAATGTGAATATTAATCTAGCATAAAATATAATATTTATAACTAAATATTAAAAAATGAATTTGCTTCGATATATATATATATATACTTATACCTTCGCAAAATAGTAATGTATTATGAAAATAAAGAAATTTTTTAACTATTTAATTTTATTTTTTCTTTCTTTAATATCCTTTTTTACTTTTCTTCCTCCTTTAACATCTTGTTCTGTTCAAAATACATTCATTAAATTAAATACTGATAATGA
The DNA here is from genome assembly GCA_031260145.1 of Mycoplasmataceae bacterium. Lineage (GTDB taxonomy): Bacteria > Bacillota_I > Bacilli_A > Mycoplasmatales > Mycoplasmoidaceae > Malacoplasma_A. The sequence continues at coordinate 44,431 of JAIRKL010000008.1, forward strand.
TGTTTTTGCAACAAAAAATTCTCACATTGATGCTTCTTGTGATTTTTATGGTTTGAATCCAAAAGACTTTTCTTGAAAAATAGAAAAAGGATTTTTATTTGATGACTCTTTTTTAGATTTAGAAGCCGCTCATAGTCTTGAAAATACAAGAATAGTCAATTCAACTATGTTTATTTCTATCCCATTAACTGATAATATTCCTGATTATGACACCTTTTATTTTGATTTCTCTATTATTTTTTATTCCTTAAAAGATTCATCTATATTTAAAAAAACTTCTCCGATCCGAGTAAATAAAAATCTTTACTCTCCTATTATTGTTGGAGATTTTTCAGTTTCCCCTAATGAATGACCAAAGTTAGATGAAAAATATTTTGTTCAAAAAGGAAAAACTTTTCCAAATTGTTTTGAAACTATTGACTTTTTGGATATTGTTGAAAAGGATGAAAAAGGATGTTATAAAAGTGAAGATTTAGAAAGAATAAAACAAATTCTAAAGTCCGATTTTGTTTGTTATTCCTTATTTTCAATTTCAAATCTTAAAAAACTAAAAATTAAAGAAGCACCATTTTTAACTATTAATTATGATTATGTTTTATGTGATTTCAAATACAAATATAACATTGAAACAAAAACATTTGAAGAATTAAAAATTAATATTGTATTCAATGGTAATATTGTAACTGGTATGCTTAAATTTACCTTAAAAATTGGTTTCGATTTTCATGGTGGTTATAAAATTATTGGAACATGCATAAAAAATAATAAAACAAATGTTGAAACCCTTTCTGACGATAAAAGGATTTTATTAGGAAATTTTTTCTCATTAGTTCCCTGCGGTGAAGACTCATATTATATAGTGCACTTTGAAATTGATTCTTTAAGTATACCTCTTGTTAACTCAGAACATTTTTTTTGGATGAATGCTTCTCGACCTTGTCCAATAGCATCATTTGTATATCGTTCAGGCGATACTGGCCTTTTTATTCCTTGTTACAATCTCAATGGCAATGAATTCACTACTAAATACTTAGATATAAATTATTATCAAGATTCATCAAAAGCAGATGAAATTTTTAATTTACTTTTAGTAAAAGAAAATGAACCTTTTGATATTAGTAATAAGATGAAAACAGATATAAAATGATATATAAAAAAAGATTTAATAATTAAAGATATCCCTAATCTTCACTTTAATGATTTGGAAGAAAAAGAAAAATTTAAAGAACTTTTTTCAGATGAAAGAAATAATTGTTGAAAGAATATCTTAATAACTATCGATGGAAAAGAATACAACATTCCTTGATATTGATACATGTCCAGAATAAGTGTTGAAAATACCGACGGAATTAAGGAAACATTAACAAAAAAATACATATCCATAATTTTTAATGGATGTTTTTGTTCAAATGGTTCAAGAATGCAAAATTATCAAACTAACAACCTTGTTTTTGTTGAATAAGAAAAAACTAAAAAATGAAAATTTTCTTAGACTTCAAGTACTAATTTAATCAATATTTTAAAAAATAATTAAAATATTTCATTAAACATATTTAATAAGTATGAATAAATATTTACAATGAAATAAAAATAAAGCAAATATTAAATATATATATTTATGTATATAATTTATTATATGAAGCAAAAAACTAAAAAAGCTATGGCTAAAAGATTTAAAATAACAGCAACTGGTAAGGTTATGCACCACCACAGCAACCGTGGACATCGTTTTTTTGGCAAATCAACAAAATCAAAAAGGCAAAATAGAAAAGACAAAACTTTAAATCCAGCAAATACAAGATTAATAACCCGTGGTTTACCTTACAGAAAGGAGAACAATTAATATATGAGATCAACAAATGGACCTAAAACTTTAAAAAGAAGAAAGGCTGTTAAAGAAAGAGTTAGTGGCGCTTGAGGTACCAAACACACAAGTTATAAAATTGCTCGTCAAACTATGATTCGTCAAGCTGTTTATGCTTTCAGAGATAGAAAAGCTAAAAAAGGTGAATTTAGAAGAATGTGAAATAATAGAATAAATGGTATTGTTCGTTCATTAGGCTATACTTATTCTAAATTTATTAATGCTTTAAAACTTCAAAATATTGAAATTAATAGAAAAATGTTAAGTGAACTTGCAATTAATGAAAAACAAAAATTTATTAACTTAGTAAATGAAGTTATGAAAAATGAAAAAACTGCTTAATTTAATCATTTTTTAGATTAAATCCAAGTTAGCTTAATTTCTAAAATTTAATATTTTTTATATTAATTTTTATACACTTTAAAAATTTATTTCAAACTATTTAAAAGATCCATAGGATTCATACCTCTTGAAATCCTTCTTCCTACTTCTGACATTTTATCTCTTGCTTGTTCTCATTCTCTAATTAATCTATTAAATTCTTCTGCATTTCTTCCACTTCCCTTAATAACTCTAATTTTTCTTGTGGACTCTTTTTTAAATAAACTTGGATTCTTTCTTTCTTTTTGAGTCATTGAATTCAATAAAATAATTCAAACTCTCATCTTTTTTTCAGCTTCTTCGACTTGAGATTCTGATATTTTCCCCGCTTGTGGAATTAATGCGGATAAAGAAGAAAGATTACCCATTTTATTTATTTGTTGTGTCTGAATTAATAAATCTTCTAAATCCATTTTACCTGCTAACATTTTGGTGAATGATTTTTTAACTTTTTCCTTATCTGCAATATCAATTGCTTTTTCAGCTAATGTGGTTATATCTCCAAGTCCTAAAATACGATCTGCAATTCTGTTTGGATAAAACTTCTCTAATGTCCCGATTTTTTCTCCCATTCCGATAAAAACAATTGGGATATTTAAAAGTGATGTTAAGCTTAATGCTGCACCACCTCTTACATCTCCATCTAACTTTGTAATAATAAAACCAGAAATATCCAAATATTTATTAAATTCTGTTGCAACATTACTTATTTCTTGTCCACTCATTCCATCGGCTACAAAGAATATTTCATCAGGATTAATCTTATTCCTTATATTAACTAATTCTTCCATAAGTTTTTGATCAGTTTGTAATCTACCAGCAGTATCAAAAATTATCAAATTATCCTTGTTTTCACTAGCTTTTAATATCGCCTCATTTGCAGTTAAAACTGGATTTTGTGTACCATGTTCATAAAAATCACAGTTAGTTTGTTTAGAAAGTGTTCTTAATTGTTCGATAGCAGCAGAACGGTAAATATCCAAACCAACAAGCATTGGTTTTTTGTTGTATTTTTTTTGGAAAAAATTAGCTAATTTTGCACAAGAAGTGGTTTTACCAGAACCTTGTAAACCAACCAACATTATTTTAAGTATTGGTTTCTCAGTTTTTATAACCTTTTCTTCTTTTCCAAGAATATTAATTAATTCTTGTTTAACATTACTAATTACAAACGAAGATGCATCTTGCCCAATATTTAATGTTTGGCCAACAATATTGGTTTTAACATTACTAATAAATTTTTTAACAACTTCTAAATTAACATCAGCATCCAATAAAGATATTTTTATTTGTTCAAGAAGTTCTTTAACATCTTCTTCATTTATTGTTAAATTATCTAGTTTTTTTTTAAAGTGCTTTGCAACTATAGAAGTTATTAAGGATTTAAACATAAAAAAGTGTCAAATATAATTATATTTGTGAAGAAAATCCTTACAAATATTTATCAAAATTTTGAAATAACTGTATTAACTCCTTGCTATAATTGTGCAAACACTTTAGATCGACTTTTTAAGAGTATTAAAAGGCAAAATTATCCTTCTAATTATGTTACAATAATTGTTTTAAATGATGGTTCGACCGACAATACTTCTGAAAAATTACATGAATGACAAAAGAAATTTAATGAAGGAAAATTCATAATTTTTGAAAGAAATAATGAGGGGATTGCATCTGGACGAAATTTCTTAATAAAACAAGTTAAAACTCCATGATTTATTTGATGCGATTCTGATGATTATTTTGAGAAATGTGCTTTTACAAGTTTTGTTAATGCTTCTTCAAATGGAACTTGCGATTTTGTTGTTGGAAAAACATATAGACAAATTGGAAAAAAGAAAATAAAATGATGATTAAGCAATTTTGTTTATAAAAATCCTATTAGTTATTCCAATAATAATATCTTTTTTTTATGGAATAAACTCTTCAATACTAAATTTTGAAATTCCCTAAATTTTTATTGAGAATTAGGTTGTGATATGCTAGAAGACACAGGACTTAGTGCAACAATCTTAGCTAATTCTGATAAAATAGGTTCAACTAAAAAATACACTTTCACATGAGTACAAAATAATAATTCCTTTTCTTCTGTAAAAAAGACAGTTACTGAGGCTAAATATACACAAGTTATTAAAAATTTTGAAAATTCATTAATTCATTTTTTGAAAGATCGTAATTTTTTCCAACTTTCACATAAAGAAAAAAAAATACTCAAAAATAATATTTATGATTTTTTAATGCAAATCTTTTGTTGCTATGTTCTTTTTCCATCCTTTTATTCTTTCCCAAAACAAGAACAACAGTATCTTTCTTATTTATTTTATTCTAAGAAACGTTATGAAATAAATTCCATATTAAATAAGTATAATCTTAAATTTTCTTGTCCTCCTGGATGATGAAGAGGAATAACTTTTTTTGCATTAAATCTTAAAAAACGATTCAATGTGAATAAGTATAAAGTATATGAATATTTAAAAACTGAAAAATAATTATTTTAGATTTTTTAATTCTCTACAAAATAAAATTGAACCCGATTAGTAATTCATACTAATTTCAAAATATTTATTGTATAATATCTATGATATAAAAACAAGTATTCATGGGTTTTCAAAAAAAAAAAAAAAACAAATGACAATTTAGAAAAAATAGTTTTTGTTAATAAGAGTAGGATTATGAAGTTCAATAAAATCAACATCTTTAAATTTTTTGCTTTACCAATTATTTCAATTACTGCATTAACTTCTTTAATAACACTTACTTCATGTAGTAATAAAAATACACAAAAAACAGCAAAACAAAATGCAATGGATGCTTTGAAGTCTTTAGAAAATGCATTAGCGATAAAACTTTTCTTTTCCACGAATTTCCAAACATTTGCAAGAGAAATATTAAATGAAGATTTCAATGCTGAAAATGACAAAGGTACCTTATATGATCTTGTTGATTTTTTAACAAGTTCAAATGGAATTCATTTAAATAGTGCTTTAAACTCCTCAAGCATGATCTATGATCTTGTAGAATTAGGAAAAAAAGATGGTATCATTTCAAAAAGTAAAACAGTTCCTGGACCTAATGATAATAAATGAAATCAACTTATTACCAAAATTCAAAATTTCGGTAAAAAAGTTCTTGATGTTCAAACTTTTGATAGTACTTTAATACTTACTTCCTTATATGAAACTTCTTCTTCATTATCAAGCTTATTAGAATATGGTTCTTTAAAAATCCAAGGTGAAAATTTTGACTTTATTCAAAAAGATCTTTCTTCACAAGTTGTCACATCATTTGAAAAACTTTGTTCAAATATTGAATTTCCTGAAGGCATCCAAATATCAATAACTGGTGATACTACACTTGCAATGTTAAACTCCCTTCTTTACAATTCTCTTTTCTATTCTAATGAAACTTTAAAGTCCGTTTCTAAATCAAATGATTTATTAGCCTTTGCGATTTCATACACCGAACTTATGTTTAAATTACAACAAAATCGTTCTGCTTATGAAAATGCACAACATCTTGCATCCATCTTAGCTTCTATGCCTCGTTCAAATGATACAACCATTTTTCAAGCTTCATTTAATAATCATATTAGCATAGCTTCTAATCTTGAAAACTCCTTAAATGGAATTAATTCCGAAATTCATAGTATTAATGATACTAAAATTGATACTTTATTATCTTATTTTTTTTCTACTACATCATTATTATTAAACAAATCAATTAACACTCCAACAGAAAAATGAGAAGCATTAGAAGGAACGTTATCTGAACTTATTTCTTCATTTGAAATATATAACACAAAACAAGACACATTGGATAATATATATGAGTATTCACTTCCTTATTTAATGAATATTGTGGATGTAGATACATTTAAGCTAAGTCAGGCACTTGTACCCTATCACCCAATTTATGTATATGATTTAGATGTTAATTATGCGGTTGATGATTTTGTTGCTGCTTACAATGAATTAACGCAAGGTTCCTTATATTCAAACTCTTCTTTTAAAGAAGCGTTTTTATCCACTAATTCTAATGGACAAAAAATAATCTCCAATAATTTACAAGAAGCAATTGGAACTGTTCAAGAATGGAAAAAACTTAACACCTCTTTTGCGAAATTTATAAGTTTTAATGCAATATCATCTTTATACAACAAACCAAATATTGATAAAGAAAAAAAACTTGTTAGTTTATTAGAAAATGTACCCCAAGGGTTTTCTAACCTCGTTTCTGATATTAATCCTCTTATTGATGAAAAGAGTCAAATTAATAATGAGTCAACACTTCAAGATTTATTCAACTTAATAAAACAAGATGCATCATTAGTTAAAATACCTGCTTTTGGAGAAAATGCTCCTGATTCTTATAAATGAACAAACCTAGCAACAACTCTAATAAGAATAATAAAAGCATTTAATCAAGTTAATTTTTACAATATTGATATTGAAGATGTAAAATCAAGTGGTGAAAAATATGTCGACACAACTTCCACAATAACAATTACTTTCCCTCAACCAATGTATTTTTCCTCCGACACTATTTTTTCTAATAAGGTTCATGTTAAAGCCAACGGTTTAAATATAAATACTTCTAGTGTTGTTGCTAATAAAACTGACAATTTAATTACATCCATAACAATTACTTTGAATGACGATTCTAATTTATGAAGACAAGATGATTTAGCATATATCTCTATTGATGAAATTCATGATGATTCAAATTTCTACCATTTTAACATTTCACCAGTTTTATTAAATAAACAAAAAACTGGTGCAACATTAACATTATCTTCTGATAGTAGTTCTTCTGAAAAAGATACAAATATTATTACTTTGTCATCATCTGTTGGATTTAATGAACTTGAAAAGGAAGATTTTATCAATAAAGTTCATTTGCAAAATACTACCCAAAACAAAGAAATTCATTATCCTTCTTCTTCATTATTCCTTTCAAGTGATAAAACAACAATTAATGTGATTTTAAGCGATTCTTGAAGTATTGAACACCCTCAATGAAAAGAAGGAGATTCTGTTCAAGTGAGCGTTGATGATATTACCAAAAATAGTATTAAATACTCTTTTGAAATCAACTCATGTTCATCTATTACTTTTCACAAAACCCCAATATTAATTAATACACCAATTATCACAAATAATGGAAAAATTGATGAAACTGATACAACAATGATAGTGGTAGAATTACCAAATTCTATTAGAGGATTAACTAATGAAATATTAAATTCAAAAATATCAATCTCTAATACAACACAAACCAGTAACTCAATTACATTAGGTAATATTATCATTAATGATGGAAAACAATTGCTACTTCCTATAACTTCTGTAAAAAACTGACATGAAGGGGATATTTGTGAAATAGAAATTTCAAATTTTGAAGCAAATGGTGTGGCTTATTCCATTCCTAAATTAACAACCACACTTCATTCAAGTCCATCTAATATAGCTTTTACTTACGCCACTAATGGTTCCTTTGGAACAGAAAATACAAATTCAATAACTTTAACCTTTCCTGAATCAACATCTAAACTTTCAGTAAAACCAACAAGAAAAGTCGGTGATGCTCCAACTAGTGATGTTCCAACATTAGATATTTCAATAACAAATAATAGAACTAAACTTCCACTAACTTCAGAAATAAATACTTCAACATCTAATACTATTACTGTTTCATTAACTAATGCTTCTGAATGAAAAGAAGGCGATAGTGTTGATATTAAAATAAAAAATATCAGATGTGATAATGTTTTATATTCATTCACGTCATTAACAAATCCTAATGTTCCTTTATTACATAAACAAGCTACTACCATTAATTTTTCTTACACAACAGATGGAACTTCTACTGTAACTAGTTCACGTATAGTATCAATTAATTTTTCAAATATACCAACTGATTCTACCTTTGATAAAAAAGATTTCGAAAATAAGATTCATATTAAAAATACAACTAAAAACAAAGAACTTTCATTTACATTAGATTCAATAAGTGGTAATACAATGAAGCTTTCCCTATTATCCCCAAATGAATGAACTAATAGTGATAAAATTGCTGTAACACTCGATTCTTTTGCAAAAGACAATGTTGCTTATGTTTTTAATTCAAATACATCAAATGACATTTTTCTTTGAAAACAAGCATTAAATGAATCTTTTGAAGCAACCTCTGATGGCGAATTTTGAAAAACTACTGACACAAAAATAACAATTTCATTAAAGGATGAAATTTCCTCTCTTTCTTCTTCTATTCTCACTGGCAAAATCCATTTTAAAAATATTGTCACAGGTTCAGAATTAACGCAAGGAACTATTACAATTTCAAATAATAAAGAAATCATGGTCCCTCTTTCAAATTCAAATGAATGGAAAAATGGTGATAATGTTGAAGTTAAAATTGATGATTTTAATATTGAAACAACAACTTATAAATTCAGCACTATAGCAAAAGTAATAATGCATCAAGTACCAACAGAAGCATCTTTCACTGCATCCTTTGAAAAAGGCGAAATCAAATGAGATTCTAAAACTGATCACTTTTTAAAAATTCAGCCAACAAATGTATATGGTTTAACGAAAGAAGAATTAACAAATAAAATACATATGATTGGTTCTTCTAGTGGCGATTTATCAAAAGATTTAGATGTTATTGAAGTTGATATCGATAATACAACAAAAAAAGTTAACACAATAACTCTTGCAATTTTGACTAATGAATTTATCAATGGAGAAACTATGACTATTTCAATTGACGATATTTATTCAAATTCACTAAATAATTTATATTATTTTTCTAGTTCATTACAATTATCTATTTCAAAAGCAAATGAAGTTATTAATGCTTATGTTCTAACTAATGGTACAGATAGTATTGAAACATCTTTTCAAATAACTGTTAAACTTTTAACTCCAATCATTGGTTTGAAAAAAACTGATTTAGAATCTAAATACACAATTAAAAATGTTACAAGAAATGCTTTAAATGGTGGTGATAATTTCATTAATGCTGCTATATCAAGTGTTACTTCAAATGAAATAACCTTCAACATTACTAATTCTTCTCAATGAGATAATGGTGATGAGTTTGAAATTGTATTTGAAGATTCAATTGCTAATTCATATCAAATCAATATTCTTGAATATCAGCCTTTGTATAAAGTGGCAACAATTATCGATTACACAATCACTATTGATGGTGCAAAAGATTCAAGCAATACCACAACTATTGTGTTTAATGATGAATATATTAGTATAAATCTTTATTCATTAAATCTTGAAGTAAAAAACAAAACAAGAAACACAAAAATTACTTATGAAAAAGTTTTTGATAAAACTGTAAATTACAGCAGATATTATTGTTTACAACTTCCTAATTCTTCCGAATGAAAAGAAGGCGATGAAGTTTCAATATCTTTCAAAAATCACAACATTAAAAAAGAAAACTATTCTTTCCGTAATGTTAACTCTAAAGAAACATTATTACTTCATAAAGCTCCTAATGTTGAAAATTTCTCAATTATAACTAGCGGTTCTGCAAGTTCAGTGAATACAACTAATATTAGAATCAACAATGTTTTTATTTCTCAAAATCTTAATAAACTGACATTTGAAGTTAAAAATAAAACTAAAAACACTACTATTACACATAAAGTTGTGCAACCACAAGGCTATGATTCTAATAATCCAATAATTTATTACATCCAATTGCCTTATTCTTCCGAATGAAAAGAAGGCGATGAAGTTATTATTGACTTCTCTCCATATACTGATAGTGATGGAATTACACATGTATTTAATCAATTCGCAATAGGAACATTGCATAAAAAAATAATAAATGAAATCATTTATTTTACTGCTGCTACTGGTAATAGAGGAGATGGCTATCAATATGTAAACATAACATTACCTAAAAAAATATTTGATGAAACAAAGGATCAAAAGCTATTGAATTCCTTAAAAATTGAATTGATCACTGAAGATAATACAATAATTACTTCCGACATCGGTGTTTTAATACCAACAATGGATGATGAAAAGCAAATACTCACTTTCACTATTGCAAGAAATAATATTGATTATGATACTGTTATTAACAAAGTTAACCTTAGTTCATTAATTATTGATGAAGTTAATTATTCCTTTATTTATTCTGGTGCACCATTTAAAATATTTGAAGGATATTAATGCTATTTTCGATGCAAATTTACTGTAAAACCATTTTTAAATTTAATTTATTAAATTTTAAATATAATACAATTAATTGTGGTGCTAAAAAAAGGAATTATCAAGGAAATTTTTGCTTATGAAATTTTAGATAGTCGTGGTTTTCCAACAATTGCATGTAAAATAACTTCAAAAGAAGGATATAGCGCTATTGCTATGGTTCCTTCTGGCGCTTCAACAGGTGAACGAGAAGCATTGGAATTACGTGATGGTGACACTAAACGATTTAATGGTAAAGGTGTTTTAAAAGCAGTTGCAAATGTTAATAAAATAATAGCTCCAAAACTTATTAAAGCTAAATTCAGTGTTTTAGAACAAACTAAAATTGATAATTTTATGATTGAGTTAGATAACACTCCATCTAAATCAAAATTAGGTGCAAATGCAATTTTGTCAGTAAGTATTGCTATTATGAAAGTTGCAGCAATGGTAAAAAAAATCCCCCTATATGCTTACATTAAGAAATATTTTTCAAAAGACGATTCTTCTAAATATATTCTTCCTGTTCCAATGCTTAATGTAATAAATGGTGGTGCACATGCTGATAACACTATTGATTTCCAAGAATTTATGATAATTCCTTATGGAGCTAAAAGTTTTAGAAATGCTTGCCGAATATCTAGTGAATGTTTCCATAGTTTGGCCAAATTATTAAAAAAGAATGGATACAACACTTCAAAAGGCGACGAAGGCGGTTTTGCTCCTTTGTTAAAAGATGCAGAACAAGCTTTAAGTTTTATGGTTGACGCTGTTAAAAATGCTGGTTATATTCCTGGACTTAAAAATGATATTGGGTTTTCGCTCGATACTGCATGTAGTGAACTTTATAATAATGAAACTAAGCAATATACATTTGAAAAAGCTTTAAATGCTGGAATTAAAACAAAAGAACAAGCTACTATTTCTTCTGATGAAATGATTTCTTATCTTGAAAAATTATCCAATGAATTTCCAATCCTTTCTATTGAAGATGGATTAAGTGAAAATGACAGAGAAGGATGAAAAAAATGAACTTCTCATGATGGCAAGAAAATACAAATTGTTGGTGACGATCTTTATTGCACTAATCCCAAAATAATTAATGAAGGAATTTTAAAACAATGAAGCAATTCAGTTCTTATTAAACTTAATCAAATAGGTACTGTTACTGAAACTATTCAAGCGATTTTGTCTGCTAAAAAAGCTGGATGAACTTCTATTGTTAGTCACAGAAGTGGAGAAACAGAAGATACCTTTATTGCTGATTTTGTTGTTGGAATGGGAACTGGACAAATCAAAACAGGTTCTATGAGTAGAAGCGAAAGAATAGCAAAATACAACAGAATAATGCAAATTGAAGATGAATTGCAAAACAAATCAATCTATCCTGGAATCAATACATTTAGCTTTAAGAAAAATAACAAGATTAAAAAATAAATTTATTTAAATAAATTTTTCTTTCGAGTTTTTTATTTAAAATAATTTTAAATTCAAATTTTACTCAAATTGTTTTTTATACAATTCTGTATAATCTCCATTTTTTTCTAAAAGTTCTTCATGTGTTCCTGATTCTTTGATGCTTCCATTTTTAATAACAATAATTTTATCACATTTTTTTATCGTACTTAAACGATGAGCAATAATTATTGAAATTTTTCCTTCCATTACTTCTTGTAAGGATTCTTGTATTTTCCTTTCAGTTTCCACATCAATATTAGAAGTTGCTTCATCAAGGATAATTACTTTTGATTTATGAATAAGTAATCTAGCAATTGCTAATAATTGTTTTTGTCCAATACTAATACTCATTATTGAATTTACTATTGTTTCAAATCCTTGTGGCAATGAACAAATGTAATCATAGATTTTTGCTTTCTTACAAGCATTGATTAAATCTTCTTCTGAAATATTTTGTGTATTATAAACAATATTTTCCCTTATTGTTCCGTAAAAGAATCAAGGTTCTTGATTAATTATGGAAAATAAACTTCTCACTTGTGAAATTTTTATATTTTTTATATCCATGCCATTAATAAGAATTTTTCCATCACCGCATTCATAAAATCTCATTAGAAGATTTAATATTGTAGTTTTTCCACTTCCGGTTTCGCCAATAATGCCTATTTTTTGATTCTTACTAATTTTGAGATTAAAATTATTGATAATATTATTATTTTGCTCAGTATACCCGAAAGAAACATTTTTAAATTCTATTTTCTCAATACTTTCAATTTTTTGAATTTCTTTCTCATTTTCTTCTAATACTTCTTCATTTTTTAAGAAAACATTGCATCTTTCCAAAGAAGTTAGAGTGGAAGTTAAACCAATGATTGATGTGGAAAAGTTAGTATATGGAATTTGTGCTAATTGAATCAAGATTAAGAAAGAAGGAATTGAAAAAATTGGTGAATTTTCATTTGAAGATGATAAAAAAGTGACAATAACGCTATATAAACAAATGATAGTTACATTAATATAATAATTAACATTTATAAAAGCGTTTTGCAAACTAGTTATAAAAGATACTTTCTTTGTTGATTTGTGTAGTCTGTATGAAAGTTTCTCAAATTCTTCTTGTGCTTCCTTCTCCTTATTATTCATTCTAATTAAAAGTGTATTAAGAAACATTTCCGAAATATTTTGATTAACATTATCTAAATCTTTTCATTTATTTTCTGTTATCTTTTTTGTTTTTTTAGTAATTATTCGTACAATTAAGAAAATTATTGGTGCTGTAATCAAACATAAAATACCCATTTTTCAATTAATGATAAGCATCGAAATAGTTGTTCCAAAAAAGATGATAATTGAAGAAAATATACCGGAAATTCCTCCTAAAAAGGTATTTGAAATGTTTTGAGTATCATGAACCAATAATGTTATTATGTGTCCTTGACTAGTTTTTTCATAATAAGAAAAAGGAATCTTTGGTATTTTTTCAAACATTCTTTTCCTTAATGAGAAAGTAATTTGTTGGTCAAAAATAGAAGTAAAAATAGTATTAGGAACATCACAAAATAAAAATTTCACTAAATAAATAATAATAATCATCATTGCAGAAAAAACAAATTTAGAAAACAATTCCTTTTCTACAATATTTTGATTTAAAATTTTTTCTAATTCTTCAATAATATTTTGTAAAAATAATGGAATGATTGTGCTTACTAATGAACCAACAATTCCTAAAAAAGCAAGTATTAAAATGACAAAAATAGTTTTCTTCTTTCCTAAAAAATCAAATGCAAAACTAAAAATCGAATATTTTTTTTTAAAAAAAACTTTGTTTAAATTGTTTAAAAAATTACTTTTCATATAGTGCCTCCATTTCTGAAATTTGATTTAAAACGATTTGTTTATATTGAATATTTTTTAAAAATAATTCCTTGTGATTTCCTATTCCTTTAATTACTCCATTCTCAATATAAACAATTCTATCTGCTTTAATAACTGTGTTAATTCTTGAAGAGATGAAAATTTTAGTGGAATCCTTAAAATTTTTTTCAAGTTGTTTTCTTAATTTAACATCAGTTGAATAATCTAATGCACTAAAACTATCATCAAATATTAAAATTTCATGTGGTTTATTAATAGCAGTAGCTATAGCTAATCTTTGTTTTTGTCCACCACTAATATTTGTGGCATTTTGTGAAATTATTGTTTTATATTTTTCTGGTAATAATTCAATAAATTTTTCCGCTTGTGAAATTTTTGCTGAGTTTTTTATCGCATTTAATTGTTCAAATGTTACTTCAGAATTTAAAATGTTGTAATTTAATCCAATATTCTTTTCAATAGAACGATTTAAAAGATTTGAACGTTGCATAACATAACCAATTTTATTTCTTAAATCATTTATTTGATAATCTTTAATATTTATATCATTGATCAAAATTTCGCCTTCATCAGGATCAAAAAAACGTGGAATTAAGTTTACTAATGTTGTTTTTCCACTTCCAGTTGGTCCAATTATTCCAATTGTTTCCCCAGGATTGATTGTTAAATTAATATTTTTAAGGCAAAAAACAGCAGAATCTAAAAATTTAAAAGAAACATTCTTAAATTCTATTTTACCTTTTATTTTTTGTGTAATCCCTAATTTTTCATAGTTGATAACTATTCCATCAATAATATCAATTTTTGCCTTTAATATTTCATTGATTCTTTTTGAAAAAAAGAAAAGTGTTGGAATATAAATGCAAAGTAATATCAACCCTTGTAAAGAAGAAAAAATAATTCCAGCAATATATGAATACGAAACTAAAGTTTCATAAGTAATATTGGAATTTTGATGATTATTATTTCATAGGATGCCACCAATTAAATATATTGAAATTGAAAAAATAAAAGAAAATAAATTTAAAGCAGGGTAGATTAAATTAATTCCAGAAAGATAAACATTTGATTTCTTTAATGTTTTACAATTATCAAATATTTTGTTTTTATGAAATAGAAAAGCATCAAAAGATAATATTGTTTTTAATCCTGTTGTAATTTCGATTGCATTTGAATTTAAAATTTCGAAAGATTTTTGCATTTTTTTTACCTTTGGTAATATTATTGGTACTAATACTAAAATTAGTAATAAAAAAAATCCAATTATTGCTAAACCGGATAAGATAAATGGTGTTGAATCAATATGTTTGTCATCGGGGTGCAATATATTCTTTGAAGAAGGATTTTGAAAAGCAATAGTAAAAAAAGAAAACAATATTGTTGCTGGCGCAGTTATGAAAAGTGATAAAAAACCAATAAAATTTTGTTGCAATCATTCAAGTTCTGCTGTTGTTCTAGAAATTATGTTATTAATTCCAATCTTTTCAATTTTTGCAAGTGAAATTTTATTAACTTTTAAAAAGATTCTCGTTCTGATATAATGGATGATTTTTGAAGAAATATAGTTAGCTAAAAAAGCATTCATTAAAAAAAGAAAAATAAGGATAAAAATCCATAAAATCATGAAAAAAATTGACATAAAAATTTCTTTTTTGTATGATTCAAAATCATTCGAAGAAGTGTATTGAATAATTTCACTAATTCGATTAGCTAAATCAGAAATTATAAACGCTTGAACTAATGAAGCAATAATTAATAAAATGAATAAAAATCATTCAATTTTTTTAAAAAATTTGAATAAAAGTTTCATATTATAAATTATAATATGTGCATATGCAATTTGTTGATGAATGTAAGATAATTTTAAAGGCTGGAAAAGGTGGCGATGGCATTGTTTCGTGACGAAGAGAAAAACATGTTTCCGAAGGTGGACCTGATGGTGGTGATGGAGGAAAAGGTGGTGATATTTATATTATTGGAGATTACAATGATAGTAGTCTTTTTAGTATCAGAAATAAAAAATTATTAATTGCCGAAGATGGTATCAATGGAGGCCCTGATAAACTTTTTGGAAGAGCTGGAAAAGATGAGTATGTTCATGTGCCAGTTGGTACAACAATTTATGACTCAAAAACTAAAGAAATAATTGTTGATATTTTAAAAAATGGACAAACATTTCTAATATGCAAAGGTGGAAAAGCAGGACATGGAAATTCTTTTTTTAAATCTTCCTTTAATAGAATCCCGACTTTGCATGAAAGAGGAGATTTAGGTGAAACTAAAGAAATAATTATGAAAATTCGATTTTTAGTAGATGTTGCAATAGTTGGACTTCCAAATGCTGGAAAAAGCACTTTAATTACTAACATTTCAAATGCTAAACCAAAAATTGGAAATTATGAATTTACCACACTTTCTCCAGTTCTTGGTACTGTAAAATATAAAAATAACACATTAGTTTTCGAGGATGTTCCTGGTTTGATAGAAGGTGCAAGTGAAGGACGAGGATTGGGTATCGAGTTTTTAAAACACATTGAACGTTCTTATGTTCTTATTCACTTAATTTCTCTTTCACAAACGGATAATCCTGATATAGTTACATCCTATAAAACAATTGTTAATGAACTTACAAAGTATAAAAATAAGCTTGATGAAAAACCACTTATCATTGTTGGAAATAAAATTGATAAAGATGATTGCGAAAAAAATCTTAACAAATTACAAAAGCACCTTAAAACAAAAATTTTTACAATAAGTGCTATAAACAAGACAAATATAAATGAATTAATTCAAAAAATCTTTCTTGACTATTTCAAAATTATTAATAAATTAAAAAAACAAAAAATAAATATTAAAGCAAAAAAAATAGTGAAAATAAGAAGGAAAGATGAAGTTGACAAAATTAAGAAAGATGCTAAAATAACGCTATTATCTGAAGGTTATTATGAGGTTAATTCAGAATATTTAACTTATTGACTCCACAGAATCCCATTAGATACTCCTGATAATTTAACTAGATTTAATCAAAAAATAACTTCTTGCAAAGCTGAAATTCTAGCTAAAAATATGGGAGCTAAACCAAATGACACAATGATAATTAATGGAATCGAATTCACAATTGACTAATTTTTTTTTAAAAAAGCTTCCTTTTGTTAATATATTGTTAATATATATAATATGAAAAAGCAGTTTCGTCTACAATACATGGATAAAAAAACAATATCACAATTAGCAAAAAAACATAATGTATCAGAAGAATTTGTTCTTGATGCATTAAAGAATGCTGTTCAAGAAGTTTATAACAAGGAATTTCCTAATTCTCAAGTAACTATTGAATTTAAGGATGGAGATGTTTTTGTAAAACGTGGTTTTGTTGTAGTTTCTGATGAATTAGAATATTATGATACTGATTTTCAGATTTCTCTAGAAGAAGCATTGGAAATCGATAAGAGTGCGAAAGTTGGCGAAGTTGTAAAAAATGTTGTTAATTTAGAAAAAGTTTCCAAAACATTTCAAAAAAATATTATTGACAGTTGAACTCGTACAATTAAAAATGAATCTAATAAAACATTAATTCAAGATTATGTTGGTTTAAAAGGAATTATTATAAAAAAGGAATATGAAAGAATGGAAAAAGGAAGATATTTAATAAAAATAAATGATGAAGTTTATGGTATTATGAAAAAAGAAGATTCTTTATACGGTGAAAATTTAAAGCCAGGACAAAATTATTTCTTTTATGTTAAAGATGTTAGCACAAAGCAAACGGGAGATTGGCCAATAATTCTTTCTCGTAATGATGATATCTTATTAAAAGAATTAATTAAAATCAATGTTGTCGAATATTTTAATGGAGATATTGAAATTATGGAAATAATTCGTATTCCTGGTGCTAGATGTAAATTAATTTTGCGTTCGAAAAAAGATGGAGTTGATCCAATTGGATCTTTCATTGGTCCACGCGGAAGTCGAATTAATGCTATTAAAAATGAATTAAATAATGAATCAATAGATCTTGTTAAATATTCTGATAATAAAAAAGAATTTATTACTAATCTTTGCAACCCCGTTAAAATAACCGGATATATTGAAAACTCTGAGTCTATTGCAATAATATGTCCAGAAAAAACAAAAGATCATGATGGAAAAGAACGAAGCAACATTGCTTTATTAATTGGTGGGAAGAATGCTTATAATATTCGTTTAATTTCTCGTGCTCTTGGTAAAAAAACTGAGATTGTTACAATTGACAAAGTTAGTGAATATCTTAAAACTAATGGAGGACAAGTTATCACTATTGATCCAAGTCTTTCTTTTAATAATTCAGAAAGAAATAATAAAGGACGTCCTATTGAAAAAGCTACTTCATTATTTGATGAGTTTAATGATATTGAAGAATAATTTTAATATTACTTTAATAATATTACTTTAATATAAGTCTTTAGTTGATTTTGAAAAATTAACATTCAAAATATTGAAATAGAAAATAAAAAATGGTGCGGGTTATAGGACTCGAACCTATGACCAACCGATTATGAGTCGGGGGCTCTAACCAACTGAGCTAAACCCGCATTTAGTAAAAAGAACCTAAAATAATTATATTATTTTTGATACAAGTTATTGTAATTTTTATTCCAATTATTAAGCAAACTTTTAGCCATTTAATATTCTTAAATTTTTAGCATGCTTAAGAAAGATGCAATTTAAATATGTAAACTTTTTTTGCTTACTAATTTAATTAGTAAAACATATATAATTATTTATATGAGCAAGATTATCCAAAATAAAATTAATAAAGTTGATGAAATTTCAAAAGAAATTTCATCTGCTAAGTCGATAGTTATTTTTGAATATTTAGGATTAACTGCTCAAAAGATTTCAGAATTAAGAAGAAAATTACATGATGCAAATGCTAAAATGTATGTTTGTAAAAATAACATCTTCAATCGTTCAATTCAAAAAAATAATATTGAAGGCATCAATGAATTAAAAGGCCCAACTGCAATCATTATTTCAAAAGGTGATGAAATACTTGCTTTTAAAGAAATAAATGAGTTAATGAAAGATTTTAAATTCATTAATTATAAATCAGGAATTTTAGATGGCAACATTGTTGGCATTGATAAGCTTTCGACAATTGCTTCCTTACCTAATAAAGATGGTTTAATTTCAATGCTTCTTTCTGTTCTTACAGCTTCCATTCGTAATTTTGCATATGGTATTTCAGAAGTAAGTAAACTAAAAAATTAAAATAATATATAATATTATCATATGGCAAAGATAACAAAAGAACAATTAATTGAAAGTCTAAAAGAAATGTCTCTTTTAGAAGTTAATGATTGAGTTAAAGCTGTTGAAGAAGCTTTTGGTGTTAGTGCTGCTGCTCCTGTTGCTACAGCTTCTTCCGTTGCTGTTGTTGAAGCACCTACTGAAGTTACAATAACTCTTGAAAATGCAGGAGCTCAAAAAATAGCTGTCATCAAACTTTATCGCGAAATAACTGGATTAGGTTTAATTGATGCTAAAAATGCTGTTGAAAAAGGGAATGTTGCTATTAAAGAATCAATAAAACCTGAAGAAGCTAATGAATTAAAAAAGAAATTTGAAGAAATTGGAGCAAAAGTTGTTATTAAATAGAACAAAAAATAGAAATAAAGAACGAATTGAGAATAGTATTCTTAATATTCTTAATAATGTATTAAAATTTGAAATATATGATATTGATATTAAAAAATGTAGTTTTACTTTTTTGAAACTTTCGGATGACAAATCATATTGTGAAATTTCCGTTGATACCTACAATAGGAAAAATATTGATGAATATGTTAAAAAACTCAATAATTCAAAATCTGTTTTTAAAAAAAGCTTAGCTAAAGAACTCAATATGTGAAAAATACCACAAATTCATTTTAGTAAAGATAAAATAATTGATAGAGTTACTAAAATAGATGAAATATTTAAAAAAATAAATGTTGAGAATAAAGTAAACGAGATAAATATTAAAAAATAAAAAATACTAAAAATAGTACTTTATACATGTTTTTTTCTTCTTAATTTAGTTTAAACCCAAGACATAAGGTTCTTTTTTCTATTTAACTAATAATAAAATATCTTAAAATAACTTTTTTTCAAAATTATTCAATTTTCAAGTTATTTAAAATAATAACATTATCAAGTTTATTTTCAAGTTTTATAAGTCTTTCATCTATATTATCAATCTTTGTATTTATTTTTTTAATTTCTTCTCCTTGAAGTTTTTGAACCTCTTTAATTTCTTTGATTTCTTCTCCTTGGATATCGAGTTTTGAATCAATCTTCTCCAATCTTTTTAAAATCTCACCAATAATATCCGGTTTTGGTATTCTTCCAAAATATGTAAATTTGCTCATTACTATCTCATCTCCTTCTTTTATATATTTATTAGTAGATTCGTTAACATAATAATTCTCTTTCTTACCTATCTTTTTAATTATAGGATTAGAAGAATTAGCTTGTTTTAATTTTTGTTCTTTATTTGTGTTATTTGCTTGAAAATTATTAATTACCATACATCCTTTATATTGTAAAAATAAATGAAAAAGTAAACTTTTTATTTTCTGTCAAAATAAGTTAATTAAAAATTCTGTAGGAAAGTGTTTAAGATATTTTTTCTTAGTTTAAGAAAGATTTTTATTAAAAAATGAGTAGTATATGTTTTGTGCCTGATCTAAATTTTCTTAACTTTAAAATATAATTAAAGTTAGTAAAATGGCAAAGAATTTCTTTATTACATCACCAATATATTACCCTAGCGGAAAACCACATATTGGAACAGCATATACAACAATTTTAACTGATGTTATTTTTAAATATAAAAAACTAATTGGTTATAATGCATACTTTTTAACCGGTTTAGATGAGCATGGACAAAAGATAGAAGAAAAAGCAAAACAAGAAGGTTTTTCTTCTCCTCAAGAATATGTTGATAAAATGGTGCATTATTTCACTGATTTATGAAAAAAAATTAATATTGATTATTCACAATTTATAAGAACTTCTAATGATTTTCATGTTTCTTCTGTTCAAAAAATTTTCAGTAAAATGTATAAAAATGGTGATATTTATTTAGGTGAATGAAAAGGATTATATTGTGTTGGGTGTGAAGAACCATATACATTAGCAGAAGCTATAAAAAAAGAAGATGGTTTATATTGTCGAGTTGGACATAAACTTTCTCAAAGAACTGAACCATCATACTTTTTTAAAATTTCAAAATACAATGAATGGATTAAAACATATTTTGAGGAACACCAAGATTTTATTTTTCCTGTTTCTCGTACTCATGAAATGCTTAATAACTTTATTGATAAAGGATTAGATGATTTATCAATAAGTAGAACAAATTTCACTTGAGGAATCCAAATTGAAGAAAATAAATCACACGTTATATATGTTTGATTAGATGCTTTATTTAATTATGTAACTGCCTTGGGATATTTACAAGAAAATGATATATTATTCAAAGAATTTTGACAAAATCAAAACTCTCAAGTTGTCCATATTGTTGGAAAAGATATAGCTCGTTTTCACACAATTTTTTGACCAATCATGCTCCATTCTTTAAATTTAAGAATACCTTCAAAGGTTATTTCACATAGTTTTATTATGGCAGAAGATGGAAGAAAAATGAGTAAATCATTTGGAAATGTAATAGATCCAGAAGAAATTGTTAATGAACATGGATCTGATATTTTTCGTTATTATTTAATGAAAGAATTTATTTTAGATTCTGACAATTGTTTTTCTAAAAAGAAATATATTGAAATATTCAATTCTGATTTAGCTAATTTATATGGTAATATAGTAACGAGAACAATTGGAATGATTAAACTTTATAATGGCGGGAAAGTTAGTTTAGCTAATAATATTTTTACAAAAGAATTAGATGAAATGATAAATAAAAAAGCTCTTTTATTAGCAAAAGTAGAAGAAGAGATTGAAAACTTTAATATTAAGGAAGTATTAAATATAGTTAATAACTATGCTAAAGAAATAAATCAATTTATTGAAAATTTCAAGCCTTGGGAAGTTAAAAAAACAAATGATATTGATTTATTGAATAATTTTCTTTTTATCCTAACAGATGCTGTTCGTACAATAACTGTTTTGCTTTCGCCTGTACTTTGTGAAGGATTTTTAAAAATTTCAAAAATGATGAATTTTTCTGATGAGATGCTAACTTTTTCTTCATTAAAAGATGTCAATCTTATTGAAGGTTTAAAAGTTAATGAAGCTTCGGCAATTTATTTGAGAATTAAATAGGAAAATAAATAAAAATATCTCCCTTACTTTTATATAATATATATAAATGGCTAAGATTTCTCAAGTTAAACGTCAACAAAAACAAGAAAAGAAAACTATATTTCCTACAAGGAAATATAACAGATGTGCTAGATGTGGAAGAAGTAGAGGTTACATTGGAAAATTAGGAATATGTCGTTGTTGTGTTAAAGATTGTGCTTCGAAAGGAGAAATACCAGGATTGAAGAAATCATCCTGATAATATATATTTATGACAACTATTGCTAATTTCATTTCAACATTTAAAAATGCTGCTTTTTCAAATAAAAAAAGTTTCACTATGGATAGTTCTAAAAAACTTGAAAGCATAACACGAATTTTGTTTGAAGAGGGATTCATTGAAAAATATCAAGTTAATGATATAAAAAATAATAAAAAAACTATCTCTGTATTTATTAAATACAGAAATAAAAGTAATGTATTTACTGATATTAAACAAATTTCTAAACCGGGACTTAGAATTTACCGTGGAATTAATGAAGTGCCATGTGTTCTTAACGGTTTAGGACTTGCTATTTTATCAACCAATAAAGGAATTATTAGCGATAAAAATGCACGTGAAAATAATGTTGGTGGAGAATATATTTTAAAAATTTGATAATTTCAAGTAAAATAATCTAAAATATTTTTAAAATAATAATAACAAAAAAATAATAATTTATTATTATAATAATAATCGTATGTTTGGTAAAAAAAAAGTTGCTTCACAAAGAATTTATAAAACAAATTTAATTAAGTTTCAATTTTTATACAAAATAAATAAACTTTGAATAAAATTAGTAATTGCTGCTATCATTGGTTTATTTTATGCAATTGCAACAACATTATTTGTAAAAAATACATCATTATATACTGGAGGAACTGGTGCTTTTTTCTTTGGAATTGCTCGTTTAACTCAAACAGTTTGTTTATCTAATCATATGGATAAACAAATAGCAACACTTATTTATAACATTTTATTCTGAGGACTTTATTTAATTTTTAATATTCCTCTTTTCTTTCTTGCTTACAAATTTGTTGGTAAAAAATTCGCAATAATTTCTATGACTTTTTTAGTTTTCAATCAAGTATCTGGTTTTTTGTTTGGTTTAATCCCTAATTTTAATTTAAGCCTTTTTGGACACACAGAAAATGTTTATGATTATCTTCATAATGAATATCAAATAGATACTATTGTTCTTAACCTTAAAATTTTTCCAACCTCGGAAGCTTTTACTTCTAATGAAATGATTCAGCCTTGACAATGAGTTTCTGAAATTAATTCCACAAATAGAGAATATGCAAATACTTTAATAAATAGTAATTATGTGCGTGCGGTTGCATTATTTTTATATGCTATCTTTTTTAGCATTATTTCCGCTGTGTCTTTTTCGATGCTTTTCATTTTGGGTGGAAGTAGTGCTGGAAGTGATTTTATAACTGTTTGATACTCAATCAAAAAACACAAAGAAATTGGAAAAATATATTCAGTAATTAATGCGACATTTTTAATTATCGGTGTTGTCCTAGGTTCTTATATTACTGGAATAATTGTTTGACAACAAATTGTTGAAGTTTCTTCACAACATAATGTTAACCTTAAAGAACAATTTAAATCTAATCCTTTTGCTGGAATTGAATATTTCTTCTCTGCAAATCTTCTTGCTTCATTATGTTGAATATTGTTTAATGGATTGTTGATTGAAAGATTATTTCCTAATGGCAAAATAGTCCAATGTGACGTTTCTTCAAAAATTATTAATGTTATCGATGAAAAGATTTTTCAAGGGAATGAATTCAATATTGTTCCTTTTGCAAGAAGACTCCCGACGGATGTAAAATTTATTTGTTCTTATTTTGAATTTACACAAGTTATGAAACAAATAAAAGAAATTGATCCAGATTGTTTAGTTGTTTCAGGATTTATTAAGGATATTGATGGAAATATTGATATGTACAAAAACAAGTTTAAAGATTAACTTTTTAATGAGTTTTTTATATGAAATTAACTTTTTCTCTTTTTTTTACAATATAAAGGATGATGAGACTTTTAAATAATCAAGGAATGTATGCGGAAGAAATAATTAATCGAACCTGCGATTTTTTAATTCACAATGATGAAGAACTTTCTATTGAAAAAAGAAATATACCAATTAAAATAATTCAAAAGATAAACCAGAATACTGTTATGGCAAAGTTATTATCTAAATCAACAGTTGATTATTTTGGCTTTTTTAATACAACATATTTTGAATTTGAGGTTAAACAAACAAGTAATACATATTTTGATATCAATTTACTCAAGGAACACCAAATTGATACATTAAAAAAAGATATTAAAAGAAACATTCAATCATTCGTTTTAATATTTTTTGATAAATATGAAAAATTTTTTATTCTTAATTCTGAAGATTTATTTTCCTCAAAATCAAAAAAAATAAACTTTAATTTTTTTGAAAAAAATTGTGATGAAATAGAAATTATTTATCCTGGTATTTTAGATATAAAAATTCTCAAAAATTGACTTTTGAAAAATAGCGACAAATATAATTAAAATTATATAATGTCTGTTAAAAATATCATAGAATTTAATGATGTTGTTTTTGGATATACATCAAAAATGATTAATATTAATCATGTTTCTTTTTCAATAAAAGAAGGTGAATATGTTTGTGTTATTGGACATAATGGAAGTGGAAAATCAACAATCTCCAAACTTCTTTCTGGACTAATTTTCCCTAATTCTGGAAAAATCTCTGTTTTAGATTTTGAAATCAATAATAACAATTTAAATAATTTACACAATAACATCGGAATAATTTTTCAAAATCCAGATAATCAATTTGTTGGTTTAACAGTTGAAGATGATATTGCTTTTGGTTTAGAAAATCACATGATACCAGAAAGACTTATGCAAAAAACAATTAATGTAGTTTGCGAATCAGTTGGTATGGAAGAGTTTAAGACTACACCTCCTAGTGAACTTTCCGGTGGACAAAAACAACGAGTAGCAATTGCTAGTGCTATTGCTATTAACCCAAAAATATTAATCTTTGATGAATCCACTGCGATGCTTGATCCTTATGCTAAAGAAAAATTAAAGGAATTGATGTATACCTTAAAAGAAAAATATAAAAAAACAATAATATCAGTTACACATGATATGGAAGAAGTTAATAAAGCTGATAAAGTTATTATTATGTCAAAAGGAGAAATTATCAAAATTGGTTCTGCAAAAGAAATATTTTCAGATCGCGAATTTTTATTAAATGCACACTTAGATGTTCCTTATATAACTAATCTTTGCCTTAGTTTAAATGAAAATAATGTTAATATTCCCTTATGTGAAAACATAGAACAACTTATTGATGAATTATGGAAAACAAAAAAATAGTTATCAATTCATCGCAAATCGAAAATACTAATTTACAGGAGAACAAAATAGCTCTAGAATTAAAGAATTTTTCTGTTTATTTTGAAAATGAACCATTTTTAGAAAATTTAAATTATAAGTTTGAAAAAGGAAAGATTCATTACATTGTAGGACCAAGTGGTTGCGGAAAAACTGTTCTTATAACCCACTTTAATGGTCTTATGACTAGTAAACATGGTTTAATTGAGGTTTTTAATGTTCCTTTGATATTGAAAAAAAATAAAATTAAAAATGTCAAATACATTCGTAGTAAAATTGGTATGGTTTTTCAATTTGCTGAGTATCAATTGTTCAAGAAAACAATTCTTAAAGACATTATTTTTGGTCCCATGAATTTTGGTGTAAAAAAAGAGGATGCTATTGAAAGAGCAAAAAAATATATTAAATTAGTTGGATTAGATGAATCTTTTCTTTCTCGTGATCCATTTGGTTTAAGTGGCGGACAAAAACGGCGTGTTGCTGTTGCTGGAATTTTAGCAATCGAACCAGATATTTTAATTTTTGATGAACCAACAGCAGGATTAGATCCTAATGGAGAAAAAGATTTTTTAGAAATATTTAAAATTCTTAAAAAAATGGGTAAAACCATAATTGTTGTTACGCATTCAATGAATCTTGCAATCGAAGTTGCTGATAATTTAGTAGTTATTAATGAAGGAAAAATAGTTAAAGATGGTGATATTTATGATATATTCTCTGATGAAGAATTAATAGTAAAAACTAATCTTTCCATACCATTAATTTATAAAACAATCAAATTATTAAGTGAAAAAAATGATGATTTTAAAAAACTTTTTGAATTAAGACCACGAACAATATCAGAACTTGCAAAAAATATTAGTGAGATTATTAAACAACAAAATACCAAACCACAAAAAAGAACATATGAAAAAAGAAAATAAACCAAATTATTTTGCAACAATGAACCCAATTATTAAACTATTTTTTGTAATTTTTTACATTATTTTAATTTTTATCATCCATTCCTTTTTCTTAAATTTAGTAACCTTCTTATTTTTATTTATTTTGTGACTTTTTACTAAACCATCCAAATCTCAATTAAAATTTATAGGAATAACAATTGTTTTTATATTCACGTTAATTTTATGCTTAAACTGAATTATGGTTAAAACTCCAACTGTTTCAATATTTAATTTAAATGAAATGAATTTTTGATTTAAACCAAAAAGTTTTGATTCACCCTCCTTTTACCCAAATACTCCTTTTTCATTTGAAATCACACCTTCTTATGGTATTGAACACGATTGAATACACCACGCTTTTTCTCCAGTCGCTAATTTAAATGAAGCGCATAAAGTTGTTAATGAATTGCAAAAAACTAATCCAGAACTTTTCCCAATAAAATTTGAAAAACAATTAATTGTCGGGATTGTACATAATAACCAATATTACTATCGTTGTTTGCTTTATACAACACATTGATATTCATTAAGTTTGGATAATGTATTTTATGCTATAAATATTACATTTAAGATTACATTAATGATTGTCATTGTTACATTATGAATAAGTAACACAGACAATGTTCAATTAACTTATTCAATTTATCATTTATTATTACCTCTTAAAATATTTAAAGCGCCGGTTAAAGAATGAAGTATGATTATTACACTTTCCATAAGATTTGTTCCTTCTTTGTCTGAGGAATCAAGAAGAATTTTAAACGCACAAGCAAGTAGAGGTGTTGATTACAATAATGGAAACTTCTCTGATAAATTAAAAGCACTTTCTTCCTTAATTATCCCCATGTTCACTATTGCATTTATAAAATCCAATGATCTTTCTAATGCTATGGATGCGAGAAATTATTATCCTAATACTCTTTCTACAAAATATCGACGGTATAAAATTAGATTCGCTGATATTCTTTTCCTCTTTCTCTCTTTTTTTCTTTGAACCTTCCTTTTAACTCTTTCTATTCACAAAGTACTTTTCTGATATGCTTCTTTTATTGATATCTATTTTTTATATGGAAAATTTTAATTACAAATTAATTATTTCTTACAATGGCACTAATTTCTTTGGTTTTGCTAAACAAATAGAAAAACGAACAGTTCAACAAGTATTAGAAGAAAAAATAAGTGAGTTATGTGATGAAAAAATATTTATTCATTCTAGCGGCAGGACAGATAAATATGTTCATGCAATTAATCAAGTAATTAGTTTTAAAACAAAAAAAAATTTTGTTCCTTCAAAAATAAAAAAAATTTTAAATAAAATTATTCCTGAAGATATTTTTGTTAAATCTGTTTCAAAAGTTCCTTCTT
Source organism: Mycoplasmataceae bacterium (assembly GCA_031260145.1). Taxonomy (GTDB): domain Bacteria; phylum Bacillota_I; class Bacilli_A; order Mycoplasmatales; family Mycoplasmoidaceae; genus Malacoplasma_A. The sequence goes on from JAIRKL010000008.1 coordinate 72,265, forward strand.
CCTTTCATGCTAGATTTAGTGCTTTAAATAAGACATATATGTATAGAATAATAAAAGAAAAAAATATATTTTTAAATGACTACACATATTTTTATGATAAAGAGATTAATATAAAAAATATTAAAGTAGTTGCAACAACACTCATAGGCACACATAATTTCCTTTCTTTTAGTACTTCTGAACTTAGTGAATGTATAAGAACAATTAATTTTATAAAATTTAAGAATAAAAAAAATGAATTAATAATTGAAATTAATGCTGATGGTTTTTTACGTAATATGGTTCGAATGATAATAGCTTGTTTTCTAAGTGTCAATGAAAATAAAAAAACATTAGAGTCTGTTAAACAACTCCTTGAGTTTCCTAAAAAAGGTAGTGCTATCGAAAAAGTAAAAGGATGTGGATTGTATCTTAAAAATGTTTTTTATCCTAAAAAAAATCCTAAATAAAGTATTTTAAGAACCACATAATAATAATATTTTTTTAGTTATTTCAACAAAATTGGTGCGCCCAACAGGAGTTGAACCCATAACCTTCCGATCCGAAGTCGGACGTTCTATCCAATTGAACTATGAGCGCTTAGCAAAATTATATGTTTTAAAAAAACATAAAATTATTCTTTTTTGAACTAATTTTTAAACTTATTTTAAATAATCTTCAATCTCTTTTTTAATAAAATTTAATAACCCTTGAACTTTTGCATAATCCATTCTTACAGGTCCAATTATTGATAATTGTTGTTTATTTTCATCCTTTAAAGAAATAGTTGTAGAAGCAATTGCTAAACTATCTCTGCCAATTTCATCTCCAAATGTAATATTTGTTTTTCCACTTCTTTCTTGATTGAACGCAATGTGTTTTCAAACATTTGTATCTTCTAATAAAGAAAGAATTTGATTCATTTTTTCTATATCTTTAAATTCAGTTTGTGAGGTAATTAAAGAAGTTCCTTTAATTTCATTGGAAAAAACTTTTATCTTGTTGAAATCAAAAATCTTTTCAACTATTTGTTGAATACAAAATTCATATTCATGTACTGCGTTTTTAATTATTTCCTTTAAATATATTAGTTTTTCATTAAGTTCTGAAATTTTAGTATCAATTAATCTATCATTAAAAACTCGAATACAAATAGCAATGTCATCAAATTGACTTTTTTGATTAAAAGTTATGGTATTTTTAATTATTTCCTTTGAACTTGTAACAAGTATTATTAAAGCTTCTTTTTCTGAAAGCTGAATTAAATCAAATCTTTTCATTCTCTCATCTTCATTTCTTTTTGAAATAACAATTGGTAATTTAAATGTTTCTTGCAAAATAGTAGTAGAATGATCAATTATGGTGTCAATAGAAAGATTTCTATTTTGAAATATTTTCATCAACTTATTCTTGATATTTTTATCTTCTATCGGTACAAGTATTTTTGATTCGTAATATTTGTAACCATTAATACTTGGAATTCTTCCACTACTAATATGAGTTTTTTCTAAGAAACCTTTTTTCTCTAATTCTGCCATGCAATTTCTTATTGTTTGTGGACTTAAATCAATAAAATATTTTTTTTGAATGAGTTCTGAAGATAATGGAATTGGAGAATGGGTATACTCTTCAATAATTGCCTTTAAAATAGCGTCTAATCTATCATTTTGTTTCATTTCCTTCATTATATTTTCAAATATAGATTCATTAGATCAGGCCAAAAATATGTGACAACTTTCATCTTTAAAAAATGAAAATCAAAGGGTCTTTAAAACGATATCAAACAAAATGTTTTATTTTATTTTTAACAATATTTTTAAAATTTAAAACAAGTTCAATTTTATAAATAAAAAGAAAATTGATTTTAAACCAAGTACAGCAACAATTTTAAATATAAAATATTTGTACAAATGAAACCAAAAAAAGATAAGGAAATGTGAAAAGAACTTCTTAAAAAATGGCTAATGATGATAAAGTTTTTTAATAAATATTTTAACTGATCTTGTTGAAGAAAACAATTATTCGAATGAAAAACTTAAGGAAATAATTAAAAAAAAATTTAATGAAGAAAGCAAATATTCAAAGAACTCTTAGTCTTTTAGATTTTTCTCTTACTACTTTTTATCGAAAAAACAAGAAAAAAACTGAAAAGAGAATTAAGAAAGAAAAATAGAATAAGCTAAAATATTAAGTATTTTCCAATAATGCAAAAATAAATTATTGCTCAACATTTAAAAAGTTTACTTTTTCATTTATTTTTACAATATAAAGGATGTATGACATTCAATAAAAATCAAGAAAATAACACTAATAAACCAGAAAATTCAAAAAAACTCGAGTCTATAATTAAAAAGATGGGTAAGAAAATTAATTTCCATGTTGATGGATGTTCTGATGGAAAAACTAATGTTGGATTAGATTTTTATACAACACAATTTATTTATTCAAAAACCACGCCGCCGGCACCACCACCTCCGGAACCCACTGTTATTGAAAAAATATTAATAGGAATTAATGAAATAAAAGAAGTCCAAAAAATCCAAGGGGAAGAAATTAAAAAAATAAATACAAAAGTTGATAAAATAGATGAAAGACTTACAAAGCTTGAAAATAAAGTTGATAAAATAGATGAAAGACTTACAAAGCTTGAAAATAAAGTTGAAAATGTAATTATTTTAAATAATTTAAAACTGCAATAATTTTCTTCTAAAAAATAATATTTTAAAATATTTTAAATTAAAAAAAGATGTTTTAATAATTAATATAAAAATTTTAATTATAAATTAATAGTTATTTTCCATTAAAAATGGGTTTTAATTATTGCACCAATTATTCTTACTATTTCGGAATTGAAAAAATTAATAAGTTTTAGATTTGCAATTAAACTACATTTTATACAATTATTTATTAAATTTAATAATTTAAATAAAAAGACTCTTAAAACAATCTTCCAACTAATTAGATTCAAGTTCTTAAACAGTAGGTGATGGAGTATAAAAAATAATTTTTCAATTTGTATTAAGAATATCTCCTTCTGCTAAATCAGTATCCTTAGTTATTGTATAAAATGAATCTATTTTGTCAATTTTATTAATATAAATCTCAAAATGAGAATCAATTGTAGTAATATTGTTATAACCATAGAATATATTGTAAGAAGAAGGAACTGATAATTGACCAAAATTTCAGATTACACTTTGTCTGTTAGCGATTAAAGGTGAATTAGGTAATCATATTTTTGTTAAATGATCGTTGAATAGTAAGAAAAGATTTATTATTTTGTTAGGATTGCTTTGGTCATTTAAAGCTTTTGTAACAAGACCAGTATTTGTGGAAAGATTTACCTGTCTAATATTTGTGTTGCATATTTGTAAAGAAGAAACGGTATCAGGAATGATAAAACCTGTTGGTTCTGTAAATTCAATATTAGAAAGATATAAGTTTTGCAATTTATCAGTACGGCTTAAATTCATATTAATTTTAATTCTTGAAGTATTTGGGCCTGTAACTATTAAAGTTCTAAGATTAGAAGGAAAAATTAGAGAATGAGCAACATTTTGACCTTCTTGGTTTGTTTCAGTGGTAAATTCAGTATCTTTAATCAACACTTCTTCTAAATCCATATTTTTTGAAAGATCTAAAGAATGTGTGAAAGAACCACATCTATCAATACTTAAATATCGAAGATTTAATGCTTTTTCTAACCCTTTTAATTCTTTAAGATTTGGAATATCTTCTATATCAACTGATAAAAGTTTGTTGTTATTAGATAAATCTAACTCAGATATTTTTGAATTGAAAATGGTTAAATATTGAAGGTTTGTACACAATGAGAAATCAATTTTTTTAACAGCATTTAAAGATGAATTAGTTTTGAAATAAATTGCATTAGCACTAGGAGCATTAACTTTTAGGTTATCAATTGTATATGCAGTATTTTTAGAAATATCATTTAATTCTTTATCTAAATCAAGACTAAATAAATCTTGTTCATTAATATATTGAACTTGATGAGATAAAAGTTTATAAGGTTCAATTGTGGAATATAAGTCATATGAAATGGTATTTTCCATTGCATTACCTATTTTAAATTCACAAGAACTTGTTAAACAATTTGTTGAAATAGCTTCAACTGTGTAATAACCTTCAGGGTTATAATGCAAAGAATCAGAAACTTTATAATGGAATGATGTATGTGTATCATCATTGAATACTTTTTCAATTTTGAATAATCCCGTTTTAATTTTTGTTTCAGGTTCATCATTTGTTACAACCTCATAAGAATTTAAAACAGAAGAGGAAATATTATTTGGATTAGATGAAGCAATGATAGTTTTCGATTGATCATCTTTTTTATATATGTTAATTCCAGAAAAGTTAGAGTAGTTAGCATTTGCATAGTATGAAGGTGTGATGTTAAAGAAATTTTTATTTTCAGCATCTTCTCCATGTGTAGATACATCAATAAATCCACTTGATAATAATTTGATTTCTGGGGAAACGCCAGGAGCATTGATTCGAACTACACAAGATGCAGCTCTAATATTTGAATCAGCGGGAGGATTGAAGGAGATATTAATATCTCCGCCGGTGTTGTAACATGATTCATTATCTTTTAATCGTACTTCAATAATAATTTCAGTTGTTTCAAAATTAACCACAGTAGGTGAACGTAAGATGTATTCTAATTGGTTTTGTTTATCACCAAATGAATCTCTGAAATAAGTGTAATCTTTAAAGTGGAGGTAAGAACCAGATGTGATATCATATACATTAGAATTAATAAAACTTAAATCAGCAAAGTTATGAGTTGTTAATTTCAAAAATGCTGATGAGGAAAGATTTCCAGCAGCTAATACTCCTGAAACATGTTCAATTGATAAGGTTCTTATAGGATCTTTGGGAGCAATAGCTAATGATGTTAAAGAAATAGCATCTTCCCCTAAAACAGTAGGGTCAGTTGAAATAGTTTTAACATAAAAGGAATGCAAATCAAAATATTTTCAATACTCATCATTGTTGATAAAGTCATATTTTTTATCAGTAGTTGTATCATCGGAAGCAAGTTTTTTAATTTCAATCCTAGTTTCAACAAAAGGGAAAATGGCACCAGTGTTTATGGTTCCAATTGTAATATTAAAAGGATTAGTTTTTTTCAAATCGGGATCCATGTCTGCAAATGGAAGAGGAGCATTTTCATTTCCTAATGTGTAGTAAGTTCCCTTGTAATAATATTGAATTGAAACTTGTAATTGATTAACTGATGCAGAATGAGAGTTGCCAGTAGAGTTTAATAATGCATTATTATAAGCAGTTGTTTTTACAACAGCAGAACCATTAGAAGAACCAAGAGCTAGTGAAGAAAGAGTAACATTAGAAGAAACTGATTTAACAGGATCTTTGGGAGCAACAGAAATGGAACAGTGGATAGTTAAATTAGCACTTGGACAATTTATAGCAATTTGGTATTGGGAAGCATCTATTACAACACCGCTTTTAATAGTGACTTTATATTGGATTTTATTATTTTGTTTATCATATGCCCCACTTACTTCTGCTGCAAATTTATCATCATTAATTACTAAATCAGATAAGTCTATATCATTTACACCATTAATTTCAATTAATGCATAACCATCAACTTTACCAACTTTTAATGTATTTGTTTGAACTGAGCAATTAAACGATGCGTCAGCTTTTGATTCAACTGTAAAATAAAGGGTTGTACCAATATAAGGAAGTTCAGTATTGGTTCCAGGGAAACGAATTGATAAAATATCTTCTCCAGCTGTAGCTTGTTCTTTTATGAAGAAAATGCCAAATACTTTGAAGTAACCATCATTAGTTAAGTCATCATTTGCTGAAGTTGGTAATTCGGTTGAATCAATAGGAATTTGAAGAACTCATTTTGTTTTTGCAGTATCAATTTTTCCATTGTAATCATAATAAATTGGTGGTTTTGCATCAGTATCATTGAAGGTTGCTGTTACATATTTGTAACCAGAATCATTTTCTGGAAGGTTGTATAATGATGCAGATTCAAAGTTTTCTAATGTTACATGTCTTTTTAAATCAAAATAGTTGATTAAGAAGGAAGATTTTTTATTATTGAATGCTGTTTTTGTAGTTGGGGACATCACGCCATCAAAAATAACAGTGGCAAATGAACCAATTTTTGCTTCTCTTAAATTAGTGGAATAAATTTGGTTATTAATTGCATCATTAGTTTCAGATTGTAAAACATAAATTGAAGTGGTTACAGGATCAAAGGCATTATTTGTTGAAGAGATTGTAAAACCATGGGTGCCATTAACAACTGTTCCACATCCAATTGTAAGTTTTAAAGTATTTTCTTTATCAGCCATTGTTTCAATTTGAAAAGAAAAAACACCTTTTGAAATATCAGCAGTTTCAACTTTAACATCAGAAGGAGTTATTATTGCGCCATTGTAACCTTTAATTTCTACAATTGCATTCTTTGTAATATCACTTTCTCTGAGTTCATTGGAAAAAATAGATACATTTATTCCACCTTTTACAGGAGTTGGAAAGATTGCTATCTCACTTGGAACAACCTTTTGAACAACATTATCTTGTGTGGTAACAAAGTATAAGGGAAGAGTTGAGGGAATTTCTTGTATTGGACCAGAATAAGCTTCATTATATGAAAAGGAATAAGTACATGTTTTTTCATTTGAATTAGTTTGTTTTGAAACAGAAAGATAACTTGGGATAGTAGTATTTTCTAAGGCACCATATTTAATATTTACAACATTTCAATCAACTTCACCATTACTAGCAGTAAGTTTCTTTCTTAAAATTGAAGAGGAGTCACCAACAACTACTTTCCCAACAGAAGATTCTGGAAGAAAATAGGGTGTAGCATCAGTAGGTGCAGGATTGATTGGAATAATATCTGTTTCATGTTCATTTACAATAACATCAGTGTTATTAACTCCAGCTTGTTTTTTAACAAGTCCATATTTTATTCTTAAAGTAGTTATTGAAGTTGTTTGGGTTCCATTAGGAGTAATGGAAAAAGTTTTATTCCCTTCATTAACTGCACATGTAAATTTTTCAGCATCTGTATTCACAGAAACAAAAAAACTTGAAGTACCATCATGGTTATAAATTTTGTATGTACCTGTTAGGGGAGTGGTTGAACCAGCAGTGAATGAAACAGGGGAATTTAAAGTGATTGAAACATCAGCTGCTATTGAAATTGAACATCTACTGTTATGAACCATTTTTCCTGGTAAATTGTAAGAAATAGTAAAATCGCCAGAACTTTGTAATCCATC
>JAIRKL010000022.1 GCA_031260145.1 Mycoplasmataceae bacterium
AATTTATTCTGTTTTTAAGTTATTTAAAATAATAACAGTATCGAGTTTATTTTCTAATCTATCTAATTTTTCCCCTTGGATTTTTTGAACTAATTCAATATTAGTGATTCTTTTATCCATATCATCAATCTTAGTGTCCATTTTATCTAATTTCACATTTATTAATTTAATTGATTTTAATATTTCTTCAATAATAGTGGGTTCCGGAGGCGGGGGAAGTGGTGTTGATTTGGAATAAATAAATTGTGTTGTATAAAAATCTAGTCCAACATTGGTTTTTCCATCAGAACATCCATCAATATGGAAATTAATTTTCTTACCCATCTTTTTAATTATAGACTCAAGTTTTTTTGAATTTTCCAGTTTATTAGTATTGTTTGATTGATTATTATTAAATATCATACATCATTTATATTGTAAAAATAAATGAAAAAGTAAACTTTTTAAGAATAATAAGCAAATTGTTATAAAAGCAATCTAATTATTTGGTAAAAAATTAGAATATTTTCTATTTTCTTTTGAAGATAAAAACTATCCCACATTTTGGGCCTGATCTAAAAAAACATTATATAAAAATATAATTTAAGTTATAAAAATGCTTAAGAATTATAAAAAATATTTCCCTTGATTTTTAAAAAATAAGTCATGAATTTATGCAGATTCTTCAGCTACTTCTTTAAAACCAAAAGAAGTAATTAATGCTGTGTCTGAATATTATGAAAAATATTGCACAAATCCCCACAATAATGATTCTTCGCTAGCTTCAAAGGTTAATGAAAAAATTAAATCAACTAGAGAGTTAGTTGCTAATTTTTTAAATGTTAAAAATTCTAATCAAATAATCTTCTCTTCTGGTGCTACTGAATCATTAAATCTCATTATTAATAATGTTCAACTTTTGCTTAAACCAGAAGATGAAGTTTTAATAACATATGCTGAACATTCATCAAATTTAATACCATGAATTGAAGCATCGTTAAAAAATAAATTCAAACTTATTTTTCCAAAAGATTCTTCCTCTTTTCCCTCTGAACAACAACTTTTAAATTCCATAAATAAAAATACCAAAATCATTAGTTTTACTTCTGCTTCCAATCTTTTCGGATACACTTTTTCTATTCAAAACATTGTTAAATTTGCAAGAAAAAAAAATCCCAATATCATAATAATAGTTGATGCTACTCAGTACATCCCTCATCACCCTATTAACATTGATAAATTAGATGTTGACTTCCTAGTTTTTTCAATGCATAAAATGTGTGGGCCTTCTGGCGTTGGAATATTATTTGGTAAAATGAAGCATCTTGAAAAAATGACTCCTATGAGATTAGGAGGGGGGACTGTATCATCTGTTGAAAAAAACCTCAAAATTAATTATTCCCCTATTCCACATAGATTTGAAGGCGGTACTCCAAATACAGAAGGAATTTTAGCTACATATTCAGCAATTAAATTTTTACAAAAAATTGGGATGGAAAATGTTGAAAAACATGAAATCGAACTTAAAAAATATTTTGATAAAAAAATCAAGGATATCAAAAATATTGATTATGCTTCAAAAGATTCATTATTCCCTGTAATTGCTTTAAATTATAAAGGTATTAATCCTCAAGATTTTGCAAACTATTTTGGAAAAAATAAAATTATTGTTCGCGGTGGAACAGCTTGTGTAAAATTAGCATACATGTTTACAGGAAATAAATCTGGTTATGTTAGAATAAGCTTATATATCTACAATGATTTTTCAGATATTGATAAAATCATTAATGTCATAAAAAAATTCAAACCTTCCAAAATATTGGAGAAAATCATTTAAAAATGAACAAAGAACAATTCGAAGAAAAAATAAAAAAAACATTCTTAAATTTTTCAAATGATTTTTTTTCAAACATCGAAAAATACAAGCAATATTTACAAAAAGTAAATAAAGTAATGAACCTAACCAGATTAGATTCAGAAGAAAAAATTTATGAACAATATTTTTTCGACTCCTTAAAACCTTTTGAAAATATTGATTTTTTTTCTTCTTCTATCTCACTATTGGATATAGGAAGCGGCAGTGGAATTCCAGGAATAGTTCTTAAAATTTTATATCCCGAGATAAAATTAACCATTCTCGAAACAAGCTTGAAAAAAATTAATTTTATGAAAGAGTTATGTGACATTCTAAACATCAAAGTCACTTTTTGAAATCAAAGAGCAGAAAAGATTGAAAAAAAACAGAGAGAAAGTTTTGATATTGTAACCTCCAGAGCTGTTGCACCATTAAAAATAATACTTGAAATTTCAATCGCCTATGCTAAAAAAAATGGAATCCTTATTGAACCAAAAGGAATTAATTTTCAAAAAGAACTCTCCGAAGCATCAGTATTTATCAAAAATTCAAAATTATTGCTAGAAAACAATAATAATGACACTTCAGTTCTTATCTTTAAAAAAACAGTTGTTACCGATATGAAAATACCAAGAGCGTGGAATAAAATAATAAGTAATTAGTGCTTTTTAAAAAATCCTTATTCCTTATTATTTTTTATAATAATTTTTATTCTTTTCAAATATAATTTACGCAAAAATATGAAAACATATATTATCCTTTTTGGAATCACTGGTGATTTGAGTAGAAGAATGCTTCTTCCTAGTTTGGAATCATTATTATCTTCTGAATTAATTTCTAATATATTCCTTTATGGTGTTAGCCGAAGAGATTTGAAAAAAGAAGATATTTTTTCCCAAGATTCTTTATTATCTGAAAATTTTAAAAGTATAAAACTTGATGAAAATATTCAAGATTACAAAAATTTATTAAATTCAATTGAACTTGAAAATAATGATCAAATATTAATATATTTATCTGTTCCTCCAACATCAGCTCTTTCATATGTAAAAAAATTAGGTGAAGCAGGATTTAATAAAAAAAATATCAAACTTCTTTTAGAAAAACCTTTTGGTATTAATTATTCTTCTGCAAAAAACTTTTTATGTGAAATTAACCAATACTTTTCTGAAGAACAAGTTTACAAGGTTGATCATTATATGGCTAAAAAAAATTCACAATTCATTATTCCTTTTAAAATTGCTAATCAAAGTTTTTTTGAAGAATTTTTTAATAATAAATTTGTTGAAAAAATTGAAGTTCTTGGTTTGGAACAAATTGACATCCAAGGACGAAGCATATTTTATGAACAAACAGGAGCTTTACGAGATTTCATTCAAGGACATTTAATGCAATTATTAATATTAACCTTATGTGATGCAAAAGATAAAGATATTAATCATATTCTTCAGCAACGTAGTGAATGTGTTAATGAACTTTCATTGTTAAATGATGATTCTTGTACAAATGCACAATATGAGGGATATAAAGAAGAAGTTAATAATGAAAAATCAAACGTTGAAACCTATGCTAAGGTAGTTTTAAATTCTTCCAATCCTAAATGATTAAATGTTCCATTAATATTAATAACTGGAAAAGCACTTGACAAAAAAGAAAGTTCAATAATCATCTCTTTTAAAAACAAAACTGTTTCTAAACTTAAAATCACACCATATACTCCTTTTCCTCAAAATGTTAAATTTAATGGTGTTGAATTAAAAAATATTGAAAATAATTTTCTTGATGGATACAAAGGTGTTTTGTATAATGCTATATTTGGTAAAAAAGATGTTTTTACTTCTAATGTTGAAATTCTTAAAAGTTGACAAATATTCGATTCTTTATTAGAAAAATGAAATAAGTCTGAGAAAATTCAAATTTATAAAAAAGGATCAAGTTTTGAACAAATAGAAGAAGAAAAAACTACTAATTAATGACATTATTTAATCTTTTGTAAAAAATATAAAGAAGAATTAACAAATACAAGAGTGAATTAAACTAAAACAAGGAGAAAAAAGATAAAATTTGTATAAATATATAATATTTATGTATTTATAAAGAAAATACGTTCGATCTTACTCATGACAACAAACAAAATAAATAATGAATACCGTATAAAATTGACATCTTATGATATTGGTTTATTAGAGAATGTTGTTAAGCAAGTTGTAACTGTTATTAAAAATGTTAAATTAGAATTTTCGGGTCCCGTTCCTTTACCTACAAAGAAGGAAGTTTATACTGTTCTACGAGATCCATTTGTCCACAAAGTTGCAATGGAGCAATTTGAACGCCGTTTGCATAATCGTTTAATAATTGTTAAAAATTCAACTCAAGAATTGCTTGATGAACTTAAAAAAATAATTGTCCCAAGTACTGTGGAGGTAAAAATAAAATAATGAAAAAGTTGTTTGGAAGAAAAATAGGAATGACTCAATTGTTTGACACGAATGGAAAAGCAATAACTTGTACAATTATACAAGCTCAGCCGAACCTTGTTCTTGAAAACAAACCAAACAATAGTATTAAAATTGGATATGGTGAAACGAAAGAAAATAAACTTAATAAACCAGAAGTTGGAGTTTTTAAAAAAATTGGTGTTAATGTAAGAAAAAACATTCGTACTTTAAGTAATGTTGAAGGTAATTACAAACCTGGTGATGAATTTGGAGTAGAAATCTTTAAACCAGGTGAATATGTTGATGTTCAAGGTATCACAAAAGGTCATGGTTACACAGGTGCAATTAAAAGATGAAACTTTAAAATTGGATGTTTATCTCATGGACACGGTTATCCACATAGATGACAAGGTTCATTAGCTTTTGGTCGTGGTGGTAATGCTCCTCAACGTGTTTATAAAGGAAAAAAGATGCATGGTCGTTATGGTCATGAAACTGTAACTATCCAAAATCTTAATGTTGTTACTATTTTTCCTGAACAAAACCTTATTTTAATCAAAGGTGCTATTCCTGGACCAGAAGGTTCATTAGTTGTTATTAAAACTAGCTTTAAAAAAGCTAACCAATTTGAAACTTTCAATATAATAACAAAAGAAATTCAAAAAACTATTGAATCCTTAAATCTTTCTTTTGAAGATAAAGATTTTGCAAAAGTAGTTAATGATGAAGTAGAAAAAGAACAAATAATTGAAGAAACAAAGAAAGAAATTGAAAAGGAGGAAAATAAATAATGGCTTTTAACTGAAAAAAATTCTATACTGAAAAAATCATTAAGGATTTATCTGAAAAATTTAATTTTAAAAATGTTCATCAAGTTCCAGTATTAGAAAAAATAGTTATAAATGCTGGTGTTGGTGATGCTACAAAAGATGCTAAATTTGTTGATTCTATGTTTAATGAATTAACAGTTATTACAGGGCAAAAACCAGTAACCACAAAATCTAAAAAAGCTATTGCTGGTTTTAAATTAAGAGAAAATCAAAATATTGGTGTTAAAGTTACATTAAGAGGTAATAAAATGTGAAATTTTGTAGCTAATTTTGTTAATGTTGCTTTGCCAAGAACAAAAGATTTCAAAGGTTTTAATAACAACTCTTTTGATTCTTTTGGAAATTGTACCATTGGCATTAAAGAACAAATTATTTTCACCGAAATTGATTATGATCAAATTAAAAGAATTCGTGGTTTTGATTTAACTTTTGTTATTTCTAAAAACAGTAAAGAACAATCATTTGCTTTACTTCAATCTATTGGAGTTCCATTTAGAAAATAATTTTTATTTTTTTATATTACTAAATAACTTGTAAGCTTCAATAAAATTATTCCGTTTTCAAGTTGTTTAAAATAATAATAGTATTGAGTTTTGTATTTATTTTTTTGTTTTCTTCTCCTTGAGCTTTTTGAACTAATTCAATATTATCTAATTTCAAATCAATCTTTTCTAATCTTTTTAAAATCTCACCAATAATATCTGGTTTTGGTACTCTTCCAGAATATGTAAACTTACTCATTACTATCTCATCTCCTTCTTTTATATATTTATTAGTAGATTCGTTAACATAATAATTCTCTTTCTTACCTATCTTTTTAATTATAGGATTAGAAGAATTAGCTTGTTTTGATTTTTGTGGTTTGTTTGAATTATCATCTTGATTATTATTGAATACCATACATCCTTTATATTGTAAAAATAAATGAAAAAGTTAACTTTTTAAGAATAGTACAATAAATATAAACAGTTCATTAATTTGATAAATATTTAGTTTTTCCTACAATAAGAAGTCGAATACTCTGAATTAAGTTTTGAAAATTTGAACATCTTTAGATTTTTATTTTAAAAGATAAAAGTTACCCTACATTTCAGGATTGCCCTAAACGAGATTAATATTTGATTAATAATCAGTTAAATTTAGTTATTCAGCAATATTATCTTCTTCTTCCCCTTTTTCTTTTGAATTTATAAGTGTTAATTTATTTTTTAAACTAATACTATTTTTCTTTATTTCATTAAGTTGTTTTTTATCTTCTTTTTCTAAAGCAAGAATTTTTTCAGCACCATTATACAGTTTTATATTAGTATTTTGCACATCTATTATACTTCGGGTAAGAGTATCTCATTTGTTACAAAAAGTATTTCATTTTTCTCATCAAATTTTAAATTTCCCCGCTACAAATTCTTCTCATAATTTAGCTTTTTCTTCATAAGAATTAAAAAGTTTCATATTTTTATCGTTATTGCTAATATTTTGAAGAAGAAGCCACAAAGTTGTTGGCGAACAAAAAATAATTTTAGTTTTCATTGCTTCAACTCAAAAGTCTTCCCCAAATCATTCCAAAATATCACTATACATTCTCTCACTAGATATAAATAAAAAGACATCCCTTTCATATTTTTTAAGATCATTAATCATATTTTTTAAATCATCTTTAAATAATTTTTTATATTTTTCTTTTCTTTCTTTTTCTTCAGTTTCAATTATTTTTCAATAATTATCAAGCGGAAATTTTGCATCAATAATATATTCTTTGTAGGATGTTGTTATTTTACAATCGTATCTAAAATTATTTTCAGAAGATTGCATTTCGTACATTTCCTTTGGTAATATTGAAGATATTATCATTTCTAAATGTATTTCCCCAATATCACCTCTTTTTTTTGAATTATCAAAAAGACTTGTAATTTTTTTAATTTCCATTACAGCATTTGGAACATTTTGAACATTTTGCGAGAATGTATTAATTGAAGTTTTAAAACTTTCTTGTAAGCTACGTATTTCTGATTCCATTTTTTTAATATCATTAATATTGTTACCATTTAACATGTTAGTTTCAAC
>JAIRKL010000014.1 GCA_031260145.1 Mycoplasmataceae bacterium
TCTTAATAATGTATTAAAATTTGAAATATATGATATTGATATTAAAAAATGTAGTTTTACTTTTTTGAAACGTTCGGATGATAAATCATATTGTGAAATTTCCGTGGATACCTACAATAGGAAAAATATTGATGAATATGTTAAAAAACTCAATAATTCAAAATCTGTTTTTAAAAAAAGTTTAGCTAAAGAACTCAACATGTGAAAAATACCACAAATTCATTTTAGTAAAGATAAAATAATTGATAGAGTTACTAAAATAGATGAAATATTTAAAAAAATAAATGTTGAGAATAAAGTAAACGAGATAAATGTTAAAAAATAAAAAGTACTAAAAATAGTACTTTATACATGTTTATTTTCTCCTTAATATTAGTTTAAACCCAAGATATAAGGTTCTTTTTCTATTTAACTAATAATAAAATATCTTAAAATAACTTTTTTTCAAAATTATTCAATTTTCAAGTTATTTAAAATAATAACATTATCAACTTTATTTTCAAGTTTTGTAAGTCTTTCATCTATTTTGTCAATTTTTTCTCCTTGGATTTTTTGGTTTTCTTTTATTTCTTTGATTTCCTTGCTTTGGGCTTTTTGAATTAATTCGATATTATTAATTTTCTCTCCTTGGGCTTTTTGAACCTCTTTTATTTCTTTGATTTCTTCTCCTTGGAGTTTTTGAACTTGTTCAATATTAGTAATTCTTTCATCAATATTATCAAGTTTTAAATCAATCTTTTCTAATCTTTTTAAAATCTCACCAATAATATCTGGTTTTGGTACTCTTCCAGAATAAACAAACTTACTCATTAAAATTTCATCTCCTTCTTTTATATATTTATTAGTAGATTCATTAACATAATAATTCTCTTTCTTACCTATCTTTTTAATTATAGAGTTTTGTTTTTGGAAATTTTCTGGTTTATTAGTGTTGTTTGTTTGATTGTTTTTGAATACCATACATCCTTTATATTGTAAAAATAAATGAAAAAGTTAACTTTTTTGTTTTTGTCAAATAGGTTAATTAAAAATTAATGCAAAAATTTTCAAAACATATTGAAGAAGATTTTTTTAAAGGTAAAACTATTTTATTTTTGAAGTCAAACAACATTCTTTCATATATACATGATATAATAATGTATAAAATATAATCTTAATAAAATGATTAAAATAAAAAAATCCAAATCTTTTCTCCTTCTTTTTGGATTATCATTAGCAACAGCTACCATTATTGGTTCTTGTGCTTTTGCTTTTTCCACTGTTTCAACCATTGCTTCTGGTTATGTATTAGAAGGCGATTCTTATAAATATGTTAAAGCAGGGCAAACAACTTCTTCTTTCTTCACATTAAAAAATTCAACCAACAACGAACCGGTTTCCGATGTATCCTCAATTACTGTTTCCTTATTAGGGCAGGATGCCTTAGATTCCAATATTACATATACTCATGAAAACAATTCCACTTCTATTAGTGTTTCCATTTCTAGTTCTGCTAATATTGGTGTTCATAAAGCAACCATATATGCCACAATAACAAGAACAAATAATACAAAATACATTATTGAAAAACAAGTTCTTTTTAACGTATACAATAAAATCCTTCCCTTAATTTCACTAAATGGTAAGACACAAACAAGAGGAATTATTGCAACAGTAACTAATGCTGGCTCTGGATATTCAACAGGAACAAATATTCCTTTTACAGCTAAAAATGCTGATGATGTAATAGTACAAGGAACAATGACTGTTGAATATATTGAATCTAGCAATGTTGTAACAAGTGTTAATGTAAACAATATTGAATCACAACATGTTTATACAGACACTTCCAAAAATACTTATACAATTTCTACTCCAACAGCAACTACTTCTGCTACTTTTACATTGAGCGTTTCAAGTGATATTGGAGAAGGACAAACAACACAACCAGACCAAACAGTAATTATTAATGGTTCTTATGGTTATGCTTCTTCTGCTCAATTTGCTCTTTTCGGTTCTGAAACTATCCCGGAAGATTTAAAATGGAGTGTTTCTCAAACTAATGGGCATAGAATGGAAAATGATTACCTTTCCAAATTAAATATTAAAATAAATGAAAAAACTGGTTTTTTATCATATGGACCTGGAAAAACAGAATTCGCAAAAGGCTTAAAATACATCTCAAATGACTTAAGTGATGGCCAAACCCAAGTATATTTTGAAGCAAACAAAGCTGATAATGAAAGTGCAGTATTAAAAGGTTATCTAACATTAGGTGAAAAAGAAAATGACGATAAATATCCCATCACAGGTATCACTATTAAAGAATACAATTTCAATGACTTACAAGGAAATTATTGCTTCACCTCTTCTTATAATAATAAATTCGAAATCGAAACAACAGCAGAACCTTCAATTTTATCATTAAAAAATCAAAGGAATGTTGCTGCAGGTACTACTACTACTACTACTACTACTGTATTTACCATCACTAATGGTACATGAGATAATTCTATGGTTGGAGAATTCCCAATAACTATTACTGCTTCTGCAAAAAATTGCTACCCTTCTCAATATCATACAAAAATAGTTATCAAACCCAACCCATACAACCCAATTATTTACAATACTGCTTCCTTTGAATACGATTATGGTAGCTTAGAAGCGGTTGATAAACAATTAAAAACTCCTGATCAAGAACGCCAAAGAAGTTTCGTAAGAAACAACCAAGCTAACACTGACTCATCAGTTGAACAATCACAAAATCATTCTATGCATGTATTCCAAGCATTAGTTCCAGGAGGAACATGAGGACTTGAAAACTCTCCTAATCTTGTTACACTAACACCTAATAGTTTAGAGGATGCTCCTACTAATTCTGTAATATTAAAATGAGCTATTGATATTGATGCAACATCTTCTGGAGATTATGGCTACATTGTTGATACTGAACAGGCAGAAGAAAAAAATAAAGTAAAATGAAAACCAAATTCCTACCTAGCATCTGGTGTATACAATTTCAATATAACCTACAAAGTACCAGGATATGTTGATGCTAAACTACCAATAACACTTACTGTTAAAGGTCTTCAACTTGGAAATATTTCTTCTTCTTCTTCTATTGTTGTAAATTATGCTAATTTAGATACTTTTAAAATAGATTTATCTGTTTCTCATTTTCAAGACTATTTCAACCACTTTGGCTTTGAATTTGTTAATGTTCCCGAACAAGCTTCAAATGTTAATCCATCATTTCTTAAAATAGTAACCACTCCTTCTTATTCAATAAGTAATTGAGATTCCGAAATAACTTCTCCTTCCTTTAAAGATTTAGAATACAATGAAACAACAAATTCTTCTGGTATATATGAATTCAATGAAGCAAACAATTTCACTATCCCTGCTACTTTTGTTGCAAAAAATGGTGAAAAAACAATGAATGGTATTTGCTACATTAAAAAAGTAACAACAACAACACCCACTGAACATTCTCTTCTTTTTTTAAATGATTTAAACAAAAAACCAGCATATAAAGACGTAGGTGGTGAAACAGTTGTCTCTTTTAATCTTGAATTTGGTAGCATTACCTCTGGCGATTATACTAATGGAGATTACGCTATTGAAAGTATTACTGTTCCCCATAATAAAAACGCAGAAGCCGGTTCCACTTCAACCACGTACACCATTGAACCTGTACAAAATGCAATTCAAATAGTAGGTGAAGAAGGTGGAACAGAAAATACCACTTTATCCTTTAAAGATTCATCTAATCCAAAAGTAACCATAAATACGGATTCAAATAAATCTATTACTGGTTCTATAATTGTTGACCCTTCAAAATTCAATTCAGTAAAAACAGGACACTATGTTTTAAACGTAACTTGCAAAGCACTAAGTGATAATCCTGACCACGAATCTTATATTCAGTCTCCAACATGTACCATAAACTTAGAAATTCAAGGTATCGCAACAAATGCTATTACTGGTTCTTCATCAATTGATGCCATTGTAGGAGCACGATATTATTTCAATCCTTCTAATACTACTGACACCACTCACATTCTTTCCACATTTAGTGGCGGAGACTGAAAAAACGAAGGAAACACTATAAATGTTCCTTTAAATTTCACACTATTGAATGGTTATTATAGTACCGAAGATACTACTCATTCTAATTTAATAACTGATTCTAAAATCCCTGATGCTTCATTTGCTAAACTTGAAATTAAAAATGATGGTGCAATTAGGGGACAATTAGCATCCAATGATTCTTCTTCTGCTTTATTCTTAGCGGAAGGTGATTATAAAATAACAATCAAAGCTGCAAAAGAAAATTATCAAACTCAATATTTCACACTTGAAATTAAAGTCAAAAATGTAGCTAAAGATTCACTCTCTATTACTGGAGTTTCTTCTTTAAACTTAAAAATGGGAAGCTTCCTAAAACAGCAAATTAACATTTTATCTGGCGAATCTCAAATACCTTTCACAGATAATATGCGTATTGTTATTGCCTCCTCCTCCTCCTCTACATATGGCGATTCTTCATGATGAGAACAAAATTTTGCAACTCAAAATAATATCACTTCTTTGGAAAATACCCCTTTTACTATTCAAATAAATGGACAGCTAATATATTTATTAATTAATGACACAGTCACAAATAATATTCAAGGTTGCTTCTCCACTAATTACAGTAACCCAACTATCTATTTATGTATTAAAACAGAACAAACAAACACAATAACATATACTGTCACTTCAACTGAAATAACAGGACAATTTGAAGAAGGTGAAATTACAAATGGAACATGAACAGATTCAATAAATACAAACTATAATTCTGCAACCTCCACCGCTTTTAATATCTCTTCCTCTTTGCAAACAGATAAACAATTTATTTGAAAATTAAGATTAATTAAAGTTAATTCTAACGACGTTAGTAACACACAAGATGGGTTAATAACAGGTGAATCTGGTAATTATCAACTTGTTGGTGTTACTTTAGATGGTTCTTCTTATTCTACTACTGCATGAACCAATTTAAAGAAAGATGCCACTGTACCTGTTGGAACCTATGTTTTTGAAATCGAAGTATCCCTAGAAGGATATACAACATTAAAAAAAGAAGTTACTCTCACTGTCAATGCTATTTTAGATGAATATACCACAATTAACCTACCTAGTAATGTTTCCGCTGAATATCAAATTAAATTTGCCACTTCTACTCCACAAAATACTGAAAGTACTTACACAGTAGGTTCTAATCTAGATTGTTATAAACAAGGAACATTTAGCCTAGATGAAAATTCAATAACAATCACTAATGTATCTGAAAACCTTAAAACCTATCTTGAAAAGTTTGTCACTTTCACACCTTCTAACTATACAACCTTACAGTCACAAACACTAAAAAATTCTTTAAACTCTAAAACAAAAAAAGTGCCTTACATAAAAGATGCTAGTGGTAATATTAACATTCTTTCTGAATATACTGCATCAACATTCAACTTAACTTTTGTTAGTGCTAAAGATAGTGATTATTTACCTGTAAATACTGAAATCAAATTCAACATTGTATTAACACCAAATTCACCAAATTATTTGCCTCTTTTCAAAGAATTCAAATTAAAATGTACAAAAACACATATGTATGATTCCACAAACACCACTCTTTCCTACTTTTCTATGCCATCCCATGGATTTATATCCAAATTCTATAATGATTCAAGTGTTTGTACAAATAATGCTAAAATAGTACTTCATAATGTTCCTTCTTCCTTTATCCACGAAGGAGATTTAACAACTAGTGAATGAAAAATGCATGATTCTTCTAACACTTCCAGCAATTCTTTTGCATCATGAAAAATTTATAAAGTTTCAAATGGTGTGGTTTCCTCAGAAGAATCACAAGTTATCAAAATTAAATCCATAACAACTGCCAATGTTAGTGAAGAAAAAACTAATGACAAAAATCTAACATTCGAATTTGAATGAGAAAAAACTCTTCCTATCGATTCCTACCCTTGTGCTTTAGTTTGAGCCGGTACAGATTCAACTGAAATGTTGCAACAACAATTCACAGTTGTAGTAACAGCAAGAACTGATATTATCCAATCAATTTCTCAACAAATTCAAACAACAGAATTAAGTGTTGGAGAATTATCATGAATTCCTTCTTCTTCTCCTACTATTTTTCAATATAACACAGAAAAT
>JAIRKL010000032.1 GCA_031260145.1 Mycoplasmataceae bacterium
ATAACCAAATCTTTTTAATGATTCATTAAAATCTTTTTTTAATACTTTAACATTTGCCATAAAAGTATTATATTTTATTTTATAAAAAAGAATAGATTAAACCCAAAAACAAGTATTTTCCAAAGAATTAAATTAAAATAACCCTAATAGAAATACAATTTTCCCATAAATTTTTCTTACTAAAAAACTTAAATAGCAACTTAATTAGTAAATTAATAAGATTTTGATTCTAATTTTTATTAGTTAATGTAATTCAAAAAACACATAATGGAAAAATTAAAAAAATTATCTAAATTCCCTTCGTTTATATTTACTTTTTTATTAGGAATTAGTGTGGTTGTGCCATTAGTTTTAACATCATGTAGACAAAATGCACAACATGTTGATGAAGAAAATAATGAAGGAGACAATGTCCAACCTGACCCCGATCCTTTACCAGATGATAATTTAACAACAAATTACATTGGTAACGCTGATGGAACTAATTGGAAAGGATATGAAACTGGTTCATTAGTTTGTGAAGCGTATGATTGCGACAATGATGAAGAATTAGACTCAGCGTTAATAAGAAAAGGTAATCAATATTATTGCGCTAATAATTTAGTTATTCCAGATTTTGTTCAAATAAATGAAAACATATATCCTTTAAAGAAAATTAGTGAAGATGCATTTTTGTGAAGTAATTCAAATAAAATAGAAGGAACTTTAATAATTAATGATAAAATAATTAATATTGATAGTTATGCTTTTTATGGACAAAAATATATAAATGAAATCATAATTGGAGAAAATGTGGAAGAAATTTCAAATTACACTTTTGCTTATTCTCAAGCTACAAATATTATTTTCAACAATACAAAACTAATCGAAATCGCTGAATATGCTTTTCTTTTAAATCATTTTTCAAATTTAAATTTAAATAATGTTAAAACATTAAAAAATTCTTGTTTTGAAAGAAGTACTTATTTAAAAAAAGTATCTTTCTCTAATTTGTTAACAAATATTTTTGACGTACCATTTTCTTTGGGAAGCTTGGAAAAATGTGACATAGATGAAATAATTTTATCGGATTTTCCAAATGATTTAACAGCATATATAAATGGATGAAGTAATGAAGCATTTTCTTTAGTAAGAGATATTGGTACTATCAAAAGCATCAATTGTTTAGCTACCGATCAACAACTTTTAGATTTGTTAAAATCCAAAGGTTTACCAGAAAAATGAATTATTGCTTCTTAAATGTTTTTAAAATTTTTAGATATTTTTATTTTCACTAAATGCAAAAAATGAAATTAAAAAAAGTTTGTTTTCCATAAATAATATGTCCATTTGTTAAAATTTCATCGTCATTGAAATCATTTTCAATGCAATTAATGCTTTTGTTAAAATTTCTTTTTAAAGGATAAATAACATAATCTATTTTTTCATCCTTAATTAAGTCATTAAAATTAGTAAATTCAATTAAATAATTTTTATTATCAATGAGGAAATCATATTTTTTATTATTTTGGTTTATATTTTTAAAAGCATCTTTTTTATTTAAAACAATATATTCTTTCGTTTCGTAAAGTATGATTTCAGCATTTCCAACTTTATCAACATTAACAAAAAACAATAAGGATAAGATAAAAAGAAATATTATTGCACTAGAAAGAATTAATGTTTTTAAACTACTCATCATACTTAATATTGTTAAAAAAAACAAAAAAGTTAACTTTTAGCTTTAAATTGTTAAATAAAACAATAAAATTAATGAAATGATTTTTAAACAAAAAGATAAATTTAAATTATTTCTTTTAACAATCTATTTAATTCAACAGCATATTCTAATGGAAGTAAATCGGTAAATGGTTTGATAAAACCCAAGGAAAACAATTGTTTAGCTTTTTTTTCATCAAATCCTTTTGAATTAAGATAAAAAAGTAGTTCTTTGTCAATATTTGAAATTTTAGCTTCATGTTTAATGAAAGAAGAATTATTTTCAACAATTTCTTTTGGAATGGTATCGCTTGAACTTGTTTGATCTAATAATAAGGTATCACATTCTATAGAAGAAAATGAATTTATTGCATTTTTTGTAATTTTTACTAATCCTCTGAAATTACTTATTCCATTATCGCTTGATATTGTTTTCGAAATAATTTGACTTCTTGTATTTTTTCCTAAATGAATCATTTTTGCACCAGTGTCTTGCTTCATATTTTTATTACAAGTCGCAATAGAGATACATTTAGCATTTGAATTATCACCTTTCAATATTGAACAAGGATACTTCATATTTATTAAACTTCCAACATTGCCATCAACTCATTCGATAAAACTATTTTTTTCCAATATTGCTCGTTTTGTGACTAGATTTAAAACATTTTTACTTCAATTTTGAATTGTAGAATATCTGAATTTTGAATTTTGATTAATAAAAACTTCCACAACAGCAGCATGAAGATTATTTTTATCATAAACAGGAGCAGTGCAACCTTCAATATAATGAACTTGACAGCCTTCTTCAATAATGATTAATGTTCTTTCAAATTGTCCTAAAGATTTAGTATTAATTCGAAAATAAGATTGCAATGGTTTATCCAATATCGTGTTTTTTGGAACATATAAAAAACTTCCTCCACTACATACACAGGAATTTAAAGCAGCATACTTATTGTCAGAAGAATTAACTAATTTTCCAAGATATTTTTTAACAATTTCTCCATGTTTTTGTATTGCTTCATCGAAACCACAAAAAATAATTTTTTTTTGCTTAATTTCTTTTATTAATTCATGAAAAACCGTTTGGGAATCAAATTGTTCATTGATACCACTTAATATTTGCTGTTCTTTTTCATCTATCCCTAATTTATTAAACGTTTCTTTTATTTCATCAGGAATTTTATCATTAGCCTCATTTTTAAGTGCACTTGCAAAATATATGTAATCATTGAAATCAATAAATGAAATATCTATTCCTCAATTTGGATTTTTTAATTTTAAGAAATTTTTATAAGCTTGTAAGCGAAAATCAAACATTCATTTTGGTTCTTTTTTTATTTCACTTATTTTTTTAATTACTTTTAAATTTAAACCTTTTTTGAATAAAATATTATTTTTTATTTTAGTGGTGAAACCATATTGATAATCCATATTTTTATATTATAATTTCCCTATTTTTATCGTTTACATAAAGTTAAAAAATAGGATTACTTTTATCTTTTAAAATTAATTTTGTCTGCTATTCTTAAAAAAGTTTACTTTTTCATTTATTTTTACAATATAAAGGATGTATGGGAATTAATAAAAATCAAATAAATAACACTAATAAGCCAGAAAATTCCCAAAAACAAGACTCTATAATTAAAA
>JAIRKL010000020.1 GCA_031260145.1 Mycoplasmataceae bacterium
CTTATTATTCAATTCTTCAAAAATTTGATTCTATGCCAAAAGAAACTGAAAATAATACCACAAAAGCATTTGCTGTTGGTGTGTGATTTGTTGGTGTCAATGGTTATTCTCCTGGAATCGGCCACCATTTTATTGTAAAATTAGATTTTTCAACCACTTTAGGAAAAAATCTTTCTGTTTATATTATTTACAAATTAGTAAACAATGTCAATCCCAATATTAACACACTATGATAAACACAATGAATACCCTAAATACAATGAAATTAACATATACTAACTTAATGAAATATAAAATAAATAATGATAAATAATAGTAGCAAGAGTAGAGAAATGAATAAAAATATGAACAAAGTAAATAAACCAAGAAATAAAGCAACCAAATTCATATGAATAGGTGCAGCATGTTCCTTACTTCTTGCGTCTGTTGCCACTGTTGCATCCTTTTGATTTTGAAAGAAAAACCATCCTGATGAAAAGAAACTAATTATTCCTTCTACAACCCAAGAACTTTACATCGATGTTTCCCCATACCTATTAATGACTGGAACAGAACATGACATATTTAAAATCTCATGCAATGGAGCAGATTATGTAAATGTCTCATGTGTTAAAAACACCATAATTTATGGAAACGAAGATAGCGAAGAACAAAATATCCACGAATATGTTGATTTCAACAAAGAACACATCAATTTTTTCCATCAACCAGACACAGATGATTTTTACCTAGATTTAACATCCTTTGTTTTCCCATTACATAAAGATTATGAAACAACCTATTATTTTACCTTTGAAGCTTATCGAAAATGGGATAATTCAAATGTAACAGCCAATTCATATTTATGTTACTTTCCCCATGAATCAATCACAGAAAATATGGTTATTGCGATAGATACACTTGATCGAATTATGACTTTTGAGTTTGATTCTGATACCCTCAACACTTTTAAAAATGGTAAACATTATGTATATGGAGAGGAGGAGGAGGAGGAGGAGGTTTGCTGAAATGATATTAAAGACATAATATGTTATATTTACTTCGATAATAAAACCTATCCTTTTATTCCTTCTATTCTTTCTGCTGATAGTGATTCTACTACTCCTGTCCTTCCTTCTTTATCAAATTTAAGAAGTTTAGAAGCAATAACACTTCCTTGTTCTTTGAAACTTATCCTTCCATATGATTTTTGTGCTAATGATGCCTCCTTAGTTAAAATAACATCTTCTTCCATTACTAAATCTGGTTCTTCTTTTATTGAGCAACATTCAAACATAGAACAAATAGCTGAAAGGAATGAAGAACAAACCACTTTCGAAACATTAAAAACAACAAAAACAACTTTAACAATGGAAGCAGAAGAATCAGAATACGCAGAGCCAGAAGATCCTAATGATAGTGAAATAGCACAAGATTCATTTTGTTCAAACACAACTGCTTTGGAACGTATCGACACCGCAATGTTCCGTAATTTAAAAAAATTACCTAACAATTTCTTTGCTTTTTCAAATCTTCACTCTTTTGATTTCTCAAATCTTACGAAACTTGAAGAAATTGGTAATAATGTCTTCTATGACTCAAATATTAAAAAAATAGAAATAAATTCTCCAAAGCTTAAAAAAATAGGTGACAACTTTCTTTATGAATCCAGTTTTCTTGGAAGTTTAACCTTCTGTGAAGAAATAAAACTAATATCAATTGGTAACAATTTTGCTTCTCAATGTCATTCCTTGCATTCCATAACAATCCCCTCCTTTGATTTGCAAAACTCAGAAAATCTCCCAACAAAAATAGGACATAAATTCTTATACAATGATTATTCTCTTTCAAATATTAAAGCTCACTATGCCGCTGGCTTTTTAAACTCTCTATATTATGGAAAACAAGCAAACTTCTGAGATGTCAATTATTTTGGTGATTATTTCATGTATAACGTTTCCCCTCGTGCTTTTGCAATCTCCTTCGAATCTTTCAAGGGAAAAATTAATAATGATGGAACCATAACTGAAAATAATGGTATTGTTCCAAGAATGATGCTCGCATCATCTCGTATTATTTTTATGTTATGATTTCAACATGTAGAAACATGAAAATCCTTTCCTTGTTCTTATCAACCCTTTTCTAATCTTTCTTTTTTAACCTATATAATTCTTGAACATACTAAACTTAATGATTTTTCCAACTCTTTTACAGCTTCAGAAACTCCAAATAATAGTATGTATGAGGCATTTTCAAATAACACTTTAAAAACAAATCCAAACTCAACTGCAATAATTTTTGATGATGATGTAACACTAGCATCGTATGATTCGCAATATTATTATGTCTCTGGTTTCGCACAAAAATTCAATAATCTAAAAAACTGAATCGCTATTCCATACCTTCAACCTTTTACACCTGATACTTCTTCCCAAACTTCTTATTCTTCCTCTATAAGGAATATAAATAAACATAGTGAGGAGGAAAAAGTATAAGAAATAAAAAATAAGAAAAATGGCTAAAGAATATCAAAGAACAAATAAAAACAATACTAAACTTAAAATAGGATTAATAATATCATCAAGTATCCTTGTCACTGCAGGTTCTGGGTTAGGTGTTGGAATTTTTTTATCTGAACTAACTCATAAAGTTGAGAACTCAAATATCTCTATAAATTCCGACAAATCCTTATTTATAGCAGGACCTAGAGCAATTGTTATTAATGATCCTGATGAAGAATACGTCCAATATTTTGGTAATTTCAATGAAACAGATAGTGAAGTAACTATTGCTGGTATCGAAAATATCAAAGGGCTTTCTTTTGATTCGAAAACAAAAGTTCTTGACTTATCTCATGTTGATAGAACCGACCCAGCATCTGCTTATGATGGTACTAATTCAAGAACCATAGATATTAATATCCACCGTTTTTCTGATAATTCTTATATTACCCAAACCATTTATTTCCATTTTTATTCTGATTTTGCAAATTTAAAAGCTAATGAAGTTTTGGTTGTTTCCCCAAATGAACCAATAAAAAAATGTTCTTGAAATTTAGAAACAGGTGAATGAAATGAATCTAATCTCCCTCCTTTATATGTTTATTCCTTAATCTTTAATTCTGCTTTGCCAGATAATTTTGATTCTTCAAAAACATATTATCTTCCCACAATTGTTGGTTCAAAAGCAGTTGATAGTATTTCCTTACCACATAACTCAAGTGTTAAATGAAAAATAAAAAACAATTGGTTTGCTGGTTCTTCCTCCCTGGAATTTATCTGTCCTTCTGTTGCACAAAAGAATGGAGTATATGATAATTCTCGATATTGTAATATTGTAGAAATAGAGGAATGCCCCCCTTCTTTAGCCACATTTACAAGTGTTGAAAATACCACAGATCCTCGATATTATTATGGTGTATTATCAAAAACAAAATCATTAAAAACATTAGAGTCTAAAATATTCTCCCAATTGAAATACATCCCTAACAACTTTCTTTCTGAAACTGGTGTATATGATTTTGAATTTAACAACCTTTCAAATATCGAATGAATAGGAACTAACTTCTTTGCATCTTCATTCAATATTAAAAATGCCACATTCTCTTCTTGAACTAAACTTCGTACCATCGCTGCTAACTTCTTCTACAAATCCTCAATTCGTACTGTTATCTTTAAAAATGTTTCATTATATGCAATAGCTGATAATTTCTTTGCACAATGTCCCTCCTTATATTCTATCACTCTTCCAATCTTTCAACCAATTCCATATGAAAACATAGAATGTAGCGTAGGAGACAATTTCCTTGCTGATTGTCCCTTCTTACAAGAAATCTCCTCCTCCTCCTCCTCCTCCTCCTATTTCTATTCCATAAATTATTTTGGTGATAACATGGTTGCTAATTCCAAAAAAATGAATGTTATCAGCCCTTCCTTTCAATCCTTTAATGGAAATACCCACAACTTTATTAACTCACATTGTACCGATAATGGTCTTTATATCTCTAAAGTAGCAAAAGTATCTGAAGTGTCAAGTAAATACAGTATTGACCCCATCATAGTGGATGCTTCAAATCTTTCAACTTATTCCAATCTTTCCTCCTTATTTAAGGACTTTTTAATAGTGGAACAACCATACAATGACTGTTTAGCTTTACAAGTACCAAACACAGAAGGAAAAGTTAGTGCTTTTTTATCCAATATCACGGAAGATGGAAAAGTAAAACTTAAAATATCCTTCTATGTTTCGCCTGAATGTACTTTATTCTCCAAAAAACTTGTCAATGAGACACTTGAATTCAACCTTTCTTCATTCAGAGGTAATATTAAAACACATCTTAATATTAACTTTGTTCCCTCTTCTTTTACTTCAATAAATGATGATAATTTTTCCTTCATCCCCACAATTGTTGGTACCGGATACAAAAAAATATCGTTTCCTTCTTCTTTACTTGAAAATTTCTCCTCCTCCTCCTCCTCCAACCTTGGAGATACAATAGATAAAGTGACATTTTCTTTATCAACAACAAGTGAAGAAAATGATACAGCAAACATTGAGTTCTCCTTCAAAAGTGTTACAACAAGCACTGAGTTTCGTTATACTTTTTCCATTAGTGAAACTGAATATAAGATTTCTTTCTTCTTCCCATTTTTTGAGCCTTTCCGACCTAAAGAATTACCTTTCAACTTTTTTGTAAATACATCTGCTTTTGAAATCAATTTACATTATGTAAACAATTGAAACAGTTTTCAAAAAACAAATGATACCTCCAAAAATCATAAACCTTTTTGAAATGCAAACCGTTTATCAGTTTTAAAAATAGATACACCAATAAATTCATTACTTATTTCAAATGAAGAACCAAAAGCAACAGCTGTTGGAGTTCAAACTGATACTGTTAATGATAATATAGCCTTTTACAATGCATGTAATGTAGAAGGTGGATATTGTGTCCTTTCTGATTTTAACAAAGGAAATGGCACTAATGATAATTTGAAAATCATTGTATCATTAGAAGATTTGAAAAACTTCACAAAGTTATTTACTGCTTTATCTAAATGAGAAACTATCATTTCATATGATTATTAAAAATAAGAACAATTAATTTAATAAGAAGAATTGATTTTAAAAACAATTTTTCATGTTATTCTTAAAAAGTTTACTTTTTCAATTAATTTTACAATATAAAGGATGTATGGTGTTTAATAATAATCAAGCAAATAATACTAATAAACCACAAGAATCTCAAAAACAAAACTCTATAATTAAAAAGATAGGTAAGAAAGAGAATTATTATGTTAATGAATCTACCAATAAATATATAAGGTAAGGAGATGAGATAGTAATGAGTAAGTTTTCATATTCTGGAAGAGTACCAAAACCAGATATTATTGGTGAAATTTTAAAAAGATTGGAAAAGATGGATTTGAAACTTGACAATATTGACACAAGACTTATAAAGCTTGAAAATAAAGTTGATAATATTGACACAAGGCTTATAAAACTTGAAAATAAAGTTGATAATGTTATTTTTTTAAATAATCTAAAAACCAAATAAATTTCTTTAAAAAATTATTACTACAATACTTCTTTAAATAATATAATTCAACTATGGAGATTTCTGAAATTATTGAAGAGTTGGAATTTAATAACGAAGAAGCTGTTGAATACTTAAATAATGAATATAGCAAAATACGTTCTGGACGAGTAAATCCCATTATCTTTAAGGATATTAAGGTTAATATTTATGATGATTTTATGTTATTAAATCAAATTTCTAATATTCAAATAATTGATGCAAGAACAGTGTTTATTAAACCTTTTGATAAATCATCGATAAATGAAATAATTGCAGCTATTAATAAATCATCAATTGGGGTTAATCCTATTCTTGAGGAAGGTTTTATCCGCTTAAGTTTTCCAATGATAACAGAAGAAACAAGAATTAAAAATGTAAAGAATGCAAAGAATTTTTTAGAAAAAGCAAAAACTAAGATTCGTACAAATCGAGAAAATGCGAGAAAGCAAATTAAACAACTTGTATCAATTAGTGAAGATTTAATTGAAAGCTATAATGAGGATGTTGAAAAAAATAATAAACAATACAATTCAAAATTAGAGAAAATATTTGAAGAAAAGGAAAAAGAACTTTTAAAGATATAAAAATAGTAAGAAAATAAAATGATACAAATAAATAAATTAGATGAAAATAGGAAAAAGGATTTTTCAACAAGATTAAAATCAACATTAATGATGATAGGTTTATCTCTTATTATCATTTTATTTGCAATTCTTTCAGACCCAAGGCATAAAGAAAATTCAAATGAATGAAATAAAGATAGTTCTTACGATGGTTTTGCCTTCTTTTTGCCGAAAAATGTTAATTTTGTTTTTGCGCTTATCTTATTCATTGTTCTATTTTTATTAATTTTTCAAATTTCAAAAGAATTAGAATCATGCTATTTAAAAACAGGAACAAAGAGGTATACAATATATATTTTTTTAATAATATCAATTTCTTTCTTATTGCCTAGTAGTTTTATGCTTTTTGTTACATACTTCGGCAAAACTGAGAAATGATGAAATATTGACTCTGGTATTTATGCGATTTTATTTGGTTTATCTGGTTTTTGTTTAATTCCTTTAACCAAGATGATAAAAAGAAGTTCTAATACTTCAAAATTTAATAATATTTGTTTTCCTGCTATAACATTAATAATTTCCTTTTTCTTCTCTGCAATTTTGTATTTTATTATTATTCGGGGAATATTCACACTTCTATGTCTTCTTTTTATTTGTTTTATGTGTGATGGCGGGGGTTATGTTTTTGGTATTTTTTTTGGAAAGCACAAAATGGCACCAAAAATAAGTCCTAAAAAAACTTGGGAAGGTCTTGCAGGATCTTATATATGTTCAATAATTTTTGTTTGTTTAATTCTTTTCTTATTTGGTTTGGATAATGGAAAATATCAATTACAAGCTAATTTTTTAGGAAATCAATGGGATAAATATGCAGCTCACAATAAAGGTATTCTTCCAAATAGTGTAGGATGATGATTTTTAATTATTTCTATAATCTTATTTTTTTCAACAATCTCAATTTTTGGAGATTTAGCATTTAGTTTAATGAAAAGAAAAAATGGAATAAAGGATTTTTCTAACATTATCAAAGGACATGGCGGAATATTAGATAGAATTGATTCATGAGTTTTTGTTGTCTCTTTTTTCTTTGTTTTTTCTTTATTAATAAGCCTCATAAGTACATGTATAAATGGTTTTAATATTAATAGGATATTCAACTACTTTTATATAAATAAATAAAAAAATTATTTAAAATATTTACTAACAGGAAAACTAGTTTAGTTAGAATTAGATTTAAAGTATTATGAATCTAAATAAATCATTTTAACTTGTATCACTTTTTCCTTGTCAATAGTCATAACAGCATAACTTCCACGAGGTTGTGGTTTTTTAGCATACAATAAGCTACCAGGATTTAAAGTTTCGATACCGTTCATATTTCAAAACTTTCCAATATGAGTGTGTCCTGTGATTATAAGATTTGGCTTGTCCCTCTTAATAATTTCATTTAATCAATTATTAAACTTTTCACTTTTCTCATAAAACATTCCACTATCCTTTCCAATGATATCTGTTCCTTTCTTTGTTCCATAATATATATCTTTTCTACTATCATCAAGGAAATGGCTTAATAATATTGTAACACTTTCAATTTTAAATACTTTGTATGAATTAAATATGAATTCTTCAAAATCAGCCTCTGATTGATATAAACCTTTTTTAACCATGTAATCATGGTTTCCTTTAACCCAATGATCAATATTGTTTTTGATTCAATCACGATCAAAACGAACTTTAATTGGTTCTTTTCCAATATCTAATGGCTTTAAATCCATATTATCATAATCGCCAGCATGGATTATAACAAAACCTTTTTCTTTATATTTTTCAACAATTTCTTTCATTAATTCATAATTACTATGAGTATCTGAAATAATGAGTACTTTCGTCATTCCAAAGTATATTATATGTTTATTTTTCAATATAATATTGTTTTTTTATTACTTATATTTTAAGTATTTTTTAAAAATATTCATTGATTAAAAATTTGTAATTTTTAAGAAAATAAATATATAATAAAATAATTGATTTATATGATACAACAACAAATAATAAATGAGCAAAGTATTTCAAAGTTATTATTTCCAAAAGAAATTTCTTTAGAATACATGGATTTTTATAACCAAATTTCTGAACCTGGTTTAATTCTTACTCCTTTTTCTTGTAAACAACTAACTTCAAATTTAAATCTTAAAGATAATGAAAAAATTTTACTTTTAAGAACTATTATTCCTTATGCATTTACAACAACTGAACTAACAATAAGAGCAAATATTAATTTTTTAAAAAAAGTTAAAGAAATTGAAGATAAAATTGATTGTTGTAAAAAAATTATTGAAAAACCTAAAAAATGGTGAGAATGAAAATCGACTAAAGTCAATACAGAAGCAAGAATGAATAGCCTTAAAGGAGAGTTAAATATTATGGTTAGAAATTTTTATCCAGTCCCTAACAATATAACTATCGAACAAGCAAAAGAACAATCCGCTAATACAATAAAAGATAATTTAAGAATATTAAAAAATACTTATGAAGTCGCATCTGTATTTTTTACTGAAACCTGTGAAACAAAAAATCCTTCTCGAGTTTATGGAGAACTTTATTCAAGAGGTTTACGAACTATTACATATGATTATTGTGATCTCGCTGTTCCTAATTTTATTCTTTCTTCAACATCCTACAGTGCTTCAAGAATACTCGCTTTAAAACATAACAGAATACAAGAAGAATTAGTGGGAGAAGGCATTATTGCAAAAAACTATGAAAGCAAAAATAAAATTCATGAGATTCATTTTATAAGTGAAAAAGATGAACTGATGTTACCTACTACATTTGATTTTGCAAGAACAATAGTTCAAAAGAATCAAAAAGTAACTAATGGAGAATTTCTTTTTCCTATGCCTAATAATGAGAGATTAAAACAAGAATTAAATGAGGAAACTGAACATGCTAATTCTCTATTAAAAACTGAGTGAGAAAGGAAAAGAATAGAGGAAACAAGAGAACAAAATTCAATAACAACTATGCAAAAGATTATGAAATTTTTTCATATTAAATAAGTTAAATTACTCAATTGTTTTTAAAATATAGGAAATTCTACTATCTTAGTATAGAAGATTTTAATTTCACATATTCATATATGCTGGCAAAATATTTAGAAGATTTTGATAAAATTATTCCGTTTTCAAGTTGTTTAAAATAATAATGGTATTTATTTTTCTAATTTCCTCTCCTTGAATTTTTTGAACTAATTCAATGTTGGTAATTTTCCCTCCTTGAATTTTTTGAACTTCTTTAATTTCTTTTATTTCTTCCCTTTGAATATCAAGTTTTGAATCGATTCTCTCTAATCTTTTTAAAATCTCATTAATAATATCTGGTTTTGGTGTTCCTCTAGAATAAGTGTATTCTATTACACTAAAATCAGTTCCTTGTTCAAGTATATTACTTGAGGTTCTATTAACTATGAAATTTCTTTCTTTTCCCATTTTCTTATTAATTATAGAATTGGAAGAATCAATGTGTTTTGATTTTTGTACTTTGTTTGTGTTATTTGTTTTATTATTAATTGCCATACATCCTTTATATTGTAAAAATAAATGAAAAAGTAAACTTTTCAAGAATTTAATCTTTTATTATTTCAATATTTTTTTCAAAAAGTATTTTAATATGTTTCTATTTTAGGTGAGGCGAAATTTTTTTATTTAAAAACTTAATATAAACTCAAACTTTAAGCCTAATTTATTTATAAATTAGCACTATTACCACCAGATTGCTAATTTTTTATATAATATTTGTGTAAGGAGAAAATACACAATGGCAAACAACACAATTATTGGAATCGATTTAGGAACTACTAACTCATGCGTTAGTATAATGGAAGGTTCAAAACCTATAGTTTTAGAAACACCAGAAGGAAAAAGAACAATACCTTCTGTTGTCGCTTTTAAAAACAATGAATTTATTGTAGGTGATGTTGCAAAACGTCAAATGATAACAAACAAAGATACAATTGTTTCTATTAAGAGAAAAATGGGAACAACAGAAAAAGTTTCCCTAGGCAATAAAGAATACACGCCAGAAGAAATTTCTGCTAAAATTCTTTCATATATTAAAGGCTATGCAGAAGCAAAAGTTGGGCATTCAATCTCAAAAGCTGTAATTACTGTTCCTGCATATTTTAATGATGCTCAAAGAAATGCAACAAAAATAGCTGGTAAAATCGCTGGTTTAGAAGTTGAGAGAATTATTAATGAACCAACTGCTGCTGCATTAGCTTATGGTTTGGATAAATTAGATAAAGAACAAAAAATACTAGTATATGACTTAGGTGGTGGTACTTTTGATGTCTCACTACTTGATATGGCTGGCGGTTCTTTTCAAGTATTAGCAACAAGCGGAGATAATCAACTTGGTGGTGATGATTGAGACCAAAAAATTATTGATTGATTAGTTAGCGAAACAAAAACTGAATTTAACATTGATATTACAAAAGACAAAATGGCTATGCAAAGACTTAAAGATTCAGCTGAAAAAGCCAAAATTGATTTAAGTGGTCAATTAGAAGTTGAAATTTTACTTCCTTATTTATCAATGAGCGAAGCTGGTCCTGTTAATTTGATGCGCAAAATTACAAGAGCACAATTTGAAAAAATGACTTCAGACTTATTATTAAGAACTAAAAAACCTGTTGAGGATGCTATAAAAGAATCAGGACTTTCATTAAATCAAATTGATCAAATTTTATTAGTTGGTGGTTCAACAAGAATGCCACAAGTTTATGAATTGGTTAAATCTTTAATTAAAAAAGAACCAAATAGAACTATTAATCCTGACGAAGTTGTTGCAATGGGTGCTGCTGTTCAAGGTGGAGTTTTAACTGGACAAGTAAATGATGTGTTATTATTAGATGTTACTCCACTAACACTTTCTATTGAAACAATGGGAGGAGTTGCAACACCAATTATTAACAGAAACACAACGATTCCAGTTTCCAAATCTCAAACTTTTAGTACCGCTGAAGATAACCAAAGTGCTGTTGATATTCACGTTGTTCAAGGTGAAAGGCCAATGGCTCGTGATAATAAATCATTAGGACAATTTCAATTAAGTGGTATTGATCCAGCTCCACGTGGTGTTCCTCAAATAGAAATCACTTTTAACATTGATGCAAATGGTATCATGAATGTTACTGCAAAAGATTTAAAAAACAATAAAGAAGCTACAATCACAATCAAAGGTAGTGGAGCATTAAGTGAAGAAGAAGTTAATAGAATGATTAAAGAAGCAGAAGCAAATAAGGAGGCAGATGAAAAAAAGAAAAAAGAAGCTGAAATCAAGCATAGAGCTGAAAGTTTAATTAACTCATTAGAAAAAGGATTAACTGGAGCTGAAAGTGAAAAAATGCCAGAAGAACAAAAAGAAATGGCTAAAAAACAAGTTGAAGAACTCAAACAATTGCTAACTGATCAAAAATGAGATGAATTAAAACAAAAACTTGATCAATTTGATGCAATGGCTCAACAATTTAATCAAGGTGGACAAAATCCTAATGGCGGAAATGAAGAACCTGCACAATAATTATTTTTTTAATAATTTTTTTCTTGATTCTTAGGTTTTAAAACTTCAATTTTTTTACTCGATTTTTGTGTCAAAAATTTCATTCCTATTTTTAGTTTTTTTTACATACACCCAACTTTGGTGAAATAAATAAAAATAAAATATTTTTATTACCTATCATTACATTACCTTTTCTTTTTTCAGCTTTTTATTTAACAAGTTGTTCATCAAAAAAAGATCCAATAACTAATAATTCAAACCTAATTTCAAAAGTTGATGTTGATGATATAAATAACAAAATTCATGATATTTACATCTCTGGAAATTACATTGATATTGATTTGTCAGTAAATGATTCTGAACAAAGATATTTCCTTAATTCTTCCTATTCTGATGGTTATTTTGAAATACCAAAAAATGAATATTTTGAATTTGATTCAAAGAAAAATGAAATATTACTAAATAAGAATATTCAACCAGGTTATTACACAATATTTGATTGTAAATTTTGTTTAAATAAAAAATATGAATGAAATAAAATTTCAAATATTAACAAAATTAATTGAATTCATTCTTTTGAAATAAATATTAATGTTACGAGAAGTGAACCAGAACCTACCCCACAACCAGAACCACAACCGATTCCTGAACCAAACCCTACTCCGACACCAGCACCAAAACCTTCTGAAAAGAAAATAGTATCAAAAAAAGTTTTTGAACCAATCAACATTTATTGTGAAGTTTTTAAAAATAATCTTCATTTCCAAGACTTCAATGTCTTCTTGAAAGAA
>JAIRKL010000033.1 GCA_031260145.1 Mycoplasmataceae bacterium
GCTCGCCACTACTAACGGAATCACGTTGTTTTCTTTTCCTCCGCCTACTGAGATGTTTCACTTCAGCGGGTATCACTTCATTAACCTATGAATTCAGTTAATGATATCTAATATCTCTATTAGATGAGTTGCCTCATTCGGTCATGTACGGATTGTAGCCCCTTATCGGCTCCCCGTACCTTATCGCAGATTGGCACGACCTTCTTCGTCAATCAGTCCCAAGGCATCCACCATAAGCCCTTTGTAACTTATTATTTGTGATTGTCCTATATTGTAATGTTGGGATTTGACTCCCAACAATACGAGTTTTGATTTGATTTTCTTGTTGCTAAAATAAATTAGCAACCTAGAAAGATTGTTGATTTTATAAAATTTTCAAAGAACATGCTTCCTACTTTCTATATCCAGAAAGCAGGACATATATGATAGCAAAAAGATGATAAATTGTCAAAAAATAAATATTATAAAAATTTGATTTAAATTACGATATTAGATAAAAACATATAATGTAACATCGTTCCTAGAATTTGAACGAAAAATTTTTAAAAAATCATGCAATTAATAAAGTCTCCTCTAAATTATACGGGGAATAAATATCGTATTTTGAATCAGATTCAAAAACATTTTCCAAAAAATATAAACATTATGATTGACTTATTTTGTGGCGGTGCAACAGTTGGTATGAATACCAACGCAAAAAAAATTATTTTTATTGATAACTCTCCCGAAATTATAAATTTGTTAAATTTTTTTTATAAAAATGAATACAATTTTGTTTTGAAAAGAATACTAAAAACTATAAAAAAATACAATTTATCATGTTCTTACACGAATGGATATAAGTTTTACAGAAAACAAATCAGTGACGCCAACAATAACAACGGCTTAAAAAACTATAATTCCAAACAATTCTATATCATGCGGAATGATTATAATAATTTGAAAAATAAAACATCAAATAATGCCAATATACTTTTATATTTATTAATGATTTATAGTTTCAACAATGATTTTAGATTTTCAAAAGATAAAAAATTTAATTTACCAATTGGTAAAACAGATTTTAACAAGCAAAATGCGATTAAATTAAAAAAATTTATAGATTCTATAAAAAATAAAAATTGTGTGTTTCTCTGTTCTGATTTTGATTCTGAAATTGTTTATAGATGAATTAAAATATCAGATTTTGTATATCTAGATCCTCCATATTTAATTACAAGTGCTACGTATAATGAAACCAATAATTGAAATAATTATTCAGAATATAAATTGTTGAATTTATTAGATAAAATGTTAAGTGACGGCAAAATATTTTCTTTATCTAATATGTTGGAAAAAACAGGAAAAAAAAATGAACCACTATACTATTGATGCCAGAAACATTCTGATTCCATAAAATGTTATGGCATCAATAACAATTATCGTTCTTCTAGCTACAATAAAATAAATAGGAATGGTAGTGAGAAAGAGGTTATTATTACAAATGTTACAAATTCAAAATAGAAGATATATAGGGAGCAAGTATAAGCTTCGCGAAGAAATTTACAGGCAAGCATGTAGTTTTTTTGATGCCAATACAAAATTTCAATTTGCAGATTTGTTTGCCGGAACTGGAAGTGTTGCATATTATTTCGCTAAAAAAAATCATAGAGTGATAGTAAATGATATTTTGTATTCTAATTTTGTCGCTTATGAAGCGTGATTTGGTAACAAAAAAATTAATTTAAAAAAAATAAACACAATAATTGACAATTGAAATTCTATTAATCCTAATTTATTGAATGACAATTACTTTTCTAAAATTTACTCAGAAAAATATTATTCGTTAAATAATGCAAAAAAAATAGGTTTCATAAGAGAAGATTTAGAAAATATTAAAAATAATTTGAATTCTAGAGAATATTTTATATTGCTGACATCGCTAATATATGCAGCCGATAGCATCGCAAATACAGTTGGACACTTCGAATCGTTTCTCAAAAAAAAACCATTAGATAAAAATTTATTTTTAAAAAAAATACAGATTGATAAAATTAAATTTGCAAAAATTTTTAATATGGATGCAAATCAACTTTCTAAAGAAATTTATGCGGATGTAATTTATATTGATCCGCCCTACAATGCAAGACAATATATTAATTTTTATCATGTATTAGAAAATTTAGCCTTATGAAATAAACCAACAAAATTTGAAGGAATAAGTATGAAATTTGAAAGAAACCATTTAAAAAGCTCGTATTCAACAAATCGCGCAAAGAGAACATTTTCCGATTTAATACAAAATTTAAAATGTAAATTAATCATTGTTTCGTACAATAACACTTATTGTGCTTCAAGTTCTGCGTCTAATAATAAAATTTCAGAAAATGATTTGAAAAAAATTTTACAAAAAAAAGGTAAAATCGCTGTAAAAGAATTCAAATATAACTTCTTTAATGCTGGTAAAACTAATCTTAAAAATCATAGAGAAAAATTATATATTTGTAGGGTAGAAAATGAATAATTTATTGAAAGTTTACAAAGAAATTTGAAATGACGAAAACACTAGAAATACATATGTTTCTATTGCTAAAAATAATTATGGGAAGATGTGAAGTTTTTTTAGCACAAACTACAGGTCCCTAATGTCACCGATTGGTAATTCGTATGGCGGATTTGTAAACGGTTTTCAAATAATAAGTGAAATTGAAGGTAAAAAGAGAGAAAAATGACAACGAAAAAATAATGTTGGTCAAGAAAAAGAAAAACAACATACAACGAACATGAGAGAGTCTGAATTATTTTATGTTCGTGACAACGCCTATCATAAAACCAAAAAAGGTATTGTTTTTGGAAAAATGGTTCTTTCAGTAGATTTAAACTATGAAGAAAAAAGATTTTTATGTTATCTTTTGATACTTAACGGATATTTCAATAAACAGCCAAACTATATTTTTAAACAAACAAAATTTATATTGGATGAATTATCTCATCAGCAAATTAAACAAAATTTTTTACTCAAACAAATATATTCCTTTGTTAATTCAATTAATTTAAAAAAAGAAATCTTTGTTTTTCTTAATTCTTTTTATTTATACATTGATACTTTTTGATACCATGAGCACGGATTAAACTTTTTATCAATTTTTTTCAATTCTAAAAGTGAAGAAAAAATGGAGCTTTACGAGTATATTCGTTGCCAGCAGCATACTGAAAAGGAATGCATAATTTCTCAAAAATTCAAAAGTGGTGGTGTTTATACACAAAGAACAGTTGAAGAAAATGCTTGAATTTTGTATGTTAGTGCTAAACTTTTAAGCGAAAAAAATTCTACTTTTAACGAATTTGTGTCAAATTCAATTAAATTTTATAAAGAATTGTATGGTGATAAAATTCATGAAAATAAATTAAAGGATTTTATCTACAATAAGGTTGATAACATTGGTGTTTTTCAGTTAATTTATCATAAACTTTTTGAAACTGAAAATAGTAACTTTCAAAGTATGAATAATCTTACAGAAGATAAGGTTAAAAATATGGATTATATAGACTATACCGACATGTCCGGGAATGATCAATTAAATAGGGTCACAGCTTCTCTAAAATTACTGGCAAAAAATAAATCTGATTTTCGTTGCTGCTGTGAAGCTTGTGAAGAGTGCAAATATTTCACATCAAAAAAAGATGATCGAAATTATTTGGAGATTCATCACTTAATACCACAAGTGTTCGCAAATGATTTTAATGTATCTATAGAAATTTTATGTAACTATGTTCCTTTATGCCCAAACTGCCATCGAAAAATACACTTTGCAAAAGATGAAGAACGAAAACATTTAATTACTTTTTTATACAATAGTAGAAAATTAGAATTGAGTAAAGAACATATTCAAATTAATTTGGAAGATTTATTTAAATATTACGGCATTAGAAAAATTTAAAATTTAACAGAGCAGATGGAACTAAAAGTTAATGATGGTCCGCTCATCTTCTACACCTCCAAACATCGTCTATAAGGTATTTGAAAATACGTAAGAATGATGGCAAAATTTATCGCCATTTATCTCATTCGCGTCGTGAAAACAAAATAATAATTATTGAAATTACCAAAATTTATTGTAAACACATAAAATTATTCGTAAGTGTTGGCAGATATTATTATTGAGCAATATTATAGAAAAAGGAAATTTTGAAAAGTTTTTCAAATAAATTTAATTATTTAAAACATTTAAATAATTAAGACTTAGCATAAATAAAAATTATTTTTCAATTAATAATCATTCAATAATGTTGATCATCTGAACATCGTTTTCAAACTTATTAAAATAATCTTTGCTAATGAAAAGTTTTCTCCCATCTTTTATTTTTAATAAATTACCAATTTCATTAGCTTGGTTATTCTCATTTAAATTTTCACAGACTTGTATATAAACAT
This sequence comes from Mycoplasmataceae bacterium, assembly GCA_031260145.1. GTDB lineage: Bacteria > Bacillota_I > Bacilli_A > Mycoplasmatales > Mycoplasmoidaceae > Malacoplasma_A. The sequence continues at coordinate 4,415 of JAIRKL010000033.1, forward strand.
ATTCATTGTTTTTTTTAGCGACAAAATCAATTTCAGGAATAAATCGATCTTGACTAACATTAACTTCATATCCGTTTCTTAATAATCTAATATACACTAAGTTTTCTAAAAGTTTCCCACGATTTACTTCTTTTAACTTCTTTTAATTTTCATGGAATTGGATAATATGTGTTAAAAATTATTAATTTATGTCAAATTTTATACAAAAATGTATTTTTTTATTAACCGATATTAAATTTTTTACCTATTAATAAACATGGCAATTCAGATTTGATTTTAAGTGAATATAACGGATATTACCATAATAAATTCTTCCAATAAATAACAAAAATATGCAATTTAACCACATATTTTTACTAATTAACAAATATATCTACTTTAATTAGATATTTTTACTATAATCTCATTATGAATCAAAATAAATTTAAAGAAGTAATTAGAAAACAATACTTAAAAAAAATTGAGCAATATGTTGGCGTTCCCATTATTAAAGTATTAACTGGAATTCGTAAATCTGGTAAATCCACGGTATTAAAACAAATTCAAGAGCATTTGTTAAAAACTAATACGAATGTCATAACCATAGATATGAATAAAGAAGAAAATAAAATACGTTTTTCTTCTTCTATAAAATTAACGAATTATCTTAAAACAAAAGTTAATACAACCAATAGATTTCATATATTTATTGATGAAATTCAAGAAATACCGAATTGAGAAAAATCTATTAATGAATTAACGACCATAGAATGACAAAATCTAGATTTTTATATTACCGGTTCGAATTCAAAACTGTTGTCTAGAGAATTAGCAACATTACTAACTGCTAAATATATTCAATTTGAGGTCTTCCCTTTCTCTTTCCAAGAATATAAAGAACTATGTGAATTGAATAATTTATCATATTCTTATCAAGATTACTTTCTATATGGCGGTATGCCGCTTTCGATACAATTCCCCACTACCGAAGGTAAAATTCAATACTTACAAAGTATTTATAGTTCAGTTCTTGAAAATGATATTTTGCAAAGAAAAGTATTCAAGAATATTAGAGAGTTGAAAAATATTTATTTGTTTATTATCAATAATATTGGTAAACAGATATCTTTTGATAACATAGCACAGTATTTAAAAAGCGTTAATAATCAGCAATATTCAGCTTCAACTATATCTTTGTATGTAGAATGATTAGATAAAACGTACTTAATTAGAGAATGTAAATATTGACAAATCAAAACCAAAGAAATAATGACTAACAATACTAAATACTATTTGATTGACAATGGTTTCTTTATTGCAAACGATGGCAAAATTGATAATAACAGTGGTTACTTACTAGAAAATATAGTATTTAATCAATTTAAACGTCAAGGTTATGATGTGTATGCTGGAACCGATCGATATATTGATGTAGATTTCGTGTTAACATTAAAAAATCAAATTACATATGTGCAAGTATGTTTTGAATTAGATGCAAATAACTATAAGCGTGAATTTGAAAACTTATTAAAAATCAAAGATAATAATAGAAAAATAATAATTTGTGAAAAGAATAAAACATTGAATGTTAATAATGGAATTGAAATTATTTTAATAGAAGCTTTTCTCAAAAATCCATAAGCTAATTTTTTCATTTATAGCTCGCCACTACTAACGGAATCACGTTGTTTTCTTTTCCTCCGCCTACTGAGATGTTTCACTTCAGCGGGTATCACTTCATTAACCTATGAATTCAGTTAATGATATCTAATATCTCTA
>JAIRKL010000015.1 GCA_031260145.1 Mycoplasmataceae bacterium
TATCGAAGATTATTTAAAATTTCATGAAGCTTGTTTTTAGTTTCTAAAAAATCATCAGGCTTATAGTTTTTAAGAATTAAAATCCCTACATCAAATGATTTTATTTTTTTAAAAGTTAAAAGAATATCTCTAATTTGTCTTTTTATTTTATTTCTTTTAACAGCTAATTTAAAAAGTTTTTTAGGAACAAAAATTATAAATCTTATTTTTTCTAAATTATTTTTTTCATAAATAAATTTAAATTTTTTTGTTCAAATTGTGTTTTTGGAAATAAGAATATTATTTATACTTTTTTTATCTTTAATACTTTCGATGAAATTATTTTTCATCAGATACTGTTAATTTTTTTCTACCTTTTTGTCTACGGCGAGCAAGAACATTTCTTCCATTATGATCAGACATTCTATTTAGAAAACCGTGCTTTTTAACTCTTTTTGTTGTATTACGTTGTAAAGTTCTTTTCATATATGAATATTATATAATATGTTTATATATGGTTAAAAATAGCAAGTCTTCTTCTGAAAAGTTTGATAAGATTGCTGATAAAATTGTTGAGAGATACCCTGATTTCTCTTTGAAAACTTTAAAACTAATAAGAGAAAAGATTGAAGAATTTGGTGCAAATGTTTATCAAAAATCAAAAAGACAAAATCCTGCTAATTTCAAATATTTAGAAGAAGAGAATTCTAATACAAGAAAATTTTCATTTATGTCTATTATTCTTAATATTGTCCAAGCCTATGAGTTAATCAAGAAGTTAAATGAAGAAAAGAAAGAAATCCTCTTTGTTGGAACAATTAATAATGATATTGCTAATTTTATTGAAAGTGAAGCGAAAGCACTTTTCCAACCTCGCGTTACAACGAGATGATTAGGCGGAACATTAACAAATTTTAAAACAATCTCAAAATCTATTGAAAAATTAGTTAAATTAGAAGAACTGTCAAAATCGTCTGATTTTAAAAAATATACTAAAAAAGAACAAATTGCGAAAATTAAGGAAATTAATAAACTTAATAAATTCTTAGGCGGAATAAAGGAAATGAAAAAAATTCCTGCTGCAATTGTAATTGTTGACCCATATATTGAAGATAATGCATTAAACGAAGCAATTACTAAAAAAATTCCTAATATTATTGGTATTAGTGATATTCGTCAAAATCCTGATAAACTTACTGTTAATATTCCTTGTAATACTAAATCCAAAAAAACAATTTGATTTATTCTTTCAATTTTATTCGATGCATTAAAAGGTGAGGAAAAGAAAAATATTATTGGAAAGGAAAACTTTTCCTATCCTAAATTTATTTCTTCTTTAACGAAATAAGTAATTCAATAGTAATTCAATACTAAAGAAAACAAAAAATAAATAAATTAATGTCTTTAACAAACGAACAAATTGAACAATTAACCAAATCTTCATATGCACATGATCATTTAGCACAAATTACACTTGGAAAATTCTTTTTAGAAGAAAATAAATATAGTAATAGTAATTTTGAAAAAGCTCAGAAGTTTTTGAAAATGGCTGCCGAGAAACACCAAAAAGAAGGGATTGAACTTCTAATTGAACTTTATTTAAGATATATTAAATACAATATGGGAAATAATCCTAACTTTAATAAAGTAAACACTTATTTTAAATTAGCAACAAAATGATGCAAAATTGCAGAAAAAGAAGGGATTGATGTTTCAAAGAAAAGGGAAGAAGTATTAAAGTTATACAATGGAACAGTTGAAACCAATCAAAAAGCTGATATTAATTATCAGTTGAAACATAAAATTTTTATTTTCATTTTTGTTTCAGGTATACTTTTTGTAGTTTTTTTAATATTAAGTATTTTAACAAAAACAAAAGTTTTATGAAAAAATGATGATTTATTAAATGAAAAGCTCTTTATATTTTTTTTAGCTTTTGCTTTTTTATTTTTTGTTTCAGTATGTTTTTTAATATATTTCTATATTAATATATATAGAAAAAAAAGTGTTCAAGCTATGTTATCAAATAAAGAGAATAAGATGATTAACCAAATTGATTCTTTACCAAAAAATGCACCGTATTTTGATAAGTTAAAAGCTATGTTTAATTTTGATAATATAGAGAAAAACAAATTATCTATTGAACAACGCGGAAAATTAGGAGAATTATATATTGAATTTTTAAATCATAAACATGCAAAATTTCTTTTCCATTTTATTCAACTCAAACTCAATAATTACAATGAAAAATTCTCCAAATTAGAATGATGCAATAAAATTGCGGAAAGTACAGATCCTTTTGATTTTATTATTTATACTGAGAGCGGTAAAAAATTTTATATGGATGTTAAAACTTCCATTGGATTTACAAACAAAATACATCTTTCGACATTTCAAATTCATTTTATAAAAACAGTTGCAAGTCAAACCGGATATTTTATTTGCAGAATTTCAAATTTTTCTTATTTAAATGTTGATGATTTTTATTTAAAAAGTAGAGATATAAAAATTTTCTTTTTCGATTTAAATAATGAGAAAGATAAATCAATGTTAGAGATTATTACTAACACATCCACAAATAATACACAAAATAATTCACAAAATTAATTTAATCTATTAATTAAATTAACCTTTTTCTTCATTATTGTGTTCATTAGCTTGATAGAAAGTATTGATAATATCTATTGTATAATTAACTTCAACCTTTCCAATATAACACGTTTGAACTCTATTCTTTTGGTTAATACTGTTTAGGAGATAACCATCGCCACTACCATAAAGTAAAGAAGCGGCAGGAGTTTTAAGTAATGAAACACTTTCTTTTACAGTGGATAATTTAAAAACTATTTTGGAATCTAATAAACTATAAATATCATCACCAGCACTATTAGAATTAACTTCATTGGTAGCAAGAATTAAATACAATGATTTGGTGTTTTTTATAAATTTTAAAAAGTCGATAAATAAATCACGATTAGGAATGGAGTAACCGCAGAATTTATCAAAATTTTCAAAGATAATTATTGTTTTTTTATCACAATCTTTTTGAATCATTAACTTTTTAAGATAATCAACAATTTTTTCATTAGTGATTAAACATTCTTTATCAACATGCAAAATTTTTTTAAAGTTTTCATATATATATAAATTTTCCTCAATAGGATTTATGAATTTAATTGATGATGTGGAAGGACTATTGAAATAGCAAAATGACAAAATTAATGAAGAAATAGCTATATTAAAGCCAGAACCTAATTTTCCATAAATTGTTAAAACCTTTTCATTATCTAAATCAAAAAAAACAATATTTTTAGAAATATTAATTCCAAAAGGTAAATGATTGTTTTCTGTATTCTCATTTAACAAATATTTAAAGGAAATTTTGCTGTATTTGATATTAATTATTTCAAAAATAATATCATTAGAATTAGTAATAATTATAAATTTTCCGATATTTAAATTTTTGTATAAAATTTCTTGTAAAGAAATAGCAGTTTCAATTTTATCCTCATTAATAGTGAATGTTATTTGAGAAAAAATAGGCATAATATTAATCTTTTGATTCAAAATCAAAATATTATTTTTTTCAAATATTTCCTTAATTTTATCAATAATTTTTTCAAAATAAAGTAAGTTTTCAGCATTATAATTTTCAGAAGTATCAGATAAGAATTCAATTAAAGGTGTTGAAGAAAAATTTTTTAAAGCTTTTTCATTAATTAAATCTAAATCAGGTTTTTCAACTTTTTTTTCATTAAATTTTATTTTTCTTCCACTTTCTTTCTCATTCGTATCTCCATATGTTTGCGGTAAGAATTTATTGGCAACTTTTTTTAAAATTGTTTTATGTGGTGCTACTTTTTTATTTGAAAAGAAATAAATCGCAATTAATATAAAAGGAATAGTAAATAAGGAGAAAATGATATTATCTAAAAAACATCAGGAAGCATATAAAAATTCAACAAGAAAACCTGAAGAGTAATTATGGTTAAAATAGTTCGAATAATCTTTAAAACAAAATGCATATTCATTAAAATTGTGAATATATTTTTCGATTAAATTTAAGAATCCATCATATCTACGATAAAACCCTGTAAAGATTATCATTGAAGATAAAATTATGAGTAAAATTCCTCAAATATATTTTTTTGAAAGAAAGGAGAATATAAAATTAACATTAAAGAGAAGAGAAATTATGATAAAAAAAACAACCGCATAAATAAAATATTTAAATGTGCCATACATAAACTCAAAAAGGTAAGAATCCACAAAAGAGCCACAATATGGAATTCGTACTAAGGAGAATCAAAAGAATACATGCAAAATAGCACACAAAATGTATCTAAATGTTTTATTTTTATTTAAATAATTTCGTAATTTATCCATACATTGAATTATATTTTTATTTTTCTTTAATTTTAAAGAATGCAAGAGAATTTTCATATAATTTTTTAGTTATATTTTTTTGCAAAATTTCATTAATGTAATTGACGATACAAATAATATTTAATGGAGTATTCATCGAACCTCTAAAAGGTTTAGGAGTAAGTCAAGGAGAGTCAGTTTCTGTTAAAATTCGATTTAATGGCATTCTTAAAAGTGCTTCTTTTAAATATGCGTTTTTTTCATAAGTAATTTTGCCTCCAATTGCAAAAAAACAATTGAATTCATTAAATTTTTCAACTCAATAGGATGTTGTATCAAAGCAATGAATTAAGATATTGGAAAGATTTTTATGATACTTTAAAAGTATTGAATACAAATCTTCATATGCATCACGACAATGAATTATTAAGGGAAGTTTGTATTTTGTTGCTAATTCAATTTGTTTAATGAAGACGTTTTTTTGCACTTCTTTGTCTACGCCATCATAATAGTAATCTAACCCACATTCGCCTATTGCAACACATCTTTTATCTTTATTTAATAATGTTTCAATCAAATTAGCATCCAATGAAGCATTTTGGGGATGAATTCCTAAAGAATAGTAAAGGTTTTTACTTTTTTTTGAAAGTTCTAATACTTCATTACATGATTTAATATCAACACCTACAATGCAACATTTAATGTTTTGTTCTTCGCATTTTTTTATTATTTCGAATTTATTTTCCAAAAAATTTAAATGAGTGTGAGAATCAAAATATTTTTCCACAATTATTTCTTTTTCTTATATTGAATGAATTTTTCAATTTCATCTCATGAACGTTTTTGGAAAGTATTTTTTCCATTAACTTTGTATTTGACTTTATTTTCGCCAGCGTCACTAAGTTGGGTTTTTGTCATGAAAAAATATTGTTTTGCTAATTCATTTTGTTTTTCATTTCACAAATCATTCCAAACATAAGAATCATCATTATTTGCTTTTTCATTTTTTTTCTCTCCTTTTAAAAAAATCTTATTGTTTTTTTCATTCTTTTTAGAATCTTTCATAGATTCTACATCATTTTTATTTTTTAAATTTTCACCATTTAACTCAGGAAATAATGTACTGTCTTTTAAAAAGATATCAGGAAGATTGTAAGTGGATAGATAATCATCATTTTCATTGTATTTTAGAAAAAAGTTTTTATCATTTTGGTGAACAAAAGTTTCAAGTTCATATTTAAATCAATTATTAACATATGTTACAAATTTCTTATCTTTTTCATTAATAAAATTGGCAGTTGAATAAAAGATTTGTTCATTGAAATAACCAACGGTTAAAGAAAAGAAAGGAATATTGCGGCAAGCTGTAAGAAAAAACAATTGCATCAATTCATTATCCTTAAATGAGAATTCTTCCAATGAACCATCACCTATGTTACAAAATTGAAAATATGGTGTATTGCCTCAAATATGTTTAATATTCTTGCTCATTTTTAATGCAATAAGGTGCTTTTTCTTTATTTTTTCGATAATGGTTTTGACTTTTGATAATGTTTCATTAAACGTTTCATTTTCTTTTATGTGAACAACAATTGGTAAAATAGCATGTAAGTTATTAACACTTACATAATATTTTTCATTCGGTATTTCACTTCTACCATCTAATTGAAGTCCAAAATTGATTGGGACGTTATATTTCTTTGTTGTATTCGCAATAGTACGAACATATGACGTTGCTAATACTGTTGATACTAATACATTTTGTTTTTTTGCTATTTCAAAAATTTCTTTGCATAATCCTTTATAAATTGAGTTGACATTGATATATGTATCTGTGATTTCATCTTCAAAACCATTTTTAGCAAAATCATATTTTATTTCATTGAAACCTTTGTTGGAAAGAGGTATTTTAAAGATTTTCTTCATTTTGTAGCGAAGAGGTATTTTTTTGATAAAGTCAGCAAATTTTCTTGATAATATGTGATTGTATTTTGGTTTATAATTTTCTTCATCATAATGATTGTAAATTTCACATAATCTAGCAATAATTGTTTTAAGTCCAAAAACATCAGCAACCATGTTATTTAGGCAAAATCCTAAATAAGTCATATACATGTTTATTTTAAATTGTGGTTTTCTTGTATAGTCATAAGAATAAGTTCAATCTTTGTAAAAACTATTTCAATTATCATGAACAAAAAAAATTTCACTTTCATCTTCTCTTTCTACTCAATAAAATGTTCCGTTATCTTCTTGAAAAACAGAATTAAGAATAGGAAGCTCTTTTAATAATAATGATAAAGAGTGTTCTAAACGTTCAATATTAATGTAATTACGATAAGTAAAAAAACATCTTACAATTTGGTCATGTTCTTCAATTTCAAATTCTTTTCTAAATATTAAATCAACTAAATCAGCCTTCTGTACAAAACCCATTTTACAATATAATTATTATATTTAATAATAATGAAAGATACTTGTATTGTATTTGATTCAAGTGCTGATTGTAAAAACCAAGAATTTGATGACGTTTTTGTGTTACCAACAACAATAATTTCAAATAAAAATGGAAAAGTTACAACATATAAAGATGGAGTTGATATCACTATTGAAGAAGTTGAAAAAAATGAAAATGAAGGTCATTTTTATTCCACTGCTGCTGTAAATCCTTCTCTTGCTTTAGAATTGTTTACTAAATTATCAAAAGATTATAAAATGGTTTATGTTTTTCCAATTCCTGGAACAATAAGTCCAGGAGGAGTTAATTCTTTAAATCTTGCTGCTTCTGAGTTTGATAATGTAATAATCGTGGAACAAAGCATGGTTTCTTTAATGTCGCGATGAGAAATACTAGATTTATTAGAATTGAAGAAAAATAATTTATTAGATTTGCCACATATTAAAGAAGTTGTAAACTATTATGCTCAAAATATAGCGGCAGCTTTGGTAACAAGAGATTTATCTTTCTTAATTAACGGGGGGCGAATTAAGAAGGTTACTGGCATGATAGCAAAATTATTGAACATTATCCCTATTAACTCTTTCGATAGAGAAGGAGTGACACAAAGACTTAAAGTGATGAAAATTGATAAGATTCCAAATGCTATTGAAAAATATTTTTCCACATTTTTAAATGATTTTAAATGAGAGAATGTTGAAAGAGTAGGACTTTTGAGTTCAAAACTTCAATCACCAAAATTTAAGATTAAGGAAATAGAAAATCTTATTAAAAATACTTTTGCAAAAAAATTACCAAAGGGAATTGTTTTTGAAACTGGTGGTTTACCAGCTGTTATTGCTTGTCACACAGGTCCTAACTATATTGCTTTTTTAGTGTTAATGAAGAAGGAAAAAATATAATTTTTTTTTAATATCCTGAACTGATTTTTTATTGTTTTAAAAGTCTTAATTTTTCAATTTTATTTTCATATTCAATTTTAAATTTTTCATATAAACTTGGATTTTTTTGTTTCAAAATATCGTTTAATCTTTGTTTATAAATTTCAATATCTTTTTCTAGTTCTTCAATTAGTTTTTGATTCTTTTTTGTATCAATTTTATTATTCTTAATTTTCATTCCTTCTTTATCACCTTCGAAAATATTTCAAAGTTCTAAAATTTTATTTGTGTATGGTTTAATAAAAACTGATTCATCATTCTTAACCCCATTTTTAATTCGAAAATCTTTAACATTTGATCATATTTCCACACTTTCAGCATCAAAGGTTAAATTATTAATTTCAATTTTTGAAGGAAAAAAGAAGTTATTTTTCTTTAGTAAAAAAGAAGATGTGAAGGGTGAAAAACAACTTATAGCATTTAAAATTTGGATGTATAATAATTTACAAAGTTTAGAAGTTTGAGAATCTACTAATTTTAATTTCTTTTGAATTTCTAGATATTTATTGCAAAATGTTTCTTTAACAAATCTATAAATTAAATTAACAGCATTATTAAACTCTCACTTTTCCATATTTTTTTCATAAAGCTCTAAAAAATCATTGTATTCTTTAATAATTCATAAATTTATCGGATTTAATTTTGAAAAATTAATCGATGTTTCATCTTGGCTCATATCTATTAGATTGAATGCATTAATAATTTTATTTTGAAAAGATCAAGCAAATTCAATACTATTAGTCGAATAATTAACATCATCTCCGTTTATCGTTGTTTGACTTAAAATTCCAAGTCTTCATGGATCATTACCGTATTTTTCAATAACATCAAAAGGATTAATAACATTGCCTAGTGATTTCGACATCTTAATGCCATTCTTATCTCTTATTAAACCATGAATATATACATCTTTAATCGGCAATGAATTATCGATATAGACACATTGAAAAAACATGCGAGCGACTCAAAAAGTTAATATATCACTTCCAGTGGAAAGGAGAGAAATAGGATAGAATTGTGCTAGCAATTCTTTATTTTTAATATCATTATGATATTTTGTTGTTGTTAACGGTCACAAACCAGAACTAAATCAAGTGTCTAATACATCAACTTCTTTTATTCATTTTTCTTTTTCTTCTGGTTCTTTTTCACTAACCAAAATTTCATCAGTTTCTTTATTATACCATGCAGGAATAGTATGCCCTCAGATTAATTGTCGGCTTATACATCAATCATGAATATTTTCGCACCACCTTTTAAAATTATTTTCAAATCTTAGAGGTAGGAAATTAATGTTTCCTTGGTTTCATAATTTATAAAATTTTTCAACAATTGGTTTCATTTTAACAAATCATTGTTTTGTCATTAAAGGTTCAACTATTTCACCACTTCTTTCACTATATCCAATATTATTAAAATGTATTTCTTCTTTTGAAAGTAAACCTCGTTGTTTGATATTTTGAACAATTTCTTCTCTCACTTTTATTCTATCTTTTCCTTCAAAATTCATGAATTTATTATTGGCAAATTTATTTAATTTCCCATCTAATTCAATGCATGAATTGAAATTTATAATATTATTTTTCTTAGCGATTTGCATATCCATAAAAGAATGAGCTGGTGTTAATTTCATAACTCCTGTTCCGAAATCAATTTCAATTTGTTCATCGCTAATAATTAAAAGTTCTTCATCATTAATTGGATTTATTGCATATTTGCCAATGAATTTGGAATATCTTTGATCTTTTGGATTAACAACAAGATTAGTATCAACAAACATTGTTTCAGGTCTTGTTGTTGCAACTTGTAAAAATTCATTAGTTCCTTTAATTTGGTATTTGAAATATCAAAGTGTTGATTTTGTCTCTTTATTGATTACCTCTAAATCACTGATTGCTGTTTTTTGTTTAACATCTCAATTTGTTAATTTAAATTCACGATAAATTAAACCATCATTATAAAGTTTTATAAATTCAAGATTAATTAATTTATTTGCATTATCATCGAGTGTGAAAACCTCAAAATCATATGCAAGACAAAGTCCTAATCTTTCTCATTGAGAATGAATATATTTTTGTTGTTCTTTAACTCAAATTCATAATTTATTTTTAAACTCTTCAATACTATAATTTTTTTTATCATCTCCATTTTCTTTTAATACTTTTTCAAATTTTGTTTGTGCACTTATTCCAGCATGATCAGTTCCTGGAATTCAGCAAGTATTGAAACCTTTCATTTTTTTATATCTAATCATGCAATCTTGAATACAAGTATCTCATGCATGGCCAATGTGTAAATGTCCTGTAACATTAGGGGGAGGAAGAATAATAGAAAATTTTGGTTTATCTGAATTTTGTGGATAGAAAATTCTAGATTCTTTCCAATTTTTAAAAATGTTCTCTTCTTGCTCTTTTGAGATTAAGGGTTTATATTTTTTTTCCATAGATTTTATAATTAAATTATAAAATATCATAGATGTTAAAAAATACTAAAATAAATAAAAATTGTCCTTGTACTAATAAACAATGTCGTTTGTGAGGCAAATGTGCAGAGTGTCGAAAAGCTATGGCAAGTGAAAATATTCCTCCAGCTTGTGAACAATAATTTTCAATTATTGGAATCTACCTAACTTTTGAGTTTTCAAATTGTTTGTTTTATTAAATAATTAAATAAAAATATGCAATAACTTTTATCATTAATTTTTTGCTGAAAAATAATCTAACCATAATAAATCTCTTGATTTTAAATTGAACAATTGATCATTAAATAAGGGAAACGATAGTCTTAATGAGTTAATTTGTTTTATTTTGAAATAGCATCCTATTTTCATGTATCAGTATATACTGTAACAAATCACTTGAAAATTTGATAGGATTATTCTATTTTTAAGTTATTTAAAATAATAACATTATCAACTTTATTTTCAAGTTTTACAAGTCTTTCATCTATTTTATCTAATTTTTCCCCTTGCACTTTTTGAACCGATTCAATGTTGTCGATCTTTGTATTTATTTTTCCTAATTCTACATTTATTAATTTAATTGATTTTAATATTTCTTCAATAATAGTTGGTTCTGGTGGTGGCGGAGGTGGCGTGGGTTTTGAATAAATAAATTGTGTTGTATAAAAATCCAAACCAACATT
>JAIRKL010000003.1 GCA_031260145.1 Mycoplasmataceae bacterium
CACTAATATTGAATTAGTTCAAAAAATCCAAGGGGAAAAATTAGATAGATTAGAAAATAAACTCGATACTGTTATTATTTTAAATAACTTAAAAACAGAATAAATTTATCAAATTTTCAAGTGTATTATGACATGAATCGAATTGTTTTTAAAAACAATCGAACTTTTTCTTTGTGAAAAGAAAAATAAATATTTATCTTGTATTTTTGAGCCTAATCTAAATAAAAAAATAATAAAAAAATATAATTAAAATAATTGACAATGGCTGAGATAATTTATGCAAAAGATTTAAGACCAGGAATGACATATTTATCTGGCGGAAATATCTTTCTTGTAATTGAAAATACTTTTAATAAAACTTGTCAAGCTAAAGCAGTTATTAAGGTGAGAGTAAGAAACTTAAGGATTGGTGGAGTAAGTTGACAAACACTTAGTGAAGATAAATATGAGAAAGCAGAGGTTACTTCTGTTGTTATGACTTATAGTTATAAGGATGGAGATAATTATGTTTTCATGGATACAAACACATATGAATCAATTGAAATTTCAGAAAATAAATTAGAATGAGAAAAACAATTTTTAACAGAAGGTTTGCAAGTTCGTGTTCAAAAATATGGTGATGAAATCTTAACCATTACTCTTCCCGATACAATTGCAATTAATGTTAAAGAAACAGAAATGGCTGCTAAAAATAGTGGCGCAACAGCAAGAATGAAAAAAGCTATTTTAGAAAATAATGTTTCAATAGATGTTCCTGAATTTATTAAACAAGGTGAGAAAATATTGGTTAGAACAAGTGATAAAACCTACGTTGGAAGAGCATAGTTTGTTTTTTTATTATTAAATATTAATTAATATTAATATTTAAAACTCCTTTTATTTCTTATTTTTTAAACATGCTTTAACTAAACCAACAAAGGCAGGATCATTCTTTTCTGGTTTGGAAGAAAATTCAGGATGGAATTGTCCACCAAAAAAGAATGGATGTTCTTTAATTCCAGCCATTTCTGCTGTTTTTTCACTATCTTCAGAAACTGAATAAACAAAAAAACCTTTCTTTGCAAAATCAGAAAGATAATCATTATTAAATTCTCATCTATGTCTATGTCTTTGGACAACAACATCAGAGTTATAAAGTTTTGCAGCAAAATTATTTTTGTCAAGCATTATGCATTTTTGTGCACCCAATCTCATTCTTCCATCAATGTATTTAAAGATAGGATGAGTTGTTGAAGGATCAATTTCAGTAGTGTTTGCATCTTTTCATCCTAATACATTTCTTGCAAATTCTATCATAGCAAGTTGCATTCCATAACAAATACCTAAATAAGGGATTTTGTTTGTTCGAGCATATTTTATAGCCACCATAATTCCATCAGTTCCTCTTCCACCGAATCCTCCTGGAACCAATATACCATCAACATCTTTCAAATATGTTTTGATATTTTTGTCATTTAAAGGATCTGATTGAACTCAAAGGATCTCAATATTAACTTTTTGTTCCCAACCAGCTAATTTAATTGCTTCGATAACAGAAGCATAAGAATCGTGAAGTTCAATGTATTTTCCAACAAAAGCTATTTTAATTGTTTTTTTAGAATCTTTAATTGTTTGTGTAAATTTAAGTCAATTGTTGATGTTTGTTGTTTTACTTAGTTTGAGCTTAAAGTATTTGTAAATTGATTCATGAATTTTTTGTTCATAGAAGTTTTCGGGAAGAAAGTAAACATTAGAAAGGGTTTTTGCACTAAACACAAAATCATTAGGGATGTGGCAATGAAAACTCATTTTTGTTAAAACATCTTCTGTGATATCACAATCAGTACGCAATATCATCATTTCAGCTACAATTCCCAATTTGTACAATTCACGGTATGCATGTTGTGCAGGTTTTGTTTTTAATTCACCACTTGTTCCTTGTAAATGAATTAATGGAGCAAGTAAAATAGGAAGGAAGTTTTCTTTACCAACTTCTTTTTGAATTTCACATAATGATTCAACCATTGCTAATGATTCAAGATCACCAACTGTTCCACCAACTTCAATTATTAAAAAATCTAAGTGTTCTTTTGAAGAAGAAATAACATTGAATATTTTTTCTTTTATTTTTCCAGTTACATGGGGAACAACTTGAACAGTTTTACCATTATATTCTCCATTACGTTCTTGGGTAATTATTTCATTGTATACAAATCCAGATGTAAGATATTGTTTTTTAGATATGTTGCAACCACCTATTCTTTCATAACTGCCTAAATCAAGATCGGTTTCACCACCATCATAAGTAACATATACTTCGCCATGCTGATAAGGAGACATTAATCCAGGATCAACATTTAAATAAGGTTCCAATTTCATCATTGTGACATTATTTCCTATTTCTCTAAGAATACGACAAATAGATGAGGCACAGATTCCTTTGCCTAGAGAGCTATATACACCACCAAAAATAACTATTATTTTTGTATCTTTCAACACAAGAATATTATAATAATATTTTTATTTTATGTTTGACTTAGATTTTTGGGATAAAAAAATACGCAAATGGATACCCAAATACGTTAAAACAACAAACATAAATCTTACGTAAAGAATGATGAGTTATTTTAAAAGATAGTTTTTAAGAATTTTATTACTAATAAGAAAAAAAATAAAAATTAATTTTTATATATAATGGTGTAGTTATAAACTAAAAATGCCTCAACAAATCATACCAATTCACCCAAGTTTTATTCAAACACCAAAGTGGATAGATGCTGTTTTAAATCCAGAAAGACAAAGAGAAATTCAAGAAAGAAGGAAATTTGAACCTTTCGAAAGAATTAAAAAGGTAAAGGAAGGAATGGTTAGCATTTTTAAAAAAATACAAGGAAATGACTCTTTTGAAGTTCTTTTAGATAGTGAAGGCATAAGCGGTGTAGATAGAGGAAGTGATTTTGATAACTCTTTAATATTTTGTGGTGAGACTAACACTGTTTTTTCCTTTACAGAACCAATAAAAACTAATGGCATTTTGGAAGAGATTGAAAATGTGAAATTGAAATTTAAACAACATTTAAGTAGTTTAAAAAGAAATGTTTTATGACCAAATATAGCTTCTTATATGCCTGCACCTTTTTTGAATATTGATTTATATGTTCCTATTTTTGCAGAAAATGAACAAAAATGAAGTTTAAGAACTATTAGATTTGATGTTAGTAGCAAAGCGAATTCTGAAGAGATAGATGTGAAACAATTTTCTTTCGAATTGGTTGATGAATTTAAAGATTCAGATATTGATGAGTGTGTTTTGACAACTTTGGAAGAAAAAGTAATTACTTCTTCTTTAAAACCTATAGAGTTGCATTCTTCCGATGTATTCACTATTCCGAGAAAAACACATAAGATTTATGATTTTAATAGTTTTTCTCTTCAAACACCTTTTACAATAGAGGATTTTTTTAATGTTTCAAAACAAACTGCTAATCTTCAAAATGCTTTTCTTACAAGAGGATTTTATTCTTTGGGAATTAGTGGAATAGAAACTGAAACAAGTTTCGATCCTTTATATCTTTCTTTATCGGAAGAAGTTTTTAAACAATACCTTTTTACCCCATTACTAAGCACAAAAATTTGCAAATATTTATCAACTATTGCACCACTTTATTTAAAACAAAACTTTTATGAGGGAATAGTTTCATTGTTAAAAGATACTTTCTATAAATCTGGATTAATGGGAAAAAGAATGATTCTTAAAAGACTTCTACAACTTGACAACCCTGTTTTTAATGCTTTTTTTACACAATTACAAAGAAGTTCAATATGCTTAAAAAAGAAAATAGTATGAGCAGAAGATGCACTTACAAATGTTGAAAGGAGTGATATTAAAAGAACAGTTCGATGTTTAAATTTTGATTCTTGGATTATCGGTACACATAAACCAGAAGAAATAATATTAACTTCTTTGGAATACTTTCCTAGTGCATTAACACTTTCAAGTATGGAAGATGGATTTTTAACAAGGATTGTTGGAAGAAATTTAGAAAGAGATATCAGGTTTTTTAGAAGATTAAAAGAAAGCTCAATTTTTCCTTTAGAACTCTACAAAGAAGGAGAAAAAGGAATTTTATCCGAAAGTTTAAATATTTTCAAATTAAGTGAAAAAAAATATAGATTTTTTGATGAATTTGGACGAATAGTAACAATTGAAAAAAACTTTTTTGGTGGATATAGTGAATTTATTCGTGATAGGAATGGCAAAATTATTTCTAAGGTTAGATTTAATAATGATGGAAGCGCAAGAACCAAAAAGAGTGGAGGCGAAATACAAAATGAAATAGTTGATTTATTAGCACGATTTGCAATAATTAAAAAAGAACAAGAACTTTTAAAAACAGCAGTTGAATATGAACAAGAGTTTAAAGAAGAATTAGGTTTAAAATTAAAGGAAGAATTTGATGTTCTTTATGAACATTTAAGAAATAAAATTCATCTCAGTGACTTTCAAATTTCAATTGGTACACAACTTGCTTCAACTATTGATGAATGTGATTTGCAAAAAAAAGATAGAAAAAATTCTAAATATGTTGATATTAATACTGAAAAAGCAAGAGCAGAGTTTTTAATGAAGAAATTGGTGGTTTGTGAAAATGGAAGAGTGATTGAAACAGAAGATGTTAAATCTTTTCTTTGTTCAAAACAAGGAGTAAAGGATTGAATTTCACGAGCTGGACAAGCAGAAAGATACTTATCAAACCTTGAAAATTCTTGTTCAATAGGCGCAAAAATGATTCAACAAGATGAAATTGAAAGATTAAGAATTGTTTGTGAATGTTTTTTAGAAGAACAGGCGATAAATGAAAGAAAAAGAAAGCAAAAAGGTTTAATAATTGATGAATTTATTTCTTCACAAATCATTTGTGCTTCTCACGCAGAAATAGAAAAAAATGATGTTCGCAAAATAAGCAATAGAACACTTATTGAAAATCCTAATAGAATGATTGAATCTTACCTTCAAGATTTTTTAGATACTATTCGAACAGTAGAAACTTTTGCAATTAGTCAATGCGATATTCAAACTATTCATGAAGAACAAGAAGAGATAGAAACACAGAAAAGAATGGAATTCGAATTATTGCAAAGGGAAGAAGATGCAAGACAGGAAAAAGTGTTACAAAAAAGAGAAGAGGAAGAGGATGAAATTAAAGAAGAAGAATTAGTAAGACAGGAGGAGCAAGAACAAGTGGAATTAAATCAATTTTTAAAAAGAAGAGCAGAAGAAGATACACGAAATAAAGAAAAACTAAATCAGAAGCACTTAAAAATGTTACAAACAAGAGAAAGAGAAGAGGCACAAAATAATGAAAGAACGGGATTGATTTTGCAAACAAGAGAAAGAGAAGATGCGGAAGATTTAGATGATTTGCAAAAACAAGAAAGATTATTAAGAAGAGGGGAGGAAGACGAACAAATATTGCAAAGATGAGAACAAATATTGCGAAGATGAGAAGCTGAAGATATAAGTATAGCCAATGAACGAGAAAGATTTGAAGAATTATTAAGAACAAGAAGAGAAGAAGAGGAAGTTATTGTGGCGAGAATAACAGAAAGAGCAATGCAAAGAAGAGAAGGAAGAGAAATTGAAGAATTAACAGAACCAATTTTTCTACCTTCAATAACAAGTGAAGTAACTGATGATGAAGATTTTATTATTGATGATGATATAGGAGAAGATATCGACGATGCAAATGCTGATGTTGAAGAAAAAACCTTATTATCAGTGTTAATAGCAACAATTAAACCTTTACATTAGAATGCATATACAAAACACATATACAAGGTTAAAATTAAACAAACATTAAATTATTTTAATTTGTTGTAATTGCGGAGATAGTGTAATAATTGGGATTAAATTTATAACAATATCTTCAATCGGGAACAGAGAAATTATCAGCATCATTCACTCTTATACCAACAATATTGTTTGTGCTGTAATAATTGAAGAAAGCACTAGGAACATGAACAGCACATTTATTTGCAGCTCTGTGAGAAAGAGTTGGGAATATACCAGTTGTTTTTGCAGCTTCTGAAGCTTCATAATCAGGGATGATAAATTTATAATTTGTTGTTAAAGCACCATATAAACTAATGTTTTGTAATGAATTATCATTTGCAAAACAAGCATAAATATCAGATGATTTAGAATATTCATAATTGTTTTCAGCGGCACCAATCACAAGTCCAGAACCAGAGTTGATTAAAGAGAAGGAAGAATTAGGTGCGGTGAATGTTAGATTTGTAAGATTTGTTTGGTTAGCAAAGGAAGATGTTTGAATTTGAGTTAATGTAGCAGGAAGAGTGACAGAAGAGAAGCAAGGAGATTTTATTACAATTGTTCCTTCAGTATCTGAAACTTTGGAACCATTAGCATTAAAAGCGTCTTGCGCTATATTTACTACATTTCCATTAACATTATAGTTTGAAAAAGAATCTAGCGTTGCATTATTTACAGAAGTGTTAGTAACACCATAGTTTACAATTACAACATCATTTTCAGTATTTTTAAGATAATACATTCTTACATCACCAGTGGTGGTGGTGGTGGTGGTGCCGAGGTCGCAAATGTTTTCTGTTTTTGTTGTATCATCTACAGTTAGTTTAGTATTTGGTGCAATTGTTCGTCCTTTATTGAAAACAACAAGAAGTTCTTTAGCGTTGAAGTTTTTTAGACTAAAGTTATTGTAGAATATTGAATCTTCAGAAGCATCTGTTACTATATTTCTTAATTTAAGTTTTGATTCAACAACATCTGTGGTGGTTGTGGGTGTTGATTGAGAGAAGAAGTTAGCATTACGAAGATCAATACAGAAAGGGGAAAGAGAAAGTTCTAAGTTAGTTGGTCTTGTTTTTGTACCTTTTGTAACAAAGGTGTTAAAGGAAGTAGATGAACCATAGATTCCTCTGATTCTTTTCTTATATAGTTTATCACTAGTTTTTATTGTTACAAATTTAGGAATTTCAACAAGTGTACTATTTTCATCTAATTCTGCATCACCAAGGTGGATTAAGGTGTCATTATATGAATCTGAAGCTAATCAAGGTTGAACATTTAATAATTGTTTTTTATTTTCGTCTGAATCAATGCTATCAACATTGGTTAATATTGCTTTTGAAGAATCTTCACTTAATCCTTTTCATTTGTTCATTCCTGTTTCTGAAGAAGTGGAATGAGAAATATATTGGGTACTATCTCAATTTAATACAGCACATTGGGTGATATTTGTGGTTAAATCTTCAGAAGCATCTTGTGTATAGAAATTATCTGATAAAGGATTAGGAATTATTTTTATTTTTCCTTTTTTTGCATCGTCATTAGTTATTCCTACTACATATTTAGTTAGTGGATCTCTTAATTCAGCAATAAGATTAGCAGAATATAGGAAGTATTTTGGTTGTGTGAATATTGAAGTATTTAGAGCAGAGATTATATCTTCGATACATTGGGATACTTGTTTTGCAGTTAAATTAGCAGTAGTATTTTCTGTGTTATATTGAAAAATAGTAGGAGAAGAAGAAGGAATTCATGATAATTCTCCAACACTTAATTCTGTTGTTTGAATTTGTTGAGAAATTGATTGGATAATATCAGTTCTTG
>JAIRKL010000031.1 GCA_031260145.1 Mycoplasmataceae bacterium
ATGGTTGTAATTGAATCAATAACTAGGTTAATAAAAGGTGTTATTAATGAACAAAGTTTAGAAAATGAGACATTCTCGAAAAATCTTTTAGACTATCCAGTTTATACTAAACCTCTTGAATTTGAAGGAAAAAAAGTTCCTGAAATATTATTGAGTGGAAATCATAAAGAAATAGAAAAATGGAGAAATGAACAACAAATAATAAAGACAAAGAAATATCGTCCAGATTTGTTGAAGAAATAAATAAATGGTTGGAACAGAAGGATTCGAACCTTCGTATATTTGATTCAGAATCAAAGGCCTTACCACTTGGCTATGTTCCAAGAATTAAGAAAATTATATCTTTATCTTATTATTTTTCTAATAAATTCTTATTATTAATAAATATTAATAAAACATTATTCCCTATATATAATATTACTATGAGTCAAAAAACCAATCCAAATACATATCGATATGGTATAAATAAAAATTGAGTTTCTCGTTGAACTGCTAGTAATGGAAAGGAATTAGCAAAAATGTCTGTTGAAGATAGAAAAATTCGTAACTACCTTTTAAAAAAATATCATGATGCTTTAATAGATAAGATTGAAATTGAAAGGAAAACATCTTTAAATTCTTTTGATAAATCAATAAAACCAGAAATCTTTATTTTCATTCGATGTGTTAACGTTGGTATTATTAGTGTTGATCAAGAAAAATTAAATGAAGCAATTTTATTTATTAACAAAGTAGTTGGAAGAGAATATAGTGTTAAAATAAATCCATTAGTTTTCTTAAACCAATTTTGATCTGCTCGTATTATTGCTCGTAAAATTGCAGATGACATTGAAAACCGTATTCCTTTCCGAGTTGCACAAAAAAATATGATTACTCAAGTTATGAAATCAAAAATATTAGGAATTAAAACAAAACTTTCAGGTAGATTAAATGGAGTTGATATGGCACGTTGTGAAGGATATAGTGAGGGTTTAGTTCCTATTTCAACAATTCGTTGTGATTTAGATTACGCATTAGAAGAAGCTCACACTGTTAAAGGAGTTATTGGTGTGAAAGTGTGATTAAATAGAGGACAAATATTGGATAAAGGTTTAGATAAACAAAATTACCCAACAATAAAACCAACAATTGAAAAGAGAGGCGAAAAAGGAGGACATCATGAGTAGAAAAGGAAATAAACCATTAAAAATTCCAACTGGTACAACAATTGAAATAAATGAAAATGATATCCTTGTAAAAGGTAGTTTAGGAACTTTAGTTGTTCCTTACACAAAAGCTCTTTTAGAAATCAAACAAACACAAGAAGGAATTGAAATAATTCGAAGAGATAATGAAAAAAGAAGCAATATTATGCAAGGAACAATTGGTTCCAATCTTTTAAATGCAATAAAAGGAGTAACTCTTGGATTTACAAAAAAACTTAAAATTGTTGGTGTTGGTTACAAAGCAATCCTAAGTGGTGAAATTTTAGAAGTGCATGCTGGTTACTTTGGTTCTGGTCCAAGAAGAGTACAAATACCAAAAAACCTTAAAGTTACAGTTCCTTCACAAACTGAAATAGTTATTTTTGGTTTTGATAAGCAACTCGTTGGTGAATTTACTGCTAAAATACGTGACATTAGACGTCCTGAACCTTATAAAGGAAAAGGAATTATGTATAGTGATGAAATTATTATTAGAAAAGTCGGAAAAACAGCTGAAGGAGGAAAAAAAGCTAAATAGTTTTTTTATCTAATATTATTAGATAAGTAAGGATTGATAATATAATTTATTTATGAAGAAAATTAATGCAAAAAGAAATATAAGAAAAGGGTATAGACACACTCGTTTTCTTAATAGAATCAAAAGAGAAGGAAACGAAAAACCTAGACTTATTGTAACAAAAACAAATGCTAACCTATTTGCACAAATTTTAGATGATTCTTCTTCCAAAGTACTTGTTGCTGTTAATTCAGTACAATTAAAAAAACAAGCAAATATTGAAGTTGCAAAAATTATTGGCGAAAAAATAGCGGAAAAAGCTGTTTCTTTAGGTATTTCGGAAGTTATTTTTGATAGATGTGGAAGCAAATATCACGGACAAATAAAATCCATCGCAGATGCGGCAAGAGAGAAAGGATTGATATTCTAATTATGGCACAACAAAATAATAACAATATTAAAAAAGTTAATGATATTGAAAAGAAAGTTGTAATGACTAAACGTATCAATAAAACCACAAAAGGTGGTAGAAAAGGGCGTTTTAGTGCTTTAGTTATTGCTGGCGACAAAAAAGGAAGAGTTGGTTATGGATTAGGAAAATCTGTTGAAGTAAGTGTTGCGACAAAAAAAGCAACAGATGAAGCTAAAAAAAATCTTAAATATGTTCCTATCAAACCTAATGGAGGGTTATACCACGATATTGAAGCTAACAGTGGTGCCGTTAAACTTTTAATCAAAACATCCCCAGTTGGTTCCGGTATTGTTGCTGGTGGTGTTGTTCGTGTTATCTTATCATTAGCAGGATATAAAGATGCTTGTTGCAAACTCATTGGTTCTTCTAACCCTATCAATGTTGCAAAAACCACTATTGAAGCGTTGCAAAAAATAAAAACTCATAAAGAAATAGCAAAAATTAGATTCGGTTCCGTTGGAAAAGCAGCTAGTGAAGATAAAATGGAAAACTTATTAAACAAATTGTATCATGGTGGTTATAAAAAACAACAAGTGCAAGAAAATATCACTATTAATGATGTTATTAAGAAAGGAGAAGAAAAATAAATAAAAATTTATTTAAATAAAAAAATATGAAACTTAACACATTAAAATACAAAACAGGAAGTAGAGGACATAAACAAAAAATAGCAGGAAGAGGATTTGGTTCTGGTTCCAAACGAGGTTTTAAAGGAAACAAAGGGCAAGGACAAAGAAGCACTGTTAATGTTAGGGTAGGTTTTGAAGGTGGCCAAACACCTTTATATATTCGTGTTGGTAAATTTGGTTTTAATAATAAAAACTTTGCTAATAATTACAATGTTATCAATATTAAAGACTTATCAAAATTACCTTCTGCAAATGTTGATAGAAAAATATTAGAAGATGCTAAGATAATTAAACACAACAAACTTCCAATCAAACTTATTGGTTCCAATAATGTATCTTTAGATAAGCCTTATATCTTAAACATAAATAAAATAACAAAAGGCGCAAAAGAGGCAATAGAAAAGGCTAATGGAACAATTAACCTTTTATAAAAAACTTATTGATAACTAAAATTTATTTTAATAATTTTTATTTGTAAAATCCATCAAGAAAAAAATCTCCTTCTTCTCCACCCTTCTTGCTTGCTCTTGTGCTTCCTTAATCCCCTCCTTATTCCTTTGTTTGGGGGTTAGTGAGATTGAAAAGAATTCAATTAATTGAACTCCTGCTATTAATGAAGAATTTTTGATTTACGGAAAAGCTGCTCCCGATGATTTATTTGATATTGGAAACTATGAATTTCAATACTCTGACTCACCAACTATTGTAACACTTACTAGCAATAGCTCGTTTTCATGCACTAAACATCATCCAGTATTTTTAATTCAAAAGCTGCGAAAGGAAAGAATGAGTTATTATGAAGAAGGGATAATTATCAACGATATCGCTTGCACACTTAATGATTTTTCTTATGATACTTCTTACATGCAAATTCCCGATATTGCTAAAAGAACACCAACTTTACATCATATGACCGAATTAGTAGCTTATATTGCTCCCGATGATAATGATTACTCTTTTATTTATTTTAAACAATGAATTAATGATGCAACTTTGGTAGATGGTAATTTTAATCAAAAAGTAGATTTTCCTATTTGTTTTAACAAAATTTGAAAAAATTGTGATTTAGAAGACAAAGTAAATAATATTGTTCTGTATAACAGTTTTTATGCTTCCAACATTAATTTAATAGTTTTTGGAAAAAATGTTGGCTCAGGATTTAATTGTTATAAAAGAGTTAGTTAGAATTAGTTAATAAGCAAAAAAAATAAAAAGGGAGAGAATATTAAAAAAAAGATTTTAAAATAGTTGGGGAGTATTTACAAATTTTACAACAACAGATAATTCCGAATGAAAAAAATGACACTGTTTCCACTACACCAACACCCACTACCAACTTCACATCGCTAACTACTGACCATAAAGTTTTCATTCCTATTAATTACAATGAGGGGGTTTGCTTCTTTTGAATCTCTTTTTTATAATTCTTCTTATACATTCACTTATTTTATCATAGTTCAAAAAGGGTTAAAACATTGTAACTTTTGAATTTTACCAATTAGAGGGAACTGCGGACTAGCGGAAGATCCTTTTCGTGTTATAAGACATATTTATATTCTTCCTGAATATTATGGGATAGATTTTTGTTGAGATTCAAGGAATGGTTCAAACAATGGTACTTTGTATCTTTATTCATTCAACCTCACTTGCTTATATGATAAAATTCAGAAATCTCCTAATACTTCTGGAACAAACTATTGGGTTAAAACAAATAATTAGTGGTAACTATTAAATAATTAATTGATTTGTCCTTCTCCTTATTCCTTTGTTTGGGGGTTAGTGAGATTGGTGCTAATCAATTAAACATCCCTGTTGGTACTTATGTTGCTATGATTAATACCGATACCAATCCAGCTGATGTTTATGGGGGGA
>JAIRKL010000010.1 GCA_031260145.1 Mycoplasmataceae bacterium
AATCTATTGGAGTTCCATTTAGAAAATAATTTTTATTTTTTATATTACTAAATAACTTGTAAGCTTCAATAAAATTATTCCGTTTTCAAGTTGTTTAAAATAATAATAGTATTGAGTTTCGTATTTATTTTTTTAATTTCTTCTCCTTGGAGTTTTTGAACTTGTTCAATATTATCAAGTTTCGAATCCATCTTTTCTAATCTTTTTAAAATCTCACCAATAATATCTGGTTTTGGTACTCTTCCAGAATATGTAAATTTACTCATTACTATCTCATCTCCTTCCTTTATATATTTATTAGTAGATTCATTAACATAATAATTCTCTTTCTTACCTATCTTTTTAATTATAGAATTGGAAGAATCAGCACATTTTGATTTTTCTGGTTTATTAGCGCTGTTTGCTTGATTTTTATTGAATACCATACACCCTTTATATTGTAAAATTAAATGAAAAGTTAACTTTTTAGTTTTTGTTAAATAAGTTAATTAAAAATTCTATAAAAGAAAACTTGTCTTGCTTTTAGACTTAATCTAATTTCTTTAATCTTCAAAAATATAATTCATATATGAATTTTTCTAGTTTTCTAGATAGTAAATATATTAGTATTTTTTGTTTCTTTATTCTTGTAGTTTGTACTATTCTTTTTTTAATAATTAAAAAAATTTATTTTTATTTCAAATTTAGAATCTATTTTAATATTTTTCCCAAGCTTAATTCAAAAGGTATTAGTAATATTTCAATGGTTATTTCAATCTCAATCGCAATCATTATTATTCTAACTGTTTTAAGTGCTGGAATTCTAGGTATCTTTTTTCGTGCATATCCTGGTTGAAGAAGTACTATTGAGGGAATATTAATCAAAATTGGAGGATTGATGTTTGGCCCAATTATTGGTCTTTTTATTGGTGCAATAACCGATATATTAACAGTTATATTAACAGCTGGTATGTTTCATTATGGCTATTTCATTGCTGCTTTAGCTTATGGTTTTTTTTCTGGATTAGTTAGAACTATTATTAACTATACTAAAAACAAATCTTGAAACACTCTTTTAATCCTTTCTATTATTTCATTAATTGCGACTATTTGAATAACAATATATCTTTCACTAATGTCAAATGAAGGTAAGTTTCATATTGAATTTCTAGGTCAAACAATCAATCTTCTCCTTTCTACAGCATTAATATATTTATGAAGCATATTTATTGCAGTTTTATTAATAATGTATATTGTTTATTTCTGCTGTAATGCTAAAAAAATAAAATTATGAATTATTATGGGAAATATTAAAACAAGATATAATCCTACAGAAAATAGATACATTGCTTTATTTAAAAGAAAATACAAGCTTGAAAAAATAAATTTTAAATTTTTTGCCTTTAAGAAAAAAATGCTTAATACTTTAGAAAATCACGAAAAACAAATAGCTGATTTAACTTCTAAAATTAAACCAGACTCTCAAACATTTAGTTACTTCCTTATTCCTGTATTAGCTTTATTAATACTTGGAGAAGGAATAACTAGTATTACCATAATGCCTGTTTTTGACTCCCAACTTTCAGGAAATGTTCCAATTGATGATTGAATTGGCATTCGACTCATCATTTTCCCAATCATCATTGTTGTTAATTCTTTAATTATTACACCAATATTTTCTATTACTAATAAAATGGTTAGTTTCAATTATGCTGAAAACATTATTACAAATAAATATTAAACAATTTTAAAATTATAGAAAGTTTAAATGAAAAATATAATTAGCATATGCTAATAGATATTGAGAAAATACTTCAAGAGTTTTCTAAAGTGATTGAAGGTTCAAATAATTCAACACAAATGCTTGAAAATAAAAATAAATGATTCAAAATAAATGTTACTCCATTAAATTCAAATATTAGAAATATTCCTAATGATCAAAAAGCTGAATATGGTAAACAATTGAAAACACTTAATGATAGTGTTAATAAAATGTATGAAGCAAAAGTTAAAGAAATTGAAGAAATTATAGAACAAAAAGTTCATCAAGTCAATTATGACATTACTCTTCATTCTACACAAATCCAAAATGGTTCATTAAGTCCAATAACTTTAATATATTACAAACTTGTTGAATATTTTGAAAAGATGAATTTTGACATTTGATTTAGTGATGAGGTTACACAAATCAAATATGGTTTTGATAATCTTAATGTTCCCTTAACACATCCGACAAGACAAACAAGTGAAACTTTTTATATTAAAGATAAAAATGGTATAATGATGAGACAACAAAATACCGAAGGAACAGCAAGAGCTTTAGAAAATGCTTCATTAAAATTCAAAAAAAACCCAGCTGAATTGCGTGTTGTTACATGTGGAAAAACATATCGAAATGATGATGATGATGCAACTCATTCCCACCAATTTCATCAATTAGACTTTGTTTGAGCTAAAAAAGGTGGATTAAGTGTTAAAAATTTAAAATGAATAATCAATGGATTTATCCATACTGTTTTTGGAGACGAAATAAACTCTCGTTTTCGTCTTTCTAATTTTGGTTTTACTGAACCATCGTTTGAAGTAGATGTTCAATGCCCTTTTTGTAATGGACACGGTTGTGCAAGATGCAAAAAATCTGGTTGAATTGAAATGGGTGGTGCTGGTATTTTACATAAAAATGTAATCAAACTTTCTGGACTTAATGAAAATGAGTTTGGTGGCATTGCGTTCGGACTTGGAGTTGAACGAATATCAATGATAAAGTATGGAATCGAGGATATTCGTGAACTTTATCAAGGTGATTCTAGATTTATGCGACAATTCGCTAATGAGGGAGGAAAAAAGTAAATGTTATTCTCAAGAAAAATCATTGAAAAAATATTACCGCAATTTACAAAAAAAACAGATTTACAATTTATCGATGCTGTTGCAAGCACAGGAAATGAATTGCCAAATAAAGATATTTTTTTTCATCCTAAACTTAATAATCTAACAGTTGGAAAAATTATTTCATTTGAACCTATTCCTAACACTCACCTTAATTATTGTACTGTCCAAATTGATAAAAAAGGAAAAACTAAAAAAATAATTTGTGGTGCACCAAATGTCACAAAAGATAAACTTGTAATTGTTGCTAATGAAAATGCTGTTTTGCATGATGGCCGAATAATTGCAAATCGTGAAATCAAAGGAATTTTAAGTGAAGGAATGTTGTGTGGATACAATGAACTTACTCCTTTAAATTCATCTTTCATTAGTAAATATGATTCTGAAGGAATTTTATTAATTGAAGAAGGTGAAATTGAGATAGGTTCCGATTCTTCTAAAATTGCTGATTTTTTGGGGTTAAATGACACTATATATGATATTGAAGTGCCATTCTCAAATCGCCATGATATTGAGGGGCTTCTTTGTTTTTTACAAGATATTGCTGGTTTTTTTAAAATTAAATACTCTTTTCCAACTTCTTCATTTAAAAAAATAAGTAACCAAAAATCTTCTACCTCATCCATTAAATTTGATAAAAAAGCTTGCAACGGTTATTGCTTAATTAAAATTGATAATATCTCTGTAAAAGAAAGTAATTGAGAAATTAAAAAAATATTAATGAATAATGGTATTAAACCATTAAATAACATCTTAGATTTATTAAATCTCATAACCTTATACACAAATATTCCAACAGCTGTATATGATTCGGACCTTGTCAAAAAAATCAATGTTAATTTTGCAAAAGATGGTGAAACGTTTACTGGTTTTAATGAAAAACAATATACCCTTTCAAGTTCTGATATTGTTATTAGAAATGAAAAAGAACGAATCATATGTTTAGCTGGTATTTTGGGTGATAATTCATTTGGTTTAAACAAAAACACAAAAAATATCCTCATTGAGGTTGCTAATTTTGATTTTGTATCAATTAGAGAAACTGCTAAAAAATTTGATATTCAAACAAGTTCAGCTTCTAAAATGAGTAAAAAGATTCCAAATTCAACCACACTTGTTGCTGCTTCAATGGTTAAAGAAATTTTTTCATCTCACAAACTTGGAAAATATATTGATGAAAAAATAATGTGTGAAAAAGAAAAACCATTAAATATCCCATTTGATGAAAAATACATAAGTTCAATCCTAGGTTCGCCAGTAACGAAAGATGAAATTTTTCAACATCTTAAATGACTCGGTTTTTCTTTGTCCTCTAAGAAAAATTGTGTTATTCCCCCTTCTTATCGTACTGATGTTTTAAATGATCAAGATATCGCAGAAGAAATAATTAAATCAATGCATGTTAATGATTATCTCCCAGAACCTGTTCCTTATTCCAATTATGTTCCTAACAAATACAATGAATGATATTTTATAAAAAATATAAATGATGCTCTTACCTCTTCCTTTTTTAACGAAATAATCACCCTAAATTTGACAAATAAAGAAAATGCTGAAAAATTCAATTTCTTTAATCTTCAAAATATTCAAATAAATACTAGTGTTAACAGTGAAAAAGCATTTTTAAGAGTCAGCACGATCCACCAACTTCTTTCTACATACAAACGCAATATTGCATACAAAAATGATTTATTTCCTATTTATGAATTACAAAAAATTTATGATTTTTCACTAGAATCAAAATGAACAATAAATATTTTATCCCCAAAACTTTATAAATTTGATAACTTCAATAATTCTCAAATAACCTATAACATTAATGGACTTATCGGTGTCATTGATAAAATTGCATCAATTTTCAATAAGCAATTAACATACAAACCATTTACCCAAACAAAGTATTTCTTTAATAATGAAAGTATTGAAATTATTTATGGAGGTAAAACTATTGGCTTTATTGGATTAATTAAAAATTCAATATTGAAAGATTACAACATTGAAAAAGAAGAAATATATTGTGCTGTTTTAGATTGAAAATCACTTTATGATTCCTTTATTCCTCCCACTTTTATTTCTAAAACTATTCCTAGCAACAATTTAATGAATATTTATAAAGATCTTTCCTTCATCTCAAATAATCAAAAATATCTATTTCAAACCATTGAAAAAGCAAAATTCCTAGACTTTGTCATCGATATTAAATCTCTTGATAAATTCATAAAACCAGACGAATCAATAGCATACACATTCCGCTTTTTCTTTGATAATAGTAAAACATATACTAATGATCAAATAAATTCCATGATGAATAAAGTTATCCAAATTTTCGAAGATGACGGTTTTAAATTAAATAGCAAATAAAGTTAATAAATAAAAAATAAAATTACTGAATAAGCAAAATATATATAAAAAATATATATGAAATTTGAACTCTCTTATTTTAGTATTAAAAAAAATATTCTCCCTTCAAACATTGAAACTAATTTTTCAAAGCTAAACTCATACATTAGTACTATGCTTAAAAAAAATGATGAATTATTTTATGAAGTAACTTTTGTAACTAATTCTTACATAAAAAAACTTAATTTGAAATATCGTCATTTAGATAAACCAACAGATGTCCTTTCTTTTTGTATTTCAAATTCACCTTTGCTTGGTAATATCTTTATCTCATATCAATATGCAAAAAAAGAAGCATTATTTCATAAATGAACCTTAAATTATGAAATATGTCTCCTTTTTATTCACGGAATTTTGCACCTTTTAGGATATGATCATGATACAAAAGAAAAAGAAAAACATATGTTTAAAATGCAAGAATTGATATTAAAAGAAAATGAAATTTTTAAAACCAATGATTAATTTCATTTCTTAATAATATAAATTATTTATGAAGATATTTATTATCGAAGAAAATGATAAAGGACAAAGGTTAGATCGTTTTTTAAAAAAAGCATTACCAAAATTAAATTCATCATCAATATACAAGTATTTAAGAACTAAAAAAATAAAGGTTAATAAACAAAAAAAAGACATTAATTACAAAGTTGAATTAAATGATAAAATAGAAGTTTATTTAAATGATGAGGTGACACAAAATGATATTAGTAAAACCGATTTTCTTCATGCAAAAAATTCATTAGACATAGTCTATGAAGATAAAAATATTATCATAGCAAATAAACCAATAGGTGTCACTGTTCAAGATGATAATTCTAAAAATCCTGACACTTTAAATAATCGTTTGCTCCATTATCTTTATTTTAAAAAAGAATGAGATTATGAAAAAGAAACTTCGTTCTCTCCTTCTTTTGTTCATCGTTTAGATAGAAATACCAAAGGTTTAATCATTGCCGCTAAAAATGTTGAATCTTCTCGAATATTAAGTGAAAAAATAAAAACGCGTGAGATTGAAAAATATTACATTTGTAAAGTTTATGGTATCATAGATCCAAAAGAAGGAGTATTACAAGATTATTGAACGAAAAAAACTGATAATTTTGTTACAATAACCAAAAAACCAATCAATGAATATTCTAAAAATATCATTACAAAATATAAGGTTCTTAAACACCGCAATAACATTAGTTTAGTTGAAATACATCTTATAACAGGAAGGACTCATCAAATCCGGGCACATTTAAATTTCATTAATCACCCATTAGTTGGGGAAAAAAAATACACAAATATCATAAATGAAGATAAAGGAAAATTTCAATTTTTAATATCATATAAAATATTTTTCAATTTCAAAACAAATGCAGGAATATTACAATATCTTGAAAAAAAAACTTTTTCAATTCCTTTTTCTGAATAATTTCAAAGTTTTTCCAAGTTTGAATATTTTTATTAAAAATACGTATTTTTTAATATAATTAAATTATTAATGATATTCCAACGTTTTATAGTTAAAGTTATAGGAACAAAAGAACAATCTATTGCTAATGAAATTAGAGAAAGATTAAATATTTATGGGTACAATGATTTTGTTAAATCTATTGTAATTATTAATAAGAAAACTGCTAATGAACAAATATTTAAACACAATGATGAAAAACTTCCAGCAAACAAAAAGAATACAAACAACATTGTATGAGAAGTTTTAGAAAATGGAGATTTCAAAAAAACAACTACTAGAATTTCCAATAAGTTTCCTGGTTTTATTTATATCACTATGCATTATGATCCAGATGTTTGATATACAATCAGAAACACACCTGGTGTTTTAGGATTTCTTGGAAGCTCTGGTTCTGGTTCAAAACCCATTCCTATGTCTGAAGCCCAATTCCAAAAAGCAATAGCAAATGCTATTCCAGAAGAAAAAGTTGTTGATGAAAAAATTCCATTAGCATTAGGTATGATTGTTGAAATTTTTCAAGGTAAATTTGCTAATCATTCTGGAAAAATTACTTCAATAGACAAGAATGAAAAAACTGTTAATGTTTATATCAAGGATTTAGGCGAAGTTCAAGTTTTTGATATTGATATTAAAAGAAGTTAAAATACATTATTTAATAAATAATCAAATTATTTCATTTCTGACTCAATATCCTTTAAATATTTTTCCACATCCTTATTGTAAATATTTTGTTTTACAATGTCTTTAATTTTATTTAGTGTACCATTATCATAAGAAGCAGGCTTAGCATAAATAATTAAAATAGACATATCTTCTTGAGAACTAAATAAACCCTTCTTAATTCTTAAACCAAGTTTAGGAATAATTATTTCTTCTCCATTTCCAACCCCAGGTTTTAAATTTATTTCTTTTATTCCTCAAGGTGTAGGAACTTTTATTATTCCACCAATAATCGCTGTTAAAGGGTCAATTAAAACCCTAGCGATAATTCTATTTCCTTTCCTTTCAAATATCCTACTTTTATTAACCATTACATGAATAATTAAATCTCCAGTTCTTCCATTAATAGTATTTCCTCCTCCACTCACTCTTATTGTTCCGCCATGTTCAATTCCACTTGGAATATCAATTGAATATGATTTGTTAATCGTAACGGAACCAGTTCCATGACATTGCTTGCATTTATTTTTTATTATTCTTCCACTTCCACCACAATAAGGACAAGTTTGTTGATTTTGTATCATTCCAAAAGGTGTATTAATTTTTTGATAAATTTTTCCAGTTCCGTGACATTGAGAACAACTTGTGTAGCTTCCATCTTCACTTCCAGTTCCGTGACAATGAGGACATTCTTTTTTAATATTCATATTGAAATTCTTACTTACACCCTTACACATTTCAACAAAAGAAATATTAAGTTGCGCATCAATATCAACACTTTCTTTTTTAGAAGTTGAAGAACTTCTTCCTCTTCCTCCACCAAACATTTGACCAAAAATATCTCCTAAATCAATATCTTGCCCAAAAGCATCAGAAAAATCAAAACCACCTTGGCTACCACCATTATTTTGCGAAGGACCATTGTGTCCATATCTATCATATGAAGCTCTTTTTTGAGAATCTTTTAAAACATCATAAGCTTCGTTCACTTCCTTAAAATTTTTCTCTGCATCTGGACTTTTATTTCTATCTGGGTGAAATTGCATTGCTTTTGTTCTAAAAGCTTTTTTTATCTCATCTTCAGAAGCATTCTTATTGATACCTAATACTTCATAATAATCTCTCTTATTAGTCATAATAGTATTATATTCAAAATTAGCACTCTTTATGTTATAATGCTAATTTTAATGTCTTCCAGGAGCAGAACCAGGTGCACCAGTTGGACCTGGAGCAGGTGCACCAGCAGGAGGAACAGGGTGAACCCCAGGAGCAGAACCTCCGGCACCACCAACGCCTCCTGCCACAGCAGCGGGAGGAGGTGAAGCAGGCTGAACAGGAGCAGCAGGATTTCGAATGCTAGTAAAAGCATACATTTTACCAAAACGTGCTTGATCATTAGAATCAGAACTTATCATTAATTTCTTTCTAGCAGGTAATGTTAATTTAACATCTTCCTTATTATTATTTCTAATTGCTAGTTCATTATAAATAATCAAATATTTCTTTTGTACATCATTTAAATCTTCACCAGCATTGCCATCATTATGATCGGTGAATCATTGAGAATGTCTGAAATTATTAATATCTTCAATTGTTATTTCGTTTTCAGCTTTATTGCTTTGTTTCAACATTTCCCTCATTGCATCCTTTCAATCTTTTCCAAAAATTCTTGTCATAAATTCGTCAACTCCTTTTCCTTTTGTTCCATCATCCATAATTTGTTCATTTAAATCTGCAATTGATCGTTTTACTTCTTTGTATTTTATTCCTTGCTCATCGCCAATCAGCATAGTACTTCCTGGTATTGTTGCATTATCAGGTGTCATTAAAATACCTCCCATCGGAACATCGCTAATCTTGTGATTTTTTAATAATTGAGGACCGTTTGGATTGAAGAAAGAATCATAGTTTTCAAATCTGTCTCAAGGAGAATAATTTTCATCTACTAATCCAATCGCTTGAACACCAAAGAATCTACCAAGATTATTTAATTCACCACTTTTTGTTCCTTTTTTCAAAAACATTCAATCCTTAATATTCCTCATAATCATACCATCATCAGCACCAGCAGTAACGTGGAATCTATACCCATTTTCTGCCATTTCTTCTCTTGTTTTTCCCATATTAGCATTTGCTACTAACCTATTAATATATGTTGACATTTCTTTATCTTTTTTTGCATCTGCATTTCTTCAAGTTTCTAATTGGTTTTTTGCTGAAGTGTATGCTGTTTGTCCTGTTAACATTGCACCATATTGTTTTGCAGTTGCTAGTGTTGATGTCATTAATCCTTGTCCAGAAGTAGCTAAAGTTGAAGCTAAAGGAGTATAAGCACCACCTCCGCCATCACTTGTTCCCATACTTTGGATGTATTTTGAATAAATCATATATCCTACTTGAAAACCAGCTTCAAGTGCAAAAATACCGCCAATTATTGGCAATATATCAAAACCGCCAATAATATATTTTCCAGCAATTGCAGAATTTTTAGCAGTAACAATAGGTAAAATAGCATTAACTAAAAAACAAGCAAGCTCAAAACAAATTGAAATAGCTATAACACTTCATCATTTTCCAAATATTTGTTTATATCATGTTATTGCCGCTTTTTCTTGTGTGATCCCATTTGCTAAATAAAGTAACCCAACAACTCAATAAGAAATAATAAAATAAGTTCGTGAGATAGCAGAATGACAATAAGTGTAACAAATAATTATCATTCCCCAACAAGTAAATGTTCCTAAAATTCATCTTAAAATTTGCCCCTTTTTAATAAATTCAGGATTTTGTTCATGAATTCAATTATTTGGGTTTGTATCACCTGTTGCTAATGTATATATTATTCCAGCCATTTGAAAAGGCGCTATTCCTTGTGTGCAATATTGTAAATCAACTCATGAAAAACCTTCAGTACTTGTGGTTGTTAAAGTATAAAAACAATCAGGATTATCAGTATTTAAATAGTTATAAAGTGTATATCCACTAAATCCAACATTTTTATTTCATGAAGTTTGCAAATATGAAAGAGGTTCTAAGATATATTGTCTATTAATACTTGAATACCCTGGTACTTGTGAAGCTGCTTTTTCAAGTATATTTCAACTTCCAGTATTTTGATTACTATTTAAATCAGGATAGTATTCATTTATTATTTTATCAAAAGAATTATGTAATTCTGTCATATTTTTTGAAACACGTCCAATTACTCTTATTTCATCTGAATTAATATAAGTTCCAGGAGTTAATGAATGAACAATATTACTAATCTCATTGTAATCAGTAATAATTTCGCCAGTATTAACTCCACTTCCAATATATTTTTGAATAGTTTGAATTGATACTTGAATATTATTGATTATGTTCATAAAATATCCCCCAGGCAATTCAATCCCTTGAGTACTACAAAGATTTTTCACTTCATCGATTCTTGTTGAAAGAATGATTAAGGAATTTTCCAAAGTAGCACTTTGATCTTTAATAAAACAATTAGTTCTTATATGCGTTAATAATTCAAAATTCTTCAATGAATGATTTAAAAGTGAATAAATATCCTTATCATTAACTGGTCTTCCATTCCCTCCATCCATCCACAATAACAAATTGGATGCTAATGAATCTCCAATAATCAAAATATAAGGAAGAAAAAAAACAGAAAGAATCATAAAAATAGGCCACTTAATATATTTAAGTCTTACTCCTGCTCCTTTTATTGGTTTTCCAGCGCTATCTACTGCTCCTCCTCTAAAAGTTAAAAGTCAAAAAATAAAAAATAATATCAATGAAACAATAAGAGTAAACATTACAACAGTTCCAAGAGGAGAGTTCATATCGAAAGCAAAATTCACTTGTCCAGTATTGAAATCAAATAATGGTTTGCCATCACTAAAAATATAGTTTGAAAAACCGCCACAAAAGAAACGAAAAATTATCGAAATTGTATTTATAAACATTAGTGGAATATAAATAAGAATTTGATAAAAAAGTTCCAATAACCAACCGAATAGTACTGAAATTATTTTTTGAAAAACTCATGATATAGCAGTAATTAATGGATCCAAAATGACATCAATGACTCCGGTAAGATTTGTATCTACATATTTCATATTAATAATATATTAATATTATAATTTTGTAATTTATCTTTTTTGAACAAAAAAATATTAAAAAAAGAACAAAAATACAAGAAAATTTGTTTTAAATTTCGAAGAACTTTAAGGGTTTTTTATACTTCCCAAAATATGTATTTTGCCCATCATTATAATTATTTTCTGCAGTTTTTAAAAATGCTTTTCCTTTCACTCGTTTTGTTTTTTCTGTATCTAATTTATAGTGATCATGTCCATTAATATATTTAATGGTATTTAATAGTTTTTCTTCAGGATCCATTCATACTCATGTTGGTTGGTGTGTTATACAAATATCAATATTATTTTTATTTTTTTCATAAATATCAATTCATTCATTAAATTTCTTTTCATAATAAGTATCATACTCTTCTAAAATTTTACAAATTTTTTCATAAATATCAGGAGCGTTTTCTTTAAGTTTTGATTCTTTAAGTGATGAAAGTTCTCTTGGAAGATATGTAGAATATTCGAATTTATTTTTTCTTCAATAACCACTTGAACCAGAAATCCTTAAGCCTTTAAATTCAATAATTTCATTATCAATAACATTAATATTGTTAAATTTTATATTTTTGAGAAAGAAAACTTCATCAATGAATTTAGAATCTCCTATGGAATAGTATTCTTCTATATTTCAAAAGTCATGATTTCCAATAACGAAAAAACATCGGCATCTTAAAGAAGAATCAATTAATTTTAATATTTTTATTCTTTCTTTTCTATTATTTGAAATATCAGCAGCAATTACTAATAAATCAGTTGGATCATTTTTTTTGTATTAAAGAAATAAAATTATTTAAACTTTCATTTGTTTTATCAAAATCAAAATGGCAGTCAGAAGTATAAAAAACCTTCACAATTATTTAATTTCACCTAATTCAATAGCTTCAGTTGGACAAACATTAGTACAATTACCACAACCAATACATTTTTTTAAATCAATAACAGATTTTCCTTTCTTTAAACTAATTGCATTCTTTGGGCACACACTTGCACAGCCACCACAACCGATACATATTTTAATATTAACTTTTGCTTTTCTCATTTTTGCTATCTTAATTATATAACTTATTTAGATGAAAAAAAACCCTAATATTTTAAGAACAATTCCTATTATTAAAACACAAAAAAAAGAAAAAACAATTAATGTTAAAAATATTGAAAAAGTGAAACTTAAAAAAATAAACAAAGTAATAGAAAAAGCTAGAAGTTATGTGATAGATGATGGAGGAGATATGGAACTTTACTCCTTCGATAATAAAAAAAATGCACTTGTAATAAAAATAAAAGGAGCTTGTGTTGGGTGTCCTTATGTTGGTGACACATATGATAGCGGAATAAAAGAAATTTTAAAAATCGAGTTACCTTTTTTAAAAGAAATCTCATTTATTTAATTTTCTAAAAAATTCTTCATTTTCTTTCTTGATTTAATTAAAGTATATTTGTGTATTTTAAATACACACATAAATATATTGCACCTTTAGCAAAATAAGCTAAAAATATATTTAATAGCCTTCACAATATTTTTTTATTACCATAATATTGCAAGAACAAATAAAACAGCCGTAAAAAAGAAGAAATATATTAGAACATTTTATTTTTTGGATAAGAAGTTAACTTTTGTTTAAAGTTTAAAGTATACAATAAATAATATAAATAATTTGCAAAAACTATTTATTCATTCAAAAGAATTTTATTTATTTTCAATCATTCTCGTCTCAATTTAAAATTTCTTAAACATCATTTAGATCATTGTTTTGGCTTATTGAAATGAACATATTTTGTGTGTTTTAATGCAATTTTCATTTCTCTTTTACTTTTTGCAAAATAAGGGAAAATATCCTTTTTAAGGTATTGAAACCAATAATTAAAACAAGAATAGGAAATATCAAATATTGTTTTAGTACATGAAATATTAAAAATATGTTGTTCAGGAAAAAATCAATTTTTAACTGAAAGTTTTAAAAATTCTTCATACATATTATCCTCTCTAATTTTTTTTAAATTCATTAGAACGCAACCATAATTGATGTAATTTTTTGCTTTTTCTTTTCCAATTTCGTCAAAACCTAATTGGTGTTTATTCTTTGCTAAATATTCGACAGACATTAAATCTAACATACCACCAAGATGTGTATTTAACTCATTTAAAAAAAATAAAGCAGGATCATCTCTAAAAACAACATCAACATCAAAAGAAAGAATTTTATCCTCATCAATTATCTTTGCTGCTTGTAATCTTCACATAATTGCATTAGTTCATTGATGAGTATCAGTGTTTTGAAAATCATCAAGTTTTAATTTAAAAATTATCTTAAAATTTTTTCCTTTATAAACCTTATTAATTATTTCTTCAAATGAAAAACTTGGTATTTTATCTATAATGCAAAAAATATTGTAAAAATTATTTTGATTAGTTTTTGTTAACATTTGTGTTATTGTAACAATTGTTTTTTTTCAATAATTTAAGTCGAAACAAAATAAAATATTAATAATATTATTCATTAATTGAATTATAAAAGAAATAATATTTAAATTTATTTATTGTATATCAATTGTTGACTAATAATCTTTTTTAACTAATAAAAACCTTATTAATATATGCCTTTTATATAATAAACTTATATGAAGAAAGGTATACATCCTAAAATCAATAATGTTAAATTTGTTTGTTCAACTTGTGGAAAAGAATACGATATTGAATCAACAAATAGAAAATCTGTAGTGAATATTGATGTTTGTTCAAATTGCCACCCTGCGTTTTTAGGTGGAAATATTGAAACTAGAGTTAAAGGACGTGCTGAGAAATTAGCAAGCAAATTTAGAAAGTAATAACAAAATATCACAATAATGAACAACTACACAGCAACAACTAACACACAAGGACAAATAATTGTTAAAAAACAAACCTCTGTTCTTAATAAAGCCCTTTTAGTTGCTGGTGCAGCTTTTATTCTTCTTTTCTTATTTAGTTATTCACTTTTCCAACTACTTTCAAAATATCTTCATAATCCCTCTAGTGGTGTATTAAATGGTTTATATGCTATTTCAGTAATTGGAATTATTGTTGTTATCATTATGTCAATAGTTGTAAGTGCTAAACTTCCAACAATCAAGATTTCCACAATTATTTGAATGATTGCGTTATATACCATTTTTAATGGAATTATGTTTGGTATACTTTTTTATTCTATTCAAAATTCTGTTGGAACTAATTTCAATGTTAAAGATATACTTTATTGTTTCTTAATAACTGGTGCAATTTTTACTATTTCTGGCCTTGTTGGTTCAATCCTTTCAGTTCGTTTTACATTATCACTTGGAAGATTTTTAATGATTGCCACATTCGCATTAATGATTTTTATGTTTTTCTTTTGAATTATTAGTTTATTTGCTTTTCATCATAATTTTGAGAAAACCAATATGATAATTCTTTTTGTTTGAGGACTATTAATGCTTGGATACATAGCTTTTGATATTAGTGTTATTAAAAAATCTGATTCTTTTGCACAAATATTAGATTCTCAAACTCAAACAAAATTTGTTTTCCTTTTTGGATTTATGCTTCTTGTTGATTTAATCAATATGCTTTGAATTGTTATTCGTTTATATATAGCTTTTAAAAGATAATTTAAGTTTTTGAAAAAACCTAAAAAACTTTACTAGTTTATTTCCCTTGTTTCTTTCTTATAGTGAAAATTTGGACACAACTTCAAAATCTTATCATATAAAAATATGAAAGTAATTAGAAGGAATATTGAAAGTAAACCTTTGAAAGTATCAACACTTTTAAAATATCTTTATGAAGAAAAAAATTAGTAAGAATCTTTGGAACATCTTATTTAATTAGTTATTTACAAGAAACATATGTTGTTTTAGAAAAAATTAAATCCTATGTTAATGAAGAAAAAATTATGAAAATTATCCTTTTTGATTTAGAAATAATAGCAAAGAAGAAATCGATTTAATTATTGAATATCACAATATTATTTTTCCAATATAAAAAAACTTCATCTCCAAGTTTCAAGTTGCAAAAAAATCAGCATACTT
The DNA here is from genome assembly GCA_031260145.1 of Mycoplasmataceae bacterium. Lineage (GTDB taxonomy): Bacteria > Bacillota_I > Bacilli_A > Mycoplasmatales > Mycoplasmoidaceae > Malacoplasma_A. The sequence continues at coordinate 15,565 of JAIRKL010000010.1, forward strand.
AAAAGAAGCGAAAACAATAGGAATAAAAAGCATCTTATGTAATGTTCAAGAAAATACAAAATTAACCAGTGATTTTTTGCTATCCTAATAAAATCCTCTAATAGTGCTTTAAATAAACCAAATTTGTATTTTTATATATAACTTTGATTGTTATGACTCAAATTGAATATGCAACAAAACAATATATTACAGATAATTATCATAGGTTTCATTTTGTTTCTTATTCTAATGAATCAAATAATAAAAATCCATTGTTAAATTCAAGAACTACTGCCTTTAGTTATGATATTGAACAAACACTTCCTCATAATGGTTTTTCAGGATACACTACAGCTGATTTTTCATTTATTGATAATTATTATCTAGCAAGTAATACACCAGATTATTCTCTTTCCTTTTTGCGAACTTATCATATTCCTCCTTGTGAATTAAATTATCAAAAATATATCATAGATATTCGTGATTTTACAACTAGAAAAATGTTTGATGCTTGTCAAAGATTAAAAAAATGTAATGATGTACTAGTTAAACTTAATAATATTGATAGTGAAATTACAAAACTTAAAAAAGATTCATTATTTTTCTTTACATCTTCAAAAAAGAAAATGGCTATTTGACAAAAAATTGAAATTCTTTGCGAGGAAAAAGAAGTTCTTTGCCGAATAGCTTCTCCCGCTAGGCAAGGAATAATTCCATCAAGACATACCATATTAGGTGATATGCGTCATGAACTTGATGTATTGGAAGAAAATATCACTTTTCTAAATAATTTAAATGTTTTTATTCTTAAAAGAACAAATAGTCCGAATGATTCCTTATATATACCTCCATTACCACAATCTGGCAGTACAACTTTTTCATGTGTTTCTGAAAGAGAAAATCAAAGTAGTATTATTAGATTGGAAAATTTAATGTGTCAACAGAAATTAATTGAAACTCACAATAAATGATCGAACGTATTTAATAAAAGAAAGATTGATAGCTACATTAGTAATGAAGAAGAAAGGGAAATAGATTGCAAAATCGAAAGAAAACCTTATAAACGAACATTTTTTGGTCAAGATGCTTTTGTTGAAAAACTTGATTTTGGTGTTAAAAGTCATCTAATGACTGAATTCGAGGAAAAAGAAATAAAAAAACAAAAATTAGGAAGAAGGTTATATGATTATGCAACTCAAACTAGACAAAATAGAGAAGAAATAGGAAGTATGTTATATGTTGGTGTAAAAAATGAGAAAGATAAATTTACTATTGCAAGACAAGAAGAATTATCACATCAAATAGAACAATCTCCAAAGAAAAATATACTAGAACGTTTTATTTCTTGGATAAGAAGTTAATTTAATATTAAATTGTTTAACATAAATAGAAAATTTTTATTTAATTTATAATAACTTCTTTCTTGTGTTTCCTATTCTTCTTATAATGCCTTTTTTCACATTGAAATTAATAATCGTTTTGCTGTTGTTTCTGAAATATTAAACATTTCCATCACCTGTGTTCTTGTAACAAGCATTATTTTCATTTAAATAATTAACCAAAATTCTTTTGTTAGGTATCAAAATGTTTGAATTTTCTTAAGAAGACATATTATTTTTTCATTATTTGTTTTATCTCTTCTATAAAAAACAATTTTGAATCCAACTGGAAGATTTTAGTTCAACAGATAATTATTGAATTGAACAGTTTTGAGGTTTTTTAAAAAAGAGAATATCTGTACAAAATAAAACTAACAAATTAACATTAGAAAGAGTTAAAGAAGCACTTAAGGAATTTGAATATTGATTCAATTATGTTAGAATGTAAAAAAGATTAGTTTGAAAAGCTCCTTATCATTATCTAATTTTACAAGGAAATGATACAAATATTATTTAAGCATAAGTTATCTCACTCTTTATAACTTAATCTAAATATTTAATACATGTGCATATATAATTAATAGTATGTTTAATAAATTCAAAAATACTTTTAAATTTATTATCCCCTTAGTTTTTTGTGTTTCATTATCTATCCCACTCTTTAGTAGTATTTATACAAATAATAATATTGAAAAAAATAAAAATACAAGCACATTAAATTCATTAAAAAATACAATTTCAATAGGTTGTGAAGATGGTACAGACTGGCAAGGTTATATTTCAGGTTCTATTCAATGTGCAATTAATCCTTTTGATAACTCTTCTGCAATACTAATAAGCAATAATAAATATATTTCAAAGAATTTAATCATTCCTGACTGAATTAAATTTTCTAATGGCCAAATATTACCATTAACCATAATATCTGATGAGGCATTTGAAGAAAATGAAAATCTTTTTGGAACCTTAACTTTAGGGAAAAATATTCATTTTATAGGTGATTTTGCTTTCGAAAGATGTTTCAATCTAACAGGAGAATTAAATATTCCTGATTCAGTTGAATCTATTGGTGATTTTTCTTTTTCTGCATGTGGATTTACAAAACTTATTTTTGGTAAAAATTTAAAAGAACTTGGATTTTGTGCATTTTCTGAATGCGAAAATTTAACTGGGACAATTTCTTTTCCTGAAAATATTGATTATATTTCTCCTGTACCATTTGCTTATTGCAGAAAAATAACAGATGTTTATATTTCTGAAAAAAATCCTAATTATGGTTTAGCGACCAATGTTGGAAAAAATTGCCATATGTTAGTTCCTAAATTACTAGATGGTACTTGTGAAAAAAATTTTACTCTCCAAGATAAATATGGATTAGCTTTTGGGAAGCTTGAAATACCTGCTGATGCTGAATATATTGATAATTTATCAATAAGTTCAAATTTTCTTTTGAGTGATGTTAATATTTCTGAAAAAAATCCTAATTATGGTTTAGCGACCAATGTTGGAAAAAACTGCCACATTGTGGTTCCTAAAATAAATGGAGTTTGTCTTAAAAATTATTTAGAAGACGACGCACTCCCTTATTTAGCATTTGGCCAATTAGAAATTCCTAATAATGTTAATATCATTGGTGGATCAGCATTTTGCCAACATATTAATTTATCTGGCGATTTAGTCATCCCTGATTCAGTTGAATCTATTGGTGATTTCGCTTTTTTTGGTTGTTTTGGTTTAAATGGTAAGATAAAATTAGGAAATAAGCTTAGTTGCATTGGTAACGCCGCTTTTCAAAATTGTTCTAATCTTTCTGGAACTTTAATAATTCCAAAAAATTTACAATATATAAACAAAACCGCTTTTACTGGTTGCGATAAAATTACAGATATTGAAGTTTCAAATAAAAATCCTTATTTTGGTTTGGCAACTAATGTTGGTAAAAAATGTCATATTTTAGTTCCTAAAATAAATGGAGTTTGTATTAAAGATTTTAGTAAAGATGATCTTGTTTATGGATTAGCATTTGGTCATTTACAAATCCCTAACTATATTGAAGAAATTGGTTCTTGTGCTTTTTTACAACAAAATAATTTAATTGGTGATCTAATAATCCCTGATAGTGTTAAAGTTATTGAAGATTCTGCCTTTGCTTGATGCAGTAATTTAAATGGTAAATTAAAATTAGGAAAGAATCTAGTCTACATTGGAGAACGTGCTTTTGAATGAAGTGGATTTCAAGGCGATCTAATAATCCCTGATAAAGTTAAAGTTATTGATGATGGTGCTTTTGGTTCTTGTGTTGGTTTCGATGGAGATTTAAAATTAAATAAGAATCTTGTTTCTATCGGTTCATATGCATTTGGTGAATGCAAAAATTTTAAAGGTGATTTAATAATCCCTGATAGTGTTAAAAAAATTGGAGAAGGTGCTTTTAATTCTTGCATTGGATTCAATGGAAAATTAGTATTAAGTAATAATCTAAAAAAGATTAACCTTCGTTCTTTTAGTGGATGCAAAAATTTTAAAGGTGACTTAATAATCCCTGATAGTGTTAAAATTATTGATGATTTAGCTTTCTTTAATTGTTCTGGTTTCGATGGTAAAATAAAATTAGGCAAAAATCTTATTTCTATTGGTGAATTCTCATTTTCCAATTGTAGTGGTATTAATGGTGACTTAATAATCCCTGATAGTGTTAAAATTATTAAAAGTTCAGCATTCAATTTCTTTGGTAATTGAATTAATTCATTAGTAATTAGCAAAAATACAACTGATATTGCTGACGATGCTTTTTTTGGTTGTATTTTTCACAATTTGATAATAAAATAATATTTTTTTATTTTAAAAAGAATTACTTAAATAATTTTTATAAGAACATGATGTGGTATATGAAAAAGTGTATTTTCATTCAATTTGACTCATAAATTTTTAAATTTTGAATATTTTATCCAAGAAACAAAGTATCTTTCTTTCTTGGAATTGATTAAATTGTGATTAACAAACACTAATTATTAATAATAAGTAACAATAATCATTTTCCTTCCCAATTTTATAAGATATTATTTATATAATATTAGTGTGAAAGGTTTCCTTTTCATGAATGTTCTTTGAAATCAATAATCAACAATCTTTCTGTTCCGGTATGTGGGAATAAAAATTTACTGTTAGATTTTATATCCTAGCATACCTGAAACAATAAGACCAAATAAAGATCAAAGAGATAACAATATGATTTTAAATCAATAAGTTACAAAGGGCTTAAGGTGGATGCCTTGGGACTAGATGGCGATGAAGGACGTGCAAATCTGCGATATGCTATGGGTAGCCGATAAGGGGCGATGATTCATAGATCTCCGAATGAGGAAACTCACTTAATAGAAATATTAAGTATTATTAACTAAATACATAGGTTAATAAAGATATACCCACTGAAGTGAATCATCTCAGTAAGTGGAGGAAAAGAAATCAACGAGATTCCCTAAGTAGTGCGAGCGAAAGGGGAGAAGGGCACAAGATTCGATCTTGTATAATACTTTATAAATTTAGCAGAAACTATTGGGAAGTAGTGCAATATAGTGTGATAGCCACGTATGCGAAAAGTTTATAATTTGAAGCGAGTAAGACGGGACACGTGAAATCCTGTTTGAAGATGGGGCGACCATGCTCCAACCCTAAATACAAACTAGTCACCGATAGCGAATAGTACAGTGATGGAACGGTGAAAAGAACCCAGAGATGGGAGTGAAATAGAAACTGAAACCATAAGCCTACAACGAGTTAGAGCACATTAATGTGTGATAGCGTGCGTTTTGAAGTATGAGTCGGAGAGTTGTGTGGTGCATGCAAGCTTAAGTCGTAGAGATGGAGGCGTAGGGAAACCGAATGTTAAGAGCGTGATAAGTATGTATCAACAGACCCGAAACGGGGTGATCTAGTCATGGGCAGGTTGAAGGCTGAGTAAAATCATCTGGAGGACCGAACCCACTTTCGTTGAAATGCCAGGGGATGACCTGTGACTAGGGGAGAAATTCCAATCGAACTCCGTGATGGCCGGTTCTCATCGATATAGCTTTAAGGCTAGCGTCTTGTGTTTATATATGAGGGTAGAGCTCTGATTGACTGATGGCGCCACCTCGGCGTACTGAATTCTATTAAACTACGAATACCATATAACAAGCAAGGCAGTGAGACAGTGGGGGATAAGCTCCATTGTCGTGAGGAAAAGAGTCCAGATCATTAACTAAGGTCCCTAATTTATGCTAAGTGGAAAAGGAAGTTAAATTTCTTAAACACCAAGGATGTTGGCTTAGAAGCAGCCATCGTTTAAAGAGTGCGTAACAGCTCACTTGTCGAGAAATTTTGCGCCGAAAATTCAACGGGGCTAAAGCATAAAACCGAAGTTATGGGTTTAATAGTATTACGATATTATTAAGCGGTAGATGAGCGTTGTATACTGGGATGAAGCCAGAGTGTGAACACTGGTGGACTGTATACAAGTGAGAATTCCGATGTGAGTAACGATTGAATGTGAGAATCATTTAAGCCTATTGAGTAAGGTTTCCAGGACTAGGGTCGTCCTTCCTGGGTTAGTCAGAACCTAAGATGAGGCCGAAAGGCGTAGTCGATGGATGAAATGTTAATATTCATTTACTTGGTATATAGGTGATGGAGTGACGGAGAAGGTTAGTGCGAGCCCATTAATGGATTTGGGTGAAAGTACAAAGTGTTTCAAGTTGGCAAATCCGCTTGATTTAAGCACAATGTATGAGACGAATGAAAGCTTCGGTAAGTAGTTTCAAGTTGCACACATCATGCTTCCTAGAAAAACTTCTAAACTTTAACTATATATCAATCTGTACCGAGAACGAACACACGTGCTCAAGCTGAATAAGCTAAGGCTAGCGAGTTAATAATTGTTAAGGAACTCTGCAAATTGACCCCGTAAGTTAGCGATAAGGGGAGCTTGTAATTAGTATTTACAAGTCACAGAAAATAGCGCGAAGGGACTGTTTATCAAAAACACAGCTTTATGCAAAATCGCAAGATGAAGTATATGAGGCGACACTTGCCCAGTGCTGGAAGGTTAAGGAAGTCGGTGCAAGCTGATAACCGAAGCCCCAGTGAACGGCGGCCGTAACTATAACGGTCCTAAGGTAGCAAAATTCCTTGTCGGGTAAATTCCGTCCCGCTTGAAAAGTGTAACCATTTCGTGACTGTCTCGACAATTACCTCGGTGAAATCCTGGTATGGGTGAAGACGCCCATTTGGCGTGGTGGGACGGAAAGACCCCATGAAGCTTTACTGTAACTTAGCATTGTCTGGTTACTTAACATTTAAAGTATAGGCAGGAGACTTAGAAGGTGTGTCGCTAGATGCACTGGAGTCAACAAGTGTAATACTGCCATTGTTAATTAATTAGTCTTACTCGCCGGAGTCATCCTCCGGGGGAACCGTGTTAGGCGGACAGTTTGACTGGGGCGGTCGCCTCCTAAAATGTAACGGAGGCGCGCAAAGGTACATTCAGCACGGTTGGAAATCGTGTAGCGAGCGTAATGGTATAAAGTGTGCTTGACTGTGAGGATAACAATCCGAACAGGTAAGAAATTAGGTCATAGTGATCTGGCGGTTCCGAATGGAAGGGCCGTCACTCATCGGATAAAAGTTACTCTGGGGATAACAGGCTGATGGTGTCCAAGAGTTCATATCGACGACACCGTTTGGCACCTCGATGTCGACTCATCTCATCCTGGAGCTGTAGCAGGTTCCAAGGGTACGGCTGTTCGCCGTTTAAAGAGATACGTGAGTTGGGTTCAAACCGTTGTGAAACAGGTTGGTCCCTATCTGCCATGCCCGCAGAATGATTGAGAAAAGTTGCTCCTAGTACGAGAGGATCGGAGTGAACATACCTCTTATGTTCCTATTGTAGCGCCAGCTGCACAGTAGGGTAGTAACGTATGGAACGGATAAGCGCTGAAAGCATATAAGTGCGAAGCCTCTTTCAAGATAAATCATTCCTAACAGTCCGCAAGGATGTGTTAATAAGAATCGTCATAGACTATGACGTTGATAGGATACATGTGTAAGCCAAGTGATTGGTTAAGCTGAGTATTACTAATAATTCGAAAGACTTATGTTTTAAAACATGTTGTTTTAATCACATTTGTCTAGGACATTATATAGAAAGATTGTTGATTTTGATTTTAAAGAACGAAAATGTATTTTTCACAAATTTTAAAAGCACCGGGGTAACCTGGTGCTTTTTATTTTCCTTATTGAATAAGCTGCTAACTAAGGTTAGTAGTAAAAAAACTAAAATTATCATGAGTCAAAATGTTTTTATTTCTTAATTTTTTTAATCCTTTTTTATTGTTTTTCTTATTAAATGAAAGAAATTAAACTCACTTTTTAGTTAAATAAATTCCTTCTAAAATTTTGGATCAACCATTTAAACAAGTTACAGATTTTATGTACCACAAGAAAATTTAAAAACAAAAAAGAGGTTATTACAAAAAAAGAAGTATAAGTAAGAAAAAATATCATATTTTTAATCGATTGGTATAAAGTAGATGCGGATTCCAAATGCGTTCCTATTAATGTTAATGTAACACAAGAAGGTTTTATTAACAGATAAAAATTTATTTGCTTATGAATTATAAAAAAGTTGGCATAGATACAAAAAGATTAATTTTTTTTTTCAAATCAAATTAAAAACAAGCCATAAATTATTTGGATATCTTTACGTGATAATTCCTAAATTAGTAAATTTAATATAAGCGAACCTATAAAATTAGTAGAAAATTATGGAACTTCAAAAAAAAAAAAAAAACAAATTAACAGATCATCACTGAAATATTATGAACTCTTTAAAACTTTCAAGACTATTAGTTCCTATATTGATTGCGAGTTCATTAATTATGCCTGTTTTTATTTTAACTTCTTGTAAAAAGGAACAAAATCACAATACTGATACAAACTTCAATTATGTTGGAAAACCTGATGCATCAAATTGGAAAGGTATTACACATTATGTTCAAGGAATAACACAAGCAGAAATAATAGATGGCACACAAACATGCAAAATCATTTGAAATAATAATTCAGATGATTGTTTGGTAGCTCATAATTTAACAATTCCCAAATATATTGAATTTGATGGAGTTAAATATGAAGTTGTTGAAATAGGAATAAATACAAGCGAAATACCACTAGCAATAGAAAAAACAATAATTGATTTTTCTGGAACACTAACTCTTCCAGATTCATTGAAAATTATTAATGAAGAAACATTCATATGATGTGCAAAATTAACTGGAGAGTTAATTATCCCTGATTCTGTCGAGTATATCATGAATTCAGCATTTAAAGAATGTCAAAACCTCTCTGGTTTAAAATTAGGAAGTTCACTTAAAGAAATAGGCTGAATGGCATTTTACAATTGTATTGGGTTAAAAGGAACGTTAATTATCCCTGATTTTGTAACAAAAATTGATGCTGGAGCTTTCCAAGAATGTAAAAACCTGACAAAATTAGTTCTTGGTAGTTCATTAAAAATAATTAATACTATTGCCTTTAATCATTGTGAAAAACTTCAAGGAACTTTAGAGCTTCCTGATTCATTAGAATTCATTGGTGGCATGTCTTTTTGTCACTGTTGTGAATTAACATCAGTAATAATAAAAAAAAATTTAACTACTATTGAAAGTTATTTTCTTGATGATGATAATAAAGTTAATAATCTTGTATTTTCAGGTTTTACAGATGAAATATCATATAGTAAAGTGTCTGAAAAAGATAAAATAGATGATATACGTCCAAATTGAAGTGCTATATCTTTTATGTGAATGAATAAAAATGGTGGAACTATTAGTGTTAAAAATGGTACAGTAGCTGCGAGTGAAATGTTAGATTTTGCAAAATCCAAAGGTTTGCCAGATAATTGAACGATTGAACAAATTTATTAAATTATTTTAATGATATTTTTTTTATTAATTAACTTCGTACCCAAGAAATAAAACGTTCCAAAAAGTTTTTTCTTGGTGCTTCTCTCACTTCATTTGTTTGTGTTGCAAAAGCAAATCTATCTCTATCATTTTTAATATCAGTATGTAAAAAACCCGGTTCCTTTTCATGCAATTCCCCTTCATATATTGAATAATCTCATAATAATGTTCCTAAACTTTGTTTTTGTATTTCCTTTTTTTCAAAATCTAACATAGGACTTTGAGTACTATGTTCAATTTTTTTTATAAAAAGACTCCTGTCAAATGGTTCTGCATGAAAAGGTAATTTTGCTAACTTTAAATCTATTTCATTTTTTTCTTCGTTGATAAAATGATTTTCTAACCTCTTTTTATTTATGATATTTGCTCATCTGTTATAAGTTTTAATTAATTTATCTTGACACATTGAACTTTCTAGATTTATTATTTCTCTTTGATACTTTCTATCACGCAAATCAATAAAACCAGTTTGAGTGCGAGTGAATCCAGCATAAAAACGAATAATTCTACTTCCATCAGAATATAAATTATCATGAATATTATTCATTCTACTTCTAATAAAAATATTTAAATTGTTTAAAAAATCAACATTTTGTTTTAATAAATCAAGTTCATTTTCCATTTTTAAAAACACATCTTCTCTTGAAATAATATTTTCATCAGGAAAATTTTCCGCTAATATTCTACTATTTCTGTCTTCAAGCAATGAAATTTCATTTCTTATCGCATCTTTTCTTTTTCTAAAAGTGAAAAAAGATCCTAATTCCCTTTTAAGTTCTATAATTTTTCTTTCATTTTTATTAGCTTTAAATAATGTATCACTATATTTTTTTAATTTTTGACAAGCATTAAATATTTTTCTTGATGTAAAATCACAAATATCTTCAATATATTTTTGATAATTTATTTCTTTTGGTACAACACCATGGTAGTATCTAGAAAAACCTTCAGTGTATTCAAGAACTTCTTCTGAAACATAAGTACTATCGAAAATAGAGAAATCATTTTCATCATACCCAAAACTATAAGGTATTGTCGAATAATAACAATTACTATCCTTATATTTAAATAGGTTAGGCGTTTCCGATAAGTTTAACAAACTATTTTGAGATTTAAAAAAGCTCCTGCGATAGTTTTTTGCGATATATTCTTTTTTCATTTGTTCATTCATAACGGCAATTATTATATGAAAAAAATAAAAAATGGTTTTTTAATGCATATTTTTTTTTTGGATTTAAATTATTAATTTAATTTCCTTTGAATCTTACATTTTATATTATTTATAATATTTTCATAAAATGCATATTAAAAAATTTGATAAAATGGGGCTTGGTTTTTTGAATGAATCAATTCTTTTCTATATTTGTGCTGGATTAGGCGATCAAGTTAGTGTTTTGAAATATATATATATATATATACTAAACAAAATCCTACACAAAAAATCGCATTTTTAGTTAAAAAAGAAAAAGATTCTCAAGGTAAGCATCATGATTTTTATCAATTAGATAATTTTGATTTTGAAAGGTATATTCCGAGTTTAAAAATTGTTGATGCAAATGAAAAACAAACAAAAAAAATTATTAATATCTATAAAAGAAAAAAAATTTGTTTTAAATTATGTGATAAAACAAATAAGGTAAAATTGTGATTTGTAATCAAAAAAGTAAATCCTCCCTTTTTATTACGATTGATGCTTCCTTTATATATTGATGAAAGATTGGAAGAATATGAAAAAGAATTTAAACTATGACTAAAACCTAAACATGATTTAGATTTGTCAAAATATTATGACGAAATTAAACAATGTCCAAACCCTATTTGTATGCACGTTCGTCGTGGCGATTCTTTATATGAATGAAAAAAAATTAAACAAGAACAAATAATAGATTTTTATATTAGAGAGGTAAATAATTTTGCAAAACTTAACAGTGAAAGTAAATGCTTTATTTTTTCTGATGATTTAGTTTGATGTAAAAAAAATTTTGATAAAGTTCTTTTTAATTGTAAAATTGTGTTTTGCGATGCTTTTTCCCGCCAACAAGCTATTAATGAAGTTTTTTTAATGTCTAAGTGTAAAAAATTTGTTACTTCTTATTCTCAATTTGCTAAACTTGCATATTCTTTATGTGAAGATAAAGAAAAAGAAAGAGTCCAACTAAATCTTGAAAGTAAGGGGATATCTAATAGTATGTTCTAAAAAAAACTCCTTTTTACTCAAAAGAGTTTGATACAATGATTATTGTTTTTTAATCCTATGTAATCTAGCTTCTTATTCAAGAAATAAAATGCTCAAAAATACTTTTTTGAGGAACTTCCCCTGGTGCTAACATTGTTCTTGCAAATTCATCTTTACTTGGTTCAATTTCTCATTTCCCAATATATTCTTTTGCATGTTCATCATAAGGGAACATAGGATCTAATACAAGATTTCTTTCCTTTGCGAATCTTCATAATGTTTTTCCTAATCTTTGCTTTTTTAATTCACTTCTTTCAAATTCTGTTATATTGCTTTCTTTAACTTCAATAACATTTCTTGCGAAGGTTTGTTCATTAATTCTTTTTCTTTCATAATGTGTTTTAGCTATTTTGTGTTCTATTTTTCTTTTTTCTTCATCAACAATATGACTTTCATTGATTCTTTTATTTAAAACATAAACAATTTTATTATGTGTTCTAATTAATTTATCTTGGCACATTAAATTCACTAATCTTGCAACGTCTATTTTAAATCTTCTATCATCCAAATCAAAAGAATGTTCAAGTGCATTTTCATCTGATGCGATTTCTGAAACATCAGATATATATAAACAATCATTTGAACTTTTTGTTCTTGCAGTAATAAAATTATTTAAAAAATAAATACTTTCTTTTAAAGAACTCAATTCTTCTTTCATAAGATTTTGTTTACTTTACTTTAAAGAAATTTCACAATTTAAAGGAAGAATTGCATCAACATTTAATCCGACATTTGCACTTTGAATTTGAAGTGCAATAATTTCTTATTGTATTGTTTGCTTTCTTTTTGAAAAAGTAAAAATTGAGTCGGTTTTTTTCTAAGTTCTATTATTTTTTTTGCCTATATAATTAAGCTCATTTATTATATCATTATACTTTCTTAGTTTTTGACAAGTTTTGTACATTTTATCAGTTGTAAAACCACGAATATCTAAAATAAATTTTTGATAATCGATTTCTTTCGGTCTAACACCAAAATGCTGTGAAAAAACTTCTGCGTATTCAGGTTCCTCTTCTAAATTCAATTTTGATCAAAATCAGTAAAATCACGTTGAATGTACCCTACAACACCGTTAATTTCTCTCATTTTGGTTACTTTAAATTCAAATTTATTCTGTTTGCTAACATCTTTATCTTCTAAAAAACTTATCAATGGTAATATTTTCAATATTGTGAATCTTTTTTAAAAAACTGAAAATGGCGGATGTTGAGAGATTCGAACTCCCGCATAGTTTTCACTACCTATCGGTTTTCGAAACCGAACCCTTCAACCACTTGGGTAAACATCCTTTTGAACTTAAAATAAAAGAAATAAACACAAAAAGTTCAATTGTATCTATTAAAAATAATATATTTATTTTATGTTTTTTAATAATATTGTTATTTTAATTTATTGTTTTATTATTTAATTTATTTATTAATATGTTAAAATTTATCCTTAAATTTAAATTATTGTTAAATATAATCCTTTTAAGGAGACGTACTCAAGTGGTTAAGAGGACACCCTGCTAAGGTGTTAGAGGCGTAAGCTGGCAAGCGTTCGAATCGCTTCGTCTCCGCCATAAATTCTTTTTATAAAAAGTTTTTTGCTTTCTATAATATTTATATGTCTGACACTAAGGTATATCAAATCGATGGAGATATTTCTTCTATCTCATCAACTTCTTTCATCGAACAAGCAAAAATTTCCAATCAAGATGTTAAAAAAAATATGGGTTGAGCAAAAATAATTAAGAAAACTAATGTTAATCCATATTCTAATTATTTTCCAGTATTTTATTCAAAAGAATTAAAAGGCTACAAACATGGTGTAATATATTGAACTGTTGCGTTTATTATTCTTCTTACATTTATGAGTCTTGCTGCTGGTTTTACTATTCAAGCTAATGATCCTCAATCTTTTTGGCTTTTAATAATTTATATTCTTCCTATTTTAGTCTTTACTCCTTGCTATATCATCCATATTAATCGTTTTACTTCTTTGAGACAAGAGGCACAAACAATTAATTTTAAGGATCAAAAGACTTTAAGTATCAACATACTAAAGCTTTACAAACGGCTTAAAGTTACACATATTAATGCTAATTGGTTTTGTTCTTTATCTTATCTTCTTTGTGTTCTTGCTTTTTTAAGTTTAATAATCGCCGTTTGAAGCATCACTGGATTTTCAAATGCGTTTGATTACAAAAATTGAACTGCAAATCCTCTTTCTAGTATTTTGCAATACAACGTGAAATATCCACAATTTTTTATTGCATTCATTACTATTGTAATAATTTTTATTTCTTCAATTCTTATTCATGTTTCTTCAATAACCTCAAGCTATTTACGTGTTAACAGAATTGAAAATTATTACAACAGTTTCATTGTTATTCCTGAAGAAATTGATCAATTAAAAAAGAAAACAAATAGAAGAGATCTTATTATATTTTTACTTTGCGCTTTGGTTATAGGATTAATTATTTACTTCTTTTATAAAAAAACAAGAGAAGCGAAAGAAAAACAATCAATAACTATAAGACAATAATGAATTAAATATTAAATAATTAATAAAAAAGAAAAATAATAAAATAAAATGGAAATTTTAGAATCTGGAAAAATATATGAGTGCTTGGTTAAAAAAATTACAAAAACATATATTATCGTTGAATGCAAAAAACAATTAGGAATAGTTCATATTAGTGAAATAAGCGATTATCTTGTTAAAAATATTGCTGATTTCTTCCAATTAAACCGATACTATGAATTTTTATTAATTGAAAAGAAAGGAAGAGAAAATATCTTTTCATATAAAAGAATTTACCCAAAATTATTAAAGAAACGTTCATATATTATTCCAACAAAATCTGGGTTTGATAATATTTATAAACTTACTCTTCAAAAAATGGCAAATTAATTTATAATTAATGTTTTTCAATAATCATTTATTATTCATTTTTTCATTATTATTTATTAATGTTTTTTTTCAAACTTAACATGTCTTTTTTATAAAACTATACATATAATGTATAAAATATAATAAACTCATATGTCATTAAAGGATATTTTAAACATTGTAAAAACCGATGACGACAATACAAAAGATTCTGAAAAACAAACAATAATTTCCACTACATTTATAACTAATTCTGATTCAATTAAAATAGAAGCAACAAGCCATGACGATTCAAAAACTCCCTTAGTTTGTAATTTTGATGATAGTGATGAACTCGGTGTTCCAAAAATCAAAGTAATCGGCGTTGGCGGTGCAGGAAATAATATCATCGATTATTTAGAAAAAATGAGAAGTTGGCCAAAATATGTGGATTTATGAGCTTTAAATACTGATAAAAAAACACTTTGTAGACTTAAAAAGAAGCAAATTTCTGCGAATCTTTTTCTTCTTGGAGCTTCAAGACTTAAAGGATTTGGTTCAGGAGGAGATCCTAAGATTGGGAAAGAAGCTTTTAATGAAAACAAAGAAGAATTAACAAAAATATTCGTCGATACCGATGTTGCCTTTATTATCGCAGGTTTAGGAAAAGGAACAGGAAGTGGAGCTGGTCCTCAAATTGCAAAAATTGCAAAAGAAAAAGGTTTAGTTACAATAAGTATTATCACAATGCCCTCAATCCGAATTGAAGGTGAAAAAACATATGAAAATGCTTTTGCTTCAAAAAAAGAATTTATTGAAAACTGTGATAGTGTATGTACAATATTTAATGATAAAATTGTTGATGAAATTAGTGAATCTACATTTTTTACTCAATTGGAACAAGGTAATAAAGAAATTGGTTCTATTGTTAGTGATTTTGTTGATATTATTTCTGGTGCAGGAGAAATAAATATTGATTTCAATGATCTTAAAAGTTTTTTAACCGGCAATGAAAGTTCAGAGGGAAATAAAGCTTTTTTTCATACTAAAATAATTATTGATGAAAATGTTAAAGATTTTTCTTCTTTATCTTCTTTAGTGAAAGAAAAAATTAATAAAAGTTATTCAAATGGTGATTTTTCATCAGAAAAAATTGATGTTCTTGTTAACTTTAAAATGGGTACTTCTAATAAATCTGATTTAGTTGTTAATATTAAAAATATACTAACTGATATTTCCTCTTCCTCTAATATTAAACTTGTTTATGGAATTGAAAATACCCTTGAAACATTCACACAAATATCTATTTTCATTTCCACTAATGAAGTTTCTAACTATATACCTTTAAAGCAAGATATACAAAATGATGAAGTGAATGCTAATGATAAAAATGTTCTCAATTCTTCTTATTCGGCAAAGCAAGCAGAAAGAAATAAAACTAAAAACATTTCTAAACTCCTTTTTGATTTTGATGAGTTCGAAAAATAAAACCCTATTATTATCGATACTTTCTTTTGGTATTTATGCATTAATTATTAAAAGAAAAGCACTTAAAGAACTTAAAAAAAGAGAAAAGCAAAACACTAGTTTGATTTATTCTAATAAAATAGATTTTAATCTTAACAATATGATTACTAAATTAGGTGGTTATTCAAATATTGAAAAACTTATTCTCAATTACACAAGTATCAAACTTTTCTTCAAGGAAAAACCTATGTGGGACAATTCCTATAATTCAACCTTTAAAATTAAAGGTGCTTTTTTTTCTTCTGATTCTGTAACATTATTATTTGGCGATAATGCAAAAACAATATATGAAGAAATAATTAAAGAAATGAATAAAAATCTCAGTAATTAAGTTTCTTGTATTTGAAACTTATTTTTTATTTTTATCCAAGTTTTGCAACTCAATTTGTGGTAAAAATCCCTAATTTATTAATAGCATTTTTAATAAGTGCTTGTTCAATAATATTTGAATTAGTTGAAAGATTATCAATACTGTATATCATATTTTCATTGTATTCCTTTTGTTTTTGGTAGACAAATTCTAAACATTCTAGCATTGATTCAATATTTTTTTCTTTTAATCAAATATTATTGCTTGCTTTTGAATGAAAAAAAGTAAATCGTTCGATATTGAAATTAATATTCATTAAATGAATCTTGCTAATACTATCGTTTCCGAAAATATGAACTTTTTCGACATTGATATCATTTTTTAAAATTTCTTGGTCAATATCATTTAATAATATATCATATTTTTTTTGAATTATTTTTAATAAACTGAAAGAATCTAATTGCTTAAAACACTTATATTTTTCAGTATAGAAATTAACTAATGGTACTGATGTGTCTGAATGGGAAATTAATTTTAAAGAATCAAGTAAATTTTTCAAATCTATTTTATTCTCAACAATAATAGAAACACTTTCTTGAATTGAATTAAAACCAGATTTATGTTTGATTAGTTTATTATTAAAATAAATTATTGATTCCTCATCGTTAATGGTTACATAACATAAAAAATTATTAAAGAGCATTTGATTATTAGTGATAGCAAGAATTGAAAAACCTTGATTCTCTAATGCGTTTTTAATAAAATTAAAACTAGTATAATTACATAAATAATTTGTATATTCATACTTTATTTTTTTACCTCACTTGTTTAAAGGAAAAGAATCAAATTCCTTATTATCCAAGTATCATTTATGAATATCTGAAAATAAAATAATTTTATTATTTACTTCTTCATTAATTCATGAAAGTTTATCAATCAATTTATTTTTAGTTTCATTAAAACAAATGTTACCTATGACTTCAAATTCTAAAGAACTTAATTTGTGTTTTTCACATTCTAATAAAGGAATATTAACAATATATCTTTTTATTGAAAAACCAAGATATTTATCAGTTTTTAATGTTATTTCTTTTATTGCATTTCTAAGTTCATAAAGATTGATTACATTTTCTAATGCGCAATCATATTTAACCTCGATTGAGTTGTAGTATAAAAAATTATTTTTCTTTCCTTTTTTATCAACCACAAGTACCTTAATAATATTTTCCTCAAAAGAAAGAATTGCAAAAACAGTTTTAAGATTATACATTTTTAACCACCCCCCATAATTTAGCAGAAGAGGAACGTTTATTTTCCTCCTCTTCCTTTTTTCCCAATATTGCTTTTCTATTAATTAATGAAAAGTCTGGTTTTTTCATTAAAGGAAGTTCTTTTGGTGTTTTATCAACAACTCATTCACCTACAAAACTTTTTACCATTCTTTCCTCTAAAGAATGGAAAGTTAAGATAACTAAAGTACCATTTTTCAAAAGAATATTTGGAATTTGTGTTAAAAGTTTTTCTAAGTTTTTAATTTCATCATTAACCTCTATTCTTAATGCTTGAAAATATGTTTTTGCTGGGTGCTTTTCCTTTTTCCTTTCTTTTCAACTTACACTATCCTTAATTATTTTAACTAATTCCGCTGTGGTGTTAATCTCTTTTTCCTCTCTTTTTTTTAAAATTTCTTTAACAACAAAAAAAGGGTTTTTAATATCACCATATTTTTTAAAAATATTAACAAGTTGGTTAAGAGAATATGAATTAATAACCTCATAAGCATTTTTTTTTTGTTCTCTATCCATTCTCATATCTAAAAAAGAATCAGCGTGATAAGAAAAACCTCGGTCGTAATTATCAAGCATTGGACTACTAACTCCTAAGTCGGCAAAAATACCATCCACGCCAGTTATTTTAAATTTTGCCAATATATCCTTAATATCTTTAAAATTTCCTTTTATTATTTTAATATTTTTAACACCCTTAAATTTTTTTTCAAGAAATTCAATTGCTTCTTTATCAATATCTAAACAAAATAATGTTCCGGTTCCTTCTAATTTCTTAAGAATCAATTCACTGTGCCCACCTCTTCCCCCTGTACAATCAATATATATTCCGTCCTTCCTAACATTTAAAAGTTCGATTGATTCATTTAATAAAACTGGGATATGCAAATTACTTCTTACTTCTTGTTCCATATTGTTGAATAATAAGCAAAAATAGAAAGTGTTTTTGATGTTAAAATTATGTGTTTTTTACTTTGTTTTTTATTCATAAATGAATTATATTTTACTAATTATTTCGGAGTAGAACACCTTTAATTTTTTTTTAAAATTTTATTTTGTAAAAAATGAAAGAAAAAATAAAATTACACATTTATATTTTTGATTTTCAAAATACTATTTCAAAACTCATTTAAATTTTATTTAAACAACAATAATAAGTTATGTTAAAAATAGCAAAAGTTTAATATAATATTTATACATGCCAACTATACAACAACTTGTTAAAAACGGACGTAAGCAAAAAAATAAGAAATCTAAATCTCCTGCAATGGTTTCCAATTTTAATAAACTTAAAAATAAAAGTAAAGCAAAAGCAAATCCATTAAAATCTGGTGTTTGTATAAAAGTTGGAATTATGACTCCTAAAAAACCAAACTCTGCACAACGTAAATTTGCGAAAGTTAGACTAAGTAATAAAAAAGAAGTACTTGCATATATTCCAGGAGAAGGACATAATCTTCAAGAACACTCTGTTGTTCTAGTTCGTGGTGGACGTGTAAAAGATCTTCCTGGTGTTCGATACCACATTGTTCGTGGTAAATTAGATACACAAGGTGTTGTTAAAAGAACTCAACAACGTTCTAAATATGGTGCTAAGAAAGGAAAAACTGCATAATCATGAGAAAAAATAGAGCTGAAAAGAGACAAATATTATCTGATCCTATTTACAATTCCCAAAACATTGCTAAACTTATAAACATAATTATGTGGGAAGGAAAAAAAGGTTTAGCGCAACGAATTGTTTATGAAGCATTAAATAAAGCTGCTACTAAAATTAAATTACCAGCATTAGAAGTTTTTGATCGTGCTCTTTCTAATATTGGTCCAAATGTTGAATTAAAAGCAGTTCGTGTTGCAGGAAGTAATTACCAAGTGCCGACTGAAGTTAATCCTGAAAGAAGAGTTGTTCTTGCACTTCGTTGGTTAGTTGAGTTTTCAAGGAAGAGAAATGAAAAAACTCAAATTGATAGATTAGCTAATGAAATTTCTGATGCTTACAATGGTATCGGTGCTTCTATAAAAAAGAAAGAAGATACACAAAAGAATGCTGAAGCTAATAAAGTTTATGTTAATTTAAGATTTTAAATATTTTAATTATTTATTTTTAATTTTTATTTCTTTTATTTTTTTTAGAAATTTCGATTATTATTTTTTTCATCCCTTCAATCCCAATGGAAGCACATTTAATTCTATTAACTTGCTTATAAATATTTTCAAATGAAATTAAATCACCAATTGTATCTTTGTTAACATTTTTTCCATAAACCATATCAAGATAATTGTTGATGAGTTTTAAACCATCATCAATTTTTTTGTTCTTTAAATAATTACTCATAATATCGATGGAACTTGTAGAAATAGCACATCCTTCCCCACTAAATTTGATATCTTTAATAACATTATTTCCTATTTTCATATAAATACAGAAGTTATCAATACAACTAGCACTTGAAGTTTTTTCACAAAAATATTCCTTTTTTTGCTCTTTTCATTCTTCCTCATTAATTTTATTTATTGGATTTTCATAATGAGAAAGAATAATTTCTCTCTTATATTCATCCGGTATAATTTTTTTTTCTTTTTTCATCCTCTTTATTTTATCTCTTATTATTTATTTTATACTTTTTTTACTCATTATCATACTAAATATCTTTAATGTTTTTATATTGCTTTTTTATCTAAAAATTTTGCAAGTCTATAAAAGATAATTTTAATTCTTTGGAATTTTCCTTTCTTCCAATAGCGTTTGTTAAATGTTTTTCGTCATAACTATCATCATGTGTATGTCCATGAATAAATATTATTTTTTTATTTCCCGGAATTTTTGCATTCTTATTAGAAAACCAAAATTGAATTTCACCATCTTTTTTCTTTAAAAATCTTGATCCTTCCTTAAAAGTATTAGGCGTATAAAAAGGGTGATGGGTTAATATTATTAGATTATCATTGTTTTTAATTTGTTTGTTCATAAAAGAAATTCATTTCTTATTTCTTTCATTTACTCATTTTCAATTATGAACATGATTTCATTCGTATTTGTAAGAATTTTTTAGATCGATTTTCGTTCATCCAGTATCACCAATTAATTTTCATTTTTTATTAATTTCAACTATATCACCTAAATTTAAAAATTTCATATATTTATTTTTTTCATCTATTTTTTTAACAACATCAATAAAATGGTTGTATGCACTTGCTTTTTGAACAATAAAATCTTGTTCTCTAAAAATTTTTAATTCTTTAATATTAGGGTCAACATTCGCAGGTTCTGCTAAAAAGCAAAATTCATGATTTCCTAAAATTCAAAAACCATTTATTTTTTTTTGTTCAAGTTCTTCTATTAATTTCAATGTTTTTAATCAATCATTATAAAAGTCGCCAGCGAAGAGGTATAAATCTTTTGTATTTAAAAGGTTGAAAAACTTTTGTTTTTCTTCATCACTTTTATAGTCAAAATGAAGGTCGGAAATATAGTAAATCTTCATATAAAAAACAAGTCCTATATATTATAATATAGGCAAGTCCGGTTAGCTCAGTTGGTAGAGCAAATGACTCTTAATCATTGGGTCGTGGGTTCGAATCCCCCACCGGGCACCAATATTAAAGTAATTCATAAACATGTGATAGTTTTAAAAAGAATAATTTAATCTTTGATACACCTTGAATCACTTGAAGAATTGATAAAATTATTCTGTTTTTAAGTTGTTTAAAAAAATAACATTATTTAATTTTTCCCCTTGGGCTTTTTGAACCTCTTTAATTTCCTTGATTTCTTCCCCTTGGGCTTTTTGAACTTGTTCGATATTAGTAATTCTTTCTTTAATTTCTTTGATTTCTTCCCCTTGAATATCAAGTTTTGAATCCATCTTCTCTAATCTTTTTAAAATCTCACCAATAATATCTGGTTTCGGTACTCTTCTAGAATAAACAAACTTACTCATTACTATCTCATCTCCTTCCTTTATATATTTATTGGTAGATTCATTAACATAATAATTCTCTTTTTTACCTATCTTTTTAATTATAGACTCTTGTTTTTTGGAATCTTGTGGTTTATTAGTGTTGTCTGTTTTATTATTGTTAAATACCATACATCCTTTATATTGTAAAATTAAATGAAAAAGTAAACTTTTTTTGTTAATTAAAAAATTCTGCAAAAAAGTATTTAATTGCATTTTTAGCTTGATTTATATGAAAGAAATGCAAAAAATATAATTTTTTCATCAATGTTCATGAATAAAGAGAACAAAATAAGAATTAAAATAAATAAAAAGAATTTTATTCTTCCCTTTTTATCATCCCTTATTTTTTTTTCATTATTACCTCCTTTGGTTTCATTAAATTCATGTAATAAAGTAAATAATGATTCTAATTTTTCAACTCTAAAACATGAATTTTTGCAAAATTTTACTCCTCTTGAACAAGAATATTATGGACATGGAGAAATTGAAGATTTACACGACTCCAATAAATTTATTTATGTTCAAACGGATGATACACCTAAAACTGATTCTTTTGTTACTTCTGTCTTATTACCTGAGACTTTTTCAATCAATGAATACAATATTTTTTCATACACTCCTAATTTAAGTCTTTTTAATGAAATAAAACAAGAATTTAATGTTGATTCAATCCATTCTTTTATTAATAAAATAAAAAATATTAATGTAGGAAATGAAAAAGAAAGAGAAATTTTGCAAAAAGCAATTGATGTTATTAATTCATATAAAAAAAACATTCAAAATGTTATAAGTTACAATAAAATATTTATTTCCAATATCACCAGCAACTTTGTATATCTTCAAGATGCATTTAAATATTTATATAGTACCAATATTGAAGATAGTATTAAAATATGTGATATTTATATTAAATTTTTAAAAAATTCTTTCCAAAATATAGAATGACTTTCCTATTCAACTCCATATAATAAATTTTTGGAATTTTTAAATAGTGATATAAAAATCAAACAAGATGCTACTTTAACCCAATTGATATGTGGTTTGGATGTCTTATATAGGACTATTTGTTTTGGGAATAATTCTTTACAAAATCTTGGTTCTTTAACGCTTTTTGATGAAAGTTCAAAAACAAAGCTCAATATTTTAATTCCAATCAATGATGATTTTATTTCAAATACTCTCTGTTCTTCTGATGGAATTAATTTTGAATATAATGGGAAAAGTTTCTTAAACTCTTCAGTTATTGAAATAAATCTATTAAATTACGAGTTTTTACAAAACACAATTCCTGATTATTTTTTAAATGGATTTTCCAATCTTCGAACATTTGATTTTTCTTGTTTTAAAAATGTCACAAGTATAGGTAAAAATTTCCTCTCAAATTGTTCTTCCTTATATACTATTGATTTATCAAGCCTAAAAAAAGTTTCATATGTTGATGATAATTTCTTATTAAATTGCAAAAATGCATCAAATATTTTATTTGATCCAGATTCATTTTATTACACGGGAATTAATTTTTTAAATGGATGTTCTAATTTTACTTTCAATGGTGCTTCATGAACAAAAGAAGGAATTTTAAATAAATTAAGATATCTTAGCTTACATATTCCTGATGGTTTCCTAAAAGACTCCAAAATTGATGGAACAAACTTCTTTAATTCTTCAATCACTGGTATTTCATCAATTGAAGGAATAGGAAAAGATTTTTTAAAAGGTTCTTCGATAACTCAATTTTCTCTTGAACCATTTTGTGGATTAAAAAATATTGATTCTTCTTTTTTACAAGATTGTTCATCATTACAAGAAGTTGAATTAAAAACAAGCACAGCTATGGAAAGTATTAACCCAGAAGGTTTTTTAAAAAATTGTGTCTCTTTAAGAAAAATAAAAAGAGATATTACTGATTATGATGGAGAAAATGAAAAAAAGTTTAATGAATTCTTCAATAATGAAGAAGAAACTTCACAAGTATTTGAAAATATAGGTGATGAGGGAACATTAATCGGCACAGATGCAATCAATATGGCACTTAATTTTCCTTCCTTTTATTTAAAAAATTGGCATATTAATGATAATGAAGAAAAGAAAAGTGTTCTCGAACTTACAAATGGCTTAAAAATTTATTTTACAATAGTTGATGTTTTTGAACCCAATGATTTTAATAATTCTAATGAATCTATTAAAATTTCTGGAATTGACCTTGAAAAAACAGATATTAAATCAATATTTTTTGATAAATCATTTGCTAATGTTTTCACCGAATTACCTGATAATTTTCTAAATGGTTTTTCCAATCTTATCTATGTTGATGTAGAGCAAAATGATACAACATGAAACATAACAAAAATAGGTAATAATGTTTTTAAAGATTGTTCTTCATTAAAACAAATCCCTACTGAATTACTTTCAAATGTTGAAACTATTGGTGATTATTTTGCTTACAATTCTGGATTCGAAGAATTTTCTTTACTAGATTTTGTTTCATTAAAAACAATTGGAACATACTTTTTAAATAATTGTGATTCCTTACAAAAGATTACACTTTTTTCAAGCATACCTACAACTGTTGGTGATTATTTCATTTGCAATAACCAATCACTTTCTCTTATTAACTTGCAGGATTCCAATTATTCTTCTTCATCTTTTTCCCTTCCTTCTAATGTTTTTTTAAATCTTTCTAATGAAGGTTTAATTCTTGGAAAATACTCATTCTCATTTTTTGATAAATTTTCCTCTGCTAGCATTTTCGCAAATGAAGGTAAATGAAGTTTAGGTGAAAATAAAGATTCCACCTCATTTTTGAAAGTAAAAAATTCATCAAATAAAACAATAAAAGTTAACATAAGTTATAATGGTGATAATTTAGATGAATTTATAGGAAAAGAACTTGAAGGAGAAAATACTTCATTTGTACTTACTATTAATAATATTGATATTTGTTCAACATCCATAATTCATATTTCCTTCGGTTCTTCATTTAATGAAGTTTCAAATATTCCTTCATACTTTCTGAAAAATTTAACAAATCTAGAATATATTAGTTTTTCTGGATTTATAAATGTTGTTTCAATAGGAGATTATTTTTTACAAAATTGTGCTTCTTTAATAAATCAAGATCTTTCCTTTTTCTATTCCTTGAAAGTTATTGGAAATTACTTTCTTACCGGCACCACGAAACTTTTGGAAGTTCACTTTCCTGCATCTTCCAATATTCAAACAATTGGTGATTATTTTCTTTCGAACTCCGGAATTATAGAATTTGATTTTTCTCCCTTTATTAATTTAAAACAAGTAGGATCTTTGTGATTTTCAAAATGTTCTTTATTAAGAATAATAAATGTTGGTATTTTTTCCTCAATGGATAAAATTTCTGAATTGTTAAATAATAATAAACAATGATTTAATGACTCACTAGTAGATTATGGAAATTTCATAGTTAATGATGCTACTAATTTTTGCAATTACTTTATTAGTAATGGTATTACTAAATTTCAAAATTGAGGTTTTGGAAACGCAGAAGGTGATGACGAAGAACATCCATCAATGATAATCACAACCAATGATATTAGAATCAATTTTGATTCTTCTATACTTCCAATAGAATCTCTATGCAAAGAAAATATCAATGCTAATAATGGTAAAATTACTCTAAATTATCATGATGATAGAGGTAATTATTCTATCTCTATTGATCCTACAAGTATTAAAAAAATCTTTTTTGGTTCCTCATATAAACCAATTAATATTCCTAATGATTTTTTATCTGAAAAGTTTACTGATTTAGTTGAGGTTAATTTTGGTTGTTCTTTTTCTTCTGTTAATAATATTGGCAATAATTTTATGAGCAATCTTCATTCTTTGTATGATATTAATGGATTAAATAACTTTTCTAATCTTGTTACAATTGGAACTGATTTTCTTGCTAATGATACATATTTGTGTAAATTAAATCTTTCTAATTGGATAAAACTTACTAGTATAGGTAAAAGGTTTTGTTCTAATCTTCACGATTTAGAATCTGTCATATTTGGTGAATGAAATTCAATCCTTTATATTGACGCAGAATTCTTCTTTGCTAATTGTATATATCTTTATTCTATATATATTCATGGCACTGATTCAAATTGAGCAAATGAAAGTCTTCAAGTAGTAAACAAAGATTATGTTTTTTGAGGTGTTAAACATACAACAAATAATCATATTTGAGTTACTAATACTGAAAGCATGACTACAATTGCAAATGCATTCCGAGGTATTTTTAATTTAAATTCAGAAGAAGATGCATGAACTATACAAGGATACTCAGCTGATTAATAGTATTGGCATTACTAATAATTATTTTTATTTAATTTTTTTTTTGCTTTTTTTAATAATTTTATCAGATTGCTTTTTCTTTCTAATTTTATCTTTTTCCTTTACAAAGTAAGGCTGAAGAATTTTTGGAAATTTAATTGTTCCATCTTTTTGTTGAAAATTTTCAACAATTGCAATTCATAATCTATTTAAACTTGTTCCGGTTCCATTTAAAGTGTGCACATACTCATTCTTTTTAGTTTTGTCATCATAGTATTTAATGCCTAAACCACGTGATTGAAAATCTAAACAATTTGAACATGAAGAAATTTCACGATACTTATTTTCACTTGGTACCCAAACTTCAAAATCATATGTTATTGAACTTGCAGCTCCGGTATCACCACTTGCTAAAAGTACAATTCGGAAAGGAAGTTCAAACATATTTAAAACCTTCTCAACTTGTTTACACATATCACTTAAAGCTTTTTTACTTTGATCTTGGGTTGTAAAATTAACAAGTTCAGTGTTTCAAAAATAATGTACTCGCAATATTCCACCAACATCTTTTCCTGTACTTCCTGCTTCATATCTTCAACTTGTTGTGCTAGCAGTATATTTTAAAGGAAGTTTTTTAAAATCCAATATTTCATTTTGATGCATTGCGGTAAGAGCAAATTCTTCTGTCGCTGTTAAATAAAGATTATCCCAAGTTTTATACATGTCTTCAACAAAGAAAGGTATTTTACCTAAACCATATAGTGCATTTTCATTTATTAGGGTTGGAGGAAGCATTTCAATATATCCGTTATTAACATGAAAGTCCAATGTTAAATCTCGAATAATACGTAAAAGTTTTGCACCTTCTCCTTTTAAAAAATATCCCCTACTTCCTGAAATTTTTGCACCTCTTTCGAAATCTATTCAATCTAATTTTACACCAAGTTCTTTATGACTTAAAGGTTTAAAATTCATTTTTTTAGGTTTTTTTTCTTTAACTATAACATTCGCACCTTCATCTCCTAATGGAACTAAAGGATCTAAAATATTTGGAAAAGAAAATAAAAGATTTTTTAATTTCTTTTCAAGTTCACTACAAATTCCTTCAAGTTTTTCAATCTCATTTTTCATGATAAGAACATCATTTTTTATTTTTTCAATTTCTTCTTTTTTTCCATGTTTTAAAAGGATGGAAATTTGTTTGCTTAATTCATTTCTTTTAGTATTAAGATTTTGTAAACTTGTTGATTTTTCTTTTCATTCCTTATCTGTCAATTCAAATTTTTCTAATAATGAAACGTCACTTCCTTCCTTTGTATGATTAATTAATGTTTGTTTTATTAATTCTTTTTTTTCTCTGATTAACTTTATATCTATCATTTCCCAATATTTTTTTTAAATTATATTTTAAGATAAAATAAGTCAAATAATAATAAATAATTTAATTAAGATATGTAAAAGTCCATGAATTAAATAGGTAAAAAGAATGAACTAGATGAAGCTCTTGGACTTATTTTCAAACTTGTAGTATGATAAGAATCAGAGTATGAAGATGAATGATGAGAATAATATTCACTGTTTTGAGAAAAAGAAGTACAATGATCATATGGTGATACAAAAAATTCATCTCTAATTTCATGAGTAGCTTTTGAAACTATATTAAATAGTGTACTTGCTGCTAAACATGTGCCAGTTATTGCTGTTCATAGAAGCATAGGTCCAATTCCACCATTAATTTCTTTTTTTTGTTCTTGTGTTAGTTTTACCATACATCCTTTATATTGTAAAAAAAAATAAAAAAGTAAACTTTTTGCTTTTTTTATTTTTTCAATGCATCATGATTAATATAATAATATTATGTCAATTACTAAAATTGAGAAAAAAGAAATAATTAAGAAATTTGGTTCTTCTGAAAAAGATACTGGAAAAACTGAAGTTCAAATTGCTATATTAACGACAAATATCACGAATCTAACAAAACATATTCAAGAATTCCCAAAAGATAATTCTTCAAAACGAGGCCTTTACCAAATGGTAAGTCTACGTAAAAAACTTTTATCATATCTTAAAAAAACTAACATAGAAGGATATAGGATAATTATTCAATCTCTTAACATTCGTGGATAATGATTGAAAATATTTTATCTTTATATGATTCTTATTCTGAGAAAAATACTCCTATAAATGAAAAGTTTGTAAAAATTTATTGTTGTGGCCCAACTGTTTACAATCATGTTCATATTGGAAATTTACGGCCTTTAATTACATTCGATATATTAGTTAAATTTTTATTAGCAACAGGGCATAAAGTTAAATATGTTTCAAATATTACCGATGTTGATGATAAAATAATCAACAAAGCAAGAGAAGAAAAAATTAGTGAAAAACAGCTTAGCAAAAAATATGAGAAACATTACTTTGATTTAGCTAAAAAGCTCAATGTAAGAAAAATGGATAGTGTTCCCAAAGTTATGGAAAATATCGATGGTATTATTAAATATGTTGAGAAACTTGTTAAGAAAAATAAAGGATACATTTCAGAAGATGGGGATGCTTATTTTGATATTAACACTGTTAAAAAAATATATGGTAAGCTCTCAAAACAAAACATTAATGAACTTTTAAAAGGAGTTAGAAAAGAAAATAAAAGTGATAAACACTCGCCACTTGATTTTGTTTTATGAAAAAAAACGGATGTAGGAGTTAATTGAAAATCACCTTGAAATAAACATGGAAGGCCAGGTTGACATACTGAATGCGCATATTTTGTAAATAAATATTTTGGAAATAATGGTTCAACAATTCATGGAGGAGGCATAGATTTAAAATTTCCCCATCATGAAAATGAGAATGCACAAAATTATGCTTTAACTGGAAAACAAATGTCTAAAAATTGGATGCATGTTGGACACGTTATGGTTAATAATGAAAAAATGTCCAAATCTTTAAATAATTTTGTTTTAGGAATTGATATATTAAAAAAATATGAACCAAATGTTATACGTTGATTTTTTTTACAAACACAATATGAAAACCCAATAAATTATTCCGAAGCAAATATGGAATTGGCAAAAACTGAAATCACCAAATTATTTAGAACATTGAATTCATTTATTTTTCAAATATACCTAAAAGGTACTAAATTTAAGAAAAGTAAAACTAAACTTTCTAATGAATTTATTAAAATATTGAATAATGATTTAAATTTTCCGCAAGCTATAACCTTGATCTATGAAGAAACAAAAATATTAACCATACTTTTAAAAAATAAAAAATATTCCGAGATTATTAAAACAATAAATCAAATAATTGCACAATTAGAGATTTTTGGAATTGTATATGAACTTGATTTAAAAAAATATGAAAAAGATTTAAAGAATTGAAAAGTATCACTTGAGAAGCAAGATTTTAAACAAGCTGATAAAATAAGGGAAAAACTATATAATATATAAGATATATTAGTAACAATTTTACATGGAACAAAAGAAAATAGGTTTTTGAACTGTTGTATTTTTTGTTTTTGGTTCTTGTGTTGGAACTGGAATATTTTTTAAAAATAAAACCATTTTAGCTAACACTAATTCTATTTCTCTATTACTTTTTTCATGAATCCTTGCTATTTTTGCAATTGTTTGTTTATGTTTTTCTTTAAAAGAAATTGTTCATCAATCAAAATTAAAAAATGAAAGTGGATTTTTAGG
Source organism: Mycoplasmataceae bacterium (assembly GCA_031260145.1). Classification (GTDB taxonomy): domain Bacteria; phylum Bacillota_I; class Bacilli_A; order Mycoplasmatales; family Mycoplasmoidaceae; genus Malacoplasma_A. Next base: position 45,094 of record JAIRKL010000010.1, read on the forward strand.
ATGAATCAAAACATTTTGCAAAACAAGATTTTACAAAGGTTTCAGAAATTTTATGTTGTATTTTTATATGCCAAGTTTAATGTTTTTTCTTCCTTATTATGCTATTCAATCAGTTATGGATGCACTTTCATTATTTTTTCCTTCTGAAGTAATAATTCCTTTTTGAGGAATGATACTTCTTTCATTATTGGTATTTTTTTATGTAACAATTGTTCCAATGTTTTCTAAAAAAGCAGTTTTAGTTCAAAGTAATATTTTTTCTTTTCTTAAATTTATTCCTCTACTCTTTGGTATCATCGGTGGAATAATTATTTTTGCAACTTTTGGACATGGTACTGCTCCAAATCATTTTTTTGAACCTAATTTACCTCCAAGAGATGAACCCACTCCTTTTAATTTAACAAATTGTACACCATTTTTAGGAATAATAGCATCAATTCCAGCTATTTTTTTCTCATTTGATGGCTTTTATAATTCAAGTTCTCTAGAAACTAAAATGAAAAATCCACAAAATTTTTCAAAAGCAATGATTTTAGGGATTTTAGTTGTTGCTGCTATTTATTTAACTTTTAGTCTAGGAATGGCACTTGGAGCTAAGGATGGAACAATAATTGGGCTTGAAAATGCTTGAGAATCTGATGCAATAGGTGTTAAGGTTATTAAATTTATCCTTCTTCTCTTAATTAGTTTTGCCGTTTTAGGCACTGCAAATAACTGAGGTTTATATATTACTGATTCTATAAAAAGTTCAGTAGATGAAAAAACATTCTTATTTTCTTTAAAAACCAGTTCATTAAATAATTGAAAAAAATGTACCTTTATTGAATTATTTTTATTTTCTTATTTTATTTTTTTTACTTTGGTTGGCTGTTTTTTTATTGATGATGTTATTTATGATAACTATAAATATTATGATGTTACATCAAAAAAAATATTTTCATTTATTGATATTATTACCAATTGATCTTCATTATTTGTATTCATAGGACTCGGAATAACTATTTTTGGTTTCTTAATAAGCAATAAAAATTGTGAATTAAAAGTTAAAATTTTTTCTTGACTTGGAATATTTTTTATTGCAATTTCAACTCTATTTGAAGTTTCAAATTGCATCATTTCGTTGTTCTCAAGTATAATTTGACAATTTAAACATTCTGATACAAAAATTACAGAATACATAATTCCAAATATTCTAAAAACTTTATTGCTTGCTGTGATAGTTTGAATTTGCTTTTTTAATAAAAACAAAGAACAAAGCAAAAATATTGAAAATATTAATCAAAATATACAAAATATAGCTTAGATTCCCAAATTAGTGCGATGCAACAACAAAAAAAAATAAAATTCATTTCCGTAATGCTTTTAGTGATTGGTTCCACTATTGGTTCTGGTATTTTTTTTAAAAATAGTACAATTTTAAGTTATACTGGTTCGATATTATTTTCGCTTCTTGCATGAACTATTACGATATTTGCAATTGTTTGTATTTGCTTAACATTAAAAGAAATGGTAAAAAAATCAAGTCAAGAAAATAATTCTCTTGGCAATATTGGTTGAATAAAATCATTTTGTAATACTAATTTATATTTAGGATTTAGAAATTTTATGATTTATATATACCTACCTGTTAATTTTTTTATTCTTTCCTTTTATGGAATTCAATCTTTTCTTGATTCATTAACAGTTTTTTACGGTTCTGAACATCCTACAATCCAATGATATTATGTTATTTTGTTAGCATTTATTTCATTAATTATCTTCGCTTTTATTCCAATGCATTTTTCAAAATATGGTATTGGGCAAAATAATGTTCTTTCTTTAATAAAATTTTTTCCTCTTGGATTTGGCGTTATTGCTGGTTTTATCATTTTTATTACTATGAGGCATGGAGAAGTTGCAAATAATATTATTTCCTCTTCATTACCTCATCCACAAGATAATGTCCCTTTTTCATTAGATGGTGTTTCTCCTTTTTTAGGAATAATAGCTTCTATTCCAGCTATTTTCTTTGTATTTGACGGTTTCTACACTGCTGGTTCATTGCTTAATGAAATGGAGAAACCGGAGAAATTTTCTTCCGCTATCACTATTGGTGTTTTATGCATTGCAGGTGCATATGCAATTTTTAGTATTAGTTTACTGATAAGTTCAGTTGGCGGTTCCTTTTTTGGACTAACTGATGCTATGAATAAAAATAAATTTACTAAGGTACTTTCATTTATTGTTCTTTTTTGTATTGCGTTAAGTTGTTTTGGAACCATAAATAGCTGAGCAATATTTATATTTGCTTTTTTTAAAGAAATGTTGCAAAAGAAAGAAATTATGTTCCATAATAAAATTGATTTTAATTCAAAATTCAAAGTTGCTTTATTCACAGAACTAATTATCATTGGTTCATTTATTTTATTCACACTTATTGGTTGTTTTTTCTTTTACAATGGACCTTATGCTCATACAAATTATTATGATAAAACAACAACACAAATATTTAATTTTTGTGATTTAATTTCTAATTGAACCTCTTTATTTATTTTTATAGGACTAGCAATTGCATTATTTGGTTATTTAAGAAATAATAAAGATTCTTCAAATTCATTCAAGATTTTTGCATACATTGCTATTTTCTTTATTTCCTTATCAACACTTTATGAAGTTTCAAACAGCTTTATACAATTGATATCAAGTATTGTTTTTCAAATTAGACATTCAAATATTGGATTAGATGTATATTTAATGCCTGGTATTTTAAAAGTAATTTTATTACTTGCATTTTTTAGTGTATGTTTCTTTACAAAGGGAAATAAAAATGAAAATTCAAATAATTTAAACACTGCGACATCTGCTAAAATAATCTAATTTTTTTATATAAAATAATATTTATTTTATAAACATTTTATTATAATATTGATAGATGAAAAATATAAACACCAAAAAAAAATGTTTAAACTCAGTTTTTAATTCATTTTTTTGATTATTTTTATTAGTTAACTTTGTTTTAATTTCACTTGAGTTTTTAGTGAATAAATATACTATTTTTGATAAGAAAACATTAGTGGGTATGTGAAATAATCATAATGAACTTAATGTTTTTGCATATGTATCTTTTGGACTTGCAGGTTTAATGTTAATTTGTTTTGCTTGTAATTTGATTTCAAATATTAAAAACAAAAATTTTAAATTAAGTTGATTTAAATTAATTGCATCTGTGTTAGTTATTGGTTTGGTTATTATGTTTATCACTTCAAAACCAACATTTGTAGAAAATTCCGATAATGCTGGTTGAATATTTATTAACAATACAAGTGGTTTACATTATTCTAAATTAGGCTACATTGCTCTTGGTATTACTGCATTTGCTGGACTTTCATTTATTTCATTATTCTTTGCTGAAAAAAAATATGTTTATAAAAAATTAATTGCTACTGAAAAAGCATAAATAAATAACAAGGAAAATAAATTAAAACAATGTCTGATATTAAAACTACTAAAAAAGCTAATTTACTTTCAGCATTTAATTCTCTATTCTGAATTTCTTTCTTAGCTAATTTTGTTTTAATTTGTTCAGTATTTTTACCTCCTTATTGACATGTTAATAATGTCGCAAGTGATGCTTCAATTTCAATGTGAACTCATTCTGGTTCTACATTACATTTTAGCTATTTTGGTATAGCTTCTTTCTTTTTATTAGCTGTTAGTATTTTTTTCTTTATTTTTTCGTTAGTAAGTAATGTTAAAAACAAGAATTTTAAATTAAGTCTATTCAAATTAATATCCTTGATTTTTATAGTTGTTTTATTTATTTGTTTCTTAACTTCTAAGCTTAGTATTGAAAACACAAAAGATATAGGTTGAATATTTTCTTTAAATGAAAAAGGTAGTGTTATATATTCAAAACTTGGGTTAGTTGTTTGTTTGTTTGCTTTTATCACATTAATTATCTCATTAGTTTTATTCTTTCTTGAAAAGAAATATATTGCAAAACAATTATTAAAAACTGAAAAATAATAAATAAATTTTTGATAAATTTAACATAGAACATGTTTATATATGTCTTGTATTATTTTATAATTAAAATATGTCTATAAATTATAAAGATGATAATATAAAAGTATTATCAGGACTTGAACATGTTCGTAAAAGACCAGGTATGTATATTGGTTCCACTGATAGTTATGGACTTCATCATTTAATTTGAGAAATATTTGATAACTCAGTGGATGAAATTATAAGTGGAAATGCTGATTTAATAACATTAACACTAAAAAAAGATGGTAGTGTTACAATACAAGATAACGGAAGAGGAATACCAACTGGAATAAATAAAACAACGAAAATAAGCACCCTAGATACTGTTTTTACGGTTTTAAATGCAGGAGGAAAATTTGATAACAATGCTTACAAAACTTCAGGAGGTTTACATGGAGTTGGCGCCAGTGTAACTAATGCATTAAGTGAATGAATGAATGTTACAAGCAAATATGATGGTCAAATTTGTGAATCCAAATATGCTAATGGTGGAGAAATAATCCAGCCAATGAAGGTTATCGGAAAAACCAATACCACGGGATTATGTGTTGCTTTTTTACCTGATTCTAAAATATTTAAAAATATAAATTTCAATCCAAGTATCATTGAAGAAAGAATAAGAGAAACTTCATTCCTTTACAAAGGTTTAAGAATAATTTTAAAAAATGAAATTGATGATTCTGAAAAAATTTTTGAATCAAAGACAGGAATTATTGAATATATTAGTTTCATCAATGAAGGAAAAATATGTATCCATGATCCTATTTATTTCTGTGGTAAATCATCTGGTATTGATGTTGAAATAGCATTACAATACACTAATGATTCCAATGAAACGATAGTATCATTTGCGAATTCTGTTAAAACAAAGGAAGGTGGAAGTCATGAAGCTGCCTTCAAATCTTGTTTAACGGAAGTTATCAATACTTGCGCTAGAAAATGAGGAATGATAAAAGAAAAGGAAAAAAACTTTGATGGAGAAGATATTAGAGAAGGAGTGAGTGCAGTAATATCTGTTCGTGTTCCTGAAAAGATAATTCAATATGAAGGACAAACAAAGAACAAATTATTCACACAAGAAGCGAAAACTGCTGTTAATGATATTATGTATGATAAACTTAATTTTTGAATGGTTGAAAATAAAAAATATGGTGAGAAAATCATTCAAAAAGCACTTTTGAGTCGAGATGCAAGAATTGCTGCTAAAAAAGCAAGGGAAGATATAAAGGCATTAAAAAATTCTAGTAAAACAAGTAGTATTAAATCAACAAAATTAACCCCCCCTCAATCAAAAGATCATTCAATTAATGAATTATTTCTTGTTGAAGGTTCAAGTGCAGGTGGAACAGCAAAATTAGCAAGAAATAAAGTTAATCAAGGTATTTTAATGCTTAGGGGAAAAGTAATTAATGCAGAAAAAGCAAAAATTAAGGATTTATTAAGTAATGAAGAAATCATTACAATCATTTCTTGTTGTGGAACTGGTATTGTTCCGGAATTTGATATTAATAACTTAAAATATGATAAAATAATCATCATGACTGATGCTGATGTTGATGGAAGTCATATACAAATCTTACTTCTTACATTCTTTTATCGCTTTATGACTCCTTTAATAACGTCTGGACATATTTATATCGCTTTACCACCTTTATATAAGTTCACTAATAACATGTCAAAGAAATCACAATATGTTTGAGAAGAAAGTGAAATTATTGCTTTAAAAGCAAAATATCAAAATTTTTCTGTTCAAAGATATAAAGGATTAGGAGAAATGAATGCTGAACAATTAAGAGAAACAACAATGAGCAGCGAAACAAGACAATTAATTCAAGTGTCAATAGAAGATGCGGTACTAGCAGAAAGACGAGTAAGCGAATTAATGGGCGATAACGCTAGTGTTAGAAAAATATGAATTGATAACAATGTTGAATTTACTAATGAATCAGAATAATGTGGAACAGAATAATGCAAAAGAAAATTTTTCACTCAATAACTTCTTTGCCATAGAAGAAAATAAAAAAGTTATTGAAAAATGTGAATTAATTTCAGAAAGCGAAAATGATATCTTAAATATTGGAGGTTTTACTGGTTGCGGAAAAACACACTTGCTAATTGCCTTAAATGAGTTTTTTGAAAATAAAGGAAAGAAATGTGAATTAATTGATTCATTTCATTTGTTCGAGATATTCAAAAAGAAGGAAATATTAAAAAAATATTTCGATAATAAAATCATTCTTTTCGATGATATTGATTTTGTGATAAAAACAAATTTACGTTTTTTTTCCAATATTTGCAAAATACTAATCTCAAAAAACATAAAAATAATTTGTTCTTACAATTTTTCTAGACAAAAATACATTAATGAATTTATAAGAAACATTAAAAAAAGTGAATGTGCTTTTTTTGAAAAATATTCCTTAAAAACAATCAGTATTATTTGTGAATACATTTGTACTCAAAGGAATGTAAAATTAAGTAATGAAGCAAAGGAATTTATTTGCAACAGAAATTCAAAAGGAAATATAAGAAAACTTTACAATGATATATACACAATGGAAGTTTATTGTGAAGATGATGATAAAAAATTTATTACTTCAAATGATGCAAAAAATATTTTATTGAAAACAATGAATAAAAAAACAGATTCAAAATACAATAATGATGCAAATAGTTTAATTAATTCAGTTTGCCAATATTTTAATTTTGATAAAGAATTAATAAAGACTAAAAATAAAAATAGAAAAGCTGTTAATATTAGAAATATTTGCATTTATGGAATGTATACATATTTTCATTTTCCCTCTACTTTAATCAAAAAAGTTTTTCTTCTTAATTCTCCTTCTTCTGTTTTAAATGCTGTCAATGCGGTTAAAAATAAAATGAAAAATGATATATATTACCAAAAGGACATTGAACATATATTTAAGAATATTTAATTTTTTACAAACAAATGAAATTCTATTCCTTTAAACAGAAATTAACAAAAAAATGATTAATTCTTTTACTTGCACTTTTAATTTTATTTATTTATTTCTTAATATGATTTTTAATTGGCCAATATGATTTCTTAAATAAAGATTGGATAATTCCATCAAAAGGGAAAATTTGAAGTGGAATCATTGATGAAAATAATATTAATTTATTAAAACAAAAATATCCAAATTTTACTTGGGAAAGTATTGAATTAGGAAAAAGATACACTATTAAAAATAATGGTGTGATTATTTTGAATATTTTTTATATTTATATTTTATTATCCATAACTTTCTTTTTATTACTTTTCCAAATTATTTTAAAAATATTCAAAATCATTAATTATGATTGTTTAAGCTTCACATTATCCTTCAATATTGTTGGATTCCTTTTTTCTTTTGCTGATTTAATTCCTAATTTTGATAATCAATTTGCTCGCAATTTAATTATTTTTGTAATTCTTTTAATAACTTTAACCACATTTTTTATTTTAAACACTTTGATTTTTAATTCAATACTTATAAAACATGATAATTCTTTTGAAATTAAACAAGAGTATAAACAAGAAGAACAAGTTTTAGAAAAAGAAACTTATGAAATAAAAGAAAGATTAAAATAAACAAAAATTAGTTAAATAATTTTACGAAATTTATAAAAAGTTTACTTTTTCATTTATTTTTACAATATAAAGGATGTATGATAAGTTATATAGTTGCAAAAATAATCTCAATCAATAAATGTTCAATCACTGTGGAAAATAACTACATTGGTTACACATTGATGGTTTGTAATAAAGAAAATTATGAAGTTGGTAAAGTGAAGAAAATATTTTTATACAAGCATTTATATATCACCAACAATAAAATCAGTGAAGAACTTTATGGTTTTATTGATTATGCTGAGAAAGAAATGTTTTTAAAATTATTACAATATAGTGGAATAGGTTGCAAAACAAGTTTACAAATATGTTCAAATGGTGTCGAATTAATCAAACAATTAATTAATGAAGGTAATATTGAAGCCTTAAAAAACTTGAAAGGAATTACTTTAAAAATTGCAAAAACTCTATGTGAAGAATGTGAAAATTTAGATAAAACAAAAAATAACAACATATCAGAATTATACAGTGCATTAGTAACTCTTGGTTATCCACAAGAAGATATTAAAAAAGCAATGAATTCAATTGATACTAAAAAAACAGATATTAGTGATTTAATAAGCGATGCTATAAGATGTATAGCACAATGTACAACCTAAGACCTTTTAATTTACAAGAATTTTGCGGAAAAGAAGATATTAAAAAAAATCTTGCTATCTACATAGAATCTGCAAAAAAACAAAATAAAACATTAGATCACATTATGTTTTATGGACTTCCAGGAACTGGAAAAACTACACTCGCTATGATAATTGCTAATGAAATGGGAAAAAAAATTAAAATTTTACAAGGTAATTGCCTAAATAAAATATCTGATTTAACCAATTTGTTTTTAAGTATTAATGAAGGTGATATTATCTTTATTGATGAAATTCATGGAATCAATAAAGCAATTGTTGAACTTTTGTTTTCAGCGATGGAAGATTTTGCTTTAGATATTTCTATTGGAAAAGATTTTAATTCAAAAGTTACAAGAATTAAACTTCCTCACTTTACATTAATTGGCGCGACAACAAGATTTGGAAAATTACAACTTCCTCTTGAAGAACGTTTTGGAATAATTTTTAATTTAAAAGAATATACTGATGAAGAGTTGGAAAACATCTTAGAATTCAATTCTAAGAAAATGAATCTTTCATTAAAAGAAAATGAAATTGAACAAATTGCAAAAAACTCTAAGTCAATCCCAAGAAATGCTATTAAAATTTTAAAACGTGTTAATGATTTTAAAACAATTGATCCTAATATTTCTGTTGGTGAAATTTTAAAAAATATGAAGATTTTTCAAGGTCTAACTGAAGATGATATTTTATATTTAAAAATACTTAAAAATAATAAAAAGCCAATTGGAATCAAAACATTAAGTAGCATTGCAAATATTGAACTTGAAACAATTGAAAATAAAATTGAACCTTTTTTATTAGCAAATTATTTTATAACAAAAACTTCAACTGGACGTGAAATTTTGCCAAAAGGAAAGGAGTTCTTGCAAACGTTTTAAAATGGTATTAGGTACAAAAATAACCAATTCTAATAGTATTAGAAAAATACCATATTTATTATTAACAGATATGCAAAAAAAATGGTTTAATAGTTCTAAATTTTTAGATGAAAATATTAATTTTGCAACAAAAATTGAACAAAAGGAAATTTCTAATTACATACTTTCTTCTCTTTTTGAAGAATTAAAAAAAACATTTGAATTAATTAAAGAAGAAAAAGAAAAGATTAATTTGATTGATATTGATGCAAAAAAGATTATTCTTAATGACACTACTGATAATGAATTTAAGAAAATTTTTTCATTAGATGAAATTGAAGAATGCTGACAGTTGATACCTGAACAATTTTATAACAAATACCAACTTAATTGACATTTAAATTTCATCTCTAATAATAAAAAATTATTATGAATATATCAAAAAATAATTTTTAAAAAATATAATCTTAGCAATGAAGAAAATTAATTCTGGATATGTTGCAATAGTTGGAAAACCAAATGTAGGAAAATCAACTTTTATAAATACAATTATGAAAAGAAAAATTTCAATTACTTCATATAAACCACAGACTACAAGAAAACAAATAAAAGCTTTGTATAATGATGAAGGTTCTTCAATTTTCTTTATTGATACACCTGGTTTTCATATTCCTCGAAATAAGTTTGATGTCGAAATGAATAAAGAAGTTAAAAGTTCTTATAAGGTTGCTGATTGTATCTTATATCTTATAGATTTAACGAGGGATTTTGACAATGAAGATGAAGAAGTTATAAAAACAATCAAGGATTTTAAAGTTGAAAATATTATTGTCGTCTTTACTAAAAATGATTTAGTTAAAGAACAAAAAATAACTCCATTTGTTTCCGAATTAAAAAACAAGTTATCTTTTAGCGATTTTGTTTCAATCTCATCTTTGAAAAATAATAATATTAATCAACTTCTTGAACTTATTAAAAAATATTTACCTAAATCAGAAGTGTTTTTTGAGAATAATGATGATGATGATAATTTTGTGATTAGCGAATTAATTCGAGAACAAATAATTTTTAATACAAAAAAAGAAATTCCATATTCGACATTTGTTGAAATTGAAGAAAAAAAGTTTGTTGACAATCTTTTTACAATAAATGCAGTTATTCATGTTGAAAAAGAAAGTCAAAAACCAATTATGATAGGGAAAGGTGGTTTGATGCTTAAGAAAATAGGAACACATGCAAGAAAAGAACTTTTAAAAGTTTATGACTGTAAAATAAATCTTAAACTTTTTGTTAAAACAACACAAAATTGGAGAAATAATTTAGATTCAATAAAATAGGTTTTTGCATTATTAATATATTAATAAAATTAATTCATAAATTAATTTAATGTAGTTATTGAATTAACAATATTTCCCTTTTCATTTTTTATGACAATAAAAATCAAATATGAATTTTCAACAAGAAAAGTTTTGTATTTTTCAAATACACCAGGTCACATAGTTAGCTTCATTTCTGAAGTATCATCTAAAATATTTGCAAAACACATCTTCCCTCCATATTTAGTTGTTACTTCTTTAATTTTTAAGATTTTTCCTAAAACTTCATATTTTCCAAGATCAGAATTATTGATAAAAGAAATACTTTTTAATGTATTTTTTTTCGTACGTTCAGTTTCGAAAAATAAATCTTTTTTATTTTTCGAAAAACTATATCCAAGTAAGTCAAGTTGTTTTTTATTAAATTCTTCTTCATCACTCACTTCGATTTTTTGTTCCTTTAATTCAAGTGAAAAAAGAAAAGTTCCATCTGCTAACATAGTTTTTGTTTTTGTAAAAATTTCTTGTAAATTATTAATTAAAAATTTTCTATTAGGTTCAATGATATCAAAAACACCAGAATATATTAAAATTTCAAAAATTGATAAAGTTATTCCAAAAGAACCTAAAATATTAAAAATTAAGAAAATATCCTTCTTTCCTTTTTCCTTTATTTTTTTTTGTGATTTTAAAATTTTTTCGCAATTAACATTACCCAACCCTTTTATTTGGTTAAAACCAAATATTATTTTTTTTTGTTTAATGGAGAAATTATTTTCAGAATCAAGAATATTTGGAGGAGTAACAATAACATTTAATCTTTTTGCTTCATTAATATAGTCATTTATTTTTTCGCTACTTCCGGAATTTGATAAAATTACCGTTAAAAATTCAATAGGGTAATAATACTTCAAATATGTCATTCAATAAGATAAAGTAGCATATGCTAATGAATGAGAATGATTAAACCCATATCCTGTAAATTTTTCTATGTATGCAAAAATTTCATTTGCTTCCTTTAAAGAAAAATTATTTAATAAAGCATCATTTAAAAAATCTTTTTTCATCTCCTTTAATTGTTCAATTTTCTTTTTTGAAATAATTCTTCTAAATATATCCGCTTTACTATAAGAATAATTTGCTGTACTTTTTATAAGTTCCATTATTTGTTCTTGGTAGATTGGAATATTAAAAGTTGAACCTAATATTTTTTCAAAACTATCATTTAAATATTTAATTTTTGAACTATCCTTTTTATTTTCTAGATAAAGATTCATATTTTCAACAGCGCCAGGTCGATATAAAGCTAAAACTATTGATAAATCTTCAAGACATTTTGGTTTAACCTTCTTTATAGTATTTGTCATTCCAGAACTTTCCAATTGAAAAATTCCAATAGTGTCACCAGACGAAAGTTGAGAATAAACTTGCGGAACTTCCAAATTGATTTTTGTCAAATCGATTTCTAAATCCTCATTTTGTTTAATAAGTTCAATGATATCCTTCACAATAGTTAAATTACTTAATCCTAAGATATCTAATTTTACTAATCCAAGCGGTTCGAGAAAAGAACCTTCATATTGAATTAATGTTTTCCCATTAACTTCTAATGTTGGAACTTTGTTTATTAAATTTGATTCACATAAGACTATTCCAGCAGCGTGAACTCCTATATTTCTTGGAAAGTTTATTATTTGATTTGCTATTTTAAAAAGTTGAGGAAAATTCTGTGCTTGTTTTTTTATTTTCTCACTTTGTTCAATTGCTTTTTCAATACTTGAATCATCAATTTGAACTCCAAATAAAGAAGTTATGTTTTTAATCGTAGAAAGTTCAATTTTTAAAATTCTTCCAACATCAGTTAAAGCCATTTTTGTTTTCATTCTTTGAAAAGTGACAATATGTGCAACATTATTTTTTCCATATTTTTCAAACAAATAATTGATAACTTTCATTCTCTCAGAGTCTTCAATATCAACATCAATATCTGGCATATCATTTCTATCGATATTTAAAAATCTTTCAAAAATTAAATTATTTGAAACGGGATCAACCATTGTGATATCTAAAAGATAAGAAACTAAACTACCAGCAGCGCTTCCTCTCCCAGGACCTGTGAAGATGTTATTTTTTTTTGCAAATTGAATAAAATCTCTTATCACTAAGAAATAATCATTAAATCCCATTTTATCAATAATTGATAATTCGTAATTCATTCTCTTTATATATTTCTCATCCTTATTTTTTTCTTTTTTAAATAGTCCATATTCACATAACTCTCTTATTTCCTTTCTTGAATCATTTGAAAATTTAACAAAATCAATTTTAGCTTTTTTCTCTATTTTAATATTGATTTTTGAAACTAAATCTAATAATTTTTCTTTTTGTTCATTTGAATATTTATTTTCATATTCTTCTTTGGATAAAAAATGAGGCTCCATTATAATAAATTCTTTTTCTGCTTCTTCCAATGATATTGAATTTTTTATCGCATATAATGCTTGTAAAATTTCTAAATCTTCTTTTTTCTCACAGTAATTTTCTTTTATTGAAAGTTCATTAAAAAAATAATAAAAAGAACAATTTTTTTCAATTAATTCATTTTTTTTATTATTGTAACTTATTACAATGGTATTATTCAATAATTTAAAAATATTTCCATATTCCTTTTTACTTACTAAATTTGAAATCTTATAAAGATTCGATAATCCTTCATTATTTAGAGCAAAAATTCCTAGTGTATCATTTAAATAATTGATTTGTAATCCAATAATCGGAATCAAATTATTTTTTTCACATAGTTTATAAAATTCTAGTGTTTGAAACATTGTATCAATATCAATTAATGAACAAAATTTAGAATTATTTTCGAGTGAATTTTTTATAATATCAGCGATTTTTAAAGAAGAAGATAATAACGAATAATTTGAATGATTTAGTAGGTTTATATACATTTGAAAATTATATTTTTATAAAAAATATAATATGAAAAATGGCACTTTTAGAAGTTAAAAATCTTAATTATTCTATCGGAAACAAATTACTTTACAATGATGCTTCTTTCCTTTTAAATAAAGGCGATAAAATGGGAATCGTTGGACAAAATGGAACAGGAAAAACTACACTTTTAAACATAATAATTAATAGAACTGAAATTGATTCAGGTGAAATAATTTGACAAAAAGGCACCACTATTGGATATTTGGATCAACATGCAGAAATAACTAAGAATCAATCAATTATTGAATATCTAAGATTAAGTTTTAATCATCTTTTTGAAGTTGAAAAAGAATTGAATTCAGTTTATGAAAAAATGGGAGAAGAAATAACTGATGAATTGACTGAAAAAGCTGAGGTTCTAAGCAACAAACTACTTTATGCTGGTTTTTATGATATAGACTCAACTATAAACAAAATTGCTGCTGGTTTAGGAATTCAAAAACTTGGAATGGGTACATTATTAACGAATATATCCGGTGGACAACGTGCAAAAGTAATTCTAGCAAAACTTTTACTTGAATCTCCCGATGTATTACTAATGGATGAACCAACCAATTTCTTAGACAAAGAACAAGTTGATTGATTGAGTAATTATTTAAAGGAATTCGAAGGTACCTTTATTATCATATCGCATGACTTTGATTTCTTGAATAGTGTTACAAATTCAATAATCAACATTGAATTTCAACAAATTAAAAAATATACTGGTAATTTTCACCAATTTGAATTATTGAAAGAAGAACATGAAAAAAATCAAAAAATGTTATATGAGAAGCAACAAAGAGAAATTGCTCACCTTCAACAATTTATTAATCGATTTGGTGCAGGAACAAGAGCTAGTATGGCACAATCAAGGCAAAAACAATTGGACAAAATGGAAATAATTCCTCCCGCTAAAACATTAGAAAAACCTTCTTTTGTTTTTCAATCTCTTCCTGTACAAAAAGGAATAATTCTTAAAGTTGAAAATTTATGTGTCGGATATAGTAGTAAACAATTGCTTCCTCCTATTTCTTTTACTTTATCTGGTGATCAAAAGATTGTTATTCAAGGATTCAATGGTATTGGAAAATCAACTTTAATTAAAACCTTAATTGGTTCAATACCAAAACTTGGCGGAAATTTTCATTGAGAAAATAATGCTAAGATTGGATATTTTGAACAAGATTTAATTTGAGAACACCCTGAATGAACCCCTTTTGAAATTGTTAAGAATCATTTTCCAAAATGAGAAGATGTTTTTACTAGAAAACAGTTAGCTCAATTTGCTGTTAAAGGAAAAGTTGCTATGCAACCTATTAAAACATTAAGTGGAGGAGAACAAGTAAAAGTTAGACTTTGTATATTAAAAAATACCCCTAGCAATGTTTTAATTCTTGATGAACCAACAAATCATATTGATGTTGAAAGTAAAGAAGTTCTAAGGGAACAATTAATAAATTGAGAAGGCGCTGTTATTTTAATAACCCATGAGGCATCCTTCTATGAAGGTTTAATTGATGAACAAAATATTATTAAAATTAATAAGAAATAATTTTTTTCTAATTATTTTTATTTGAAATAAAATTTGTTAAAATACGAATTTATTTAATTAAACTTATTTCTTAATAGATTTTTTAAGTTCAGTTTTTGTTTTTTTACTAATACGAATTTTTTTATTATCTTTTCCTTTAATAAATGAAACTTTACTAATTCCATTTTTTGCTTTTTCAACAACTAATGCAAGTTTAGAAAATGGAATTAAAGATTCTTTTTCAATTATTCCACCTTTATTATTATTTTGTTGCGTAGGCTTCGTATGTCTTTTAACTTTATTTATACCTTCAACAATGGCACCTTTATTTTTTAAATCAACAGATAAAACAACACCTTCCTTTGATTTGTATTTTCCACTAATTATCCTAACTTTATCACCTTTTATAATACGATTCATAATAATATTATATTATTTTATAGTATTTGTATTATTAAATTTGTATATAAAAACATTCGCCACCAAATTTTGAAATAGCTTTATTAATAAAATAAAAAATCTCACTTTTCTCCCTAGCCATTTTTCCAGTTAATATTAAAAATTCAGTTGAATCTTCAAACATTCGTACATCATTTAATCCAATTCCTTCATCAGTTAACTCGTTCTCAAATAAAGGTTTACCTTCTAAATATTTTTCCCCTAAGTTTAAAAATGTAAGTTTTTTACATTCTGAAAACGCATTTGGAGCAATTGAAAGTTCTTTATTTTTAAATTGTTCTAAAGAATAACAGCAATGATAAGTTTTTAAGAAAGTAACTGAATAAAGATTGTTACAATTAAAGAAAGTATTGTGTTCTATTTTATTTAAATTATCTGGTAAAAAGACATTTTTTAATGAAATGCAATTATAAAAGGCATCAAACTCTATTTTTTTTAAATTAGAAAAAGGAGAAAAATAGAAACTTTGTAAATTTATGCAATCGTAAAAAGCATCTTCACATAGTGTTTCAACTTTATCAGGAATAAAAATATCTTCTAAACTCACACAATCAAAAAAAGCTTCTTTACCAATTTCGGTTATATCTTTTGGTAGAATAATATTTTTTAAGTTGTAAGAACCAGCAAATGCATCTCTTGAAATTGAGGTTAAAATACTTGCGTCAATTTTTCCAAACGCAATTCCACCAAGACAACCATTCTTTTCTTTTTTAACAATTCAAGCATTTCAATTGTCTTTAATAATTCATTTCCCTAAAGTTTCAATGTTAAAATTTGAAATTTTAAAGCAAGATTTACTATTTAGTTTATTACATTTTCCAAAAATATAGCTTCCAATTTTTGTAATTGATGAATTTTCAGATAAAGAAAAAAGTGATAAATTCCTGCAAGTTTGAAATGAACCTGAAAAAAGTTTGAGATCTTGACAATCAAAATAAACTTGTTCTAGATTTAAACAATTATTAAAGAAACAATAAGGAACATTAAAATTTGCTCTTTTCATTTTAATACTTTTGATTGAATAACAACTAGAAAAATCTTTTTCTGAAATTTCTGTAGTTAAGTCATTTTCTTCAATTTCCTTTTCAGACCAACTTTTTAAGGAAGAAATATCAATGTTTCCAAATGCTAAACTTCCAACACAACCATAACTATCTTTAGAAATTACTCAAGCGTTCTCTGAATCACCAACTCAATAACCGATTCCATCAAGGTTTTCATTAGTTATTTCAATATTTTTTCTACTTTTTAACGAAGAACATTCTGAAAAAACTTTTTCTCCAAAATATTTGAATTTAAAATTTTTTGCTATTAATACATATTCAAGTATTGAACAACCAAGAAATACACCTTTACCGAAGTAAATGGAAATATTTAAGTCATTGCTAAAATTATTTAAAAGAGAAAATTTCTTTAAATTCTTGCAATCTATAAAACAATAATCACCAAAAAAAATTTTTGAAGAAGAACAAGGTAAAATAATTTTTTCCAAAGAATAACATTCTTCAAAACATAAATAATCAAAAAAAACAATTTTATTATTTTCAAAATTTATATTCTTTAATTTTTCGCATCCTGAAAAACAACTTGTTCCAATACTAGTAACAGAACTAGGAAATTTAGTAATATTTGTAATATTTACACAACCTTTGAATCCTTCACAATGTAATTTATCTTTATTAATACAAGAAATATCTATATCGCCAAATGCAATTCCTCCTAAACAACCATCTCCATTTTTATTTATTATTCAAGCATTTTTAGAATAGTCACCAATTCAACAACCATTCCCATTAAGATTTTCATTGGTTATTTCGATATTCTTTCGGTCATTTAAATTGCAAAAAGAAAAAGCTTGTTCACCAAGTTTGATGATTTTTGAATCTTTATTAATTTTTAAAGAACTGAGATTTTTACATTTGAAAAAAGCTCCTTTTTCTATTGTTAAAGATTTAGTATAACCAAAATCAACAGAAATTAATGATTCGCATTGAAAAAAGGCGTTAGGACTAATTGTTTTAATATTTTTGAAAGCTATTCTTTTTAAATTTGGTATTTTGTTTAAGAAAAATTCTGGATGAGGAACATCTATATTTTCTACTGATTCATCAAAATAAATTGAATCAATGTTATTAATTGTGAAAAATTTCTTTAAATCTTTTTCAAAAAGAATCCCTTGAATAGTTTTTGTAGATGAATCATAGTTAAAAAAATATTTTATTTTTGAAAAACTTATTCATTTTTCCATTGTTATCGTTTTATCATAGTCATTAGCTAATTTAGTAGTGTTAGCTGTCTTGTGATATTTGTCTAAAGTATTATCAAATGCTAAGTAACCACTAAATACAATTGCGCTTGTTAAAATAGTACACCCGAAGATGATAGAAACTTTTTTTAATATATTCATTAATATATTATAAATATGTAATAGTTTACAATCTACTATATCTAATTAACTTATACCATAAAATATTGAACAAAACTTTTACTTAAATATATAAGAATCAATTCCTTGCAAAGTTAGATAATCATAAGGAATTTTTCAGTTTAAACTTTTTTTGTACTCTAACATAATTGAATCAATATTTGAATTCTTTAAGTGTTTTCCTAACTCTTTCTAATGTTAACTTGTTGGGTTTTATTTTGTACAAATATTTTATATTTGAAATTGTTGCTGCACCTTGTTTTAAATTTCAAAAATATTGTTAAAAATAAAATAAAGCATTTTGTTTGATATCGTTTTAAAGACCTTTTGATTTTCATTTTTAAAGATGAAAGTTGTCCTACATTTTGGACCTAATCTAATTTTTTAAACTTCGAAAATATAATTTTTGCATATGAAAAAAACAAAGATAATAATACCTTTTTTTTGCATTATTCTTATTTTTTTTTCCTTAATTTTTTTATCCAGTTGTTCGAAAGAAACAAATGATGTAATAAAAAATATTGATATAGTTTGTAAGAAAAAAACACCATATCACCATTTTAATGTTACAAGTGAAAGTCCGCAAATTAAATTAGAAAGTGGTTTCAACTTTTCATATAACAATCTTTATACTAATCCTGGTAAAAATAATGATTCGTGAAAGCAATTAATTGAACAATTTAATAAAGTTTATGGTTTACAACAAAAACTTGATATTGAAAAAGACGTTGAAAAAATAGACTTACTCCCTGATTTAACACAAAATGAAATAGGGGTAGATTGACAAGATAAATATCATTTACTTATAACATTAAAAAAAACAAGTGAATATATAGTTGAACCTAATACTGTTTATAATTCAACAAATCATTTTTTTTATCCTAATATTCATCCCTTTTCCTTAAATAACAACTATATTATTGAAGTTCCAATGAAATGAGAAATCAATATTGATTCATTCACTTACATTTCGAATCACTTTCCTTATTCTAATGCTAGTATTCAAAATATTGTTTATTTTATGACTTCAAAAACTATTGAAACACCAACAAAAACAACAAAAACAATCTATTTTCCTTATTCCTCTCTTAATGATGAAGTTTTATATTTTTCCAAGAATACTTCTTTTTCTTTTTGTATTTTCCAAAGAGAGAAAGCGAATGAAAAGCCACAAGAACTTAAAAAACCAGAACTAGTTAACACTGAACCAACATCAAAATTAAAAGAGGAAACTATTAATGATTACATAATATGTATTTCACCAGTTCTTGATACTTTTTCTTCATGAGAAAAAAAACTAATGAATTTTAAAATTAAAGTTAACAACACTACTAAAGAAATTAGAAGCTTTTTTTTTACCAGTAATGAACAAAGACCTCTAAATTCTTATATTTATTCTGGAATTAATAATCAATTAGATTTAGAATCTAATTGATTACTTGAAAAATACCAAGATTCTTATTTTAAAACTACCCTTCCAACTGTTGGTATAAATGTTGGTTCTTTTGCAGAAGAGCAAAACCATTTAAATTGAAATGATAATGATCTCATTTCCTATTATGAATATGCTATTTCTCCACACTTTGTTTTGCGTTCAATATTTTACACTTTTTTATATTATGCTAATCTTATTAGTTTGAATTTAGTAAAACAAGCGAATCCAATAACTATCTCATCAATTCAAATTAAAATAAATAATATTGAAAAAAAACAAATAAATTCAGTTTCAAAAGCAGTAAATAAAGATAATTTATTTTTGCAAAAAGGTTGAAAATTAAATGGAATTAAAATTGAAAATTGTGAAATAATAATTAAAAGTACACTACAAAATAAGCAAGAAGAAGAATATGAAAAAATTAAACTTGATACAAATGATATTTTTCTTCCGATTGCTACCATATATGATGCTTGATTGGGCAATTCCACTTCTAATGTTGATACCAAATTAAGAAGCACTTCTTCAAAAGGAATTATTGATTCTCCGCAAAATATTTTCTTCTCCAAAATCAATGAAAATGCATATTATGATATTCCTGAAACGGAAGAATATAAAAACTATGGCTCCATCCCTTTTTTAATTCTTGGAGAATTGAATTCACAAAATAAGTTTGCGTTTGGAAATAAAAGCAATTTTTCAATTTCTCCCAATCATAGTTCTGAAGACTCATTTCTAAAATCTGGCACCAAATTTAATTCACTCCCCTTAATTGTGTTTCCGAATGATTGCAAGTATTTTTTTCTCAATGTTATTCAACCTTCTTTCCCAAATATGGAATATCAAGGAGTTGAAAATGGAATATTTTAGTAATATAAAAATATTACAACATTCTTCAATTATGAGTTTAAACTTAAAATTTTGTTCTTCTAATGAAAAAACATTCTTGAAATTAAAAGATAATGAGAAAAATAAGAATTACATGATTAACAATTTAATTGTGAAAAAATTAAATAAAACTTAAATTATTTATTTATACGAGAATGAAATTCATTAGCTATTTTTTCAACAACTTCTTCAATGGACATTATTGAAGTATCAACATCGAAGGCATCAATTGCTCTTTTCATAGGAGCAATTTCTCTTTCGGTATCCATTTTGTCTCTTTTATTTACATCTTCTAAAATTTGTTGTAAATCACCAACTTTTCCATTTTGTTCTCATCTTCTTTGTGCTCTTACTAATGGTTCCGCAAAAACTCAACATTTCATAGTTGCATTTGGGAAAACAACAGTTGTTGTGTCACGTCCTTCAATAACAATATTTTGGGTATTTGCTATTTTTATTGAATTTCCTTCTACAAAATCTCTTATGAATGGAAAACGAGAAATGAAAGGAACTAATTTAGAAACTTCTGGAGAATGTAATCGATGTGTAATATTCTCATTATTTAAGAAAAAATCTTCTTTAACTTGATTAATTTTAATTTTTTCAGCTAAAATATCGCTTCTTACTATTTCAATAGTTTCTGGTGTGAGGTTATTGTTTAGCATATAAATTGCAACACTTCTAAACATTCCACCTGAATTTATGTAAGTGAAATTTAACTTTTTTGCAAGTAATTTTGCAACTGTACTTTTTCCAGCACCAGCAGGCCCATCCATTGCAATTTGATAAAAATTCATTGCTATTATTTATATTATACAAAAATTTATATTTTTGAAAAATAAAATTTTAATCTTTTTTGCAAAAGCTTAAAATCGTTACAAATAGTGCTATAAATAATATATAATATTATCATACAAACTAACATTATGCAAAAGTCAACAATGGCAAAAAATGAACAAATGTTCAAAGAACGTAAATGATATGAGATTGATGCTTCTGGACTTATTTTAGGCGACTTAGCTGTTTTTGCTGCCAATTTATTAAGAGGAAAAAATAAACCCATATTCACTCCAAATACTGATTGTGGTGATTATGTTATTGTTCGTAATGCTAAAAAAGTTAAATTAACAGGAAAAAAATTAGAAGATAAAAAATATTATGATAACTCTTTATACATTGGCGGAATGAGATGCCGTACTGCAAAGGAAATGGTTGAAAAATATCCTGAAGAAATGATCTATGAAGCTGTCAAAGGAATGATTCCGAAAAATAGATTAGGAAGAAAAGTTATTAATAAATTATTTGTTTATGGTAATGAAGGAAAACCTCATACTTCTCAAACTCCAATTAAAATAAGTATTGCATAATGGAAAAGAAAATGTTTAAAGGTTTAGGACGTCGAAAAAGTTCAGTTGCTCATGTTATTCTTTCTCATTCTACAAATGATGCTAATAAAATTACTGTAAATGGTAAAACACCAAGCAAATTCTTTCCTAATGAATTAATTATTCAGGATATGATGCAACCATTAGCATTATTAAAAGATGAAAAAGGTTTTTTTGATATTAAAGCAAAAGTTATAGGCGGTGGTTTTACTGGACAAGCTGGAGCGATTCGATTAGCTATTACAAGAGCACTTGTTGAATACGACAAGAATTTAAAAAAGATTTTTAAAGCTGTCAAATTAACTACACAAGATCGTCGTGTTAAGGAACGTAAGAAATTTGGTAAATATGGCGCAAGAAGAAGTCATCAATTTGTTAAACGTTAATTGTTTTTTTATTTTCACTTCTTTTAATTAATATATAATATTAATATGAGTCTTAAGTCAGTTGATTTAAATGGAAAAGTAGAAACTTTAAGTTTCGATATTATATCTCCAATTATTGCAAAAAAAACTAATAAACAATCAATGTTTGAACAAATTGTTGCTGAAAATGCTGGTGCTAGGCAAGCAACAGTTTCTACAAAAACAAGAGCTGAAGTTCGTGGCGGGGGAAAAAAACCTCGACCTCAAAAACATACTGGTCGGGCACAATTAGGTTCCACAAGAGCTAGTCATTGTGTTGGTGGTGGAAATGCATTTGGCCCTAAACCTAATAGAAATTACCGATTATATCTTAATAAACAAGCTGCTCATTTAGCTCTTAAATCCGCTTTTAAAGAAAAAGAAGATTATTTGTATATTCTTGAAAATACAAATATTACTAAACCAAGTTCTAGAATTATTAAAATTCTTTTGGAAAAACTTGAAATATTAACAAAAAAAGTACTTTTCATTGGTAATGACAATAAAAATTTAATTAATAGTGCTAAGAATATTTCTAGGGTTTGTGCAAAAAATTGAAACCAAGTATCAACAAAAGATGTTTTACATGCTGATTTTATTTTTTTAGAAAATGGTACAGTCGAAAAAATAGCTAAAATTGTTGCCTAAAAAATTTAGTAATAATTAACTATTACTGTTTAATGTTTAATAAATAAAACAAAAAAATAATAATACTAAAATAATCTCTTTTTTTTATATTTTCTTTATGAAAAAATAGAAAGCTATTGATAATAAAAGTACAGCAATCAAGGAACTTAGAACAAATCATAATGTTTTCTCAAACCATTTAAATTTAACATTTTTCAAATTAAAAATTTCAAGATTACGTATTAGTAAATTTCTGTCTTCGAATTCAGGTTTTAATAATGGTGGATATAATTCGGGACTTTTAGGATTTTTCTTTATTAATTCATTAACTTTTCTAATATCTTTTAAAATTTCAGAAACATTAAGGTATATTGGCAATTTATCTCCAAAATATTCATACTCATTGTATTTACTTTCTCTTTTACTTGTATTTAACATTTTAATAATCATATTTTCAATAAAAGGATAAATTTCTTCATTATATCTTGAAATGAAAGGTATATCATAATTTTTAGCATCAAAAATAGTTTTGATATCATCATAATTATCTTCAATAAATGGTTTTTTTCCCGTTAACATCTCATAAAAAATAACACCAACAGCATAAATATCAAATTGAACTCCTATTTTTAAAAATAAATTTTCTTTTTCCTTTTGACTTTTTCCTTTCATTTCTAAAACTTGAGGGTTTAAATATGCATATGTTCCATAAATATCGGTTTCAGATGTTTCTAATAATGATTCACTTTTTTCTTTTGTAAAAAGTATTGAGGTAGAGATTCCAAAGTCAATAAGTTTTATTTCAGTTTTATCTAAAGAAACCATAATATTATCTGGTTTTAAATCTCGGTGAATTATACTATTTTGTTTACCTTTTTCTTCCTTTTGTCCTATTATTTTAAAATTATGTAAAGAATCTAAAACTTTTAAAACTTTTTCAAGAATATATAAGGTTTCAGTTAAAGTTAAAAAACTATTCTTTTTAATTATTGATGATAATGAATTACCACGAACATATTCCATGATTATATAAATAGTATCTTCTTCTGTTGAATAATCATAAATTTCTCCTATATTTTCAATGGCATCCAATTTTTTTATTCTCCACATTGTTATAAATTCATCGCCAAATTTCTTTCATTCTTGTTCAGAAATTTCTGGTGTTTTTTTAATAACTTTTATTGCTTTTTGTTTTAATTTGTGATCAAAATAAGAGTCTCCTTCAACACTTTTGTCATTAACTAAATAAATAACAGAATGCATTCCTCCTCTTCCGATTATTTTTTCTACAACATATTGATCTAAAATAACATCATTTGGTTTAAAGTTGTTGTTATCATTAGAAATGATACTACTACTATTATTATTAGCCTTCTTCTTATTTTCCATTTCCAAATTTCAATAATATTGAAGTAATATTGTCATTTGAACCATTTTTTAATGCTATATCAGTTAACTCTTTTGAAATAGCAGAAAATTTTGTTTTTTCTATTAAAGAATTAATTAAATTATTTTCAATAAAATTGTACAACCCATCAGTTGCAACTAAAATCATATCATTATCATTTACATTATCAATTGTTTGATAAAAAGAGTCATTAGGCAAAATTTTTTTTCATGGTTCGATACATTTTGTTAAATAAGATAAATGATTTTTGTTGTATTCAATCTCATCATTTTCTTTTTGATTAATAATATTTTCAAACTCAGGTTTTTTTATTCTTTGTGCTTCATATTTATCCATTATTTGATTTAATAAATTATGGTCATGTGAAATTTGTTTTCATTCTTTTTGTTTATTTGAAAAGAAAAAAATACGTGAATCACCAAGGTTAGCACAACTAATTTTTTTTCCATGTATATATGCAACGCACAAAGTTGTAGCAATATTTTTATTTTTATAAGAAATTCTTTTTAAAGTTTTAATAGTTTTTCTAATGCAAAAATTATAAAATTTAAAAAAATTAAAAAATCAGTAAATTCGCCTTTTAAAATATTTTTCAAATATTTTTATAGTTGTTAAAGCTGCAATTTCACTTCCTTCTTCACTTCCTACACCATCACATAGAACTATTAATGTATCCTTTTTATGTTCTATAACTAAATAGAAATCTTCATTAATTTCTCTTATTCCTTTTTCACTTGCTACTGAGGTTTTATATCTTAAATTCATAATTGTTTCTTAATTGTCCACAAGAGGCATTAATCATTTTTCCTCTTTCTAATCTTATTGTTGTCTTAATTCCAAAGTCTTTAATAATTTTTGAAAATTCAGAAATATTATCACTTCTCTCAAATAAAAACTCCTTATTTTTATTATAAGGAATCAAATTAACATAATATTGTATATTAGATAAATTTTTTATTAATTCTTCAGCATTTTCCTTTTTATCATTGATACCTTTTAATAATAAGTATTCTATTGTTATTGGTTTCTTATTAATTTCTTGGTATTTTTCAATACCTTTAATTAGTGCTGAAAAATTGTATATTTTATCAATTGGCATTATCTTTTTTCTGATTATATCACAAGGAGCATGCAATGAAATTGCAAGATTTATTTTTGGTTGATCATATGCAAACTTAATTATTTTTTCAACTAAACCACATGTTGACACAGTAATATGAGTCTCTCCAATATTTATGCAATAATGTGATTTCGCAATATTTAAAAAATGATTAAGATTTTCATAATTATCAAATGGTTCCCCAATTCCCATTACAACTATATTTTTTATTTCTTCGTTAAATTTCTTCTTTAAAAATATATTTGTTATTAATACCTGTAAAACAATTTCATTTGTTTCAAGATTTCTCTTTTTTTTATTCAAACCACTTGCACAAAATTTACAGCCCATATTACAGCCAACTTGTGTGGATACACAAACACTTCAACCATAATTAAATTTCATTAAAACAGTTTCGATAAAGTTCTTATCTTTCAATTGAAAAAGAATTTTTATTGTTACTATTTCTTTTTTTACTTTTTCATAAAAAACTCTTTTCTTTTTCAATTCTTTTTTAAAACTAAAAAGTTTATTAAGGACTTTGATTTTCTTTTCACACAATTCTCTTTCTTGAATTGGTTTGACTAAAAAATCTTTATATATTTGTTTGTATAAAATTTTAATAGTTTCTTTGTTTATATTTCATGCATCATGTGTACAATCCTTATTGTTTATAGTATGTTTATTTGTAGTATGCAAATGCAAGAAGGAAAGGAAATTGCTAATTTCAAAATCAAAGAAATTATTTTTTTTCATAATTACTTCTCATTGTTCCACAAGCAGCATCGATACTTCTTCCTTTATTTTGCCTTAAAGAAACGCTAATTTTATTATTTTCTAATATTTGTTTAAATTTAAAAATATTTTTTGAAGTTTTAAAACAAAATTCTTTAACAGGGTTATATTCAATTAAAATAACATGACAATCTATTTTTTTTAATAACTTACATAATTCCTTCGCATTCTCACAAGAATCATTTATTTTATCAATTAATGTATATTGGATGGTAATATCATGCTTAACAATTTTAATATAGTTTATTATTGCATCGATTAGTTCTTTAATTTTAAAAACAGAATTAATAGGAAGAATTTTGTTTCTAATTTCGTCGTTGGGAGCATGTAAAGATATTGCTAGATTACATTGTGGAATTGTTTTTGCGAGAAAAGGAATCTTATTTACTAAACCGCAAGTTGATACAGTAAAGTTTCTTCACCCTAAATTTATTCCTTTTGGTTCATGAATGATTTTTATTGCTTTTATTAAATTATCAAAATTATCTAATGGTTCCCCAATTCCCATAAATGATGTGGAACTCATTTTTTTAAGATTATTTTTTTCTAAATATTCATTAGCAAATAAAAATTCTTGGACAATTTCGTATACTTCAAGATTTCTCCTTTTTTTATTCAAACCACTTGCACAAAATTTACAGCCCATATTGCACCCTACTTGTGTAGAAATACAACCGCTATATCCAAATTCAAATTCAATAATAGCCATTTCAATCAAATATTTTTCTTCTAATTCATATATTATTTTAATAGTGTCTTCTTGTTCACTTTTAAATATATGTAGTGGTTTAATGAATGAAAAAGAAAAATTATTTTCGAGAATTTCAATATTTGCTTTGCTAATATTAAGCATCGAAGAAAAAGATTTAACATATTTCGTATAAATTCACTCATATATTTGAGTCGCTATGAATTTTTTAAGTCCTAAATAGATAATTTTTTCTTTTAACTCTTCAAGAGTAAAACTAAAAATATTTTCCTTTTTTATCATATTGAAATTATAATTTTTCATTTATTCATAAAAGAAAATAAAATTATTTTTTTTTATTATTTCAATCAACTCTTTTATTTTTTTTCTTTCAACAACATTTTTAATTTTTGGCAAAAATAAAATCTTGTTTTCATAAGTTAAACATAAAAGATAAAGGTTTATTATACTTCCATCATAAAAATTAAATTTATATTCTTTAATAAAATTAATTATCAAAGGTGAATTTATGACTTCTTTCAAATATCCAATAGATTCAAAATCTCTTTTAAAAAAAATAATACTCTTTTCTAGACTTTCATAACTAAAATCTGAAATTTTTCTATTATTTATTAAAACTTTTTCACTATCTTTTTTATTAAAAAAACTATTAATAATTTCTTTATTTACAAGTGTATTATTCCTAAGTTTTTTATTTTCGAATTTTATTTCATTTATTTTTTCTAGATCAGCAACACCATAATTTATGTTTTCAATGTTAATTAAATTGTTGTAGATTAATAAAAATTTTTTATACATTGCATATTGAAATCAAAAGCTTGTAAATGTTTGACAATTTATTCAAAAAATGCTAAAAATTGCTAAAAAGATAAAAATATCAAATATGTTCTTTGAAACCGAAAAGTAAGTAATAAAAATTAAACAAATCATAATTAAAACTTTATTCAAAATATTTAAAAAAAGTTCAATTTTTAAATTCATATTTTCTTTTTGTTTTGAAATGTTAAAAAAATTAAATCAATTATTTTTAAAATCTTGTTGTATTTTTTGGTTTTGGTAAATATTACTATATCCATTAATTATTTCAACTATTTCTCTTCCATTTTCATAAAAATCAATATTTGTTTTCATTCCATTTCTTAATGTTTTTAATTTAAACTTGTACTTCAAAAGTTCAAAAATGAAAAAAATAATCATCGAAAAAATGCATATAAATGTATAAAAAATTGAAATATAGGAAAAAATAAAAAATATTAAAAAAAGTGAAAAACAAGTTCCTATAAAGTTAATGACAGTTATAACATTAAAACTAGAAATCCCTATTATTATTTTATCAATGAAATAGTAATAATTTTTATCAATTTTATTAAAAAAATTGCTTCCTTTTATACTAATATTTTTCAAAATATTTGAAGAATAAAAAAAGCAATTATTTCTAATTTGTTTAGAAATTAATAATGAACTAATGTACTTAACTAAATTTTCAATAGTGAAGATAAATAAGAAGAAGACACATACCCAAATACTTGTTTCAAAAGAATTATTTGTCTGGAAATTTCCAATATATTTTGTTAAATATAAAGAACCAATAATAGAAAAACTAACTATTAAAAATTGCAAAAATAAATTTATAATAAGAAATTTTGTATCTAGATGATTAAAAAGTTTAATTTTTTGTTTTAAATTAAATTTTTTAAATTTTTTTTCAATCATAATTACAATTCCACTAAAATTTTTGATAAATTCATTTGTATTTGTAAAATATCGTCCTTTAACAGAATCAATAACTTCTATTTTTTCTTTTCTTTTTCTAAAAATAATATAGTGGTTTTGTTCATTTCCATGAAGACATACAATTCATTTTTTTTCACTTAATTCAATAAATTCTTCATTAGTTAGACTAAAACATTCGCATTTCATTCCATATTTATCGCAAAGTACTTCAAAATCATAGATTGATAACCCAAACTTGATTATTTTAGAATCATTTAATAATTCTTGTTTAATATCTTTTTTATAAAAAAAATTAAAAAAACTATTAATTACACAAATTCCACACTCATTTTTATTAATTTGTTCGGTAACATCCATATACCCTTTTATTGTCTAAAAAAACTAAAAAGTTAACTTTTTCAATTATTTTTACAATATAAAGGATGTATGGTATTCAAAAACAATCAAGCAAACGACACTAATAAACCAGAAAATTCCCAAAAACAAAACTCTATAATTAAAAAGATAGGTAAGAAAGAGAATTATTATGTTAATGAATCTACTAATAAATATATA
>JAIRKL010000002.1 GCA_031260145.1 Mycoplasmataceae bacterium
AAAAAAAATTATGGTGCTGAAAGAGGGACTTGAACCCTCACGATATTGCTATCACAGGATTTTAAGTCCTGTGCGTCTACCATTCCGCCACTTCAGCATGGTGCCCCACCCGAGACTCGAACTCGGGACCCCTTCATTAAAAGTGAAATGCTCTACCGCTGAGCTAGTGGGACTGGTTGGGAATCCTGGATTCGAACCAGGGCATGGAAGAATCAAAATCTTCTGCCTTACCGCTTGGCTAATTCCCAAAATGGTGGGCAGAGACGGATTCGAACCGCCGAAACCGGAGGTGCCTGATTTACAGTCAAGTGCGTTTAGCCACTTCGCTATCTGCCCAGGTAAGGATTAAGAGATACTCTTAATCTTAACTTTGTAAGGTTTTTCAATCCCTAAAATAGCAACTTCTTCTCCGGCCTTATGGCCAAGTAGAGCTATAGCAAAAGGAGAAACATTTGAAATTTTATCTGAAAAAATATCAGATTCAATTTCACCAACTATTGTACATTCATATTCTTTTCCATTTTTTTCATATTTAATTTTTGAACCAACTCCAACAATGTCAGTTTTTGAATCAGAAATAATTTCATAATTATTTAAATATTCGACAACTTCTGCAATACGTGCTTCAATTAAACCTTGTTCTTCCTTTGCGGCATGATAATCAGCATTTTCACTTAAGTCACCATTTTCACGAGCAATTTGAATTGCTTCAATTACTGCTGGACGTTTAATGTATAAAAGTTCATGTAATTCTTTTTGCAATTCATTTAACTTTTCATTAGTGATTAAACTCTTTTGTGCCATATATGTTTATTATATACATTTAATATTTTTTTTTTATTAGTTTTATTAATAATGTAATATATTAATAATTAGTATTTTGCCTTTGAATATTAACTTCATGTTTATTTTCATAAGCATCTTTTATTTGTTTTTCACTATAACCTAGAAAATAACCAAATTCTAAATATTTTTTGAAAAATTTAATCACATGTTTTTTTGAATTAATTTTTGAACTTAACTTAAATAGTTTAAGCATTTTTTTTGTTAAAAAACTATTATTGACAGTTTGTGGAATTTTGTTTTTAATTTGAAAAATTCCATTAAATGAATATTGAATAGCAAACCCACTTATAAAGTGTAAGCCATCTGCATATTCATCTAAAATTCTTTCATCACTTCCTCTTGGTTTTACAGATCAATATTTAAAACTTCTTATTTCATTTGCTAATTCTGAAAGTTCAACAAGTAATGCTAATTTTCTTTCCTTAAAAGTTATTTCATAATTCTTTTCAAATTTGTTCATGATTTCATTATCTAACTTTCTTTGTTCTGCAATAATATTGCTAAAATTCTGAATCATATAAATATGTTATATTTAAATTACTTATTTTTTAGAATTTTAGTTAACAAATAAATTAAAATTTTGGAGTTATTTATTAATTAAAATTAATCAACAATAAATAAATTATTATCATTAACTAAATTTATAGTAAAGGAATCATAATCATTATTAAATTTGAAACATTTATTAAAAATTATTTTAACATTTAATTTATTTTCATTTATTAAATTAAAGTTTAATCTACTTAAAAATTGGTAATAAGGAAGAGAAAGTACAATAGAAGGTTCTTCTAGATTGATTTGTAAGGTTTTTCAATCTTTATTATTTTCACAACTCATCATATTAATAAATATCACCTTTTGTGCTAGATTTTCAAAACAAAAAGCATTTTCATCTTTTTTAAATTCTTTAAACTTATTTAAAAAGTCTTTTTTTAGATAAAATTTAAATTTTTCTTTAAAATCTGTTGGTACTATTATCGGCTCTATATTTTTAGTTTTTAAAAGATTAGAAATTTCATCAGCTTGTTTTTCTTCTGAATATGAATTGATGTCGAGAACTTTTTCTGTAAATTCTTTTCCATTTAGATTGTAACAAGGAATTCAAAAACCAGCATTTTCACCAGTTGCTCACATATCAGATGCAGTTCCTAAATTTCCATCTCCATTTAAAAAATAGTAATATTTTATATTGTAATTTATCAAATTTGCAAAATTAGCTTTAAAATCTAGATGATAGTATGAATCTTCATCAATAGGAACTAGTGAAAGAAAATTCCCTAATAAAATTCTTTTTCGATCATTAAGAATAGTTTTATAAGAAGAATCTCTTGTAAAAGCTCCGATGATTTTGTAATTTTTCATTTCAAAATTCAAGATTACTGAAAAAGGGAACATCCCTAAAGCTTTACCACTAATATTTAATTTAACAGAAAGATTTATAAAAGCTTTTGTTGACATATCATAAGTGTATTCGAAATCCGATTGTTCGATTTTATCAATATTTATAGTTAGCCAAAAAGGAACTTTTAAAGCAAAACTCAAGTCAGTTACTTTAAGAGAAGAAAGAGTATATAAGAAATAACAAACTAAATCTGATTGAAGAATTTGTCTTATTTCTCTATATTTTTCTTCATCATATAAATGTGTACTTTCATTTGGTAAACCAATATCTAAAAAATCAATTGCTGATAATGTGTTTTTTGAAGAATTGTCAATAAAATATTTATCTTCTAATTGTGGCTTTTCATTTAAAGAAACTTGAAATTTTTCTTCAATGATAGGAGAATAAAGATTTTTATAAACTCGTATTGGTTGAGTTTTTTTAACTATTGAAGAATCAGAAGTTGAAAAGAATACTATTTTCAATGAGAAATATGAAAAACTTTGTTGAGGAATTTCAGAAGAAAGAGGAATTTCTACATATTTTGTATTTTTAATAACTGTTGTTTTTGAATTTTGTAAATCAATATATTTTCATTCAAAAAAATCCCCCGGTTCTATTCTTCAAGAAAAATCATCAGGATTTAAACCTCAAAAATCACAATATGCTTCAATTTTTGAACCTGGTGAATAATTTGATGGATCTTTTTTATTTACTTTTATGAATGTTTTTGAAACCGAACAAGAAGTTAAAGGAAATAAATTGAATGCAATTAATGGAGTTATTAAAAGTGAAGTAAAGTGTATTTTTTTTTTTTTATAAAAAGCATATCATTTAAGATTAATACAATTAAATTAATAGTTTTTAATTGATTAGAAAAATTATATTTTTTTATTTTTAAAAAATTCAATTATTTCTTCTTCCTTGATAAATTCTTCTTTTTTATTTTTTAAATCAATAATTTGAATTTGTTTTTTTTCAATTTCTTTTTTTCCGAAAAGTATTAAAAAATCAGCTTCATTTTTTTCTGCATAATTAAATATATTATTAATTTTTCGTCCTTCATTATATTTTGGTGCACAGTTAATATTAGAATCTCGTAGAACATTGACTAATTTTAAAATATTAATATCATATTCTTCCATTCTGGAACTTATAATAATATTCAAATTCTTTTCCTTTTGTAAACTTTCTATATCAATATTCATTTCAGAAAGAACTGTTAGAATACGTTCTGGAGAAAAAGCTAATCCTACTGAACTCAAATCATCACCGCCAAATTCTTCTACCATTTTTGCATATCTCCCGCCTGCTCCAATTGAACTAAAACCTTCCACTTTGAATTCAAAAACAGTGTTGGTGTAATAATCTAACCCACGAACCATATTTGGATTAATTTTAAAATTTATTCCAAACTCATTTAAACATTTTTGTAAAAATGAAAATTCTTGTTTATCTTTCTCTGTTAAAAAATCAATTATCTTTGGTGCATTTTTCACAAACTCTAATTCACCATCTATTTTATCATCTAATATTCTTAAAGGATTTTTTTCTAATCTAGTTTTTGAAATTTCACTCAGTTTTTCTTTGAATGGTATTAAATAGTCCTTTAGTGCTTTTGTGTAGGTTAAAATAGTTTCACTGTTTCCTAAAAAATTTATTTCAACATAGTATTTATTTAAAAATCCAATTTTATCATATATTTTGCACGCAGTTAAAATACATTCAATATCATCAAAAATATTATTTGTTCCAATTATTTCGATATCATATTGTGTAAATTGTCTCTTTCGTCCACTTTGAGGATTTTCATACCTAAAAACAGGACCGTAGGAGAAAATTCGTAATGGTAAATTTTCAGAAATTAATAGTTTATTTTCAACAACAGCACGAATTAAAGGAGCAGTAAGTTCAGGACGCAGTGCAATATGTCTATCACCTTTATCTTTAAAATCATAAAATTCTTTCATTACAATATCAGCGTTTTCATTACTACGATGGAAAACATCAGCAAGTTCAATGATTGGAACTTTTATTTCATTAAAATTGGCTAAATTTAATTCATTTAAAACTGTTTTTTCAAGGATATTTCATTTTAAAATTTCTTTTCCAAAAATATCATCAACTCCTCTTAATTTTTGTATTTTTTTATTCACAATGTTATTATAACATTTACTTCGTTTATGGGGCGTCTATTCGGACTTGAACCGAAGAGTGCCTGATTCACAATCAGGTGCGTTAACCAGCTTCGCCATAAACGCCATGAATTAATTATATTTTTTATATTTTTTGCATTATACTAGGCTCAAAATGTGGAATAACTTTTTTCATCAAAATTACTTAAAACTTACACTTTTTTAATTATTTTTATTTATATAAAAAAACCTTATTTTATTACCTTATTTTACCTTTTTTTAGTATAACATTTATGACTAGAAAATGACTAATAAACAAAGACAAAGAAAAGAGTTAATTCAAGCAAATTTTAATAGATTTTTTAATAAAATTATTGATGATTGGTATAACGCAAATCCACCAGTACGTCCAGATGATGCACCTGCTGTTACAGATAAGGATAAAAAAGATGCTTTTGAAGAACATTTTAAAATAATTAATATATTATCTGGTGATGTGGATGGAGAACTTGATCCTGATGTTAAAAAAACACACCTTAAAGATTTTTGTAAATATTTATTATCAAGACCAAACGATGCTATTCAACACCTTATTGATTTAGTTGCAAAATTTGAATGAAATGAACATGAAATAAATTTTGAAGGTTTCTCAACAAGAAAAGAACCATATCTAAGAAAAAAATCTTCAAATAATGAAGATACCTTTAATTCTGACGAATTTTTCACTGACATCCAAGAAATAATAATTGAGGCTATTAATGAAGAATTAGTTGGTGATAATGAAGAGATAGTTCAAAGAAGAGAACAAACAATTGATTTTACTACAGGCTTTAGAAAAGAATTATTTTTTCATAGAACACTAACTTTATTTAATTCTAATGTAAAAAATCCAGCCATCGATGGCAGTGAATCTTTTACTTCTCATTTTGGTTATTTGCTTGATCCATATAATGATTTTTTTGGAAAAAGAGCTATTTCTTCTTTAGATTCTGAAACATTTGATCGATTTAGTTTATTAGTCGCTTATCAAATGCAATATTTTATCAAACAAAGTTCTGAAGTTTTTAATCAAAAAGTTGTAAGCATATTAGCAGAATTTAAAAAGCCAGAAGGATTCTTTCCTGATATTCTTGATGTTTCTGATAGACAAAAAATAATAATGCATTTTCGAGAATTGGCAAGTGGTGAAGATAACCCTTATCGAGGAAATATCAATTCTTTTATAAGAATTTTCGAGGAAGCAACACAAGAAGATTTCTCAAAAACTGATTTACAACGTGTGTTACTTGATTTACAAGAACGAAAAATTTTTGAAATCAATTGTGAAAAAGATGCTAAAATTGAGTTTAAAGAGTTGATTTCAGATGAATATGATTCTAATACTGAATTACCTAATGAATCTTTTATATCCTTTATTCAAGAATTTATTATTGCTGTGCCTGGTGATATTAATGATTTATCAATTGATATTTTAGAAGAAAAGATGAATGAAATACTTCGGCTTCCAAGAACTTTACAAAATCGTTTCCGTGTTTCTATATTGCAAGAAGTAATAAAAGAAACGCGTGATTTACAAGAACAAATGGGCACCGAAAATGAAAAAATACAAGAATCTTTTAAAAGAAAAATGGATACATTGGCAAGAATTAAAAAAGATTTTTTTCCTACACCAACTAATTTGGAACCAATAAAAGGAAGTGTTGTTAAAATAATTCAATCTTCTTCTGAAAAAAATTCACATGAAACGCAAAAAAGTCTTTTAAGAAGACAAATTACTTGCATAGAAACTTATAAAAGTACAGTTGGTAAATATGAAAACACTAAAAAAACATTTATTTTTGATGCAAAAAGACGAATTGAAGAAATTGAATCGTGATATAAAGAAGGAATTATTAGCGAAAATAGACGTGATTCTTTAATTGCTTTAAAAAGAGAAGAGATAGTCACTTTGGAAAGTTCAACAAATACTCACTCTCGTTTTGGTATATTTTTCCGTCCTTCGAGACAAAAATATACCAAGGATGTTATTTTAGAAGAAGAAGGTGATTTTCCACAAAAGGTTTTACATCGCACAAATGATGTAATTGTTCATTATCTTTACACTAAGGATGTAATAGACGATAATGGCGAAATTATACATCATAAAGGTGAACGAATTGTTTATGATTCTGATGTTATAAATCCTAATGCTTTTGATGAAAATCATCAAAGGGTTCCAAGACAAAACTTATTTTTGCATAGAAAAGGTGAATTTGCAAGTGAAAAAGACGTTGTTAGATATTGCGAACGCAATCAAAATGATTTAGGCCTTTCATTTATTCAACCAGGAGAAACTAAACCTTATTTTGTGACAACAAAAATTCCTTTTGAAGAAAGTGGTACTGTAAAAAAATCATTATTAGATGTTAGAAAAAAAACACAAGAAGTTGTCCAATTAACTTTTATGGATAAATTAACTCGTTTCTTTTATGGAGAAAAAAACTTTACTACTTGAAAAACTTGTGAATTAATAGAGAAAGATAGGAAATTAATGCAAGCTTCTAGATTACCCCCAACAGAAGGAGAAGAAAATCAAGGAGTTACAACTTTAAAGCATTTTACAGCTCAAATGACAATTCAACGGTAAAAAGTACTTCATATTTTTTAGTCTTCATCGTTTTGATAAAATTGTAATTAGAGTATATTTCTTTTAAAGAATATTTGTTAATAAAATTGAATAAACATTTAAAAGTTCACTTTTTCATTTATTTTTACAATATAAAGGTTGTATGGTATTTAATAAGAATCAAGAAAATAACACAAACAAAGTGTTGAAATCAAAAAACACCAATTCTTCCAGTTCTATAATTAATAAGAAAATGGGAAAAGAAAGAAATTTCATAGTTAACAGAACCTCAAGTAATATACTTGAACAAGGAACTGATTTTAGTGCAATAGAATATACTTATTCCAGAAGAACACCAAAACTAGATATTATTAATGAGATTTTAAAAAGATTAGAAAAGATTGATTCAAAACTTGATATCCAAGGAGAAGAAATTAAAGAAATAAATGTTAAGATTGCCAATATTGAATTAGTTCAAAAAATCCAAGGAGAAGAAATTAGAAAAATAAATAATGTTATTATTTTAAATAATTTAAAAACAGAATAATTTTACCAAATTTTAAAGTTATTAATTGAAATATATTAATACATGAAATAATAATTCTTCTATTAGCATGAATAAAATCAGTATTAAAAATATTATTTGTTCCATATTTTTAGTCTGATTTATTATGGAATTTATTAAAAATATAATTTTTTTAATTAAATATTTTAAAATGAACCTTATTAGTGGAAAAATAATAAGCGAACAAATAAAGGAAGAACTTTTACAAGAAATAAAACAATTGCAAAGTTTGAATATAAATCCGAGTATCACAATAATTCAAGTTGGTGAAAACCAAGCTAGTTGTGTTTATGTTAGAAATAAACTAAAATTAGCACAAGAATTAAAAATCAAGGGCGAACTAATTAAGTTAAAAGAAGATATTGAAGAAAATGAGCTAATTTCAATTATTAAAAAATTAAATGATAGTAGAGATGTTAATGGTATTTTAGTCCAATTACCACTTCCTAACCATATTAATGAAAATAATATTATTGAAACAATAAATCCTATTAAAGATGTTGATTGTTTCTGTTTACAAAATGTTGGAAAATTATGAACTGTTAAGAAGGATTTTAATGGTATTTTACCTTGCACTCCAGCGGGAGTTATTGAAATGTTGAAAAGGAGTAATATTGAAATAAAAGGTAAAAAAGTCGCAATTATCGGAAGAAGTAATATTGTAGGAAAACCACTTGCTGCATTATGTTTATTAGAAAATGCTACCCCAATTATTTGTCATAGTCAAACA
This sequence comes from Mycoplasmataceae bacterium, assembly GCA_031260145.1. Classification (GTDB taxonomy): domain Bacteria; phylum Bacillota_I; class Bacilli_A; order Mycoplasmatales; family Mycoplasmoidaceae; genus Malacoplasma_A. The sequence goes on from JAIRKL010000002.1 coordinate 8,263, forward strand.
CAAAATTTAAAACAAATTTGTCAAGAATCTGATATATTAATTCCTTGTTTGGGAAAAGCAAAATTTATTACAAAAGAATTTACCAATTCTAAGCAAGTTATTATTGATGTAGGAATCAATAGAGATGAAGAAGGAAAATTATGTGGTGATGTTGATTTCGAAAATATTTGCGAACATGTTCATTCCATCTCGCCAGTTCCAAAAGGTGTTGGACCTATGACAATTATTATGTTATCAAAAAATCTTATTAAAGTAACTAAGATGCAAAATAACCTAAAATAAGTTTAAATATAGATTTATAAAACTTTTTTTATTATACCACCACCTAAGCAAATATTATCTTGGTATAAAACTGCAAATTGTCCACTTGCTAGTGATAATGTTTTTTCATATTCTAATTTCATTATTTTGTTTTTTAAAATTGTAATTTTTCCTTTGATTAATTTTTGGCGATGTCTAAAACGAATTAAAACATTTTTGGATGCTGGATATTCATTATTTATTCAATTAAAATCCTTAATTAAACATTTTTGTGAACTTAAATATTTTTCCTTATTTTTTTCATCAACCACATATAAAATATTTTTTTCCTTTTCTTTTTTACAAACATAATATTTTTCACTATTTCCTCCTAGATTAAGGTTTTTATTTTGTCCAATTGTAAAATACATTATTCCTTCATGATTCCCAATTTGTTTTTTTGTTAATATGTCGATAATTTTTCCTTTTTTTGGTCTTATATAGTTTTGTAAAAAAGATTTAAATTTTCGCTCGCCAATAAAACAAATTCCTGTCGATTCAGTTTTATCATAGTTTTCTAATCCTGCTTTTTTCGCAATTTCTCTAACCTCACTTTTTTTATAGTTTGCTAACGGAAAAATGCAGCTGTTTAATTGTTCTTGATTGATTCAGCAAAGAAAGTAAGTTTGGTCTTTTTCTTCATCTTTAGCTAATGCTAAATATTTTTTTCCATCCTTTTCAATTGTTTTTGCATAATGGCCCATCGCGATTAAATCGCAATTAAATTTTTTCTTTGCATATTCTAGAAAAGAACCAAATTTAATATATTTGTTGCAAAGAATATCAGGGTTTGGTGTTTCCGCTTTCGTATATTCATTGATTGTGTATTTGAAAACATCATCTCAATATTTCTTAATAAAATCAATTTTATAAACTTTGATCCCCAACTTTTTACCTACCATTTTAACATCAGAAAAATCCTTAAAAATATTACATTGTTTATCTTCATTTTTTATATGACCTAAAAAATCATTGTTTAAAAAATTGTCTCAATTTTGCATAAAAACTCCAATAACTTCATAACCTTCTTGTTTTAATAAATACGCACATACTGAGGAATCAACCCCACCACTCATGCCTAAAATAATCTTCTTTTTTTTCATCTAAAAATCAATTTTTTAAATTATATTTTTGCTTTTTTTTAAATACTAATATTTGTAAATATTAAATAATTTAATTAAAAAATTATTGTCTTAATTAAAGGCTTTTTATTTTTGTATTTTCAAGTATAAAATTCAGTGGTTGATTCAATAATTTTTTTAATTTCACTATCATTAATATTAGTTTCCTTTGAAGTCATAGAAGATTCGAGATTTTGTTTTATTGAATTAGTGATAATATCTGCTAAATGTTTTGAGTTAGCAATGTTAAAACATCCCTTAGTAGATATATGAGGAAAATCAACAACTTTTTTTGCTTTTTTATCTACTTTTATAGCAACAGCAACAATTCCATTTTCACTTAGTTTTAGTCTATTATTGTATAATTCAACACTATCTTTATTTAATTTATTATTAGAATCGATGAAGTTAGGATAAATATCAACAAACTCATCAGAAATATAGGCTTGATGATTTTCATATAACTTGATTTTTTGTCCATTAACAACAACTAAAAGATTTTCATGAACAACTCCACAAAATTCTCCATTTTTCTTTAATGCTGTCATTTGATCAAAACTTCCATGAACTGGAACAATATATTTTGGTTGAATTAATTTAATTAAAAGTTGAGATTCAGTTTGTGTTGCGTGTCCAGTTGAATGAATGTTTTTTTCACTGCTATTAACATTAACCTTAATTCCTGTTTTATAAAGTTTGTTTACTAAATTTTCAACTTGTTCATAATTTCCAGGTATTGGGTTTGAAGAAAGAATAACTAAATCTCGATCATTAAATTGGATAGAAGAATGTTTATTTGAAGCAATAAGATTTAAAGCTGCCATTTCTTCTCCTTGACTTCCAGTCATTAAAAAGAATAATTTATCTTCTGGAAGTTGAGATTCATTTAAATCTTGAACAGAAATTATTTCTGATTTTGGAACTTTCAAGATTCCAGTTGAAATGCTTGAATGAACATTGTTAATCATAGCTCTTCCTAATAAAACCACTTTTCTTTTATTTGCTATTGCAGTTTTGATTATCTCATCAATTCTGTTCATATTAGAAGCGAAAATACTCATAAAGATTCGTCCTTTTGCGATCTTTATTTCTCTTTTTAATTCGTCAACAACATATTTTTCACTATTACTAAAACCAGGAGATAAAGCATTTGTTGATTCACAAAGTAAAATGTCTATTCCTCTTTTTCCAATTTCGGTCATTTTTCACATATTACTTTGATCACCAGAAGCTAGGAAATCAAATCGAAAATCACCTGTTTGAACTATTTTGCCACTTGGTGTTTGTAAACAAACTCCAAAGGAATCGGGAATAGAATGACGTACGCGAAAGAAATCAATTGTGAAATATTTCGATTGTAAAACTGTATTATCACTATATTCAATAATTTCATATTTGTTAATATTTTTGTGTTCTTTTAATTTGCCTTCAATTAATGATTTTGCCATTTTACCAGCATATATTTTTAAACCAACTGCACCAAGAAGATAAGGCACTCCACCTATGTGATCTTCATGTCCATGAGTGATAATTAAACCTTGAACTTTGTCGATATTTTTAACAACATAATCAAAAGGGCAAACAATCGCATTAAATCCCATGGAAAAGGCAGGATTGGTGAATTTTATACCGCTATCAATTATTCACATCTCATCTTTATATTCGAACAAGAACATATTTTTTCCAATTTCTTCGATTCCGCCAAGGGAAAAAATATTAGTGCAGTCTTTATTTAAAAGTTCAGTAGGAATAGAAATACCCATAGTTATCGTGAAGAAGTTAAATTAATTATATTGTTAATATACGGAAAGTATAATAAATAAGTAGAATACACTATTCCTCAATGTCTTCTAAAAAAACCTCCACTAAAGAATTAAAAAGTTCTTCTCATAATACAGCTTTTGAATTAATATAAATAATATCAAAAATTGAATTTTCTTGATATACATTCGATAAACAAGGGGCTAAAAGAAGATAAGAATCTGTTTTTTTAATATTTTCGAATAACCATTCAAATGTTTTATTTTTTAAATCTATATTAGAGAAACCATCTGTTATATTATTTATTTTTTTGCCAACATTTGAAAGAGGTTGATCACAACAATTGGAACCACCTATTATTGAAATAATATTAAATGAAAAGAATTTAAAAGTGGCGGCAATAAAATTTGATCAATCATTCATATTTTCACCTCTTAAATTGATGTTAGAAATATATGGTGTGAAAGTTGGATGAATTCTTTCAATTAATATAGGATTCAAAAAAACTTGTTGAAAAGTTGAATCTTCATTAATTTTATTTGTTTTAGCGAGTTTATTGTATGCAGAGATAAACTCATCAACCACGTTATTTCTGTTATAAACATATGTCCCGATTAATTTAGAAGAATTACTTGTAACAACTATGGTGTAATCAATCAATGTTATCAATGTTTTAATTGAAATTCTTTCAAAATTTAATTTTTTTATAAAATCCAAAATTTTATTTTCACCTAAGAAATATTTACTGATGAAATTGTATTTTACATATTGTATAGATATTTCTCTTAGAAAATTAATAATAGCATTTGAAAACTTTTCTCATTTTAAAGTTTCTGTTGAAAAAAATTTTGATTTAAAACTTGATGAATTTAAAAAACTTTTAATTGCAGAAATTTTCCTATTTTCATTTAAAGAACCTTCTTCTTGCTCTATTAATCATGGACATGTATTATCAATTTTTAGAACAACTTCTAAAAATTCAGAAGCAGAATTGTTATTATTTTGAAAAGAAGCTTCCAATATTGTTAAATTTTTTTCAAATTCATTCAAACAATCTATTTCATAATTTAGCTCTGAACAAAGGTAAGTTGAATATTCACAAAGAAATTTGTTTTGTTTAATTAAATAACAAAAATCAGAATATATTACAGCAAATTCTAATAAAATATTATTTTTTGATTCTTCTAATAAATTATGATTATTTTTAAATGTAGATGAAGTTAAAAAAGAGTTTAAAGAATTAAATGTTGTATTTTCATTTATTGAATTTTCATTTCCGTTAATTAAAGAATTAAAAGAATTTTGTATTTTTTTCCCAATACCTTTTTCAATAAATTCAAATTCTGAGATAATTTTTTTATTTCCATACGCTCCAGGGTCTGCTAATATATTCGAAGTAGATAAGGTAATATTAATAATTTTCTGTGATGTTATTTTTTGTGCTGATAATGTTTTCAAATCAATTTTTTTAATTAAAATATTTAATTTTAGCCAATCTTCATTATTTTTTATATCTTTATTTAATAAATTTTTCAAAATAATAACTAATTCTGAAAACACACTAACATGTGTTGAAAAACTTAAAGAAATTAAAAATTTAGCACTTAGTAGAGAAAGTAAATCTTTAATAATACCATTTTCTTCATCTTCTTCTAAAATATCAATAGCAAAAGTGGATAAAGATGCATTTTGATAAAGTTTCACAATATCAATTTCACTAAGTTCTTTTAATGATTTAATAGCTTCTTCTTTATAGTTAATTTCTTTAACCTTATTTTCTTTGCAAGATGTTAAAGCGATTAAACTACTTATTGAACTAACTATCGCAACAGGGATTAGGAAAAATTTGAAAATGTTAATTTTTTTAGCAAACACAAGATAAATTATATTGAAAATATAAAAGTTAAAATTTATATTAAAAATCTTTTGATTTATTCCTTCAAATTACTCAAACTTATAATTAAAATTAATATGGCAAATTTATACAAATATAAAATAACAAAAAGAACAAGTGATGATAGCGGCGAGGTATTAGTTTCAAAAATGGGATCAAAAACTCCAAAACCACCAGCTTGATTTTCTTTTTGAAGCGAACAAAAATTTGAACCTTTGGTTGAAAAAGTGGATAAAATTGAAAAAAGAATGGATAACCTCGAAACTAAAGTGGATAAAATTGAAAAAAGAATGGATAATGTAATACAATTAAATAACTTAAAAGAATAAAATAAAAAAATGAAAAAATCACTTTTTACCATTATTATTTTTCTTCTCTGTTTTTAATCACTTCTCCTTTCTTATTATTTTTTCTTTTTTCTTGTAAACAAAAATCAAATGTTAAAGGAAAATATGTTTTTAAAACTTTAGTAAAAGGGAATATTTTTTCTTCTGGACTTTGATATGGTAGACTTGGAAATTCTGATAACTTAATTCATTTTAATTTTCCTGATTTTTTATATGATGATATAAACTTAGAAGAATAAAATAATGATGTGGAATTTTCCCACCTTTCTTATATCCCTAATATTTTATCATTATTAAAAAACACATGAAACAAATTCTCTTCTTACAAAAGAAAATAAAAATATTGATGCTTTTCCTATGAATTATGATTTTGTTCTATTGAAAATAGAATAAACCATCTTCTTTCAACAAAAGTGAGTTGGGTGGTTTGAATGAAAATATATAGAAATTCTCTTTTTTTAAACAATAAAATCAATTTCTTTGAAAAAGATTCTTTTTATCGACAAAGTTGTGAAACAATTATGTACCCTTTATTAATTCTTTTTGTAAAAAAAATTTCTTTATAATGAGTTTGTTTATTTATGAAATATTCATAAAACTTCAAATTCTTACGATAAAAGTATTTATAATCAAAATCCCCCTAATACTATTTAAGAGGAAACTTTAATAAAATGCTGAACTTTAACTTTAATTAGCAATAAAACAAAATGATTTTTAAATCAAGATATAATCATTCTTCTTCAAACTTTTTTTACTATGAAGTATAAATTTACAAAATTAGCTAATATTAATTTTTTTAATAATTTAATTAAAAATTATTCAATTAAATAACAAAAAAATAAAAAATATTTGATAAAATATAATATTTAAAATGAGCGATAAAATAAGTTTCCTAGCTCTTGGTGGTTTAGATGAAAAAGGAAAGAATTGTTATGTATTAGAAATTAATAATAATATTTTTATTCTTAATTTTGGTATTAGTTTTCCTACAAACTTAATATTAGGAGTGCAAGGTTTTATTCCTGATGCAAGATATCTTATTGAAAATAAAGATAGAATAAAAGGTATATTTATTGGAACACCAAGCGAAAAAAATTTTGGCGGTTTAAATTATTTACCTACTGAACTTTCTAATATAAAAATTTTCACTTCTGAATTTAATGCTTTTTATATTAAGAATTTTATTCAAAAAGAGTTAAATTATGAAATAGTTAAGAATTTGGTTTCTTTTAATATTGAAAATATCAAAATTACACCATTCAAAATTTCTAATGCATTACCTATGAGTTATGGTTTTATATTTAATATCAACAATCAAAACATTATATATACTGAGGATTCGGTAATTAACACTTTTAAATCAGAGATATTAACAAATGATATTTTGAAACTTTATTTAATAATTAAACCAGAACAAAAAAATCTTTTATTAACATCAACTGGTCTTGTGAGTTCTTCTTCTGGTTTTACAAGTCCAACATTTCAAATTCAAAATACACTTCGTGAAAAATTTGATGATGTTGAAGATCGTATTATTGTTGGATGTTTTAGTAATGATATTTATAGAATTAACAGCGTTATCAATGCTGGTTTTTTATCTAATCGTGCCATTTGCTTTGTTAATGAAAAAACACTTTCAATTTTTAAAAAAATGAATGAACTTAAGTTTATTAATATTTTTGATATTGATCCAAAAACAAATAAACAACGAGTTGAAATAATACCTTTCGAAGAACTTAAAAATGATAAAAAAGATGTTGTCATTATTATTGATGAATTTCCAAATAATTTCTATGAATTTATGGAAGAAATATGCGACAATAAATTTGAAAATATAAGTTTAGACGAACATGATACTTTTGTTTATACATGTCCTACTATCAATGGTTATGAAAAGAAAGAAGCTGATTTATTTGATGACATCTCCAGAAGTGGTGTGCATAAAAAAATAATCTTGGATAAAAAGTTCTTGGTTCTTTCTCCTTCTCAAGAGGATTTAAAGTTTGCATGTTCTATATTTAATCCTACATTCATAATTCCGATTTCCGCTTTATTCATGGATTTTTCTAATTACAAATCAACAATTGCAAAAACAGGATTTAATAAGAAAAATATTCTTATCTCTTCAAATGGAAAGAAGATAACTTTTGATGATATGCAAGCTGTTAATGTTTCTTCAATTGAATTAATCCCACAAACAATAACATTAGGTGGAAGTATAGAAGAAAAAGATAATTCCATTTTTGAACGGAAAGTAATGAGAGATAATGGTGTTATATTTGCTTCTTTTCTTCTTGATAAATCCAATTTAAATCTTATTTCTAGTAAATATGAGTGTATTGGAATCTTTGATAATGCTGGCCAAAATGCAGAAAAATCAAACTCCGCTAATAACAAAGCAACAAATGAATTAATTGAATTTATCAAAGGTATTCCTAGTGGCAAACTCAATATTAAAGAAGTTCGAGAGGCTATTAAAAAAAGGCTAACTAAGGACTATGAAAAAGAATTCAATAAAAAGCCCATGGTTTTAATAACATTATTATTTAATTAATAATTAAATAAATTAATCAATTAAATTAACGTTATATTTTTTATTATTTTACTTTAGGATTTTGAACTTGTATTTTTGGTTGTAAAATTAAATGCTCATGTTGATTTCTTGCATAATAAAAATCGGTTAATAAAATTAATCCAGCAGCATTTGATAAAGTTCCACCAAATACAATAGTTAAAATATCAAATCATTGATTTCTTTTTTCATTTCTTCTTCTAACACTTTTTCATAAAGAAACGAATATGAAAATATCAGCAATTAAATAGGTGAAAATAATGCATGGAATTGTGATGTATAAAACTCAAAATTTAACATCTTCACCATTAAATAAATTATTAATTTGAGGAATAAATAGGACTAAACATATTAATATACTAGAAATGATAAGAGTTAGAAAAATATCAAATAAGGAAAGATATAAAGCGACAACCTTTTTATGATGAAAAATATTTTTTAATGTTTCCCCATCTACTTTTTTATTAATTTGATATTTTTTAAGATTAATATGAACATCATGACCTCATTTAGTTTTAACTTCGTGAATATAAACAATAACCAATTTTACTTCATAAATAGCAACAAGGAAAGTAACAATAAAGAAAATCATTCCAATAGGGGTAAAATAGTTTGAATAATGTCATCCAGATATTTCATCACCTTCAATTATAAATTTAGTGATAAGATTTTTTCAGCTAGTAAAAGCACCACCATTTTGAGAAATAATATCATAATTAATTGGCAAGGAAAAAAAAGAAAGTGTTCAAGTGGAAACAGATAATATAATAACAGGAATAACCATAAAATAGGATATTTTATGTTTTAAAAGTTTAAAATGTCAAGTGTGATCAAGAATTAAAGAAATAACAAAAAAAAGAATAATAAGAGATGCTGAAGTAATTGAGACCCAAAATTCTCATCCTAAAAAGAAATTATTATTCGAACCTTTTATTGAATAAAGGCCAAAGTTTCTGCCAGTTAAATCAAGATTAATATCAGCTAAAGAATCAACAGGAGAAGAAAAATTAATATATTGAAAGAAAAGTATGTATCATAAAAAACCAAGAAGAAGTAAAGATAAGATAAAGGATATTATTAAAAAAAAGTGTGTAATAAAAATATGTTTTTTAATATCAAGTTTATGAATATGTTTATGGAATAAATTAAGACTTTGTCCTTTCGTCATCTTATTATTCTTATATACTTTATTATTTATCATATTCTCTTTAATTGCTAAAATCCTGTGGAACTTTCTTTTTCCATCTTTTCCTTTCCAAAATTACTTTTAATTTCAAATTTAAAGGAGGAAGAACTTCCGCTTCGTTCTCTTTCTTCATTTTCTTCTTCTTTCATTAATTTACGAGCTTTTGCTTTTGTAACAAATACTTTTATAAGAATAATTCCAATTATTAACACAACAACAATAACCACGATAATAATAATAGTTGAAGAAGTGTGATCGACAACCACTGGGTGGATATTAAAATAGATTCCAAAATTATAATTAAAGTCACTTGCACCACCATATCAATCTTCTTTACTGAATTTAACACTTGTATTTAATGTATATTTTCCTCAAAAATTAGAATACTCATTAGGGTGTTTTGAAATTGCTTCTGCATGTAAATGGAAAGGCTGACCAAATTTTTCTGCATTTAAAATTCCACCATTATGAATATCATATTGTTCCACTTCCACTTTTAATCATAAAGGCAGTGGATTACTACTTGAAATTTGTTTTGAATTTAAGGATATAACATTCGAGCTTGAGCGTTCTAGTCTATTAAATCATAATAATCATACAGCCTCATTAGTGTTTTTCTCAATAGGTGTGTAATCAGTTTTAAAAGAATATTCTACAAATATGTATTCATCAATAATATTATCTTTAATGGTAAAATCAATAGTTGAACCATTTTTAATTTCTTTCTTAGTATTATTTGCACCATATTGGTAATAATGTGCTGTTATTCCAGTTATTTTGCTTATATAACAATTGAAGATAAAACTAGAAAGTGCTAATATTCTATTTCCTTCATGAGTTACAAAAGTATTCAATGAGAAAGAAAAATCACTAAATGTTGGAAGAGATGGGACAAAAAAAGAAATATCAAAAACAGCTTTACCATTTTGCATTTCTGTTGGTTTTGTTAATTCTGATAATTTTGCTGTAACAATTTTGGAAATATCATGATTTGAATTTGTAATTTCACATTCATATTGTGTATCATTACCAAAATAGTTATTTGCCGCATGCGGAATTGAAACTTCATATTTTATAGTTCTTTTATCTAATGGAGAAAAAACAAGATATAAATTTGATGAATTATCAAATATATAATCGCCCCTATTTGTAGGATCTTTAATATTGGATGTGAATTTTTTATCACTTGATGAAACAACAATATTGCATTTCCCTTTTTTGGAAGTTAAATTATTCCCTTCTTTATTTGACCAAGTTTGGTTTGAAAAAGAATAACTTGAATCATCGGTGGAAGCATGCAAAACTGCTAATGATTCTTTTGCGTTATCATTTGAGTAATTTGAATTTTTAACATCAATATAAAAACCGATATCAAAAGAATATTCACCTTCATCACTCAAACCAGCTGCGCTTGAAAAATCTTCTCCATTTCAATATACAATTCCATCTTGTGAGATTTTAAAAAGTTTATCTTTTTTTTCTTCAACTAATTCATAGCTGCCATCTACTTTTTTCTTTCTTAAACCAAGAATGGAGTAATGATATGAAAAGTTTTTATCATAAGATGAGTTTAAAGGATTTGCAAATTGTGAATTGCTAGCTCAATCGGAGTTAATTAAAAAAGGTTTTTCAAAAGAACCAGTATCACCTAACGAAATAAAAGCAAATGAGGAACCGGTAGTTGTTAATTCTGTTGGTTTTGATGATTTTTTGATAATATTAACATTGTTTACGGGAATAGAAACATTATTTATTGGTATCTCTATTTTTTTTGTATCTTTAAAATTAGAGTCACTATATGTGAAACTTGAAATTAGGAATGAAAAATCGCTTGGAAAATTTGTAGAAAAATTTTGTAATTTTTCAAAAGTAAGTTTTAGTTTATATGTTGTTTCATCTTTTTCACATTTTAAAGTTTCTGAGTTTCATAAAACGTCATTAAAATTAAAGTTTGGTGTTAAATCATAAGATAAATTAGGAGTAATAGAATATAAAAAGTTTGGTGTTAAATTAAAGTTCATTAAATCAATTAAATCACTTGTTTTTGTTTTTGCTGAATCAAAATAGATATTTTTAGGATTTGATGATGTTGGCTGATCAATTATTGAAATAGTAGGTTGTGTCATTTTGAAAGTATTAAGTGTAAAATTAATACTATGCGCATTACCAGATACTGGAGTGAAAACTAATGAAAATAAAAATGAACCAGGTATAGTGATATCTTTTCAATTATTTTTTACATAAACAATTGTTTTTAAAGGAGTACTTCCTTCTTTAGAAACAGGTGAGATTGCAAAATATTTTAAAATATTTTCTTGAGAAATTATTGAATTTTTAGAAACAATACTTCATGCACCTTCAGAAGGAGTAGTAGCACTTAATTTAAATGTTAATTTACCAATATATGAGGTATCAACTAAAGCTGGTAAATTATTTAATAAACCAATAGGGAAAGAAGCCGAAGAATCTATATATGTTGTTGTATCAAATATTCCTAAAGAATCATTAGTTTCACTTCCTCTTTCAATTAATCAATTATCAGTGTATCCTTTAACAAAAAGGTTACATGTTGTAAAAGAACTTATATTTGAGTCTTGGTTATCTTTAAGTGTAATAGTAAAACTAAATTTCTTTTCATTTTCTCCCTCATTAGTAGGAATATCGTTTTTTATAATTGAACCTGTTAATATGCAAGAAAAAGAACCATTTTCAGAAGTTGATTGAGGTGTGTCTTTCAATGTTAAAGAGGTGCTTGCTGTGCGCATTACATCATTTGAAACAGTGGAATATGTAATATCAACTTTATTAGATGGGAAAACAGAACCAGTTATTGATGAAGTTATAGGACAAAAATCATTAGCATAAACAAAATGATAATTTCCTGAATATGTGGTATCAGGTAAACTGAAAGATTCAGCTTCATTAATAAAAGGATTAAAATAATGGTTTATTGATGGATTTGAAACTAAAGAAGTACGAAATCAAAAATCAAGTTTGAATGAAGAAGAAGTTTTTAATACTCTTCCATTAATATTATTATGAAGTTCAAAACTAATTGAATAAGAACCACATAAACTAGTATTTTGAGAGTTTTTTATTATTATTTTTCCTATATAGCATTTGTTTGCAGTATCATAAGTAATAACTATTTGGAATAGTGAATAATTATAAGTTGTTATTAAATTTGAGGTTTGTTCCACAAATGGCTCTTCTGAAATTTTAGAAGGAAAAGAAATGTTTGGAATAAGTGAAAAATTCTTATGAATCAATTCAGAAGATAATTCATTTCCAGAAGCGAGTAAAGGAGTTATTTTTACTTCATCAAGATTATTTGCAAAATTAGTGCTTTCAGAAATTTTTTTAACGATATGGAAATTTGATGAAGTATCACTTCATGAAGAATCTTTTCCATATTTAAAACTTTGAACACTTGCTTCTGATCAAACTTTTATCTCTTGAATTAAATTTGTAATTTTATGAACAGAGGAAGAAGGAGAAGAAAAAGTTAAATTAATTTTAGAAATTCCTTCAGGAATATCCTGTGTTAGTTTGTATGAAGGACACAAGTAAAAGGAACCATCTGATGCAATATATTTATCTTTTTTAACACTAGAATTATCAGGATTGATTACTACTTTATTATTATCACAAGTTACAGAAATTAAATTAAAATCATCTTCTGTAAAAGCAGCATGATGAGGCAATGTTGTTATTTTTCAAGCATAATCATCATATTTTCCTTTTGTTCAATCACCATCAAAATCATTAAAATTTTTAAATTCTGAACTTGAAGAAGTTTTTGCATAAATAGAGGTGATATTTTTTGGTTTAACTAAGGAAACAGAAGCAGGAGTTATAAAATCAAATTGAATATCAGTTCTTCTTGTTCCAGATAAAATGTATTTGGCGTAAATTGAATCAGAAGCAGTGTATGAAGGTTTTTCTTCTGGTTTTTCTTTATAGTTATAAGGTACATGAATTTTCAAAACCTTTCCTTCGTACCCAGGTTTTGAACCAGGAAGTGGCATTTTACTTAAACTATTAGTTAATCCAACAAGAAAGTTACTACTTGGATTAGGATCAGGCAAAAATATTTCGTCAAGCATATCGACAGTTTCTCCAAAAATATCATTAGCGCACTCTAATATACCTGTTTCCCCTTTTGAAATATCAGGCTCAGGGAAATAGATTTTTTTACTATATTTTGTGGAAGTTCCAGCGTTAGCAAAAGCCTCTGAACCAATATAAGCTACTGAATTCGGAATAAAAAAACTATTTGTTCCTGAAACACCATTACTATTAAAAGAAGAAAGATTAATGGCATTTTTAAACATTCTTGCTGGAATTGATTTGAGGTATGAATGATAAGTTTTTGTAGCATCAGAATATTGACCAGAATGTTGTTGATGAAGTTCAACATTGGTTAGTAAAGAATCATTTTCAAAAATTCCTAATCTTTCCGAATAATCAGCACCATCAGATTGATAAAAGGGTTTAGGAGTGATATTCGGAAAGTTTTTATAATCTTGTACTTGTGCAAAAGAAGGAGAATTAAATTCATCTATATATGTAACACGATTTGAAGGACCAAAATCGACTTTCTTCAACTTATTAGCATTAGCAAAAGCGCCAGCATGAATTACCTTAATTCCCATTAATGCTTTTAAATCATTTTCAGTTGATTCTGAACTTTTTTTAACATTAAGATCTTTAAATTCAACTTCTTCCAATGATGAAAAAGCAGGAGCATTATCGGTTACGTGTTTTGAGTCGTGGTAATATGAATGAACTAATGGATTAGTATTATTGAATATACGAGCTTGTGAAGAAAAACAAAAATATCCAATTTCTGTTAACGGTGAATAATATTCTTTTACTTCTCCTTCCACTGGATGAAAAGTGATATTATTTTCTCTTCCATCAGTGATAGTGACTTTTGTTATTTTACCAATATTATTTTTTGAACTATCACCTTCTAAATAAAATGCTGGAATTGAAAGGTTAGTTGATATTAATGAGTCATTATTGAAATCAAGCATATTAATTTCATCAACAGCATTACTTCCGACAGGAGTAGTTCCAGAAGTGTAATTGAGATATATTTTATCTCCTACTGCATTTTTTGGAGTGTTTATAAAATTTAATTGTGTTCCCAAGTCATTGTAACCATCATTATTAATAGGATATGTTTTATTATCATTTGTAAAAACTGGCGATTGTAATCTTGCAAGAATTAAATTATTTTCAGGACTTGAAGATAAAATATATTTTCGAGCTGATAAAGCAAAAGGGTTTGAAATTTTATATTCATTGGTTTCAGAATTTTTTACACTATTTTTTCATTTTGAACTATTATTTAAAGATGAATTGGGAGTGGTATTCGTTGTAACAACATTTAAAGCAAAATAAGGGAATAGATTTAGAAATGTTAATGAAATAGGAACACAAAATAACAATATTTTGGAAAATTTACTCATATAAACTCATTATATTTTAATATATCATAATATTAGATTAAGTCCAAAATGCAGGATAACTTTATCTTTAAAAATGAAAATCTAAAGATGTTCAAATTTTCAAAACTTTATTCAAATTATTCGACTTCTTATTCTAAGAGCAACTTTCATCTTTAAAAGAAAAAAATATTCAAAATATTTGCTAAATAAATGGACTATTTTAAAAAAATTTTACTTATTATTCTTAAAAAGTTAACTTTTTCATTTATTTTTACAATATAAAGGATGTATGGTATTTAACAATAATAAATCAAACAACACTAATAAAGCACAAAATTCCAAAAAACAAGAGTCTATAATTAAAAAGATAGGCAAGAAAGAAAATTATTATGTTAATGAATCTACTAATAAATATATAAAGGAAGGAGATGAGATAGTAATGAGTAAGTTTATTTATTCTGGAAGAGTACCAAAACCAGATATTATTGGTGAGATTTTAAAAAGATTAGAAAAGATGGATTTGAAATTAGATAATATCGAATTAGTTCAAAAATCTCAAGGGGAAAAATTAGATAAATTGGAAATAAAACTTGATAATATTATTGTTTTAAACAATCTAAAAACAGAATAGTTTTATCAAATTTTCCAAGTGTATATGAAATAAAAAAGATATTCTATCATTATGAAACAAAATGTTGTTAATAATTGAACTTCTTCTTTATAAAAAGTAAAAAACTTGTCCTATATTTTAGGATTAATCTGCCTTTAACTATTTATTTTAAATTATCCATGATGATATGGATGATTTTTAAAAATTTCTTGGCTTCGATAAATTTGTTCCATAAGGAATAATCGACACATTTCATAAGTGAAAATTAATTTGCTTAATTTTCAAATAAAATTTGCTCTTTTTCTAACTTCCTCATTTACTCCAAAAGGTCCTCCAATAACGAAAACTAAATTATGACTAAAATTACAAATAATATCTTTGAGTTTCATATTATTAATTTCTTCGCCTCTTTCATCTAATAAAATAATGTATTCATTGGATTTTAATAATGATAAAATCTTCACACTTTGGTTTTGTTCAGAAATATTTATTGTTTGAATTTTAGTTTGAAAAATGCCATTCAATCTATCATTATAATATTTTATCTTTTCATCGAATTCTGTGGTTTTTCCAACACAAATAATTTTTATCATCTTATCATTAATCTTACCATTAAAATATTAGCAAAAATATGTTAATTTTAATATAATAAAATTATATGACGAGTGAGGAACAAACAAATAATAATTTCGATTACAATAGTGGTAGTGGAATTCAACAATTAAGAGGACTTACCAAAATCTCAATGAGGCCTGGTATGTATATTGGCGGTACTGGTGTTAAATCATTACACCATTTAATTTGAGAAGTAGTTGATAACTCTGTTGATGAATGTATGGCAGGATATGCCTCACGTATTTTTGTTAAATTATGTACTGATGGTTCGATAATTGTTGATGATGATGGAAGAGGAATTCCTACTGCTATCAGTAAAGATGATGAAAAACAACGTAGTGGGCTTGAAATAGCATTATCTGAAGTTCATGCTGGTGGAAAATATGATAAAAATGCTTATAAGATTTCTGGTGGTTTAAATGGTGTTGGTGTTAAAGCAGTTAATGCTTTAAGTGAACAATTACAAGTTTGAGTTAATAGAGATAATAAAGTTTATTATTTAGAATTTAATAAAAATGATTGATACCATAAACCAAAAGGACAACAACCGAATGCTATGGAACTTTTAGATGGCTCTTCTAATACGCCAGGCGAATTGCCAAATGTTAAACCTCATGGAACAATTATTAAATTTAAACCTAATTTCGAAATTATGGAAGAAAATAGATGAGAATATACCACTATTGCAGGAAAACTTAAAAATACTGCATATTTAAATGCTGGTGTTAAAATAATTCTTATTGATGAATACACTAATCCTGCAAACCCCACTAAAGATGAATGATGTTTTGAAGGTGGTTTAAAACAATATGTCAAAGATTTAAATGCTGATAAAGAAGTTTTAGCTCCAACAATAATTTATGGAAAAAGAGAAATGGATGTTAAAGCGCCGAATAAAACAGATGAAAAATATCATATTGTTTGTGAAGTAGCATTTCAATATAGTAAAAACTATACATCTTCTCTTTATTCTTATTGCAACAATGTTTCCACTCCTGAAGGTGGAACACATGAAGAAGGTTTTAAACTTGCATTAGTCCGTTTAACAAATAAATATGCAGTTGAAAAGAAGGTTATGAAAGATATTGATGAAAAAATTTCAAAAGATGATGTTATTGAGGGTTTAACTGCAATTATTTCATTAAAACACCCAGAACCTCAATATAAAGGGCAAACTAAGGGTGAATTAGGAAATACTGAGGTTCGACCTTTTGTTAATGATATTGTTAGTGATATTTTTGAAAAATATATATTAGAAAATCCAAAAGAAACTGAAGATATTATTAAAAAAATTGTTTTTGCTAAACAAGCAAGAATAAAAGCACGTGAAGCTAGGGAAGCTACAAGAAGAAAGTCACCTTTTGATTCTGGTTCAATGCCTGGAAAACTTTCTGATTGTTCTTGCAAAGATTCATCAATTTGTGAAATTTATTTAGTTGAGGGTGATTCAGCTGGTGGTTCTGCTAAAATGGGAAGAAATAGTTTTTTTCAAGCGATTCTTCCTCTTCGTGGTAAAATTTTAAATGTTGAGAAAGCAAAGACTGAAAGAATTTTTGAAAATGCCGAAATAAATGCTATGATTACTGCTTTCGGTATCGGTGTCGCACCAGAGTTTAAATATACTGATCAACCACTATTAAATGAGAATAAAGAACCAATTCTTGATGAAAACAATTTACCAATTGTTAATAAAGTTCTTAAACCTCGTTACAATAAAGTGATTATCATGACTGATGCTGATGTTGATGGCGCTCATATTCGAATTCTATTATTAACCTTCTTCTTCCGTTATTTAAAACCTCTTATTGAAAATGGATTTATTTATTCTGCTGTTCCTCCACTTTATAAAGTGTTTGATGCTAAAAATAGTGATTATGCATATTCCGATGAAGAATTAGAACAAATTAAAAATAAGTATGGAATTGATCGATATTCAAAAATGACTACTCAACGATATAAAGGTTTAGGAGAAATGGATCCCGAGCAATTATGAGAAACTACAATGGATCCAAAACAAAGAATTTTAAAACAGGTTACCATTGATGAAGCTGCTTATGCTGACCAACAATTTTCTTTCCTGATGGGTGATGATGTTGTTCCAAGAAAAGATTTTATTATTAAGAACGCGAAATTTGTTAAGAATATTGATATTTAATATTTTAAGTTTAAAAAGAAAAGGTTCATTCGTTAGCTAACCCTTTCCATAAGGACACATTTTCTCTTTTTTGACATTCTTATTTCTTTTTCTGAAATAGAAGGATTAATTTTATGTGCATTGCTCAAATTTTTTCTCTTCCGAAATTGTTGTTTAATTTGTTTTCACTAATTATTTTAAAAACTATTCTATCAACATATTTATGTCTTTCTTCAATCTTAATTCTCTTTTCAGTTTTTTCTTGTTTTTTTCGATAAAAAGTAGTATAAGAAAAATTTAAAAAACTAAGAGTTCTTTGAATATTTGTTTTTTTGTTAAATTTTTTTTAATTATTTACTTAAGTTTTTCATTCGAATATTTGTTTTCATCAACAAGATCAGTTAAAATATTTATTAAAAAATCCTTATCATCATTAGTCATTTTTTTAAGAAGTTCTTTTCGTTTTTCCTTATCTTTTTTTGGTTTCATTTTGTACAATTTTTATATTTGAAATTGTTGCTGCACCAGGTTTGAAATTAACCTTCTTATAGTGGTAGGCTTTGCATTTTATTCTTTTTGTTTTATAAAAATATTCATTTATTGAACTTGTTTTAAATTTTAAAAATATTGTTAAAAATAAAATAAAGCATTTTGTTTGATATTGTTTTAAAGACCTTTTGATTTTCATTTTTTAAAGATGAAAGTTGTCCCATATTTTGGACCTGATTAGTTGTAGCTTGAATTGGTGAATTTGTTTAAAATGTAACCAGATAGTTTAATAGTAAAAATATAAATTGTAACTAAACCGGTTTTATTCTTAAAATAGATGGATGTTTTAAAAACATTAAGCTTTCTCTAAATCAATCTTTTATATTTAAATCTTTTCAGCTCATTTTCGATATCTTTATACTTTTTACTAGCAAGCATACTCTCCATAATGAAATCTTCTTGTGTTGCATCGCCAGGAACACATTTAGGATTGATGAACTTTTGTTGAAAACATCCACATTTGCTTCATACCTATTGATTAGAACACAATATCTTTTCTTACTTACACTTCTTTTATTAACTATTGATAACACATCAAACTTTTCTTTTGTTAATGGTATTGTTTTTTAATATGGGAAGAAGCATCATCCTTATTTATTTGAACTTTCTTGGCAATTTCGTATTTGTCTCCTTTTTGTCTTAACCTTAATTTTGTTTTTAAATTTTCTTGAGGGATGTAAATATCTGTAACTCGTTTAAAAGGTTGATTCAAAATTTCGGAAGGAATTTGCTTAGCTAAAAAAGTAAGTTCATTTTCTTTCTCTTGATTTAATTTTAAAATGTTATTTATTCTTTTCAAAAATGTATTTTTCTACTATTACCTTTTCTCATTAAAAGTTCACGTTGGCTTTTAAACATCTTTTTTTGAAATAATTCAGTATTTGGGAAATTTGTTTAGCTATTTAAGGTTTCTTTATATAACCTAGGCAAAATTATATTAGAAAATGTAAATAGTGGAAGATTATTTATCAAACCAGTAGAACCAGGAATATCAACTTTGCTCAAAATTAAAAGTTCATTAATTTTCTAATTAAGTTAAAAGTAAAATTGGTATTTTGGCAAATAGATTTCAAAAAAAGGTGTATCTTGATTCGCAAATACTTTTATTCAAGGACATTCTAACGCTTCTATTTAATTAATTCTAATAATAATTCTCAACAAATTTTTTTATCGAAACAATCTTGCTTCTTAACTTTTTATCATCAATATTTAATTTTTTACGAATTTCCCTATTTTTGTATCCAATATATTTTAAATTTGTTATTTCATGATATTTTTTAGGAAGAATATCTAAAACTCTTTCCATTTTTGCTTCATTTTCTTCACAAACTAAAAACTCTTCCATTGGATCAGGTTCGTTATTACTTATTAAATATTCTCGTCTTTCTTCATTCATATTATCGAAATAAAGAGTTTTTATATTTCATTTTTTCTCCTTATGTGTAAAACAACGACATTGTTCCTTGATTTTTAATGTAAGTATATTATTAACTAGTTTTTCAAACCCTTTTTCACCAGTCTCATTATCTCATATTTCCAAAGAAGTTTTTAATGCTAAAAATTTAAGTTTGCAAAAATCACTAGGGTCTAAATCTTTATATTTACTAACCATTATTTGAATTATTTTTGTTAACCTTTCATCATATTTAACATAGATTAAATTCATTAAACTTCTGTTTAATTTTTCATTTTTTGCTGCGTTTAGTAATTTTACCATACATCCTTTATATTGTAAAAAAAAATAAAAAAGTAAACTTTTTTAATTATTTTCACAAAATAACCAATATTAAATAGGTATATATTGCCCTTTCTTACTTGCGCTATTTTTTTGTTTTTTTATTTCCTTTGCTTGGGATAAAAACTCATTTCTTTTTCGTTTTTTTGTTGAATAAATCATATATTCTAAAGCACCAGCTACTGCTTTAATTGGAACGAGATTCTTTTCTCCGCTTCCTCAAGGAATAACAATATCAGAAATGAATTTTTTTGGTTCTACATATTCATGATGCATAGTAATAACATTTTCTCTTCACATTTGAATAGTTTTATTGATATCAGTATTTCTTGAACCAATGTCACGAAGTAATCTCCTTATTAATCTTTCATCATCAGGAACATCAATAAATAATTTGATATCTGCATATCTATTAACATCTTCATTAGTTAGTGATAATATCCCTTCTAAAATAATAACATCAGCAGGTTTGATTAATTTTTTTGTTGTTATTGTTTGCGTTAAAAAATCATAAATTGGAACCTTCGTTTCTTGTCTTTCTTCAATTAAAAATTTTATTGCTTCTCGAACTTCAAATCAATCAATTGATTCTGGAGAGTCATAATTTTTTGTTTGAATGCGATCTTTTGAAAGATAAAATCAATCCAAAGAAAGAACTTCACAAGTTGCCGTTTTTGGCATATTATCACGAATTAATTCAGCAACAGTTGTTTTCCCACTTCCAGAACCTCCGCAAATTATGACTAAAATTGGTTTTATATTCTTTGTCATTTGTTAAGATTATATAGTTAACTGACTATATTTAAATTAATATTAAACTAGTTATTTTGAATTAATTTTAGTATTTAATTAAAATAATTAAAATGGTTAATTTGTGTATGCTAAATCTAGTATTTTATAGTCTAGAATTTGCAAAAACATATTAATTTTTATGAAAAATTAAGATTCGGAGTTATAATTTAGTAACATAGAATGTTAAATCTATTCAAAAATTCCTTTCGTAGTTTATGAAAAGAAAAACTCATAACTATATCATTAACATTTTTGATGTTTATAACAATTTTGTTATTTACAATTTTTTCTTCAACCAGTGCTAATTTAAAT
This sequence comes from Mycoplasmataceae bacterium, assembly GCA_031260145.1. GTDB lineage: Bacteria > Bacillota_I > Bacilli_A > Mycoplasmatales > Mycoplasmoidaceae > Malacoplasma_A. The sequence goes on from JAIRKL010000002.1 coordinate 29,647, forward strand.
AATACATATACAAATATTTCTAAAAAACATAATTTACATGATTTCACAATAAGTGAAAATTATGTTCTTTCTAATCCTAATTATCAATTGCGTAACACTAATAATTACCACCCGTACATTGATGAAAATGTTACAATTGAAGATTTTAAATTCCATACTTTTGCAAAAACAACAGAAACAGAACCCTCAGAAATATATGAAGCTATAACCACCTTTGGTGTTTTAAGTGTTGAAGAAACTAATGCAGTTGAAGGAGGAGCTATTTACGTTAAAGAAGCACCTGAAAAAACATATACAAACTATTTATTGTATTTTCCTAATATTTCTGATACAAGAGATGAAATGTATCAATTTTTACATTCTAATTTTTATGAACATGATACTTTTTTATCTCATATTTATAGTGAAGAAGAGAAAGAGATTTCAAATATTATTTTTCCTGTAATTAAACTAATAAATCAAGAAAAAAACTTCGATTCTATGAATTCCAAAGATTTTAACGAATATGTTCAAACTAATAATTTAGAAATAAATAAAAAACTTTCCAATGCTTCTAATACATTAATTAATTTTGTTAAAAAAAACTTCAATCCTTTACAAAATTTTCTAAATAATCAACTTTCCACTGAAATAGAATTTCGTAAATTTAAAAGTTTTAATATTTCAAATTCTAGTGATAATTTAAACTATAAAATCATTGACAGCAATCCTGGTGATAAAATTGATTCACTATGTTTAATAAATTACAATGGAAAAGAAAATGGAAGAACTAATTTCTCTTCTTCATCCTTTGCCCCTTTGGGATATGATGGAGGAGAAGAAAATATTTATCAAATTTTAAAGTATAATGGGAATGATGAAATAAAATTACTTAATAAATATCGATTATTGTTATCAGGGCAATGATCTGATAGTTTTGTTTTAACTTCTGAGGAAAAAAAAGCATGTTTTAATTCAAAAACATCTACCGAATTATTAAATTCACTAAATGATAATTCTAAGACACATTTGGAATATGTTAAAGGCAATTATGATGTTTTTGACAAAAAATATAAATACACAATTCAATCATCAACTGGTTTAACTCCTATTACTTGTGTCATTGAGAATTGAACTTCTTTTTTTACTGTTTTAAATCCTCAATTCTTAGATTCACATAATTTATCGCCAATTTCATCTAATTTAGTAGAAATAAACCCAACAACTTTAAATAATATGACAACAAGTGAAATTCTTTCTCATTTTCAAAAAATTATAAATGAACATCAAAATAATATTTTGAAAATAGATGGTGGAATTCCCTTTATCATTTTAGGAAGTGGAATTACACCTGATTTTTTATATCCCAGTATTGGATTCGAAAGTATCAATCCTAATTTTATAAAAGATGCTATTTTATTTACAAATAATGTTGGCTATTTACGTGTTTATGATTCTTATCCGAATCCACAAGAAATTTATATCGTTGCAAAATTTTTGCATTCAAATAATCATAATGAAATTCTGAAAAAAATTAATGAGTTTGGGAAAAGAAATATGCCTTTAATGCAAGGAAATAAAATTGCTTTTTTAGCTGATGATACTTCTAATTTTTTAAACTCTTCATCAATGCGTATTTCATTTATTCCAAGACTTATTAATAATATTGATTCACTATGTTTTTTTCTAACTATTACTATTATCCTTCTTACAATTATTGTAGTCTTAGTTGTTATTAGTAAGTTTATTTCTGCAAATAGACAAAACTTAGGAATATTGTTAGCTAATGGAATTAGTAAGAAAAAAATTATATTTTCTCTACAACCGTTTGCTTTTTTTCCATCATTAATTGGATGTTTTTTAGGATATTTTATTGGTTTATTTTTACAAAAACCAACAATTGGACTTTTGCATAATTATTGAACAATACCAACTTCTGTTGTTTCTTTTTCTTGAATAACACTATGTTTTTCTATTCTTATCCCTTTTCTCATTATTTCATTAACAACAATGATTATTGGATATTTTAGATTAAGAACAAATACTGTCACCTTAATGAAGAGTGGTAGTGAATATAAAGTTAATTTGTTAGCAAAGGTTGTTAAAAAACCATTTTCACGTTTCAATATTATTTTCCGTTTCCGTACTAGTTTAGCACTTTCATCTATGCCTAAATTAATTATTTTAACTTTTTTAACTAGTGCAACAATTTCATTGTTCACATTTTCGATTAATACTTTTGGAAAAATTACTAATAGTGTTAACACATCATTAAATTCTAAACAATATTCTTTTGCAGTTGATTTATATACCCCAACTAATCAAGGGGGACAATATACTCCTGTTAACGCTGATTTTTGAGGAGATGCAGGAATAATTCAAACTAATGAAGGAAAAAATTATTTTCCTGAAGTTTTATTTGAAAATTCAGATGGAAAAAAAGGTGATTTTTTTCAAATTTTTTCTTCATATTCTTCTGATGTTAATATTTCAAAAGAATATTCTTATAAGAATTCTTTAAAAAGTTTTGATATTTCGAAATTAAGCAATGAAAATAAGCATCATTTTAATAATATAATCCCATGCATTAGTGATAATTTTGGACAAAGAACTGATTTACAATACTTAAAGAATAAAACTCTTGAAAAAACAGGAACTGATTTTAATATTGGTGCTTTAGGAATCTCTTCTAACCCTTGAAACATTGTTACAAGTTTAGCACCAGATAACCAAATAAACAAAATGGATAGTGTTGCTTCTAATCTCTTTAATTATGCAGGATATAAAGCGTATCCAAAAATGGTTACAAAAGTTTATGGTATTAAAGATAAAACATTAGTTGAATCAAAAATAAATGAAAGTTCAATAACAACAAATTTAACAAGTCCATATGATATTGAAGAAAATACTTGAAAAAATAAATTTGGAAATGAAAATAAAAACTTTTTTTTAATTCCTTTATATAAATATGAAAATGAATGAAGATACGGAAGTGTTGAAAATAATGCATCCAACCCAGCTAATATTTCCCCTAATATCCTTCCTATAAATAAAATCACAAATTTTGATGCTTCAAAAATTGAGGATATTAAATTTGTTCTTTGATCTTCTAATTGTGCTTCTGTGTATGTTGTACCAGATTTCCTATTAATGCTTTCTTTAATTCATGATGATTTAAAGATTGGGAAAGCAAAGGAAAAAATATTTAATCTTAAAAATAAAGATTTAATCCAAAAGGTTGATGAAAATAATTATAATCTTCAATATTGTTCAATCCCTTTAAGGGAAAATGACGAAACTTATACATATATTTTAGCAGATGGTATTGATGGAGAAAAAGTAAGACTAAAAAATAATACGAAAATAATGGGCATCAAATCTAATACAAAATATATAAAATTAAAAGATACAAATGGTAATCCTTTACTTCATAAATTATTTGTAAATATTGATCCTTATAAAATTTACAAGGATGAAGCTTATATTCCCGTTATAATTAATGAATTTACAAGTTATAAATATGGTTTAATAATAGGCGATAAAATAAGATTTGATATTACAAATCATGCTGACAGGTTAAGCAAACAAATTAAAAATAATTCCACAATTCATGAAGCGATAGTTGAAGTTGTTGGAATTTCCGATGGAACAATAGGAGAAGAAATTTTTATGAATCAAGATATTGCTAATTATTTATTAGGTTTGAAAAGCGATTTTGCAAAAGAAATTAAGAAAAAAGATACATCTTTTAAAATCCAAATACCTAATCAATATTACATCGATAATAAGGCATATACTGATTCTAATGATATAGGATTAGTTTCCCAAATGTTTAGTACCAATGATAATGGAAAAGGTAACACATGAGGTGGAAGCACAGATAAAAACCCTTCAAAAACATTGTGAAATTTCGCACTTCTTGATGAAGATTTAACGAGTGATGGCAATAGTTCTTTACCTTCAAATATGAAAAACAAACAAGAACTTGAAAACACACAAATAAATATTAATCCATATGGATTCAATGGTGTTTTTACACAAGATAATGATGGTTCTACAATTATTGCAAATTCCATTTCTTTATACTCTCCTAGTGGAATATTTATGGCTAACCAATTTTTTGATTCAGAAGCTTCTAGAAACGTTTTAAAATACGGTTCTAATGCTATGATTGCAGCACAAATTGCTGGTTTTTGAAACTCTGATTCTTCAAAATCTACACCATTAGGTGATAAAATTTATCAAGAATGAAAAATGTGAATTGATAAAGAAACAGCTTCTCGAAGCAAATACTTTATTTCTAATGAACTTTTAGAAGAATTAATTTTTAATTTAAAGAAAGTTTTTGGTGAAAGTCAATTTGTTAACCTTGTTAATTTTGCTTCTGATAAAAATTCTTCTGTTTTAATTTATCAAAGTATAAATAGCACAATTAATCAAATTGAAATTGTTATATTAACCATCATTAGTTTAATGACTATTTTGATTATTTTCATGATTACATTAATGATAATTGATGATTCAAAATCTATTAATGCTATTATGAATGCAATTGGATATAGAGATAAAAGAAATCTTGCTAATGTTTTATCAATATATGGACCGATTCTTTTCTTATCTATTCTTATTTCTCTTCCAATTTCCACAATTTTAAATGTTGCTTTTTCATCTTTTATTTTTAATAACTTGAATATTTTTATTAATATTAATTTCAATTGATATTCATTATTTTCAAGTATTACTGGTGTATGTGTTATATTTGCAGCTTCTGGTATTGCTGGTTATTTTAATTTAAAAAAGAATAAAATAATTGATAGAATTAAGCAAATATAAAAATATAATAAAATAACAAGTTATGAGCATACCTATGAATATAAATGAATTTATAAAAAATAATGAATCAATTACTAAAGAACTTAATATTTCCAATTTTCCTTTAATAGTAAAAGAAATGAAAAATACAAATGATACAGATAAATTTTATGATTTTTTAGTTAAAATTCAAAATAGTGCTAATAATAACCAATTCTTCGTTAACAAGCATTTTTTAAAGAAAATTATTAATTCTTGCAAAAGACAAGAAAAAATACAAGAAATATTAAAATCCTTTTCTAATCTACAAAGTATAAAAAAACAAAAATTAGAAAAGATGTTGTTTGAAGAAAAAAACTATGTTCAACTTTTACCGAAAGAATATGTTAATAAATTCATTTCAAAATGTGTTAAGATTTTAGAAAGAATGAAGAAAAATGAAGAACAAAATCCAAGTCCACAAAATATTATCTATCTAAAAAATGTTGTAAAATATTACCAAAATAATAATATTTCTTTTAGAATTCTTGATAAAGTTAATTTAACAATTGAATCTGGAAAATTTGTTGTTATTTTAGGACCTTCTGGAAGTGGAAAAACAACATTGTTAAATTTAATAAGTGGAATGGACACACCTACAAGTGGACAAGTTATTGTTTGTAACGAAAACTTAATAAATATGAATGCTTCAAAATTAACTGAATTTAGAAAAAGAAATATTTCTTACGTTTTCCAACAATATGGATTACTCCCTAATTTAACAGTTAAAGAAAATGTTGAAATTGGTGCTAATTTACAAGAAAACAAAAATCTTAAATTAGACATTAATAAGGTTTTAGAATCAGTTGGTATGCTTGAATATAAGAAAAAAATGCCTTACCAACTTTCAGGTGGTCAACAACAACGTGTTTCAATTGCTCGAAGTATTGCAAAAAATCCAAAAATACTATTTGGCGATGAACCCACTGGAGCTGTTGATCAAAAAAATTCTGATAATATTATTAATTTATTTAAAGATATTAATAAAAAATTTGGTACAACGATTGTAATTGTTACTCATAATCCTGAAATAGCAAATGTTGCTGATATGGTTGTTTATGTAAATGATGGCAAAATAACTGTGAAAACTAATATTCCTAATTCTTCCAATAATTCAAACAATAATTCTAATACTGTTGAGAAAATAGATTAAAAGTTTCAATAATTTTATTTATTATTACTTATTTTTCAATGTTATTATTTTAAATTTATTAAAATAGATACCAAATATCTACTTAAATTAAGTAGTAAATTACTTAGTTTTTTCAGTTATTTTCAATAATCTATAAAATTTTGTTTTACTTAATGGTTTTGTTTCACAAATGGTTACTTTGTCTCCAATTTTAGCTTCTTCCTTTTCATCATGCGCATGATATTTTTTATGAGAAATAACCAACTTGCCTAACTTTGGGTGCAAGAATTTTCTTTCAACATTAACAACAATTGTTTTATTCATTTTATCAGAAATAACAACTCCTTGAAAAGTTTTATGAATCTTTTTTTTAGCAACTTCAATATTCTTGTTTGTATTGTTTTTTTTGCTTTTATTTCCTACCATAATATAATTATATTATAATATTGTTATTAGAATATGTTACAACCTAAAAGAGTTATACGTCGAAAAATGCACCGTACTTCATACACTGGTAAAGCTAAGGGGAATAAGTATGTTGCTTTTGGAGAATATGGCTTAATGGCTACAACTGGAAGTTGAATAACTGGAAATCAATTAGAAGCAGCTCGTATTGTTATTTCTAAAAGTTTAGGAAAAGTTGGTAAAATGTGAATGAGAGTATTTCCGCAATTATCCATTACTAAGAAACCGATAGGAGTTCGTATGGGTTCTGGTAAAGGTAATCCTGAATATTTTGTTGCTGTTGTTAAAGAAGGAACGGTTATTTTTGAAATAGCTGGTATCCCTGCTGATGTCGCAAAGGATACTTTAAGAAAAGCTGGTAATAAATTAAGTGTTATTTGCAAAGTTGTAAGCAAAGAAGAAACTGAATTTGAAAGGAGTAAATAATGAGCAAGAAAAATCAAACAATAATTGACATGAATAAAAAGACTAATGAAGAGTTAGCGACTATGGTTTTTCAACTTAAACTTCAATTAATGGAATATCGATTTAAGAAAACATCTGGCGAATTTAAGAACACTCATATTATCAAAGAAGCAAAAACAATTATTGCACAAGCTCTTACTGTTTTGAAATCAAGAAATATTGAAATCACAATAGGTTCTCATGGACTTGCAATGTATGATAGAAAAAACAATATTGTCACTTCCTTAAATCAACAAGTTAAGGATACTATGCATAAACAAGATCTTGCTTCTGCGACAGAATCTGCTTCTTTAAATATTAATCAAAATGAAAATAATGAAGAAAAAAACAATTCTATTTCTGATATTTCAGAACTTAGCCAAATTAATAATAATAAAAAACTTGGTCAAGTTAGTCAAAAGAATGTGGAAAAAACAATTCGTAAAACTCAAGGCGGAGGTCAATAATGCCATTTGATTTTAAAGACTCTTTAAATATTTTAAAGACAGATTTTGAAATGAAGGGTAATTTGCCTTCTAAAGAACCTAAAATACAAGAGTTTTGACTTCAAAATAAGATTTATCAAAAAATATTAAAGAATTCTTTTGAAGCTGAACAAAAAATCCTTCATGATGGTCCTCCTTACGCTAATGGGAACATTCATATTGGTCATGCATTAAATAAAATATTGAAAGATATTTTAGTTAGGAGATGAATGAGTGAAGGATATTATTCTTCATATATCCCAGGTTGAGATACTCATGGAATGCCTATTGAACATGCATTAATTAAAAAAGGTGTTAATGTTGATAAAAATCTTTCAGTTTCTCAAAAAAGAAAGAATTGTCGAAACTTTGCATTACAAAATATTGAGAATCAAAAAGTTCAATTTGCAAGATTAGGATGAGTTACTGATTGTGAACAATATTATTCAACTCTTACTAATGATTTCGAAATCAATCAGTTAAAAGTGTTTTTTAAAGCTATTGAAAAAGGTCTAGCTTATCAAGATCTAAAACCTGTTTATTGATCATGAAGTAGCAAAACTGCATTAGCAGAAGCTGAGGTTGAATATATGGATCTTTCTTCTAATTCAATTTATCTTACCTTTAAAGTTATTGAAAATAAAGGAAAAATATTTAAAGATGACTTATTACTAGTTTGAACTACAACAGGTTGAACTCTTCCTTCTAATCAAGCAATAGCTGTTAATCCCAAATTTGAATATGTTCGTGTTAAATATAAAAATAATTTTTATATTATTGCAAAAACAAGAATTGAAGAAGTTTCAAAAATATTAAATTGAAATAATTTTGAGATTGTTGAATCTTTTTTTGGTAACGAAATGGAACTTATTAAATATTCCCATCCAATTTATAATCTTAATTCCTTTATTATTTTGGCAGAATATGTTTTAGATTCCAATGGTTCTGGTCTTGTTCATAATGCTAGTGGATTTGGAAAAGAAGACTATTTAGCTTGTAAAAAATACAATATTAAACCTTTTTCTCCTATTGATGGTGATGGAAAATTTAATGAACAAATTAATCAGATTGATCCTGAATTATTTGGTAAATTTTACGAAGATACAAATGAAATTATTATTGAAAAGTTAAGAAAATCAAATGCTTTATTATTTTGTGAGAAAATAACTCATAGTGCTGCAATTGATTGAAGAACCAAAAAACCAGTTATGTTTCGCTCTACAAAACAATGATTTATTGATATTGAAAATATTAAGCAAGATATGGAAATATTATTAGAACAAATTCAATATCCTCATGAAGTTAATAAAATTCAATTAAAAACAAGTATTATGGAACGCGCTGAATGATGTATCAGTAGACAACGTTATTGAGGAGTTCCAATTCCAATTATTTATGATGAAGAAGATAAACCAATTTTTGATAATGAACTTAATCAAAATATTCTTCAAATATTTGAAAAAGAAACAACTGATGTTTGATATGAAAAACCAGCTGAATATTTTTTAACATCAAAATATAAAGATGGAAGAAAATATTCTAAAGAAATTGATATTTTAGATGTTTGGTTTGATAGCGGCACAAGTTGAACAGTACTTGAACAAAATAAGTTACAATATCCTTGCGAAATTTATTTAGAAGGGAAAGATCAATTCAGAGGATGATTCAACTCTTCCTTAATTTGTTCTACAATAATGAATAATACTGCACCATATAAACGTTTATTAGGATGTGGTTATGTAGTTGATCAACAAGGACGAAAAATGAGTAAGTCCTTAGGCAATGGAGTTGACCCTTTAGATATTTGCAATAAATATGGAGCAGATATCCTTCGTTTATGAACAGCAACAACAAAATATACCGATGATGCTAAAATAGGAGAAGAAATATTAAAGCAAGTTTCTGAAATTTATCGTCGTATTAGAAATACACTTTTCAAATTTATTCTTTCCAATATTTCCGATTTTAATCCTGCAAAAAATTGAAATGAAGAATATGAGGAAAAAGATTTATTAATCTTACATCAATTAAGAAAAAATATCTCTTTAATAAAAGAGCATTATAACTCTTTTGAATTCTCTGATATTGTTGATATCATCAATAATCACACAATTGAACTTTCAGGTTGATATTTTGATATTATCAAGGATTCCTTGTATTGTGATGAAAAAGATAATAAAAAAAGAAGAGTAGTTCAAACTGTTTTGTATCAAATATTTTTTTCTTATTTACATGCTTTAGTTCCAATTATCCCTCATACTTGCGAAGAAGCTTACAGTTCCTTTATTGTTTTGAATAAAAAAGAATCAATTTGTTTAGTTACAACTAAGGATCTAGATTTTAATAACAAAGAAATAAATAATATTTGTTTAGAAAAATGGGAACAATTCAAGAAAATTAAGGATATTATTTTTTCAAAACTAGAAGTTTTAAGAAGTGAGAAAATTATTAATAAGAATTCACAAGCAATTGTTAAAGTGATATTTAAAAATACCTTTTCATTTAATGAACATGAATTGAAAGAATATTTAAATGTTGCAAAAGTCGTTATTGTTAATAATAATTCAGATGAAATAATTATTAATGTTGATAATGCAAATTTTATTCGTTGTGAAAGATGTTGAAATTATTATGAACAAAGTGCAATAGATGAACGACACTTATGCAATCGATGTGCAAAAATTATTAACGAGGATAAAAAATAGAATAAGAATTAGTGAAAAAAGAAAAAATAATATTAGGGATTGAAACAAGTTGTGATGATACCAGTTTGTCACTTTTTAAAAATTCTTCCCACATTGATACAATTACAAGTACAAGTAGTTTGGAACATGAAAAATATGGTGGAATTATTCCTGAAATAGCAGCAAGAAAACATGAAGAAGTCATAAATGATGTATTTTTAAATTTGTTAAAAAAAAATAATGTTAAACCCAAACAAATAACTCATATTGCATACACTGCTTTTCCTGGTCTTGCTGGTAGTTTACATGTTGGAAAAATGTTTGCAAAAACACTTAGTTTTTTACTTCAAAATAAATTAGTTCCTATTGACCATATGAATGGGCACGCTTTCAGTTATGCAATTGATGAAGTGGAGAAAATAAGTTTTCCTCTTCTTAGTCTTGTAATTAGTGGCGGAAACACCATTCTTTATCTTTACTCTTCTTGCAAAAAAAGGAAAATAATCAATCAAACTACAGACGATGCTATTGGAGAATGTTTAGATAAGATTGGTCGAGTCCTAGGTTTTTCTTACCCTGGCGGGATAGAACTTGATAAGAATTTTGATAAGGAGAAATCAAATTTTAAGACAATAAAACAGCTTCCTGATGATACAAATTTTAGTTTCAGTGGGATTAAAAGTTTTGCAACAAATTTCGTTAATAAAAATAAAGAATTTGATAAAATCGAAATTGGTTCTTCTTGTTTAAAATGGTGCATGCAATCAATAATTAATAAACTTAAATATTATTCTCAAAAATTCAATGTCCATAATATTGCAGTAGGAGGAGGTGTTGCAGCTAATTCTTTACTAAAAAAAATGTGTGAAGAAAATAATTTACATGTTTATTTTACAAAAAGAGAATTTTGTGGTGATAATGCAACAATGATTGGTTTTTATGCTTCTTTAATTTTATAAAATTATTTTTTATTTTGCTTGTTTTATTTTTTTTTATTTAAATAACAAACACTATCAACAACTTTTTTTCTTGATTTAACAAATTTATTTATTCCAGATTTTTGAAATTCATTTATTAAAGAATATTTTCCTTTTTTAATTATTTTTCCTTCTTCAATAATGACTACATTTTCTGGTTTAATTAATTTTAAAAAATTTGCATTATGAGAAATTAAAATTATTATTTTTTCTTTTTTTACTTCATTAATGTACTTTGCAATTTTTTTAATCGATTCATAATCAACTCCACTATCTATTTCGTCAATTAATAAAATATCAGGATTAATTATGGATGCTTGTAAAAGTTCCATTTTCTTTTTTTGTCCACCACTAAATCCTTCATTAAGATTTCTAGTCAATAACTCTTCAGATAAACTATATTTTTTTAAAAATTCTTTGATTTTAGTATACAAGGAAGAAAAAGGTATTTTATGGTTATTATCATTAATATTTTTTAAAAAACTTAATGTTTGAATAGAATTGAATTCAACAGAATTTTGAGGAATATATAAAATTCCTTTTTTTGAAAGTTCATATGTATTCAAATTTGTTATTTGTTCGTTATTTAAAGATATTTCGCCAGATATTATTTGTGTTGAAAAATGGTGCATTAATGTTTTTAATAATGTTGTTTTTCCTTGACCATTATTTCCTAAAATTAATAAAATCCCTGGTTTTGTAATTGAAAAATTTATATTCTTTAAAAATGGTTTTTCCTCAATTTTAGAACTTAAATTTTTGACACAAAAATTCATATTCAAATTATATTTTGTAAAATATAATATTTATGTGCGGATGTAGTTCAATGGTAGAACCACAGCCTTCCAAGCTGTTTACGTCGGTTCGATTCCGATCATCCGCTCCATTTTCATTTCTTTACCAAAATGTAAAAAAATATAATTTAATTGAGATGTTGATAATAAAAAACACTTTATTAAAAAACAAACTTGTAAATATCTTTATAGAAGGAAAAAAAATAAAGTATATTAAACCTTATACCAAATGCATTGAAACTTCGAAAGAAGATGAAGTTATCGATGCTGGTGAAAATTTAATTCTCCCAGGTTTAATCGATTCTCATTTACATACTTTTGCATCTTCAAAAAATAATTTAATTTTAACTATTGATTTTTCTGATATTACTAGTTTAAAAGAGATAGAAGAAAAACTTATTGAAACTGTAAAAAAAAATAATGAAAAAAAATGAATAATTGGAAAAAATTTACATGCAATTAATTTTAGAAATGAAAAAAATGAATATTTAATTAATAGACAATTTTTAGATAAAATTTCAAAAGATTCATATATTTATATAACCAGTATATGCTTGCATGTTGGTTTTGTTAATGAAAAAGTAATTAAAGATTTGAAACTTTGTAATGATAAAGATACAAATATTGAAACAGGAATTGTACTTGATAAAAAACTTGGAGAAATTTCTTTTTCTATTCCTTGCCCTGATATGCAAACGATTCTTTTAAATACTTTAAATGAATATAAAAAAGTCGGATTAACAAGTGTTATAAGTAATGATTTAGGTTGAGGAAAAGAATCTGAAGAAATTTTTAAAGCATTCTCATTATTATCAAAAGAAAAGAAAATGCCTGTTCGAGTTTTTCAACAAGTTAAGGTCAATAATTTACAAGAAGCAAAAGAAAGAATAGAATATTTTAAATATTCACAATATGGTCTTTTTAATATTTCAATGTTTAAAATAATATGTGATGGTTCTTTTGGAGCAAAAACTGCTTCATTAATAGATACTTATAAAGATTCAAATGAAAAAGGAAGATTGCTAATAGAAACTAATGAAATCTATAAAATAGTTGAATTTGCAAATCAAAAACAAATTCCAGTTGCTATTCATACAATTGGTGATAATGCTTTGAAAACAGTTATTGATGCTTTAAAGAAAATAAGAAACAAACATATTAAAAATCAAATTGTTCACTGTTCATTAGTAAATAAAAAATTATTAGCAGATATTAAAAAACTTAATATTCAGTTATCTATTCAACCTTGTTTTTTATATGATGATTATGAATTTATTAAAAATATTTTAGATGATAAACAATTAAAATATTGACAGTTATGTAAAACTTTTATAAAAGAAGAAATTAATATAGCTGGTTCTTCTGATTCTCCTATATGTAGTTTTAATCCATTCACCGGTATCGATGCAACAGTTAATAGAAAAATTAAAGGTATTGACATCTTTCCAAGTGAAAAAGTGACTTTGCAAGAGGGGATTGATATGTATACAAAAAATGCTGCTAAATTAACATCCTTAAAAGATATTGGTGAAATTAAAGAAGGATTTTTCGCGGATTTAATTATTGTTAATCAAAATTTATATAAAATTGATAGTTCTCAAATCATTAATACAAAACCAATTTTTGTAATAACTGATGGCAAAATCGTTTATAAAAAAGCAAATAAATAAAAAATATAAATTAATTCAATTCTATATTGAATTAAATCCAAATACAAATATTAGATAATACTTAACTTTAAAAAAATTTACATAACTTATTAAAAAGTTTACTTTTTTATTTAATTTTACAATATAAAGGATGTATGGTATTTAACAATAATCAAGTAAATAACACTAATAAAGAACAAAAATCAAAACACACTAATTCTTTCAGTTCTATAATTAATAAGAAAATGGGAAAAGAAAGAAATTTCATAGTTAACAGAACCTCAAGTAATGTGTTTGAACAAGGAATTGATTTTAGTGCAATAGAATATACTTATTCCAAAAGAACACCAAAACCAGATATTATTAATGAGATTTTAAAAAGGTTAGAGAAAATCGATTCAAAATTAGATATCCAAGGGGAAGAAATTAAGGAGATAAAAGAAAGAATTGTAAAACTTGAAAATAAGGTCGATAATGTTATTGTTTTAAATAACTTAAAAATAGAATAATTTTATTAAACTTTTTCTATATGTTAATATATAAATGATGAGGCTTTTATTGATATGAATCAAAATAAAATAAAAAACTATTCATTACTTTAAAATAAAAGCAGATTTTTCACAGATTTTAATGAATAAATAAACTATTTCTTTTTTAAAAAAAAGATGAAAGTTGTCACATATTTTTGACCTAATCTATATAAATATGGATACAAAAATATAAAAAATATAATTAACATATGGATACTTGATTAATTTGTTTAGTTGTTATTTTACCAATTCTTTTTGGGATAATTGCTGCTTTCATTGGCTATAAACTTGCTGCATCAAAAATTAAAAACAAATTAAAACAAAAACCACCTTTTAATAGAAATCAAATAAGAGCAATTTTTCGTTCAATAGGAATTCCAATTAGTGAATCTAATGTTGCGTCTTTTGAAAATGCTTATAAAAATGCAATGGAGGAAAATAAATAATGGTTGTTGGTATTATTTTACTTTGTACACTTATTCCTCTTTTTATTCTCATAGGTTTTTTCTCTGCTTTTTATATTGCAAAATCAAAAATGGAAAAGATGATTAAAGAACAAACTGGTTTCGATAAAAAACAAGCTGAAGTTCTTTTTAAAACATATAAAAATGGTAAAAAGCCAAGCCCTAGTCAAATTGATGCTATGATGAGTGCTTATAAGAAAAATCAATAAGTTAAAATATCATAAAAATAATAAAAAGCAATAAATCTTAATCTAAAACTCAAGCTAATAGATAGATTTAATAAAAAAATATTACTTTGTTATTAATCAGGTTTTCTTTCAATAACTTCAACTTTTGTTTTAAATCCTTTATAAGGAGAATATTTAACAATTCCATCTTTTAATGCAAAAAGACTAAAATCTTTTGCTTGTCCAACATTTTTACCGGGTCAAATTTTATTTCCACGTTGTTTATAAATAATTGAACCAGCTGCAGCAAGTTGACCATCATACAATTTTTGTCCTAAATATTTAGGATTACTATCTCTTCCGTTTTTTGTTGAACCGGTACCTTTCTTACTTGACATAATATTATTATATTAAATATAAATTATTCTTCATTTATTGAATTTTTTAGAGCTTCTTTTACTCCTTCATTAAATTGAGATTTTGTAATAGTTTTTGAATCTTTGAGTTTTTTAAGATCAAGTAATCTTTCCATTATTTTTAATCTATCTTCCTTTTTAACTGTGATATTTTTAACATTTAGGGTAACATTTTTATTATTTAAATTTTCATTAGTTAACAGTTTTAATCATTCTAATATGTCGCTTGTTTGTTTTTTTATTTCAAATTTAAAGTTTCCTTTATTTGTATATAAAAAATAACTATTATCACAAAGACAAAATTTGCATTTAACAATTTCATTATTTTGAATATCATATTTTTTACTTTTACTACAAAAAAGATAGATTATTCCTGGAATAATAAAGAAAAGGAGTAAAATAACAAGTAATAATACACTTCGTTTCGTAGTTATTTCTATTTGATTTTGTGTTAATGAAACACTTTTTACACATTTTCCATCAAATTCCTCTTCTTCATAATAATGGTAAAGGTTTTTCTTTTTATATTTGATTTTCTTAATATTCTCTTTTTCATTCATGGTTTATTATTTTATTTTATACTTTATATTATAAAGTATTTTTATTGGAGTTTTGAATTATTTTATTTTTTATTCTTTATTGTAAACTTTTATCGATTAATCAATATTGGAATAATAAAATCTTTCAATCATTTTTAATGAATCTGCAACACTTATCAGAGGAATAAAACCATAATTAAAAATGTAAAATTCTTCAATTAATGAATTTATATATTCAAATTCTTGTGGTTTTTTGAAAAAAATATCAAATGCCTTCTTTTTAAGTTTGCTAAAGTAAGGACTTGTTTTTTTAAATAAGGTTGAAGTTGTTTCAAAAGAACGTTTCAAACAATTATTGTAATATGTAAATTTAAAATCGCATATTTTTATTCCTTGTTCAATAAGATTGTTTATTCCGGAAAACAAATAATATTTTACTTTATTTTCAATTTCATAACTTTTAAAAAAAGAATTAAAGAAAGATTTTTCGAAAATTTCAAGTTCAGAACCATATTCTTCTAAAAAATCAAGTATTTTTTCAACATCAATGATTTTTACTTCATGTTTTTTAAGAAGAAAAAGTAGTGAATCAAAAGTTTCTTTTTTTCCTTTTTTTGTTCCTTCTTTTTCTATGAATTCTCTTTTTAAAATATCGTTTTCTTTTTTTAATTGCATTATTCTTTCAACATCTTTTAAAGGCAAAGTGATATCTTCTAATAATTCATGAATTATCGTTGAAGCTTCATTTATTTTTCCTTCATTATTTAATTTTAAAATTAAATTACAAGTTTCCTTAAATTTCGTATTTTTAATTTTCATTACTAATTTTAAAAAAATCTTTGTATTTTTCAATGTGTTTATTGAAAAAACCAATTTCAATTAGATTTTTGACTTTTTCTTTCACTTTGATTATTTTTTCTTTTATTTTTTCTGGATATTTCATTTCATTTGAATTTTGTTCATATTCATCCATATCTAATAAATCCCATTCTTTTTTAGAATTTATATCCTGCGTTTTATAATCAATGTCAAAATCAATGTATTTAATTGCTTCTTCTTCAAAAAGAAAAGGACCAGTTATATTTATATAGCAATAAATTTTATTGAATTTGTTTGAATAAATAACATTAAAATATTCTTTTTTAAAGAAGAATCATAACGTTGCTCTGTTTATTTTTGAATAAACATTTTTATTTTCCTTTAAAAAAATTACTTTTGAAAATGTAGCATCAATACATATAAAATCATCATTTTCTTCAATAATAGTTGGAAATTCATAACTTCTATACAATTTAGAATTGAATTTATATGCATGCACCGAAATCTTTTTTTGGTTCATGTATAAGATTATTATAATCTTAGAAAACTTATAATAAACCTATAAATAGTGAATCTAAAAAAAATATTTAATAAGAGAAATTTTAATTTATTTTACATTGCTTCATCAGTAATATTTTTAATCATTTTACTTACTCTTGCTTGTTTACAAATAAATTTGAATTCTGATAAACCTTTTAGAATAGCTAGTATTATTATGATTCTTTTTATGTCTTCTTTTTCTATATTTGGCAATGGAATAAAACTTTGGAAACAAGAATTTAAAAATAATTTTTTAATCTTTTTAGCAATAATCTTTTGTACTCTTTCAGAATCTGCAAAACTTATTCCTAACATTGGAATTTACTGAGTTATCTTTTTCTTTGGAACTCATATTTGTTTAGGATTATTTTTTTTAAAACTGAGACCATTTAAAAAAACTGACACAATTCTTTTATCATTCCTTTTAATAGTTGGAATATTTTTCTATATTTCTTTATTTCAATATTTTCATAATGATTCACAAGGCATATTACTTAAAATCGGAGTTCCTTTTTACTTGCTCGTCTTAATTTTTAGTTTATGACGAGTGCTATTATGCTATGAAAATCCTAAAGCTTTATACATTATTATTGGTGTTGTTTTATTTCATATTTCTGATTATATTGTTATAACAACATTAGTTGCAAATAATAATGAAGATCCTTTAAGTATGATTGTGTGATTAACATATATTATTGCGATTTGATTAATTAGCATATTTGATAAAAATGTTTTTCAATTCGAACAAACAATGGTTAATTCTGAAACTAAATCCGAATAATGGAAAATATTATTTATGATGTTTATAAAAAACAAACTGATTTTTTTAAAACAAATACTACTAAAAATAACGAATTTATTATTCAAAAATTAAAAAGATTAAAAAAAGAAATATTAAGTAATTATGAAAATATTGTTGACGCTTTAAAAAAAGATTTAAATAAATCTGAACAAGAAAGTTATATTAGTGAATTTTTAATAGTTGTTGAAGAATTGAAAACTATTTTAAAAAATATTAAAAAATGATCAAAAATAAAAAAAGTAAAAAGAAATCTATTAACAATATTTTCAAAGTCAAAAATTATTAAGGAACCTTTAGGAACTGTTTTAATTATTAGTCCATGAAATTACCCTTTTCAATTGTGCTTAGTTCCATTAATTTATGCATTAGCAGCTGGAAATACCGCGATATTATACCCCTCTTTATTTACTAAAAAAATAAATCAAGTTATTAAAAACATAATCTCCTCCGTTTTTGAAAAAGAATATGTAAATATTGTTACATATGAAGAATGTGGATATGAAGAAATATTAAAACCAAATTATAGTTTTATTTTTTTTACTGGTGGTGTTGAGACAGGAAAAAAGATTATGAAACAAGCTAGTGAAGCTTTAACACCAATATGTTTAGAATTGGGTGGCAAATGTCCTTGTATCATTGATCAAACTGCTGATTTAGATATTACTGCAAAAAGAATTATTAGAGGTAAAATTTTAAATTCAGGACAAACATGTATAGCACCAGATTATATTTTGGTTCAAAAAAATATGGAAGAAGAATTAATTAAAAAATTAATAAAATATATTCAAGAATTTTTTGTTTCGGATTCTTATGAACAAAATACTAAAATCATTAATGAATTTCATTTTGAAAGAATAATTAACCTTTTAAAAAAACAAAAAATATTATTTATGAATGGAAAAATAGAAAAAGAAAAACTTTTTATTCCTTTTGCTTTGGTAAAAGTAGATAATTTTGAAAATATTTTAATGAAAGAAGAAATATTTGGACCCATTCTTCCAATTATTAGCTTTGAAAATATAAATGATGAAATAAAGAATATTCATAAGTTGTATAAACCACTAGCACTATATATATTTTCAAATTCAAAGCAAAACCAAGAATTTTGCATAAAAAACATTTCAAGTGGTTCTGTTTGTATTAATGACACAATTATGCATCTTGTTAATTCTAATCTTCCTTTTGGCGGTGTTGGACATAGTGGTTTTGGAAAATATCATGGTATTGAAGGATTTAATCTTTTTTGCAATATTCGTTCTTATTTGAATACATCGAATCAATTAGATTCAAATCTTTTCTATCCTCCTTGAACTGATAAAAAAATCAAATTTCTTAAAAAATTCACAAGGACAAATTATTGCAAAAAATAATACTATTTTAATTCAAAAATATTAATGTTTTAATATAACATATTAAATAGTATGGCAAATATTTTGAATGAAAAAGTAAAAAAGATTAATAGAGAGAGAGAGACGAAAAAGTAATTTGAGCACTATTTGATGATGCGGAATCATCAGATATGAAAGCAATAAAAAAGTATTTTAATGGACAATTTGAAGTTCATTGTTTTGGAATTAACGATATCGATGTTCAAAACCCCAAAAGTGGATTTGATTTTAAAAAATATTTTTATCACAAAATAGATTTATCAATAATAAATTTTAATCTAATTTCTTTATTAGAAAAAATACCAAAACCAGATATCATTCTTGCATCTCCTCCTTGCGAATCTTGAAGTGGAGCTGATTGTGGAGGAAAAATGTTTAGGACAATAAATTATAAGGGAGATTGACATGTGAAAAATGCAAAATATTATGATGAATATTTAAAGAAATGTCACCCTGTTAAAAGAAGGTACTTTTTACAAAAAGAAGCTTCTAGGATTCTAGGAGAAGCCACTAATGGAGCTGTTTTAAAAATTATTCAATATTTCAAACCAAAAATTTGAGTTATTGAAAACCCACAAACATCAAAAATTTGAGAATATCAAAAAAAACATTGAAATTTTGAAGGTTTTGAAAATTTAACTTATTATTCTGCTTATGATAATTCATTTAGTCTTAAACCAACTATTTTTAAATCAAACATCAAATTAATTTTAAAATCTCAAAGAATTAAGGGAAATAATAATCATATGGCAAAAGGTTCCTATAATACAAGAAGTTCTATTCCTAGCGAATTAATAAAAGATGTAATTGAACAAATATTAGTATCAAATAAATTTGAAAAATAATATCATGGATTCTTTAAAAATTCAAAAAATCCTTGACACCTTTCAGAAAAATAAAGCTAAAAGTTGAGAAATTGGAACCAACTTCTATCAATCAATGAAAATTCTTGCAGAAAAAATTGAAAATTTGGCGATTTCAAAAATATTAATCAAACAAGTTTTAAGAGATAGATTTGAAATATGAATGGATAATAAGAACATTACACCTACCACGAGAGGAAAATATGCTGCCAAATCTACAATTAGGCAATTTTTACAAGAATCATCAGCATTAAGTTATATTGCTTATTCAAGTGGAGATAAGATTGAAGATGGCGTTTTTTTTAATTGTGCACCACGATTATTTTTATTGAGAAAAAATGAAATCTCAGAACATATTTTTTTTCTAATAGTTAGATCTGTAACTTCACTCATAAGTTATGAAAAAAATATGGGTTATTCTTTATTTATTTGTTGATTAATTAAACAAAATGATTTTCATTCTTTAAATATAAAGCATCAAGTATTTCCTATACAACTTAGTAAAGTTACAAGAACTGCATGAGGTTGTGAAATAAAGGAAGAAAAAGTTATTGAGTATATAAACCATTTTTATGGCAAGAAAACCAATAAATATGGGAGGGGAAAAAATACATACATTGAAGCTATCAAAGAACTTGAAAAAAGATATTCTTTTGATAAACTTGTTGATATGTTAGATAAATATATTAATAACCCAAAAAGTATCGAAATGTTTGATGAATTCGAAAAAGAAAAATACGATTTTGAAAACGAATATTTAAAATATTGCAGAGAAATTGATAGCCTTAGAAGCAAAATTAGAGAAAATGCAAAATCTCTACGTGTTGATAAGGAAAACGAAAAATATTCTGATTTAGAAAACTCTCCAACTAATAAAACTTATTTTCAATCTTTAGAAGCTTGTCATATATTCGATATTTGTCAAATAAAAGAAAAAGTTAAAGAATATTTAAAAAATAATAAAAAACCTGATTTTATTGATTGAACTAATAATCCTAATAATTGCATTTTTTTAAATTCTTCATGTCATAATTTATTCGATAGATTAGTTTGTTGATTCGATCCCGAAAACGGTAAATTAATATGTCGTAATGAAAATAAGGATTGAGTAGGAGAACAATTTGGCAATAAAAATTTAGAACAAATTCATATTAAAAGTTCTATTTTAAATGATGAAATGAAAAAATTTATAAAAATGAGATAATATTTTTTTCTTATAAGCATTGTGCAAAATTCGAAATAAAAAGATTCAAGAATAAAAATTAAGAAATATAATTATTTTCAATAATTAATTGGTGACAAATATTATTCAACATAAAAAAGAGAATTTATGATTACTTTTAGTTCCAATAATTTTTTCTTTTCTTTTATTTATTCAATTATTAGATAGTTTTTTTCTTTCTAAATATTATCAAAAAGATTTTTTTTTCAATTCCGCGTGATCATATTTGGAAACTTCTGTTTTTTCTTTAGTTTTAAGTTTATGTAATTCTATTCCATATTTTGTTAAAATTATTCGTCTTAAAAACACCTCTTCATTTGCTACGTATACATTAGCGGCAAAAACGGGTTCTGGTTTTTGTACACTTTTTAATCTTACTTCAAGTTGTATACTTGAAATGTTACTTTTTTATAATAGCACTTATTGATGATTATCATCTTCAATTTATAGTAAGGGAGTTGGAGTAAGTTATCAAAGTAGTTTATGAATAATGTGAATTCGTTGATTAACGGATATTTTAGGAAATATTGTTTCATGATCTGCGGCTATTATTGCTCTTGTTTATAAAGTAAAATTACGAAAAAATATTGATGAGCATTATAAACCGGAATGAAAAAAACCAAAGTTTGTTATTATTATTTCTATTTTCTTTGTTCTTTCTTCTCTTGCGTTTATTATTGCTCTTTTTCACAAATTACATGGTTTTGATATATCAAAATATCAAAATGAAACTTATAAATATGTTTATGAAAATAATGGAGAATTCATTATAAAAGCTAAACAAGGTGATTATGGAAATTTTGTTGAAAAAATATGTACTAAAAATCTTCCAGGTTTTCGTTTTGGTTTATTTATTTTAACTACTATCGGAACATGTTTTTCTGCTTATAGTGCAGCACCAACGATAGTTAAATTAATAATGACAAAAAATACTTATTCAATTTCATTATTTTCAAAAGTTTCTTTGCTTTCTTCAATGTTTGTATGGACTGTTTTAGATATTCAAACAGCAAGTGATATGGAACATTTTATTCCAGTAATTGTAAGTGATGGATTTACAATTCTTTGAACAATTATTTACATATTAATTAAAACTAAAAATCTAATTATTGCTAAACAAAGAGGTATTAGTGAAAAAGAATTGATAGAAAGTTATAAAACTAAACTTCCAATTAAATAGATTAGATCTAAAGTGCAGAACCTAATTCAAAGAATTTTATATCAACACCAACTAGTATATACTAATAAATCACTTTAAAATTCGGTAAAATTATTCTGTTTTTAAACTGTTTAAAATAATAACGGTATTGAGTCTTGCATTTATTTTTTTAATTTCTTCTCCTTGAAGTTTTTGAGCCTCTTTAATTTCTTTGATTTCTTCTCCTTGAACTTTTTGGATTAATTCAATATTATCTAATTTCGAATCCATCTTCTCTAATCTTTTTAAAATCTCGCCAATAATATCTGGTTTTGATACTCTTCCAGAATATGTAAATTTACTCATTACTATCTCATCTCCTTCTTTTATATATTTATTAGTAGATTCATTAACATAATAATTCTCTTTCTTGCCTATCTTTTTAATTATAGGATTAGAAGAATTAGCTTGTTTTGATTTTTGTTCTTTATTTGTGTTATTTGCTTGATTATTGTTAAATACCATACATCCTTATATTGTAAAAATAAATGAAAAAGTAAACTTTTTATTTTTTTGTTTATTAAAATTTAAATATAAACTATATTTTTTCAATTAATCTTCCAAAAACATTATTAGCTTTATCAATTTTATTTATTTGAACTATATATTTTTGATTTTGAAGTTTTCTTTTTGTTTTTACATATATTGAAAAAAAGTATTGACTATGTCCATTTGCATAGCCTTCTTTTTTCTCATTTTCAAAAACAACCTCAACTTTCTTATTTAAAAAACTAGACAAATATTTATTTTTCAATTGATTGTTAAGTTTTTCAATGGTTTGAAAATATTTTTTCTTTAATGAAGTAGAAACTAAATTTTTAATTCCATAAGCTTGTGTTCCTTTATGCAATGAAAAAGGGAAAATGTGCATATTTGCAAGTTTTATTTTTTTTAAATTAATAATTGATTTTTTAAATAATTTTTCATTTTCACTTGGAAAACCCACAATATAATCAGTTGTTAGACTTACAAAAGGATTTATTTTTCTTGCATAATTGCATAATGATAAAAATTCTTTAAAAGAATACTTTCTTTTCATATCTTTTAAAATTTCATTAGTTGAGTTTTGCAGACAAATATGCAAAGAAGGACAAAAAATATTATTTGTTAAAATAAATTTAATCATAGGTTTTGTAATTTGAAATGGTTCTATTGAACTTATTCGAAATCTAATGTTTAGTTTTTCATATTTCTTTTTTATATCTTTTAATAAATCAAAGAAACAATATCCATTATCATTGTAACCAGCTGTATTAACACCTGTTAACACTATTTCTAAATAACCATTATTGATGGTATTATCTATTTCTTTAAACAATTCTTCTTTTTTACAACTTCTTTGTTTTCCTCTAACTAATGGAATGATACAATAAGAACATTTGAAATTGCAACCATCTTGTATTTTTAAAAAAGCACGGGTAGTTTTTGAGTTTGAATAAGAAGTTTTTTCAAAATCTTTTTCTTCTAATAAGTTTTCAATTTTAATAATTTTTTTATCATTAAATTCTTCAATTAAATCAAAGATTTTATTCTTATATTTGTTTCCTAAAATTAGTTTAACTTTTGGATTTTCTATTTCTTTAACATATTGAGAAAAACAGCCGCAAACACAAATGAAATTAACGTCTTTATATTTGCTAATTTTATTAATAAGATACAATGATTTACTCATTGCTTTATTTGTAACGCAACAAGTGTTAATAATAACGATTTCGGCTTCTTTTTCTTCTTTTGTATATTCTAAACCTCTTTTTATTCCTTCTTCAATTATTGCTGAAGATTCACAAATATTAGTTCTACATCCTAGAAAAAGAACGATGAATTTTTTATTCTTAATTTCCATTATTTTTTATTAATTTTATTTTTTGCATAAAATTATAAAATTTTATCCAAGATTGCATTAATAAATTTGTAGCTATTTTTTTCACTATAGTTTTTAGCATTAACAATAGCTTGATCAATGCTTACTTTTTTTTCCAATGAATTTGCAAATGATTCGCAAATTGCAGTAATAATTATTGCTTTGTCGACTAATTTTGTTCTTTCTCAACTTCATGAAGAAGAATTAATATTTTGTTTAATTTTTTCAACAATATTTGTGAAGTTAGTGGAAAAATATTCAATTGTTTTTAAGAAATATTCATCTTGATTTTTTGTTTTTTTAATTATTTCTTCTTTTGAATAATTATTAGAAAGACATTCAAAAATGTATCTAAAAGTGTCGACTCTTTTCTTTCATTGTTGTTTTTCTTGCGTGTTTTCTTGCACGATATAATTATATTATTATATCGTTGTGATTTACTTAAAATTCGTTAATGTTGAAGAACAACCAGAATTTTGTTTTAAGTACTCAAAAAGTGATTTAAAATATGAAAAAATAAATGACCGCAAACTATCTTTTGTAAGTAATTTTCTAAAAAAAAATAAAGAGGAAAATTTTTTTTCAATTTCTCATTCATATCCCTATTGTTTTATTGCAGAAAGTAATGAACCAGTGGGATTGGATATAGAAAATATTAAAAACGAACAAAAAAATTATAAAGAAATTGTTAAACGTTTTTTTAATAAAGAAGAACAAAAAATCAATAATTATTATGAGTTTTTAACACTTTGAATTATTAAAGAAAGTTATTTCAAATTAACTCAGGATAAAAAATATCTAAGTGCTTCGTTGGAAAAGATAAAAAATCAAAATAATTGTTGTTTTGCTGCTGGAAAGTTTTTTTCAAACATTGTTTTTTGTGTTACGTGTTTTAAAGATAATTCAACACAAAAGATAATTACTAAAAAAATTGATTTGCAAAGGCTAGATTAATATTTTAATAAAATTTATAAAAAATTAGTAAAACTTAATTAAAAATTATTGTATCAAAGCATCTCATTTGGTTTCTTGACGAATTCTTTTTTTATATTTGTATATTCATTTTGATAAATTTGTTTTTTTGAATGATTAAAAAGCATTTTGAAAAATATGCCAATGCTTAAAAAACTAAATCAAATAATTCTTTTATTTCTGGTGTATTTATAAAAAACAAAGGTATTCAAAATTAATAAGATTATCCCACCTGTAATTAAAATATAGGTAGTAATCATATTCATAGTTTCTCCATCACTTCCACCGCCATTCATTCGCAGAGGTGTCATTAATGCACGTACAATTCCATATCAAACAATATATAAAATACCTAAATTTCCACATTTCCTTATTTTTTTATTTGTAATAAATTCGCATCCAAAATATATTGTTAAAATTCCAGAAAGATTACCAATTTGTTCATAAAAAAAAACAGGGGTTCTTCATTCGTTTTCAATATACATTCAAGGAAAGAAAGTTTGCAAAAAATTAATCATATTTTCATTTTTAACAACAGGACCATAGATTTCTTGATTAAAATAATTGCCAAATCTGCCAAGAATTTGTCCAATGAAAATAGTAGGCATAACAACATCAACATAGTTTCAAAATGAAACTTGTCTTAAAACTATGTGTTCTTCATTGGTTTCATCTCTAAAAAAATATTTTTCATTTCTTAATATCAAAGGGAAGAAAATGCATGCAATAAAAACTACAAATAAGATTCCTCATTCAATTGCTAAACCAGAACCAAAATTATGAAAGAATTCGTTTCATGAAGTTTGTCCAATTATACAAGAGCCCAATCTAGCCCCAAAAATTGCACATGGAACAGCTATGCATGTGAAATAATATAAAGGTTCAATAGGTAATTTGTTTTTGTATATTTTTAAACATGAAAGTGCTATTGCGGAAATAAAACCAAAAAAAATAAAAATTGCATATCATTGAACTTTTGAATTAAGAAAAATAAAAGCAGTTTTAGATTCTTCCGATGCTTTTATTTGCCTACTATATAAACAAACAAACAAAAAAGAAAAAATAACAATAAAAATAACAATTGATGAGGAAGCAAGAAACCAAATCTTATTCCTTCTCTTTTTATCAAACATTTTTAAAGATTATATTTTTAAAAAAATACTACAAAATTTAATTTTTGTTGAAAGATGAAGTATTAGTTTTATGATGATTATTAAGAAGAATTTATGATTTCTTATGATTCTTTTTTTGGTATATTGATAAAGTTAATCATGTTAGTTATTCAAATATAGAAATAAGAATTAATTTTTCTTTTGAAGAAACTATAATTAATGCATAAAAGTTGAACCTTTTAACATAGAAAAAAATAAGTGAGATTTGAATTAAGTTCTAAAAATACACCAAAAGCTGATCAAATAATAGCAATACAACAATTAGTTAGTAATATTGAAGAAGGCAAGAAAAACCAAGTTCTTTTAGGTGCTACTGGAACAGGAAAAACTTTTACAATTGCTAATGTTATTCAAAAAATACAAAAAAAGACTATTATTATTGCACACAATAAAACTTTGGTTGGACAATTATATTCAGAAATGAAAGAACTTTTTCCAAATAATCATGTTGAATATTTTGTTTCTTATTTTGATTTTTACCAGCCAGAAGCTTATAAACCAAGCACTGATACTTTCATAGACAAATCAGCTACTTCTAATAAAGAAATTGAGATGATGAGATTAAGTGCGTTGAATTCGATTTCAACAAATGATGATGTAATTATTGTTGCTTCTGTTGCTGCTATATATTCAACTATTAACCCAGCTGATTTTTTAAAATTTCGAATCATTCTAAAAGTTGGCGGAAAAATAAATAGAAGAGAGTTTTTACATAAACTTATTGAATTTCAATACAAAAGGAATGAAAAAGAAAACTCTTGTGGAAATTTTAGGGTCAGTGGTGAAATGATTCATATTTTCCTTGGTTACACCAATAGTTTTAGTGTTAGGATTTTTTTAAATGATGACATTGTTGAACAAATTCAAATTATGAAGCCAAAACAAGAAAATATCGATGATAATAATTTCATTATTTCATCAAAAGTTTCCATTTTCGAAATACCACCAGCAAATGAATATATTGGAAATAAAGAAAATTTTCCAATTGCTATTTCCAATATTAAAGAAGAATTACAAGAAAGAATTACTTTTTTTACACAAAAAGGTAAATTATTAGAAGCACAGAGAATAGAAGAAAGAACTAATCAAAATATCGAAATGCTTCAAGAACTTGGATATTGCAATGGTATTGAAAATTATTCAAGACAATTAGAATTACGTTCACCAGGTTCAACTCCTTACACAATATTTGATTATTTTAAAAATCAGGATTGATTATTAGTTATTGATGAATCACATATCACAATCCCACAAATAAGAGGGATGTATAATGCTGATAAATCAAGAAAAGAAACACTTATTGAATATGGTTTTCGTTTACCAAGTAGTTTAGATAATCGACCTTTAAATTTTGAAGAGTTTGAACAGAAAATAAAAAATGCAATTTATGTTTCCGCAACACCTCAAGAATGAGAAAAAAAGAAATCTAATGATATTATTATTCAGCAAATTAATCGTCCAACTGGTTTATTAGATCCCACTATTGAAATTATTAAAACGGAAGGGCAAATTGATAATTTAATAATCCAATTAGAAAAACAAATTTTAAAAAAAGAAAAAACCTTTATTACTGTGATTACCATTTTGTTAGCTGAACAATTATCTAATTTTCTTCATAAAAAAGGTTTTAAAGTTGCATACTTGCATAATGAACTTGATACACTTGCACGTTCAAAAATAATTAACGATTTAAGAAAAGGTATTTTCGATGCAATAGTTGGGATAAATTTATTAAAAGAAGGTTTAGATGTGCCTGAAGTTTCACTTGTTTGTATTTTTGATGCTGATAAACCGGGATTATTTAGAAATAAAACTTCATTAATCCAAATAATTGGAAGAGCCGCAAGAAATGAAAATGGTCACATTATAATGTATGCCGATTCAATCACTTTAGATATGAAAGAAGCTATTGATGAAACTTATAGAAGAAGAAAAATTCAAGAAGAATACAATAAGGTTCATAATATTATACCTAAAACCATTATTAAACCAATATTTGAATTAACAAATAATGAAGGAGGAAAAATAATCAATGAAGTTCTTAAAAAAGGCGTTAAAGGTGTTAAAAACAAAACCAAAGCAATAACAAAATTAAGGAGTGAAATGAAAAAAGCTGCAAATAACCAAGAATATGAAATTGCTGCTTCTTTAAGAGATGCTATTATTGAACTTGAAAATAATTTAAAATAAAAAAAATAAATTTACAAATTTAGCATTTTTATTTTCTAAATATTATTGCTTGCTATTTATTATGTTAATTTATCTGCTTCTTTATGCTATAAATATCTTATTTAAAATTATTAAAATAAATTAAAGTTAACCCCTACATTTTGAACTTGATTTTAAAATTTTGAATATATATATATAATATCATTAATTAATGATAAAAAATATTTATCAAAAGGTATCATTTTTAATACCTTATTACAACAAAGGGAATTTTTTTGAAAGAACTTTTAAAAGTCTCATCAACCAAAATTTTCCACATGAGTTAATAGAAATAATTATTTGTGATGATTGTTCTAAAATAGAAGAATTTGAATTATTAAAAAAAATAGTGTCAAATAATAAAACTAATATCGATGTTACCATTTTACAAAATTCAAAAAATCTTGGTTTACATTGGACACGTAAATATTTATTTGAAAATGTCAAAACACCATTTTTTGCTTTCATTGATGCAGATGATGCAATTCATAAAAATTTCTTGATTAAATGTATGAAGAAACAAGTAAAAAAAGATTATGATATTGTTGAAGCAAAAATTTGATGGAAGGATATTTCCTTTAGTAAAAAAAATTTTAAGGTTTCAACTTGAAGTATGTGTGGAAAAATATTTAAAACAGAATGATATAAAAAAACAAATTTTACTTCAAAACAATTTAGAATATTTGAAGATTCAGCTTTTTTTTATATCAATAAAAATATTGAAAGAAAAACTGCATTAGCAAGTTTTTTTCCTCTTTATTTTTATTTTCATGATGACACTAATTCAATATTGAGAACCTATGATATTACTAAGAATCAACAAAATATTATTAAATGTTCTTTAACACTTTCATCACTTTTTGAAGAAAAAGGTTTTTTTAATGATATGGAATATATCACAAAAAATATTTTCCAAATTGAAACCAATCTTCCCGAAATGATGAAATATATTGAAAAGGACAATATAATTGCAAAGGAAAATTGTGATAAATATTTTAAAAAAGAACTTTTATCTTTGATAAAAAAGCTTCAAGAATCTAAATTAAATAAACTAATAAATAAAAAGATGTGATATATTTTTTTTAAAAAAATAAATACTAAGAATGTTAACCATTTTGATTTTGTTGGAGAAACCATTTATAATAAAAAGAAGAAAGAAACTTTTATTGAAGAATATTCTTTTTTAAGAAATAATATCAATGGTATCGAAGAGCTTTATGATTCTTTAGATTTGCCTGGAAAGGTGATTCTATTTTATTGAATAAAGTCAAAACTTATTTTTTCCTTAAATGAAATTAAAAATATAGAAAATTTAATAACTTCTAAAAATTTGCAATATCTTGATACTGATTTCTTTACTTTCTCCGAAGAGGAAATTTATATTAATTGTGGTTGCTATGATGGAAAAGATTTGCTAAATTTCGCAAATATTACAAATAATAAATATAAATTTTTAGTAGGTATTGATACAATAAAAAAAAATATTGAACAAACCAAAAATTATTTAATTAAAAATAATATTTCTAACTTTAAACTTTTAAATAATGCTCTAGGTTCTTCTGAAAGAACAATATTAGTTGATCAATTTGCTGATATGTCTGTTCTAGAACTCAAAAATGAAAAAAACAAGGAAAAAATAAAACAAATAATTTTAGATTCATTAAAATTTGATAATAAAAATTTTACTTTTTTATCATTGGATGTAGAAGGATATGAAATAGAAGTTTTAAAAGGTGCAAGTAAAGTAATTGAAACGCAAAAACCAAAATTAGCAATTTCAATTTACCACAAACCTAAACATTTAATTGAAGTCTTTAAATTATTAAAAGATTTAAATCCAGAATATAAGTTTTCTTTACAAAAGATTAAAAACCCTGGATTATATTTTACCGAATTAATATTACTTGCAAAATAATTATGAAAATATTACTTTTGCTCCCTCATGTGCATTGGCATAAAAAGATTAATAAAGGAAATATTAATTCAATATATTTTAACAATAAAAAATTAACAATTTCAATTATAAAATTTATTTATTTTTTATAAAAAATCCTTCACACCATTTTATTTTTTTGATCAATCAATTAGATATTTTTTCATATAAACTTTGAAATAAAATTGTCTTTTTTTAAAAAAACAAATCAAAATTCATTTTTCCTTATATTTTTTAGATTCAAGTATAAACTACGTCAAAGTTGAAAATGAAAATAAATTCTTTAAATGAAAAATTCTTAAATAATTTTGAAAATATTTTCACCTTTGTTCCTCAAGATGCTTTTAATTACAAAAGGCAATTTATCAATTATCTATTTGAATGTTACAAAAATCTTAATGAAAAAATAATAAAAAAATAACAAAAGAAGAAAGAACAAAATATATTACTTCATACATTTACGATGTTGCAGGCGAATGAAGAGCAAAATCTTTATCTTTTATTCAAAAAAATTTGAAAAACATAACACCTTTTTTTTATTTTTGATGTAAGACAAATCGTTTAATTTTCGCAAAAAGGGAATTGGATTATCTTGGTTGTGCAATTCATTTTACTATTAAATATAACAAAAAAATAATCGCTGATTCCAAACTTTGTTTTGATAAAGTCAATGAGTAAAAATAAAATTAGATATATTGAAGATTTTAAGAATATCACTTCTTTAGGTATTGAATGATGTAAAAAAAAATAGATAATTCTTCATATTTTAAAGATGCTTTAAAATTAATTGATTATGTTTTTTCAAAAGAAATAATCAAATTAGATTTCGAACTAATTCAGATTAATATTGTATAAAATATAATTTATACATAAAAATAATGGAAATAAATATTTATTATTCTGCAGATAATGGAAGAAAGAATTATATGATGACTTTTCTTTCTATCATCTCTTTATGT
>JAIRKL010000018.1 GCA_031260145.1 Mycoplasmataceae bacterium
AATAATCAAACAAATAACACTAATAAGCCAGAAAATTCCAAAAAACAAGAATCTATAATTAAAAAGATAGGCAAGAAAGAGAATTATTATGTTAATGAATCTACTAATAAATATATAAAAGAAGGAAACGAGATAGTAATGAGTAAGTTTACATGTTCTGGAAGAACACCAAAACCAGATATTATTGGCGAGATTTTAAAAAGATTAGAAAAGATTAATTTGAAATTGGATAATATTGATGAAAGAATAACTAATATTGAACAAGTTCAAAAAATTCAAGGGGAAGAGATTAAAGAAATAAGAGAAACACAAAAAATTCAAGGGGAAAAACTAGAAAGAGTTATTATTTTAAATAATTTAAAAACAAAGTAAATTAATCAAATTCTCCAAATAATTAATTAAAATATTAGTGTTCAATAGATGACTAAGCTTTTTCTCATTAAAAAATAAGTGAAAAAAGAAGAGAATGAATAAGTTGTATTTTATCAACTGACTCAATTAATGGAAATTGATTCCATAGGATAAGACATCAGAATCTACATTTTGAAGACTCATTATAATTTTTAGTTTCACCATTCATTCTTATGTTTATAAAGAACTTCAAATTCTGGAACTTTACTTCTCTTAATAAGACAAGAATATGATTCTAATCTTCAAAAATTAAACAAAGAATATAAAGAATAAACTAAACCTATGGTTTAAAAACCATAATGAGTTTCTTTAGAAGTTAGTATTTTTTTAAATTCAAATTCTCTGAAAAATTAAAAAATCTCCAAAAAATAAATTTTTTATATAATACCCAAGTATGACAAAACAACAAACACAAATTTTAAATGATGAATGTGAAAGAATTTTGCATGCTCAAGCTGATGCCACAAGATATGAATTATTAAGTAATAATTGTCTCGAAAATACACCACCAATATTATTGTCTCAAACAAATGAACGAAGTATTCTGCAAGAATTTTTACAATTATTACATGGAAAAGTACTTTCTGAAGAAGAAATAAATAATCTTTGTAGTTTCGAATATTTGTCCCACATAATTGATTCTTCGCAGCCATCTTATTATTCAATATCCAACATGGAAGGATTTCGAGAAAAAAATATTAATACCGTATGGTTAATTAGACAATTAACTACAGTTTGTTTTGAACAAGCAGAAACATCTTTTCAAATTGTTAAAAAGGATATTGACGCTATCTTTGAACTTCATGAAAAAATTAAGTGTTATGAAAAAGTTAAAAGACAACGATGGAGATTGCCTTCCACAAGAAAAGATGCACAAGATAAAATCTTGGATTTTGAAAACCAGTTACGTTTGCTTCCTCCCTTAACAAAATTGACAGAAATCGCAATCAATTCTTTACATATGTTTGAAAATTTAACAAACTTTACTGATCACATTTTAAGAAAACAATTAAATGTAATACAAGAATTAGAATCAAATGGTATTGGTTCATACCCTGAACATCAAAATCAAGAAAATAGACAAGAAGAATATTTAAAAATAACTGGTTCTTATGAGTTTAGGTCTTTATTACCTGCAATAATAACAACCAAAACAAGTAATGCAATTTGTTGTGCTATGCATAATAGCACAAGAAAATACTTAGTTGAAAAAGCTGTGTTACAAGAAGAATATCCTAAACTTTCTAAAGCAAAAATTTCAACATCAAATACCCCTGATTGTACATTCACACCATCCGATTGTGCAACAATTTGCAAAACAATTATGAAAAGAAAAAGAGAAATAAGATATGAAAATAATCAAGCAGAATTTCAACAACGTTGTTTAATGTGTAGTGCTAATGACAATTTTCGTTGTACAAACCTTCATGTACATTTTGAAGACTCATTAGAATTTCCAATTTTTCCAATCCATTCATTCATTCCTGGAAGAGCTTCAAACCCTGAAAGTTCATTTTCATCGACAATATATGATTATGATTCTAATCTTCAAAAATTACATGACGAACATGCACAACAAATAAAACCAACTTTTTTCCAAAGAATAATGATTTTTTTTAAAGGCTCGAATTAAAAATATTTTTTTTATATAATCCCTAAGCATGACAAAACAACAAACACAAATTTTAAATGATGAATGTGAAAGAATTCTTTATGCCCAAGCTGATGCTACAAGATATGAATTATTAAAAAATAGTCATCTACCAGATTTGCCTCCAATTGATCCTCCTGATTCTATATTGGAACCTTCTTCGGTAAATTGATGTATCCCTAATGAATTTATGCAATTATTGCAAACAAAAATAGTGGGTGAAGAAGAAAATGATTTTCTCTACTCTTCAATTCCTTCGCTTAATATTATTAATGGTAATTTTATTCGTTCTTCATTGATACAATGAAGCAATGGAAGAAATACTGATTCAATATGATTGATTAGACAATTAACAACAGTTTGCTTTGAATTAGCAGAATCTTCTTTTCAAATTATTAAAAAAGAAATTGAAACAATTAACATAATTCAAGAAAAAATTAAGTGTTGCGAAAAAGTAAAAAGTCAATGTTGAAGATTATCTTCTACTAAAAAAGATGCACAAGACCAAATTAGATATTTAAACTCTGAATTAAGTACTCTTCCTAATTTACAAGCTTTACAAACTGAAGCTTTAAAACCTTTAAATATGTTAATGAATCTCGCAAATTTTACCAATCACTTTCTTATAAAAGAACAAGAAAGATTGCACACACAAGAAATAGATTATTCACGTGTTATTGTAGATGAAGGATTGACACCAGAACAAAGAAAGACATTGGGTTCTTCTTATTTTAGAACCTTATTTCCAACACTTATAACAGCTAAAACAAGCAATGCAATTTGTTGTGCGATGTTCAATAATATGAGAAAAACATTTATTGGTTCCAACATATTAGAAGAAAACTATCCCAAATTAACCAAAACAAAAATTGATGATGATAACAACCCCAATTGTACTTTTACATCTTCTGATTGTTCAACAATTTGCAAAGCGATTATGAAAAGAAAACAAGAAATAAGAGTTGAGAATGAGCAAGAATTACAGCGTCAAGGCAGTTGTTTTGGTTATTCCCTTCAACCATATTTAGATAATGATTTGCAATTTCCAATTTTCCCAGTTCATTCATTTGTTCATGAAAGAGCTTCAAATCCCCAAAATGCATTGCAAATAATAGGACAAAACTATGATTCT
>JAIRKL010000006.1 GCA_031260145.1 Mycoplasmataceae bacterium
ATTCCTAAAGCAGATCAATAAAATATATTAGCAATTATAAGTAAAATAATAATCATCATCAATATTCCAACTGTAAAATTTCCTGTTATTTTTTCATAGAATTTATAATCAACAAAATCATAAACTACTCAACCATCACGTATAATCGCTAAACGGATATAAATTACTATTACTCAAAATAAAGGAAAAAAACAAGCATAAAAGTTTGTTTTTCAATTTCATTTTCCTTTTAACTTGATAATAAAAAAATAAAAAGTGATGATTACAGGAGTTAAAAAATGTAGATAAAATAATAAACCATTAATACCTCCAGAAAGCCATTTACCTTTTCAAAAAGGTGCTAATCAAAAAAGAACAACAAAAAAGGTTAAAAGACACATCATTAAAATTGAAATTAAAACATTTTTATTGCAACAAACATTATTAATTTTTTCATTCTTTATTAAAATTGATACTCCATATAAAATAAGTCAAATGGAACTTACGATATTAGTTCAATTTGTGAAAGCTCAAATTGATTTAATATCAATAACTAGATGATCAATTAAAAGCAAACAAAGAAAAGCACCATAACATATTGCAATTATTGCGAGAATGAAATCTTTCTTAGAAGAAGAAAAATTATCTACAAATTCTTGTCTTTTCCCTTGGCTTAAAGAAAAATCCATGATATTTATATTTAAATTATATTGAAAAAAATTTCAAGTTCGAAATTAGAATAAAAATTAAGCCAATCCCTACTTTTAAAAAATTAAAAAAAACAATTGTATTCTGCAAGGTTTTTATTATCTACAATATATTGTTTACTATATTCAGTAAATGTGGGTTTTTCTCCTCATTGACTATTTCATTCAGTATTGACAAAATTGTTGAAATCAGTTTCAGAAACTAATTTAGAATTATTATCGTTGTTTTTGCAAACAAAATCAATAAATATCATTTGTTTTTGATTTTCATGAAAAGTTCTAAGTTTAGAGGTTTGTTCTAAAATTCAAAAATTGCGAGGAAAAGAATTTTGATATTTTAATTCACAATTTACAAATGAAATTGTAGGACATTTTACCACCCCTAGCATGTTTTCAAGAAAACACAAGTTATGCTTATATATTAATGAAATTTCAGCATCAATAAATTTTTTATATCTTTCTTCTGTGTTTGCTATTTGTTTTGCTTGTTGAACAAAAGAAACAAACTCTTCATAGCTTGTATTTAATTTTGAATAAAGGGTTTTAAGCGGTTCACTGAGACTAGAAGAAGAATATTTTTTTAAAGTGTCAATATGCATTAATGAACCAAAAAAACCACTAGGAATAAAAGTCGCAAATGTATTTAAAGGATCTTGATAATCCGGATTTCATGCATCTGTTCTCATTCCATGTTTAAATAATTTACTTTTTTGTTTAAAATCAGATTTTGAAATAGTATTTGTTACCTTAAAAGTAATTGGCGAAATAAAATAAGAACCGTCACTAAATTTATAGTTCTCAATTGAATATAAAAATTTTTTAAGAAAAGGAGTTGTAGTTAAAAGATTTGAACCACTTTCTAAAAATGATAATGTAACTTTTTCAATATTTAAATAAGTTTTTAAATCTGAAACAACTTTTTTACCTAAAGCTCTTACAGCATCATCTAATGCATTTTTTTTCAAAGTAGCATTAGCTGAAGTTGCAAAACCAGCGTCGCACCATCCTTTTCAAGCTTTAAGATAATCACATAATAAAGTTTTGTCATTTTCATTAGTAACACTTGAAAAGTAATTTTCACAAGAAGCATCACCTCAACAATTTAAACCAGTGAAAAAATTAAAATTAAAAAAATCTTTTTTTCCATCTTCAAAATTATTTTTATAATAATTAGCATAATTATTTAATTGTTCAGAAGATGGCTTTTCGGAACAAGAAAAATTATTAATATTAGAAATAATTTTTGTAAAATAACCACCTTCACCAAATGTATAAGTGGGAAAAATATTTTTATATTCTTCATTTATGACTACACTATTTGTTATAGTAGAAGAGGGGACACAACCATCAATTTCAGAATTATAAACAAATGTATCATTTCTAACTCCTTTTTGTTCATCCAAAATAGAAGCAGAATAAGCTCCCATTCAGGAACGATTAACCATAAAAGCAATAAAAGCACGTACTGAAGGAATTGCAAAAGCGGCATTTTCTGGTTTTGTTAAATCATATTCATTTTCAGAAGAACCATATAAGAAATTAAAAAAAATAATTTGAACAAAGTCAGCATTGTAATTAAAATGAATTGAAATATTATTTGATTTAGGTTTATTAATGTTAGGGCCAACAAAAGTATTCCATCCTTCTGTATCAGTTGGTTCAA
This sequence comes from Mycoplasmataceae bacterium, assembly GCA_031260145.1. Classification (GTDB taxonomy): domain Bacteria; phylum Bacillota_I; class Bacilli_A; order Mycoplasmatales; family Mycoplasmoidaceae; genus Malacoplasma_A. The sequence goes on from JAIRKL010000006.1 coordinate 2,350, forward strand.
TAAATGTTTCATTAATATCATTAGCTTGAAAAAAATAACGTGAATCAGTACCAGTTTTTTTAGTTGTTAAAAGAAGTTTGATTTTTTTAATTTTTCCATTGAATGAACCTTGAATAGTTGAAGGAAAATTAGAATTAGCATTTAAAATAATATATTGTTTTGGAACAAACTTTTCAATAGAATAAGGTCCGCAAAAAAGTGCATCTTTATAAGTAGTTAGTGTTGCATAATTAACACCACTTATAGTTGGACGAGAATAATCGATAGCTCTATCTGGTAAAATTCCAACATAACCAGTATCGAATAATTCTAAAATATATTGTTTTGGTGTGGAACCTAGGTTGAATTGCAAGTATCAAGGTGAATCAGAAGGACTTGGTGCTGTTCATGTTGTGAAAGAGTTTTGATTTGTAAAAGAAGTATCACCGATACCAATTTTAACAAAATTACAATTTGTAGCACAAGATAAATCAAAATTTAATTTAGAAGAAGTATCAGGAATTTCATAATCAATAATTGAAGGAACAAAATTTGAGTCTAAATGATAAATTTTAATTTTATTTTTCTTAGATTCACCAAAACGAAGAGAGGAAAGTGTGTTATTTTGCTTATCATAGACTTGATAAGTTCCATCAACTAATGCAGTAATCAAAACAGCTAAATTTTCATTAACATATGCTGCTTTAGTAGTTTGTGCATCACCATCTAATTTATTTCCAGAAGAATCAACGTTGGCATCGAAATCTTTATTATAGATTTCGCTAGTTTTAGAGTCAATTCCACAAAGTTCATTTAAAAAATCAACGATTGCACCACCATAGCTCATAATTTCATCGCTTCACAAAGTGTTTGAATCATTAGTGTTTTGATATGGGTTAAATGCTAAAATTAATTCATTGATAACATCTTGTGGAGAAACATAATATTCTTTAGTTATATCTGGGTTAAACTGAGTAGGAAAAAGAGGGTGAGTTCTTTCACCATTTCATGTAGTTCATTGTATTCTTCCTGTATTATCACTTAATTTTGGAACATCTTCTTTAAACAAAGAAGCACCTTTTCCATCTCGAAAAACACAAGTAAAAACAGTTTTTTCACTGTTAAATCAAGAGTGCAAATCTTGTGAATTGAATCAAGTGCTAGTTATATCTGTTCTATTTTTTTGATCTTCTTCATCAATTACTAAACCACCTTGAAATTTATTAAACCTATCTTGATATGTGAGTGGTGTTCCTAAGGCATTATTAATTTGTTGATTTTGTAAATACCAACCATTCATGTGATAAAAGGAGGAAAAAGGTGAGTTTCCCATGTTTCAAATTTGAAGATAAGAAGGATCAATAACACGCTCCTCAATTTTAGAAATAATGCTAGCGGGGGTACAACTTGTTAATAAAAAAGGAGAAAAAGTTATTGAGAAAATAGAAAGAGATAGTTTTTTCATATTTTTACTTTATCAAATAAATTATATTTATTTAATAACATTCAAAACTAGATAATCGATACCAAAAAATAAGGTGGCAAGAAATAAAATAATAATTGCAACAACTAAAAGGTTAATGAATACTGTTTTAAAAGAAGCTCAATGAATTCTGCTAAATTCTTTTCCTAATCCAAACACAAACTTTTTACCTTTGTACTTGATTTTATCTTCTTCTTTTTTTACTTTTTTGTTTTTCTTAAAATTCTTGTAACTTTTAGGATTATTTAATCCGCTTTTTAACGTTTCTTCTTTAATCTCTTTTTTTGTTTCTTCTATTGTTTTTTCAAATACTGATTCCATATACTAATTATATTAGTAAATCCTTATAATTAATATAAGGCTTCATAGCTCAGGTAGTAGAGCAACAGACTGAAAATCTGTGTGTGCGTGGTGCAAATCCACGTGAAGCCACCACTGGACACATAGCTCAGCGGTAGAGCAACCGGCTGTTAACCGGTTGGTCGTAGGTTCAATCCCTACTGTGTCCGCCATTTATTAAACCTCAGTTTCAAATCTTTGAGATATTTCGGTTCCACCTCTTGCTTTAACAACACAATTAAAACCTACTTTACTTCCAGTGAAATAATAATTGATTCTTATATATGTATATCCACCAGCTCGATTATCTTGAAATTTTCACCCGCCATTATCACCTTGCAAATCTTTTTCATTAATATATCATGGTCTTTCATCAATATTAGATAAATCATTTGTTCTTTCATATACTTCTCCTTCAACATTACATTTTCTATTTCCTGATGCATCACGGTAAACATAAAAAATAATTTTTTTTGTTTTTAATGTTTCATCGCAAGTACAACTTCCATCATTTGTTTGAACACTCGAAGCATCTATGTAATTAACATAAAAAGGTGTTAAGATATTTGAAGTACCTTGATATTTATTAAGATATTGAACAGTAACAGGGGAATTTTTCTTAACAAGTAATGTGGTGCTATTTTTTACTGGATAACTCAAATTCCAAAAAGTAAGTGAATAATTAGTGATATTATCACTAGTGGTGACAACACTTTCATATCCAGGTTCTAATCTACACTGTCCATGTTCATTAGGGTTAATAAGTGTTAAGCCATTAGCTATTGCTCCTTGATCTTCTTTATTAACCATATGAAATTTTAATGTTGTGTAATTAGTTTCCGTTCCTCCAGCTACAATTGCTTCAAGACCATATGGAAAATCAGAAAATATAGCATCGAAGTTTCGTTGAGTAAAAATAGTATTAACAAAAATATCAGTATCTTGTCCTAATTCATCATGAAAAATTAAATGAACAGCAATACCCGCCTTATCAGAATCTGGGCGTGTTCTTCCAGAAGAGATATGCCTTAATGTTAATTTGGTTGGTAATGTTCCATATACAATTGCGGGCCCATTATTAACACTTTCAGAATAGTCAACTGTAATAGTTTCGAAATCATCAGTTATAGTATCGTTTGTTCCATTTTTTGTTTTATTTCAAGACCAATAGTAATAAGGAGAAGAAACTGGTGTGTTATCTTTTTTGAATGTGGGGAGAGTAGTTACAACAGTTTTATTTGAATAGTTTTCATTTCCAAATTCAATAGCAGTATCTGTTTCTCATTTTTCTTTCATCATATATTTGTAATTTGCTCCTCTTGTAAATTTTAAATTAACAACATAAATTGTTAAATCAATTTGTGCAACAGCTTTTTTGTCATCATTTTTTAAATAAAGTTTTGTTTTATATGAACCGATATCGGGAATAGTGTTCATTTTTATTTTGCCTTCATTAACATTAAAAGAAAAATAATTGTTAACAAGGTTGTGATCATTATCGAATTTTTCCAACGTGTAAGAAGGGGCCGTGATATTGACGGCAGAAGTATCAACTTTGGAGAAACCATATTGTTTACTTGATTGTCCGGCGCCTCCTGATTGGTTGAAGAATATTGTTTTTGCCCCATTAATTTGGTATTTATAATAACTAACATTTATCTTCTTTTCAAGCTTAAAATTGTATTTATCAACTTTTGTATTACACACTATTGTTAAATCCTCATTTTCTTTGTAAGTAGAATTTAACATATCTAATGAATAAGTGTGGAAAGAATATGCCATATTATTTTGTTTCGCATTTTTTAAGGTAGTGTTTAATTCACCTTTGTAAAAATTTCCACTATTTATATCTCAATTAAATTCTTTATTTTGAAGCGCTTGGTCAGCGGTAGTATTAGTAGAAGTTCATTTAAATGAGTCATATGAAACTTGATTTTTAGTTGATGAAGAACCAATATTTGTTTTAAATACATTATTTGTAGTAGAAACATTGTTTTGATATAAATCTAAAATAATTAGTTTCATATCTTTTTTTACTTGAATGACATCGTTTAATGAAAATTGAATTTCATAATCATAAATTCCAGGGTTTTTATTAGCGGTAAAATCATTAAGGTAAAAATATGCTGTTGTATTATTACCAGAATCAAAAGAAGGAGTAAGAGGAATTGTGATTTCAGGACCAGAGTTATTAGTGTTAATAATTTTTACTTGAGGAGTAGAGTTTAATGTAGCTTGTTTTGAAGTTTCATAAATTAAAAATTTATAATTTGAATCTGTACTTGATTTATATGAGGTATTAGCACTTGCAAAAATTGTGGAAGGTCCTTCGATATTAAAAATATAACCAGAAACAAGGATAGAAGAAGAAAAACCTAAGCTGGATTTATTAGGATTTATTAATTCTTCTTCAATATTTGTAGGATCTGAACAAAAGGCTGTAACATTAACTAATGGTCCATTAGTTGAATTCATTTTGATACTTAGAGATCCAGTAGACGAGATTGAGTTATCAATAAATTTATCACTTTCTTTATCGTTTGTAACACTATAACTTCTATTTTTGTATTCTGTGTTACTAAATATAAGATTGAAATTTTTTGTGTCACCAGCAGAAATTGAAATTGAAGTTGTCTCACTTGCATTGTACATAATTTTGGTATTTCCAACTAAAACTTTAACATTGCAAAAAACATCATCATATCCAATACATTTTCAAATTAATTTAACATTGTATGTTGAAGTGGAAGAGGGAACATTATCAGGGATAAAATTAAATTTTCTAGCTTTATAATCGAATGAAAGTCAAGAAGGAAGGTTTTCTCCATTCTCTAACTTAACAATTACTTCAGAATTATTTAAAGGAGAATATGTTTTTTCACCAGTTTTTTCTTCTTGAACAAAATAAGATGCAGATGAAATTGTTGAATTTTTAATAGAAGAGTTTTCTTTGTTTCTTAAATCAATAAAAATAATTTTTTGATAAGGAGCAAAGTAGGTTTGAGAAGAAATGTTAACAGTGATGTATTTTGAACTTATATTCACTGGAATTATTGAATCATTAGAAGTATTAATAAAATTAGCAGTAAGTTTAAATTGGTAGGAACCTATTCTTTGTTTTGTAGCATTAAGAGGAAGGTAATTGATCGTTAATATATTTTCATGAATATTGGTTCCAAAGAATTTTTCTTTTTCAACCATTTCCTGATCAAAATTTAAACATTCTAATTCTCATGAAACTCCATAAACAGCAGAACTATCAGAAGTATTAATGATTTTATATGAAAAATAGAAATCTTTTTCATAATTAAGTGTATATGTGTCATTTTTAACAGTTTCATCAACAGGTATTATTTTGAATTTTTCACTTGTTATATCCTCAATGGTTAATACTTTTATCTTGACATTTTTTGTATATATTACAGTATTAGAATCAGGGGTAAATTTTAATGTTAAACTATATAGTTTTGGCAAAGTTAAATTTTTTCATGATATACGGCATTTTTCATTGTAAGAAGAATCAATATTTTGATCAATTGAAAATTCAGAAGAGTCATCACTAGAAACAATACTTCATGTACCTTTTGTATGAGAAGAAGTAGAAAAAGTATATATACCACTATAACCTTTCGTATTTTGTAAAACATTAATAACACTTTCGCCATTAATACTTTGTTTACTTGCAGCATCAAGGTTAGAAATTGTTGCAAAAGACATGCCAAGAACTGTTACTGCAACAGTTAAAGCACCAAAAACACCAAAACTATTAAGTATTATTTTTTTATTGTTAGCCATATAATTTAGTTATATGTTTTAAGCATATATGGTGCTGTAGCCAAGTGGTAAGGTCTGAAGCTGCAACCTTCATATTCGCTAGTTCGAATCTAGTCAGCACCTCCATTTTTTGTTTAATTTTAAAATTTATTTTTGTTGCTTTTTTTCATCCAAAAGATAAATTAAATCTTTTTTAGAACTTTCATAAAAACCACACGATTGGACTTTATCATATTTTGAAAGTAAATTTGTTGAATCAGCAATGAATTTTTCCAAATCGGAATCATTATTTTTTATTTTTTCAATCACTTCCTTAAATATTTTTGCGGATTCTATGATTCACTTTTCATTATGAAGAAAGGTATCTATCCTTACTGTGTCAATTTTATATTGGGAAAGTTCTTTAAGTTTTGATAAGAGGTTTAGGTTGTATTTTGTAAACATGCAGGTTCCATTTTCATCTTCAAAAATAATAAATGGTTCTTTTCTTCTTTCTTCTTCAAGATATAGTATTTGATTTGTTAAGTTTTCTTTAATTTTATGTGATTTTCGAAAGTTTTTTAATAAATCTCAACGACTTCACATCATAAAAGCATATCCACATACTTGAAGTTGAACTTTTATATTTTTTTTATTTAATAAAATCTTTTGAATATTCAATTTTGTTAATTCTCGTGCTAATGCTACCTCAGTAATTTTATTTTGTTTATAAAAATCAAATTGTCCATAATTAACAACCAATGTTTCCGGAGAATAAATTTGATTGATTTTTATTTTATGTTCAAATAATATTTGGTTAACTGCGTAATCGGAAAATATTATACCATCGATATTTAACTTTGCGAGACTAACTAAGTATTTTTCTAATTCAGGAAGTTGGGGATCAAAGAAAAATTTATTAACAAGGACTAAAATTTGAGTTTTATTTTTAATTTTTGTTAATTTTTCAATTTGTTTTAGATTGATATCGCAAGAATTCCGGGTGCTAAATTTAGACTCTCCAATCGAAATTTGATCAATTCCAAATTTTATTAAATCAATAGCATTTTTAAAATTGCAAGGGTTGGTTAAAAGTTTCATATTTTATTTAAGTTTATTCATTTATTTTAACTTGATTTTTAAATGATTTGTTAAGCAAATTTTCTTTTCCAATTACTGGTAAAATTTTATTCATTTCGGGGCCATGTTCTTTTCCAATAGCATATAGACGAATTGGCATAAAAAGTGTTTTTCCTTTAAAACCAGATTGGGTTTTAACTTTATTAATTATTTCATCAGTGTTTTCAATAGTAATTTGTTCATATTCTTTTAAAATGGTTAAAAAACAAGAAACACATTTTTCATAATCTTCTTTTGAAATGGAATTTTGATTTAAAATTTGATCAATTTGTGAAAAATCCAAATCAATAAAGGTTTCTTTAACTAAATTGTTAAGTTCAAAAGCACAGGAAATTTGTTTTTTAAAAGTTAATAAAGCTAAATCAGGTAATTTTGTAAAAGATAAATTAATATTGATAAATGGTTTAACAAATTCTAAATATGATGACTCAGACATATTTTTAAAATATTCTCCACTTAGTCAATTCATTTTTTTAATATCGAAAAATGCAGGAGCTTTAACTATTCTTGTTCCATCAAAACGTTCAATCATTTCTTCAAGACTCAAAATTTCCTTGTTATCTTTTGTTGTTCAACCTAACAAAACAACAAAATTTCTAATTGCATCTGGAAAATATCCTAGTGAAATATAGTCTTGTCCTTTTTCACCACAAACAAATTGAAGAAGTGTTTTATTGCGCTTAGAAAGTTTTTTTCCATCAGAACCAATTACAATTGGAAGATGAGCATAAAATGGTTCATTATTCTTCGAAAATCCTTGTTCCAATAGTATTGGTTCAATTGCTTCTCTAATGGCTATTTGATAGGGTGTGTTACTTAAATGTTCCTCAGCTCTTGTGATGTGAGTAATTTCCATGATGTAATCATCATACACTACTGCAAGATTATACATTGGTATTCCATCAGATTTTAAAAGAACAGGATCAGTTAAAGAATCAGAAGGAACAATCATTTTTCCTCTTATCATGTCATTTCATTCAAAATTTCTATTTTCTGGCATTTTAAGTCTAATAATCTTGTTGACTCTATTTTCTTTTTTAGCTCATTCATAATGTTTTTTTATTTCTTCTTCTGACAAATGAAAACGAGGAGTTTGTTTTTTTGTTTCTTTTTCTTCTCTTAATTTTTCTAATTCTTCAGAAGTGTGGTAATCATAATATGCAAGTTTTCTTTTAACTAATTCTTCTGCTATTTGTGCAATTTGAGAAAATTTTTCGCTTTGTCGATAAGAAATAAAGGATCCATCAGGTTTTTTTTGTTGAAAAACTTGTGCATTTCATCATTCAGGATTGGAAAAACCAGGAATAATTCCAACTCATTCTTGTCCTTTTACAAGTGCTGAAATACCCTCTTCAATGTGTCTTTTGATATCGGTATCTTCAATTCTAAAAATATATTCGCTATCATGCCCAAGGTTTTTAAAATGCTTTGCAAACAAGAAAGAGTAAAGAGCGCTTCGTAATCCTCCAATATGTAAAAAACCAGTTGGAGAAGGAGCAAATCTAGTTCTTATCTTCATATATGAAAATTATAATATTTCATATATATGAATTGTAACGATTACACTACATTAATTATTGAAATTTTAAAGCAAAATAAATTAACTTTGTGCACATGTGAATGTGGCACAAATGGACTTGTAAGTTCATTGCTTTCTAAGCACTTGTTTTCTTCTCAAGTATTTAAAGGCGGAATTGTTATTAATGATTTGGATTTATTAAAAAGGGATAAAATTGATAAATATTTGGAACAAACAATGCTAAATTTTAAAACAGAAATGATAGTTTGTTCATATTATGAATACGATTCTGAATCAAATGAAGAAAAATTAAATGTTATTATCCAATTTTTAGATAAAATATATAAAAAGGAAATAAGGGAAAAAATGGATTGCGAAAAACAAACAATAAAGACTTTAATTTTTCTTTATGAATTATTGCAAAAAATAAACAAAAAGTATGGTGGAGAGTAGGGGACTCAAACCCCTGACCTCCTGAGTGCAAATCAGGAGCTCTATCAGCTGAGCTAACTCCCCGCTGGTAGGAGTAAATGGACTCGAACCATCGACCTCACCCTTATCAGGGGTGTGCTCTAACCAACTGAGCTATACTCCTATATTAATATTATACATAATAAGTATATATAAGTATATTTTTCAATTGAATTTTAATGTTGAATTTTAAATCAAATAAAAACCTTCAGCATATATCTATAAAAAATAAGGGATTTTAAGAAGTAAACTTGTAATTATCTATTAAACTTAAATTAGGCGCTTCTCTTTTTTAAATTTCTCTAAAAAAATGAATGTTCTAACCTATTAAAATTTAATATTTGGTAAATAATTAGACTGCTTTTATAACAATTTACTCATTATTCTAAAAAGTTTACTTTTTCATTTAATTTTACAATATAAAGGATGTATGGTATTCAAAAATAATCAAGCAAATAACACTAATAAACCAGAAAATTCAAAAAAACTCGAGTCTATAATTAAAAAGATGGGTAAGAAAATTAATTTCCATGTTGATGGATGTTCAGATGGAAAAACTAATGTTGGTTTGGATTTTTATACAACACAATT
>JAIRKL010000023.1 GCA_031260145.1 Mycoplasmataceae bacterium
TGGAAGTGAAATTAAAACAATAAAACAATTAAGGGATAAAAAAAATATTGTAAAAGCTTATAGTACTGAATTTGGTAATATTAAATTTTATTCTTATTTTAATCAATATTGAAGTTTAAGAAAGGTTATTGTAAAAAACTTTTTTAATGATTTTAATAGACCGCAATACAATTATTTTGAATATCATTTTGAACATAGAGGCAAAAAGATAGTTATTAATCCGGAAGCTATGAAAAATGAAAGAATACAAAATTTAAAAAATGAGAAAAAAACAATAGAACAAAAACTTCAATATAAACAAGAATGGCTTAAATCTTTTGAACTAAGAAAAGAAACACGAATACAAAATTTAAAAAAAAGAAGAAAAGAAATCGAATTAAATAATAGAACGCTTCCTGATAATAGAAAAATCTATTCTCTATTAACGGATTATGATTTATTCCCTTCTGAATTTTTATTTTCCTCTTATAGTTTTAAAACAAATTGGATTAGAGAAAATTTCAATGTTGAAGATTGGAAAAATAAAATTATCAAATTAATAGATAATGGAATAAAGAAAAAAGATGATAATTATAAAGTTATTTTCCAAGAAGAACAAATCGCTTTTGAAATATTAAGAAACAAAATTAATGTGTACAATAATTTTTTGCTGCAAATCAATAAAATGGATCATACATTTTGTTTAATGCTAGAATATTGTTTCCTTTTATCATTTGGTACTTTTTCCAAACTTTCACCACAAATTAAGTCTTTTTTAAATTTTAAATATTCTATTCTTAATGTTAATGAAATTTTACAAGATAAAACTGATGTTGTTATAAAATATGGGAAACAATCATTTATTTCTAAAGCAGTTATTTTTTTAGTTAAATTAAGAAAAAGTATTATTAAAAAAGATAAACAAAATATGGAGCTAAATATTAACACTTGAAAAGAAAAGAGTGTTAAATGATTTAGCGATGAAGATTGAGAATTGATGCATTTGTTTTATATGAATGAAAAAACACTTTTTAAAACAATAAGAAAACCTTGGACATATAAAAGAATTGATTTTTTCTTAGAGTTAATTAAGAAATATACTTTAAATTCTTTAAAATTAATTGATGAAATCTTATTGCAAAATAATTTATCTTGAGAAAATTACAAAGAAAATTCTTCTCAATATGCAAATACTGATTTTGCATTTAATGACTTAATAATTTCTTTAAAATGTAAGCATGAATTAATTGAAAATGACATTTTGCAATCTTTGGCTCTTAATGAACTTTATCTATCTAAAAATATATACATCGCTAATGCTCAAAATGAAATTTTTTTTAAATTAGAATTAGAAAAGAGATAATTTTTTGCGACCCTTATAGGGTTTTTAATTTGATATACTAATCTAATTTCTGAAATTAGTAAATTAATTGTTAATCTTGACTTTCTTTTTTTCTAACTTATAAATATTTAAAATTTCTTTTTTTATTATTTTCATTTTATAAAGCATTTTAACATCTTTCTTATTAATATTTTTTATCTTTGAATATGTATTGTATTTTAAACATTCATTTTTAAATTCCTTTGTTTCTTTTATTAAAAAATATGAAGTGTAAAAGAAATAGAAAATATAGATAAAATAAGTTAGAAATAATAGCAAGGAAAAAAACAATAAGGAAAGTGAAAAGAAGAATAATACATTATAAATAATGTTATTTTTTTCCTTTAAGTTTTTTAAAAAAGATAAATCTGTATTTTTAAAAGAAACAAAAATGAAAAACAAGATAAATTCGATCATTATAAATAATAATATTTTTAGAAGAAGTCTTATTTTAAAATATTTGTATTCTTTTAAAGAAAGATGAAAAATACTGTATTGGTTTATTTTCTTTTTTAACCAATGAGAATAAATTGCTTTTTTCTTATTGTTGCTATTTTCTTCCTCTTTTATTTTCATTATTAATATTGACGGCCAAAATAAACATATGCAAATGCATCTTTCCCAGTAATAACACACTTCTTATTTTTAGGAATCATCTCATTTATTAAATGATTAACTAAATCAAAGTTTTCTTCACTTACTATGCATCTTGGTTTCGCATTTGTTTTTTGTTTAAAAATCTCCTCTTCTTCTGCACTTGCACCAAAAGGAGCAATAATTATTTTATTTTCATTTATTGCTTTAATACATTCATCCATATTTTCACAATAAACAATTGAATTTTTTAAATTATTGTATGATTTTTCATACATTAATTTATCATATTCAATAGCTTGTTTATTTATTTCATCGACCAAATTATCTAGTTGAATTGTGTGTTTAATATTATTATCTCGTCGGATTAATATACATTGCTTTTTTTCAATATCCTTTGGTCCTATCGCAATAAAAAAAGGTGTCCCTAATACTTCACTATTGTTTATTTTAAATCCAAAACTTTCATTTCCATCATCGATGATGCAAGAAATATCGTTTTTTATAAATTCATCTTGAATTTTTTTTGCTTCTTGTAAAACATTTTGATTTTTATTTGAAAACATAGTTCCAATGATAATTTGGGTTGAAGCTAATTTATAAGGAATAACAAGTCCATCATCATCTCCATGAACAACAATAATATCGCCAATAATCCTTTGTGTTATTCCATGCGAATTGTAATGAGGGAACTCATAAACATTCTCTTTATTTTGAAAACTTATGTTGTAGATTTTACAAAAATTAGTTCCAAGATAATGGTTTGTGCCAGTTTGAATAAATTGACAATCTTGACTTCAAATTTCTCGTGTATAAGTGGAAATGGCACCAGCAAATTTTTCACCTTCTGTTTTTTTTCCACTAATAAATGCTAAACAACAATAATTTTTTAAAAAATCATCATAAATCTTTCTCATTTCTTCAACATCTTTCAAAGCTTCTTCTTTTGTTGAAAAAAGATGGTGAGCTTCATGTCAAATGATTTCAGTTCCCCTTAAAAAAGGTTTAGTATTTTTTTCCGCTCTTACAACACTACATCATTGGTTGTATTTAATCGGCAAATCTTTGTAATTTTTAACAATTTGATTAAATAATTGGCAAAATAAGACTTCACTTGTTGGACGAACTATTAAGGGATCACTCATTCTTTCTTCTCCAAAAGAATCAATAATATATGCTTCCGGTGCAAATCCATTAATATGTTCTTCCTCTTTTGTAAAATCACTCATTTTTATAAATAAAGGGCAATATACATTTTCGATACCATATTTTTTAAATTCACTATCTAAAATTTTGGTAATTTTTTCTCATATTTTCCAACTATTTGGTAAATAATTTATAGTTCCCTTAACATTACCATAAGTAAAGAGTTTAGCTTCATAACAAACATCATTGAATCAATTTGCAAAGTCTGATTCACGTGTTGTAATGTTCTTTTTCATTAACAAAATTATTATAATTTAACTATGGAAAATTTTCAAACTGTGCAAGAAACCGATAAAATTCAAACACATTTTGATAATAGCGAAGAATTAAATAGAAAAAAGCAAAATAAAACTTTTTTTGCTCTTTATTTAATAATTCTTATTTTAACTAGCATTGGTTTTTTTTCTTCTTTTGCTCCATTACAAATTATTTTTGAAATAATTACTTTTATAACTTCTATTTTTTCACTTACATTACTAATAATAATGTCAATATTATTAAAAGTAACTTCTTACAATGCTGGAACTTATATAAAAAAATTTATTCTTATTCTAATTCTTTGCTTTCTTCTAGTAATTATTTTAATAGTTTTTAGTGGGCTTTATGCTTTTCTTGTTTTAAACCAGGTTGAAAATAATTCAATTCATGATTGACATAAAAACCCTTATTCATATTTGAGTGTCATTCCTGGTTTTGCTAATGTTTGTTTTTTCACTCTTTCAGTACAAAATTTAAATATTTCCAAAAAATTTACTACTATAATTACTCCTAAAAAATAATTTTTTGATTTTTTTGACAAGATTTTATTTGAAAAAAATATAATTCTTTTTAAATACTCAAATGTTACTAAATTTATTTAAATTTAATAGTAGAATTTTAATTCATTCAAAGTGATTCTATATTTTAACAATAGTTTTTTTCTTTATTAATTTTTTTATAAATGTTATTTTCCCAAGAATATTTTTTTTAGAAGGATTTGATACTTACTTTCAAAGTATTGATTTTTTGGAAATTTCCGTTGTTTGTTTATTTTTTACATTTGGAATAATTTCTTCCTTCTTTGCTGGCATTTGTTGCAACAAAAAGTATAGTATTTATCTTTTTTCAAAACCATATTCTAAGAAACAAATAATTCTTTTTAAATTTTTAACAAGTTTAGTTTTTTCCTTTCTAGTTTGCTTTTTAATATTCTGTATATTATTAGCTGAAATAATCTTTTTTTTAGTCAAAAAACATAGTTCCATTATTTTTAATAATAATACAACACATATTTATCCTATTTTCTTTTTTCTTTCTCTAATTTCAATAATAATATTTTGTACAATGTTTAGTACTAGTTTATGTTTTTTTATTAGTGGTGGTATCACAGTAATAATTAACATCGCTATTCTTTATGTTTATTATGCTTTATTTATCTTCTTTTTCCCTTTTACAAATAACAATAATGATCCTAATGATAAAGCAACAATTAGTCATATTGTTTGATTTGTAAATTATGGAGTTTTAACTTGAACTATTTTCCTTTCTTTTTTCTCCTTTCTTTTTGCATGATTTTTTCTTAAAAGGAGGATAAAATAATAAATAAAATAAATTAATATGATTAAAGTTGAAAAATTAAATGTTAAAGTTAAAAATAATTTCTTGTTAAAAAATGTTTCTTTTAATATTGAAAAGGGTGTTAAATGTTCATTAATAGGTGCAAATGGTGCAGGAAAAACAAGTTTAATGAATGCATTATTAAATATTAACGAAAATTATGAAGGAACTATTAAACTTAATAATATTAATGCAAAAGAATTTAAATGCCATAAATTTATTGAATTTATTCCTGCTGATTCTTTAACTTTTAACACTAAAACAAAAAGATTTTTAATTGATTATTACTTACTACAAGAAAATAATATTAAAAATGCCCTTGATAGAATTAATTATTTAGCTAACTTTTTTAAATTCAGTGATTTTTTATTAGAAAAAAAGATTTCCAAATTATCTTCTGGAGAAAAACAAATTGTTAAGATTATTTTAGCTTTTTTATTCGTTAAGGAAATAATTATTCTTGATGAACCAACTAATTATCTTGATTTTAGGATGAAGGCGTTACTTTTTAAATTAATCAAATCCAATGAGTTTAAAAATACAACCTTTTTAATTTCATCTCATGAAATTTTAGAATTAAAAGAAAATACTGAATATGTTATTTATTTGCAAAATGGTGAAGTTAAATTTACTGGAAAATGAAATGATTTTAATTTTTCAAAAATTACTAATGCATTTTAAAAAAATATTAAATTTTTTTCTTTCTTTTATTATTTTATTTTCTGCATACATTCCTTTTTTAACTTCTTTAACTTCTTGTTCAGTTTCCAAAGTTTTTATCAAAACAAATAAAGCTGATGTATTATTAAATACTAATGATAAAATCACAGTTTCTTGTGAATTTTCTGGGTTAAATCCAAATGATTTTGATTGAAAAATAGAAGGGATTTTTTTTTTTAAGGAAGATTATTTAGATTTACAAAAATCAACAACCACTATTTTCAAAAAAACAATTTTTGTTACTATTCCTATATCTTCAAATATACCAGAATGAGATTTTTTCATTTCTTATTTTGACATTGTTTTTTATTCTAAAAAAGATTCTTCTGTTTTTAAAAGAACTAAACCAATTAAGATTTCGAAAGATTTATCCTCTCCAATTATTGAAAATGATTTTTCAATTGCGTTGAACCAATTTCCTTATCTAGAAGAAGAATATTTTTACATTAAAAAAACCGCTGAAGAAAATTGCTTAGATGTTATTGATTTTTTAAATATCAAAGAACCAACAACAGATGAAAAAGGAAAAAAGAAATATGATTTTGAAGATCAAAAAAGAATCTTTAAGATTTTACAATCGGATTTGGCACTTTATATTCTTTATGTTTTAACCAATCTTAAAACTTTAGAAATAGCTTCTGGAGTATATGTTGATGTTAATATTGAAAATTTCATCTCTTCCAATGTTAAATATATTTATAACACAGAAACAAAAACATTTCAAGAATTATCAATTGATATTTTATTAGAAGGAAAAATTCTAAAAAATTTAGTAAAAATAAATGGAAAGATTAAATTTGATCTTTTTAATGGATATAAAATTATTGGTGCATACACGAGAACTTTCGATGATAAAATTTTTTTATTAGATAATAAAAGGTATTTATTGGGAAATTTTCTTTCTATAGTTCCAGAGAACAAAAGTTCTTACTCACATGTTGATATTGACATTTCAATTCCAATAATTAAATTGTCTGTTTTAAAATTTAATCATTATAATTTTCAAAATAATGATGGAAATTTAGGAATAGCCAATGATAATTGAATCGAAGGAAAAAATGCTGGTTTTTGAATACCATGTTTTAACCTTGATGGTATTGAATTTGTTGAAAAATATACCGATAAATTCCAATACACTGGTGATATTGAAAATGTAAAAGAAGTTACTGATACATTACTTGTTAAAGATATTAAAAAAATCGAAATTTCTTCCCTATTGCCTTCCAATGATACTGAAATATCTTTTTTAGTTAAAAAAGAATACTGAGATAATTTCATCAATCAAGAACACTACTACTACTACTACAAATATGAAATAGAAAATGTTATTATGACACTTGAAAGCGAAACATCTAATCTTTTTAAAAAAATCATTGTTAATCATAATTGAAAAAACTTCGAGTATGAATGATTTCAATGAATTAGTACATTTACTTTGGAAAAAAAAACAAGTTTTAAATTTGCTCTCGTATTTAACCCAATTTTTTTTTATAATAAAAGCAAAGTAATTTATTATCCAAAAATTGTAGTTAATTTCATTCAAGAATAACTTAAAAAAGTTATTACTTTCCTAAACAAAAATTTGCAAACATATTGATAATAAAATCATAATCTTCATTTTTTCCTAGCAATGTTAAAAAGTCATTATGAATTTGATGTAATTTTTCCATAATAATATCAATTGATTCCTTTTCTTTAAAAATTTTTAAAACATCATCGATATTATTAATTATTGATTTTAAAATGCTTATTGAATGTTGTGATTGTAAAACTATCGAATTATCATTTAAATTAAATTTAGGTAATTGTTTTTTTAGTTCTTTAATTAATGTTAGAATATCATTGTTCTTGGCGCTTATATATATTGGATTTTTTAATTCATTATTTTTTTTCTTCATCCCTTTATTCTTTTTAATTAAATCATTTTTATTAATAATGTAAATAATTTTCTTATTTGTTTTTTTAGCAATTTCAATTAAATATTTATCGTTTTCATTTATTTTTTTACTTCCATCAAATACTAATAAAATAACATCAACTTTCTTGATTAAATCCAATGTTTTTTCAATACCTATTTTTTCAATTTTATTAATATTTTTTCGCCTTATTCCTGCTGTGTCAAAAATATTTAAAGTGATTCCATCAATATTTATTTTTGTTTCAATGATGTCACGTGTTGTTCCACAAATGTTACTAACAATAGCCTTTTCTTCACTTGTTAAAGCATTTAAAAGAGATGATTTTCCAACATTCGGTTTGCCTAAAATACAAACATTAATACCATTTGAATATTTTAAACCAATTGAGGAAATATTATCAATTTGTATCAGCTTATCTTTAATTTCTTTTAATAACTTTATTATTTGAATGTTCGATAAATTAGGAATATCATCGTATTCTGGATAATCAATATTTATCTCAACTTGCCCTAATATTTTAAAAAAATCTTCTTCAATATTCTCTAATTTTTTTACTGTTTGAAGACTTAATCCATTGTTTGCTAATGATAATGAAAAATCATTATTAGCTTTTATTAAATTATTTATCGCATTTGCTTGATTTAAATTAATTTTTTTATTTAAAAAAGCTTGTTTGCTAAATTGTCCAGGTTTTGCTAATTTGCATCCATTTTTTATTAATAAATTAATAATTTTGTTTGCAAGAAAGATTCCACCATGGCAATTTATCTCTATTAAATCCTCTCCTGTAAACGAATGTGGTGCTATGTATTTAACTAAAATAACATTATCGATTTTTGTAACTTTACTATTGTTTTTTTCTACAATATCATTTAATTCAAAAGTATATCCTTTTTTCTTGATTTGTTTTTTACATACTTTATTTAAAATTTCATATGTTTTTTCTCCACTTACTCGGATAATATGAATCGCACAATTTATCATTCCAGTTGCTAATGCAACTATTGTTTCGTTAAAATTTTCCATATTTTATATATCTAAAATATTATAAAATTAGATTCAATTAATTACTACAAAGTTATTATAAAATTACAAATAAATAACATATTGAATTTACATAAAAAAACAAGATCAATTAGATATAAAGTTTAAAAAAAGATATAATGATTTTATTAAAAAACTGTATTTGTTTCTTATATATTATTAATGCGCTGTATTTATAAATAATTCATAAATGACTTTTAGACAATTTTATCAAAAAAATGATTTTTCAAAAATTAATAAAGCAGTATTTTTTTATTTACTTTTTTTCCTTTCTAAAACAGTTAAAAACTATGATGATTTTGTGAAAAATATAGAAAGTGATATTGATTTTAACTTTGAAATATTTAAAAAGCATATTCAAGAATATTTAAAAAATAAATCACTTTCTCATATTATTAAAAGAATAAAATTTTTGAATATTGAATTAGATATTTTTCCAAATATTTTATCTCCACGGGATGAAACAGAAAATTTAGTTCAAGATTTGATCGAATTATTTAAAAAAGATGATTTTTTTAAAAAAAAAAGAAAGATTAGGGTTATTGATGTTTGTTGTGGTAGTGGAAATATAGGGTTATCATTAAAAAAAAATATTGATTGTGAAGTTGATTGTTTAGATATTGAACAAAACGCGATAAAAAACACAAAACATAATGCTAAATTAAATAATTTAAGAATCAAGACAATTCTTACTGATTGTACGGATTTTTCTTCATATAAAAAAAAGTATGACATCTTAGTTTGCAACCCACCATATGTTTTTGAAAAAGATTTCGATATTTCTTTACTTGAAAATGAAGATAAAAAATGTTTCATTGATAAAAAAGGAGATTTTTTTATTTATAAATTCTTGATAAGCAATTACAAAATAATTATGAATAAAAAATCTCTTATGGTTTTTGAAATTGGAATTAATATGGAAGATGAACTTGAAAAATATTTGTTATCATTCAAAACTAAATTTAATTTTTATTTTAAAAAAGATCTTTCACAAATTACCAGAGTTTTATATGTGTGAAGTAAAGGTTCGAATTTAGAAATTTAATATTTATCTTCTTTTTAAGACAAAATTGGTGTGTAGTTTTGCGCTCAACTCTTAAAAAGTTTACTTTTTCATTTATTTTTACAATATAAAGGATGTATGGTATTTAATAATAATCAATCAAACAATACTAATAAACTGGAAAATTCAAAAAAACTCGAGTCTATAATTAAAAAGATGGGTAAGAAAATTAATTTCCATGTTGATGGATGTTCAGATGGAAAAACTAATGTTGGTTTGGATTTTTATACAACACAATT
>JAIRKL010000019.1 GCA_031260145.1 Mycoplasmataceae bacterium
TCGACTCTTATTTTCTCGTTTCTGGCAGGCGAGTCATAGGTTTCGCACACATATCGGAAATTTCTTTGACTCTTCGCAAGAACCTGGCACATCTTTAGAATTCATGCCCATTGACATCATTTCATTGATACACTTGCCGAAAAATGAACACTGCCTTCATAAAGTTAGAATAAAAATGACAGTCGGTTTTGAAAATGCCAGATGTCAAGTATTAAGTGATCAGATGATCGGACCCAGGACAAGTGACAATAGGTCTTATGAAATTCGTCAATAAACAACCTGAAATGATTGAAGAGCAGTGCGTATTCATGTATGAACTTTGGCTCCTCCCAATAACAATCAACGCAATCCCTCCCCGAATCATCCAATTTATTCTCGACGCGAATCTAATCATCATCGCAAATATTATAGGAATACATCTATTTGAGCTTCATTGATAAATTGCATTGTCTTGAATTTCTTTGATTTTTTCTCATTCTTTTTCTATTAAATTATCCATTTTATTTTATTCATTTAAAATCTCATATCCATTTTCTGTTACAAGTACCATATTTTCATTGTGACAAGTTAATTTATGATTCTTTGAATAAATTGTTCAATTATTCTTTTTATCAATAAAATATTCATCAGAATCAGTTAGTAACATAGGTTCAATACAAATAATCATATTCTTAACTAATT
Source organism: Mycoplasmataceae bacterium (assembly GCA_031260145.1). Lineage (GTDB taxonomy): Bacteria > Bacillota_I > Bacilli_A > Mycoplasmatales > Mycoplasmoidaceae > Malacoplasma_A. The sequence goes on from JAIRKL010000019.1 coordinate 682, forward strand.
TAATTCCTTGACCTTTCATTCCAAAATTAAAAATTGGTGGGTCTTCATGCAAAAAATTTCCACATCCATGTCCAGAAAAATCTTTAATGACTTCATACCCATTTTTTTTAGCAATAGTTTGTGTCATATTACCTAAATCACCGACTCTAACACCTGGTTTAATAATATCTATTGTAGAATATAAACATTCTAATGTTGCTTTGTTTATTTTTTCCGCTTCCTTATTTTCACCAATGATAATTGTAAATGCAGAATCGCAAACATGATTTTGATAAGTTACACCAATATCAAAGGTGACCATATCTTTATCCTTAATAATTCTTTCATTAGGTATGCCATGAATTAATTCATCATTTACACTTATACAAATATTTTTAGGAAAACCACCATAATTTAAAAAGGTTGGAGTCGCATTATTTTTAATCATAACTTCTTTTGCTATTTTATCTAACTCATTAGTACTGATACCAATTTTAGTATTTCTAATAAGCTCTTCTTTAACTTTCCTTCAAATAGTACAAGCTTGTCTGATTAATTTAATATCATTCTCTGATTTTATATATATCATTTTATATTTTTGCCTTTTAATTATTTAGCGCTACTTATATAACTAATAAGCCATTTTTCATTACTTGTACTGGTTTTTTTCCTTCTTTAAAACCAAAAACATTCATATCATCACTTCCAAACATAAAATCAATGTGAACTATTGATTGATTAGAATTATGTTTTAAAAGTTCTTCACTTGTCATATTTGTTCCATCTTTTAAATTACTTGGATAAGAAGCTCCTAAAGCTATATGACATGCAGCATTTTCATCAAATAAAGTTGCGTAGAAAAGTATTTTACTTAAATTGATAGGACTTGTTTTAGGAACTAGTGCAATTTCACCAGTTCTTTTTGCTCCTTCAATTTTAAATATTTCATCAAGAACTTTTTTCCCAATTTTAGCATCATATTTAACAACTTCTCCATTCTTAAAATCAAATCAAAATTTATCAATTAAATTTCCTGAATAGGATAATGGTTTTGTTGCAACAACATGACCATTCAATCCAAACATATCAGGCATGCATCAAACTTCTTCAGTTGGGAGGTTGGCTGTAAAATTTGGAACAGGATTATTATCTCCTTTATGCTCACCACTTCCTCAAATATGATTTTTAACTAATTTAATTTTAACATCAGTACCTAATTTATTTTTGAAATGAAGGTGATCGAAATTAAATTTATTTAATGTTGCTGCTCATTTAGTAGTTTCTGCATTATGTTTTTTTCATAATAAGACTGGATCATTTTTTCCATCAACTCTAACAGTTTTAAAAATTGCATCAAAAAGTTTAGTAACGGCTTTTTCTTGTGGCAATTTAGGAAAAACTATTTTCGCTCATTCAACGGAAGGGTAATAAGCAATAGTTCATTGACATTTACTAGCCATTGTTCAATCTCTTAATGATTTAAAAACTATTCCATTCTTTTTAGTTATTTCTGATATTTTTAAAGAATCGACCCCTTTTAACATTTCAGGAGAATTTCCTCCAATGTTTATTCGACAAGCCCCATCTTGTACCACTGGAATATTCATATGATCGATTTCATATTGGGGAATATCTAATAATGTTTCAAGAGATTGGTAAGAATAGTTAGCTTTTGTAATTTGGCCATCGTTCCAATTGATAATAACTTTTTTAGCACCAACTTTATATGATTGTTCAACAACTAAACGAGTTAAAGGATATGCTTCAATTATTGAATTAATAACAACTACTTGATTTTTTTGCACATTTACGCCAATTCTAACTATGAGTTTTGCATAATCTTGTAATTTTTTCTCTAAAATACTCACAAAATAATTATATTATTGCATTTTTCCTTTTTTTCTATTGCATTTTCGATGAGAAAGTTGGGCATTTTCATATGTTGAAGTGCCACCTTTTGCAACAGGGATAATATGATCTGGTTCGTAATCCTCAAAATTTCAAATTTTTCCTTTACAAATTGCGCAAATGTGTTCACTATTATTTTCTCAAAGTTGTTTTTTTATTTTCTTCGAAAAAAATTCGTTATTTTTCCTCTTCATTAATATTAGAAGGAATGTTTTTTTCTTTATAAAGAGTGAAAAGTTTATTAAAAAGTTTTATTCTTTTATCGGTATTCGCTTGTGAATTAACACTACTTTCAACAGTTTTTGTGAATTCTTCAGAATTAATAATTTTAATTAAATCTTTTTTAAAGTCTTCATTATGAGTTAAAAATATCCTAGAATATAAAGAGTGTTGTTTAAGCAATAGTAAGAGTGTTTCAAAAATTGAAATACTAAACTTTTTTTGTTTAAAGAAAATATCATCACCAAAAATTTGTATCGAAGTATCAATTAAATCATGCAAGTTTTTTAACATTTTAAAGATATTTTCATGGTTTTGAAATTCTTTACAAAAATCATTTAATTCTCTTTGTAATGAATTTTTTCTTTTTCCCTCATAATTTAAAAAAGATATCACACGTAAAACGCATTCCTCTCTTTTAAATCTATTTCACTTCTTAGAATCATTAGAATGATATTTTATTATTCTTAAAAAGAGATTATCATTTCTTGAAAATTTATTAACTTCATCTATACAAATTCCATGAAAAATACAGTTTCTAATTTCTTGTGGATTTAGTGAAACAGCACCAGTATTTAATCTTTTAAATATTTCATATTTAGCTTCACTTAAATCTTCTTCTTTTGTTCCAGTACCTTGGATGACAACACAACGAAATTGAAATTCATCAAAATTATCCTGAAGTTTTTGAGAAATCGTTGAATATGTACAATCATTAATATCTTTAATATTTAAAACACTTTCTCTATTCTCATCTTTTTTCCTAATTGCAAATTTATTATCTTTAAAGTTTAAACAAGTTGTTAACCTTTGTTGTCCATCGATAACTTCATATTTTTCATCTTTATTATGAAAAAAATAAATTGTTGGTAGAGGAATGCTTAAAAGGATAGATTCAATTAAATAACTTTGTTTTTCATCATTATAGCAAAATTCTCTTTGAATTTCATTTTGAAGAATTATTCGACCTTTTTTTATTTTATCAATAATTTCATTTATAGATCAATCCTTTGTTTCAAATCTCAAAGACATATTAAAATTATATTTTAATAAATTTTTTCCGCGAACTTTTTTTAGATTATTCTAAGATTTTAAACTTAATCATTTTAAGAAATTAATTTTAATATTTTTAAAGTGTAAACTATTCAATATAAGATTTGTTAAGTTTTTAAGTTATTTAAAACAATAACATTATCAACTTTATTTTCAAGTTTTGTAAGTCTTTCATCTATTTTATCTAATTTTTCCCCTTGGACTTTTTGAACTTGTTCAATATTAGTAATTCTTTCATCCATATTATCGATCTTAGCATCCATATTATCAATCTTTGTATTTATTTTTCCTAATTCTACATTTATTAATTTAATTGATTTTAATATTTCTTCAATAATAGTAGGTTCTGGTGGAGGCGGTGTTGACTTGGAATAAATAAATTGTGTTGTATAAAAATCCAAACCAACATTAGTTTTTCCATCTGAACATCCATCAACATGGAAATTAATTTTCTTACCCATCTTTTTAATTATAGACTCGAGTTTTT
>JAIRKL010000011.1 GCA_031260145.1 Mycoplasmataceae bacterium
CTTTCATGAACAAATGAATGAACTGGGAAAATTGGAAATTGCAAATCATTATCTAAATATGGTTGAAAGGAATAACCAAAACAACTGCCTTGACGCTGTAATTCTTGTTCATTCTCAACTCTTATTTCTTGTTTTCTTTTCATAATTGCTTTGCAAATTGTTGAGCAATCAGAAGGTGTAAAAGTACAATCAGGGTTGTTATCATCATCAATTTTTGTTTTGGTTAATTTGGGATAGTTTTCTTCTAATATGTTGGAACCAATAAATGTTTTTCTCATATTATTGAACATAGCACAACAAATTGCGTTACTTGTTTTGGCTGTTATAAATGTTGGAAATAAGGTTCTAAAATAAGAAGAACCCAATGTCTTTCTTTGTTCAGACGCCAATCCTTCTTCTGCAATATCACGTGAATAATCTATTTCTTGTGTATGCAATCTTTCTTGTTCTTTTATAAGAAAGCGATTGGTAAAATTTGCAAGATTCATTAACATATTTAAAGGTTTTAAAGCTTTAGTTTGTAAAGCTTGTAAATTAGGAAGAGTACTTAATTCAGAGTTTAAATATCTAATTTGGTCTTGTGCATCTTTTTTAGTAGAAGATAACCTTCAACATTGTCTTTTTACTTTTTCACAACACTTAATTTTTTCTTGAATTATTTTAATTGTTTCAATTTCTTTTTTAATAATTTGAAAAGAAGATTCTGCTAATTCAAAACAAACTGTTGTTAATTGTCTAATCAATCATATTGAATCAGTATTTCTTCCATTGCTTCATTGTATCAATGAAGAACGAATAAAATTACCATTAATAATATTAAGTGAAGGAATTGAAGAACAGAGAAAATCATTTTCTTCTTCACCCACTATTTTTGTTTGCAATAATTGCATAAATTCATTAGGGATACATCAATTTACCGAAGAAGGTTCCAATATAGAATCAGGAGGATCGATTGGTGGCAAATCTGGCAGATGACTATTTTTTAATAATTCATATCTTGTAGCATCAGCTTGAGCATGCAGAATTCTTTCACATTCATCATTTAAAATTCGTGTTTGTTGTTTTGTCATGCTTGGGGATTATAAAAAAAAAATATTTTTAATTCGAGCCTTTAAAAAAAATCATTATTCTTTGAAAAAAAGTTGGTTTTATTTGTTGTGCATGTTCCTCATGTAATTTTCGAAGATTAGAATCATAATCATATGTTGTTGAAGATAATGAACTTTCAGGGTTTGAAGCTCTTCCAGAAATAAATGAATGGATTGGAAAAATTGGAAATTCTAATGTATCTTCAAAATGTACATGAAGGTTTGTGCAACGAAAGTTGTCACCAGCACTACACATTAAACAACGTTGTTGAAGTTCCCCTTGGTTATTTTCATATCTTATTTCTCTTTTTCTTTTCATAATTGTTTTACAAATTGTTGTGCAATCGGATGGTGTGAATGTACAATCAGGGGTATTTGATGTTGTAATTTTTGTTTTAGAAAGTTTAGGATATTCTTCTTGCAACATGGCTTTTTCAACTAAGTATTTTCTTGTGCTATTATGCATGGCACAACAAATTGCATTGCTTGTTTTAGCTGTTATAATTGCGGGTAATAAAGACCTAAACTCATAAGAACCAGTTATTTTTAAATATTCTTCTTGACTATTACGTTCGTGGTATGAACCAATATCATTTGATTCTAATTCCTGTATTGCATTTAATTGTTTTCTTAAAATGTGATCAGTAAAGTTTGTTAAATTTTCAAACATATGTAAAGAATTGGTTGCAATTTCTGTCAATTTTGTCAAGGGAGGAAGCAAACGTAACTGGTTTTCAAAATCCAAGATTTTATCTTGTGCATCTTTTCTTGTGGAAGGTAATCTCCATCGTTGTCTTTTAACTTTTTCACAACACTTAATTTTTTCATGAAGTTCAAAGATAGCACTAATATCCTTTTTAACAATTTGAAAAGATGTTTCTGCTTGTTCAAAACAAACTGTAGTTAATTGTCTAATTAACCATACGGTATTGATATTTTTTTCTCGAAATCCTTCCATGTTGGATATTGAATAATAAGATGGTTGTGAAGAACCAATTATGTGGGATAAATATTCGGAACTACAAAGAATATTTATTTCTTCTTCAGAAAGTACTTTTCCATGTAATAATTGTAAAAATTCTTGCGGAATACTTTGTTCATTTGTTTCAGGTAATATTATTGGTGGTGTATTTTCAAGACAATTATTACTTAATAATTCATATCTTGTAGCATCAGCTTGAGCATGCAGAATTCTTTCACATTCATCATTTAAAATTCGTGTTTGTTGTTTTGTCATACTTAGGTATTATATAAAAAATTTATTTTTTGGAGATTTTTTAATTTTTCAGAGAATTTGAATTTTAAAAAATACTAACTTCTAAAGAAACTCATTATGGTTTTCCAAACATATGTTTAGTTTGTTATTTATATTCTTCGTTTAATTTTTGAAGATTAGAATCATATTCTTGTTTTATTAAGGGAAGTAAAGTTTCAGAATTTGAAGTTCTTTGTGAACATAAGAATGAACTGGCTAAAGTGGAAATTATAATGAGTCTTCAAAATGTGGATTCTGATATTGTATTCTATGGAATCGATTCCTATTAATTGAGTCATTTGACAAGATACAACTTATTCGTTCTCTTCTTTTTTCACTTCTTTTTATTATGAAAAAGCTAAGTCTTCTATTGAATGATAATATTTTAATTAATTATTGGAAAATTGAATAAATTACTCTGTTTTTAGATTATTTAAAACAATAACTTTTTCTAGTTTTTCTCCTTGAAGCCTTTGAGCCTCTTTAATTTCTTTAATTTCTTCTCCTTGGGTTTTTTGAATTAATTCAATATTATCTAATTTCAAATCAATCTTCTCCAACCTTTTTAAAATCTCGTTAATAATATCTGGTTTTGGTGTTCTTCTAGAATATGTGTATTCTATTGCGCTAAAATCAGTTCCTTGTTCAAAGATATTGCTCGAGGTTCTGTTAACTATGAAATTTCTTTCTTTTCCCATTTTCTTATTAATTATAGAACTAGAAGAATCAGTATGTTTTGATTTTTCTTCTTTGCTTGAGTTATTTTCTTGATTTTTATTATTTACCATACATCCTTTATATTGTAAAAATAAATGAAAAAGTTAACTTTTTAGCTTTTTATTATTTAAATTGAGTTTTAAAAAATCTTATAAACCGAATATATTAGCATTAATAGCAACTGGTTTGATATTATTTAAAATATCTTTTATTTTTAAAAAAGAATCATTAGAATGAAAGCAACCTATTTTATTTCAATTCAATCAGGAGAAATGAAAAAAGGATTTTGTTTATTGATATGTTCATAATATAAAATACCATTGAGGTGATCGATTTCATGTTGTAAATTGATTGATAATAATCCATCTGCAACTATCCTTATTTTTTTATTTTCATCTAATAAATCGATTGCTTCAACAATGATTTTATATTTTCTTGGAACTATTCCTTCATGTGGTTTTTTGACACTTAAACATCCCTCTCCAGTAGATAGATATGAAATTGATTGACTATAAGAAATAATTTTAGGGTTAGCTAGTAAATATTTATATTCTATTGCTTGAAAAGAAAAATGAATATATATTACTTGTTTATCTCATCCAACTTGATTTGCAGCAATGGCAATTCCAGGGGTAATTTTATATTTTTTAAATTCACTATTGTAGGAGACATCAATATATTCTTTCATTCTTTCAAGAAATACTTGTTCTTGCTCAGGAATAGGAAAAGTTAAAGGTTTGAGTTTTTCATGCAAAATAGATTGAACATCTTCATCATACTTGATTCATGATGAACTAGGTTTTTGAATTAATTTTAGTTTCGGCATTGTTGATTTTGACATTTTTTTATTGGACTATATTAAAAATATTAAACATTAAATATTTTATTTAGTTTAGAATCTAGTGTTCCGCCCTTCTTTTTGTTTCTTGTGATTAAAGCATGCATAATTGCTGTTTGTGCCATTGTAAAGCAAGCGGATAGAAATCAGTATACAGCAACACCGGTAGCACTAAAAATTACAACAACACACATAACTATACTAAATATCAATTGAATCATTTTAGTTTTTTTCATTTGTTTATTTCCAGCAACACT